>NZ_JAHZST010000013.1 GCF_019457885.1 Shewanella nanhaiensis
CATGTTTTTTATCCTCTATTACTTCGCTAAAAGTTAGAGTTCAATTAACATGAGTAGATATTCAGGCAAAGCCTAATTGATGATAACCACCTACTGAAGTAGGTGGTTTAGGGCTGAAAACAAAAAAAAGCATCCCTGTGGGATGCTTTTTTGTTTTTTTGCCTAACATGAATGCAGACTTGTTAGGCTTATCAAAGTTACCCTAGGGTAGCTTTATTGGTATCCGATAGTGTTCGCAAGAGTCGGATTGAAAAGTAGTCCGGTCGAAGCTTCTAATAGCAATGCCTCAGCACTGTCGAATCCGGCTCAGCCAGCGGAGCGGGCTAATGACGAACTCCCAGTTGATTGAGTCTTCGTTATATCAATGAAAACCTCGACCTAAACTGCTAAGTTCACCCTAGCAAAAAAATGTGACCTACGTCAAACTTTCTTCAAAATTGGGTCAAAGTAAGACTTACTCGTATTTAGAATTAGACTCATTTTTGTATGCTTCAGCACAACTCTTGTTGAGTTGATAACTGAAGTTGCAAGCTTCAAACACATTTCCAAATGACAAACCAGCCAGAAGCTAAAACAAAAGAATGTATTAAGCCTTCATTCGAAGGCTCTCAGCTTGATGGTAAACCCCACTATCTGCTCATACAGCCAACGCAATGCAGGGTCATTCATACTCTGCCTGTGCCACACCAAACTATAAGCGACCTCACCATAATCAAAGGGCAGAGGCTTAGTCACTAACCCATCAGCTTGAAAAGCGTTTTCAGCCCAACGTCGAGAGCAAGTGAACAGCAGTTCACTGTGGTGACACATTAAAGCAGCACTACCAAAATCAGCCACAGATATGGGCACGGCTCGGCTGTACTCTTGCTGCGCAAGTTGCATCTCAAAGAATGGGGTATTGAGATCGGTATCGCTAATACCGACATGACTGTAGTTTAGGTAATCATCGATAGAGAGCTTCGACTTAATAGCAAGTGGGTGCGAAGCACTCATTAAGCACACCATCTCATCGTTAATCAGCGCCTCCCACACTAACTCGTTACGGGCGATAGGAGGTTGGCTTAAGTCGTGGGGTAAGATAATAAAGTCCAATGTTCCTTTTACCAGTCCATCGAAACCAACCGTATTTTTAGAGTGGATATCCAAACGAATATTCGGAGCTAAGTTAAGCACATGGGCGCTCAATTTGGCCGCAAGCAGTTCAAAGGTGCTCTCACGCATCGCCAGAGAAAAGCTGCCCTCATATACCGCCGGATTAAAAACCTCCTGAGTCATGATCTGATTCATGTCGTTGATGATCTGATGCACTGCGGGGCCTAAACGGCGGGCTAACTGTGTTGCCACCAACTTGTTGCCATGACGATAGAACAGCTCATCATCTAGGTTCAATCTTAACTGGCTTAAGGTTTTACTGACCGATGACGGGCTTAAGCATAGTCGCTCGGCACTGGCGGTTACACTTAAGGTGTCTAACATGACATGCAGGGTGATCAGATGTTTCATGCTGATCCGTGAGAGTTTAGCGAGATCCATACCTGTTTTACCCCATTTACCGCAAGGTCGATTCCACCGATGAAATATAAACAGATACGTCAATTGATACAAACCCTGATATGGGATCTATCCCATATTTTACGTATAATCACGGCTCATTATTTTATAGGCAGATTTATAGGCAGATCCGCATGTTTCATATCGCACTCTATGAGCCAGAGATAGCTCCAAATACAGGTAACATTATTCGTCTTTGCGCTAACAACGGCTGTCAGCTGCACCTCATCGAGCCTTTAGGTTTCGATCTGGAGGAAAAGAAACTGCGCCGAGCAGGTCTTGATTATAATGATCTCACTCGTGTGACCCGTCATAAAGATTTTGAGAGTTTTCTACAGGCTATGGAAGGTAAGCGCATTATGGCCTGCACCACTAAAGGCAGCCGTCATCACACTGAGCTGAGTTTTGAAAAAGAGGATGTGCTGCTATTTGGCCCTGAAACTCGCGGCCTGCCCATTGAGATCATAGAGTCATTGCCAACCAGTCAGCGACTAAAGATCCCCATGACACCTAACAGTCGCAGTTTGAATCTTTCCAATGCCGTGGCGATTATCAGTTATGAAGCTTGGAGACAGTTAGGATTTGAAGGGGCGGTCTAAGCATTTTAGCTTAAAGTAGTTCACTGCTCTGCGGCTGGGAGCATCTCTATTCCTCGATAGAAGAGGTAGCTATCTGTGTCATCATCTAAGTATTGGATATTTTGCAACCAGAGCCAGCCAACCTCCTTTTGATCGAATCTGAGTTGAATCATTGCTGGACGACTATTCAACTCTCCCTCTCCCAACAAGGAATAACTCCCTTGATGATGATACAGGCTAAATAGCTGACTCTTGTCTTCATCAACGCCGTCAAAATAGATAAGAGAGATGGCCTCTCCCCTAGCCCTAAACCACCATGTTTCACTTAAAGGATGCTTAGCACTGGGGTTGACGGTGAAAATGAGCTGACGTCGATCATCTGAACAGTTAGCGTTAATCTTGGTCTGGACCGGTTTCTGTTTTGGCTTAGCCGAACTTCCCTGCCACTGGCCATCAAGTGCACTGCAAAACTCGTTAAAATTTGCCCTCTCGGCCCATGACGTCATGGGGAAACATAAAAATAAACAGCAAAGTAATCCGTATTTAAAACAACTCAATATCATCTTCAGCCTCTTGCTGATACTCCTCTTTATAAAGCTTTAATGCTTCATGAACAGGCGTTCCTTTAAGAAGAAGATCAAACATCTTCCTCTCACAGTCAAGAGAATAACTCTTCTGAATCCCCTCCTGCAGCTCCTTCCATGCATCTTGAGATGTACGACGCTCTTTACTGCTTAGCACCTCCTCCATCAAAGCTAAGCCCATGATCACATGTTGAAGACGTTGTGATATACGATCGTAGAACTGAAAAGCCACCACTCCCTCATTCACTTTATCCACCAAAATGGTGCTATGTGCCATCACGAGAACGGGAGTATCGCTATGGGTAGATAGGAACTCATTTACCTCACCAAGATGGTCAGCCATATCGGTAAACAGTGCTCCCAAGTTAGTCACATTATGTTCACCGTCGGTCAATGACAGCTCTATCTGTGCCATGGCTAATATCAATACTTTTATACTTTCCCTGATATGACACCAATCAATAGCATCATCACCTTCGAAAGCGTGTATGTTCTCAAACATACTATCTGAGCTTTTAGTTACCACGTCTTTCTCCAATCCTTCATCTCTTTGAATTAAAGTGTAGAACAGCAAAGCAGAAATAACAGGATCCATAAATATCACTGATAAAAATAAAAAGGCTTGAAGCGATATCACTTCAAGCCTTCTCTTACAACTAGCTGATAACAGCTAGCAATGAGTCATCATTAGCCGCCAAATCCAACCGCTTCAATATCCACTTGGGTCATTTCGCCATATTCACTTGCAATATGTTTAATTTTTTCGGCGTTACCGATTAAGACAAACTGCAGATTCTTCTGAGGGAAATACTTCCCAATAAGCCTCTGAGTTTCCGCTAAAGTTAGGCCATCTACGTTGGATTGAAAGTCATTGATAAAGCTGTCATCAAAACCATACAGGTACATATCTGAGAGTAAGCCTGCTAATTGACCACTGGTCTCATATTTAGGCGGGAACTGGCCTTTCACATACGCTTTTGCCGAGTCCAGCGTCTGTTGGTCGATCCCAGTTTCCCATAATCTAGCATAGGTTTTTAACGCCAGATCTATGGTTTCTTTAGTGGTTTCAGTCTTAGTAAAGGTGCTGATTTTAAATACTCCACCTTCTGAATAAGCAACAAAACCTGAACGGGCACCATAGGTTAAACCTGCATTCACCCTTAACTCATCATTGAGCCAGGAGGTAAACCTGCCCCCTAAAATAGTGTTGATCACCTGTAGGCCAACATAGTCTGGGTTATCTCTGGCGATCCCTTTGCCGCCAATAAGAAAGGTCGACTCAACAGCATCGCCTTTATTCACCAACAAAACCTGACTCTTATCTAACTTAGGCTGCGCTGACTTTAGTTCAGCTTTAACAATCGGCTCTGACCCCTTCCACTGACCAAATAGTGCCTCTATCTTAGCCTTCATCTGGGCGGCATCGAAGTCACCCACTAAGGTAATGGCGGTATTTGAAGGTTGATAATAGCTTTTATAGAAAGCCCTTAACTGTGAAGCCTCAAGTTCTGCAAGTGAACTGCGATTACCAGAACTGACATTTCCATAGGGATGCTTACCGAAGATCAGCTTATCAAAGTAGCGGCTAATCACAGAGCGAGGGCTCTCTTTAGCTTGAGATAGGCCACCAATCTCACGCTGGCGGAGCTTTTCAAACTCCTTCCTATCGAAATTAGGGGAGAGCAGCAGGTTTTGAATAAGAGGTAACATAGTCTCGCTATCTTTTGCCATAAAATCGACTTCCAGGTAGCTCCCCTCTTTACCCGCACCAGCATCAATAGAAGCGCCTAAGAAATCGACCATCAACTCGATTTCACTCTTGCTCTTTCCGTTCGAGCCCAATAACAGACTCTTTGCCGTCATACTGGCAACACCCGCAGTAGTATCATTGACGGCTCCCGCCCTGACAACGGCATTAACGGTAATAAGTGGCACCTCTTTTTGCGGCATAAGATAGAGGGTCAAACCATTGTCTAACACATACTGCTCGTAGCTTGGAACATTAAAGCTTCCGGTATCGACCACCTTGTTAGGAGCCGTACTAGTACAAGCCGACAACATCAAGATGCTACCCAGCGCCATTGCAACCATCAGCTTGTTTGAACGATTAGATAGATTAGTTAACGTGTTCATTCATCAGCTTCCTCTGTAGCGGCTAAAACAGCAACGGTGCGATTTGCACGGCGTAGATAGGTTTGTGCAACTCGCTGAATATCAGCGGTGGTGACTTTGTTATAAGCCTCTGGCGCATTAAACAGCTTATCAAAACTCCCAAAATAGAGCTCATAAGTACCGATCGTATTCGCCTTACCGTTAATCGTCTCCATCGAACGATAGAACTCCATCAACTTAATATTTTTTACCTTTTCAAGCTCCTGCTCAGTCACGCCATCACGGGAAACTCTGTTAATTTCAGCAATGAGATTCAGCTCTAACTCTTTAGCCGTCACCCCAGAATTTGCCACAGCCATAACATAAAACAGGTTAGGATCGATTGCCATAGGCAGGTAAGCCATCACCTCTAATGCCAACTGCCTCTCAACCAAAGATTGGTAAAGTCGTGAGCTATTGCCTGTCGATAAAATATTAGAGAGCAGATTTAACGCATAGTAATCTTGATGAGAGGTGGCTGGAACATGGTAGCCCAACATCACATTTGGTGTACTGACAGAGGCTTTCTGTACAAACACCCTACGCTCACCCTTCTGCAGTGGTTCGACTGTTTTCACCTCTTTAGGTGGTGCCTGTGAAGGAATAGGCGCAAAGTATTTGTCAGCCAAAGCTTTCACTTCCGCCAACTTCACATCACCCGCAATAACCACAACCGCATTATTCGGCGCGTAGTAAGTTTTATGATATTGAACCAGGTCGTCTAAGCTCCAAGCTGCAATATCAGACTCATGGCCAATCACAGACCAGCTATAGGGATGCGCCCTAAAAGCGGCCCCCTTTAGCTCCTCTTGCAGGGTGCGCCAGTTAGAGTTTTCCAAACCTGTGAGACGCTCAGATGCCACCACGCCGCGCTCACTCTCCACCATCTTGGCATCGATATCTAACTTGCCGATACGATCGGCTTCGAGATCGAAAATCGTTTCAATGGCGTTTGAAGGAAACCAGTCGGTATAAACCGTTAAGTTCTCTGTGGTGTAAGCATTATTGGCGCCACCGGCTGCCTCCATGGTTCGGTCAAACATCTTGGGTCCATATTTTTCTGAACCATTAAACATCATATGTTCAAAAAAATGGGAGATACCTGTGATCCCAGGTACCTCATTACGTGAACCAACTTTCCAAAATAGGTACATGTTTGCATTGGGAATTGACGCATCCTCCAACACCATTATTTTCATGCCATTATCCAGCGTAAAGCTAGATATATCTTTCGCTTCAGTTGCCTGTACAGCCGCTGAAGTAAACAATACTCCCGCCGCCATCACCAGCCCAGTTAATCGACCGATCATCTGCTACTCCCTTATTCATCAATATCTAAAAATTTATCGCCACTTACTACAAGGACGTCACCGCGAGCTGGGTCAAGGCTTCAACCCCCACCACTAACGCACTCTCATCAACATAAAATCGAGGCGAGTGATTACTTGGTGCCGTCGTATGATCAGTCCCCTTAGGTGTGACCCCTAAAAAGAAAAATAGACCAGGGGTTTCCAGCGCATAGTAGGAGAAATCCTCCGCTCCGGTGATCAAACCGGGCTCAATCAACATCTCATCACCTACCACACCAGCCAAAACAGGCTTCATCTGTGCTACCAACTCGGGGTTATTGACCGTCACAGGATAACCTTGGTCAATTTTTGTTGTCGCCGAAGCGCCCATGCTTTGCGCTATCATGGTTGCAGAGTTAGCGAGTCTTAACTTAATATCCGCGCGTATATCCTGATCGAACGTGCGTATTGTGCCTATCAGCTCCACCTCATCGGGAATAATATTTGAGCGTATGCCACCATTAATGGCACCAAAACTGACAACAGCAGGCGCTGCTGTCACATCAACCTGACGACTGACAATGGTCTGCACCCCATTGATGATCTGTGCCGAGGTCACAATAGGATCGACACCATTCCAGGGACGAGAACCATGGGTTTGCTTACCGTTAACTGTGAT
Organism: Shewanella nanhaiensis; assembly: GCF_019457885.1. Lineage (GTDB taxonomy): Bacteria > Pseudomonadota > Gammaproteobacteria > Enterobacterales > Shewanellaceae > Shewanella > Shewanella nanhaiensis. The sequence continues at coordinate 6,833 of NZ_JAHZST010000013.1, forward strand.
AGTAAAGGAGTCTTCACTTGCCATGGCAGGTCCAGCACGCAGGCCGATCATCCCTGTTGGCATACTAGAGGTAACATGGAGACCGAATATCTTTTCCGGTTTTCTGTTGGCAAACAGCCCCTCTTTAAGCATCAACTCAGCACCGCCCTCCTCACCTGCTGGCGCGCCCTCCTCTGCAGGCTGGAAAATAAACATCACGTCACCGCTTAACTGCTCTTTTATCTTCACTAGGTTTTGTGCCACTCCCATTAAAATTGCAACATGGGTATCGTGACCACAGGCGTGCATAACACCGACCTCTTGACCCCTATAGGTGTCGGTGGCTTTAGAGGCAAAAGGCAGATCCACCTCCTCTTTAACAGGCAATCCGTCCATATCAGCGCGCAGCGCAATTAAGGGGCCGGGTTTGCCCCCCTTCAATATGCCAACCACACCGGTATGAGCAATATTACTAGTCACCTCTAAACCTAATGATTCCAAGTGTTGCTTAATCACTTTACTGGTACGAAACTCTCGGTTAGAGAGTTCAGGGTGTTGATGCAGATCCCTGCGCCATTCGATCACCTGATGTTCGATATCTTGGGAAAGTTGTTTTACATCGATTTCGCTATCAGCTTGCACCCCGAAAGCACAGGAGAGTGCCGCTCCAGCTAGCAGTAATTGCTTAGATGCCGCAATCAAGTCAGATCTGTTCATCACTATAATCCCTTATGAATTGTTATTGTCATTTATAGCGTTACAAGGTCAGCGCCACTCAGCAGAGGCTAACCTTGCCTAAAATTCAATCCATATAAGAAGGTAAATAGAGTGTAAAATCAAGCTGCAAATAAAGATAAGATTGTAACTGAATGCTGACAAAAGCCACTCAAATAAGGGCGGTGGTGACTTTCGAGAAAAGCTGAGGATAGTGTAAAGCCGTTACCATCACCTAAGTGAGAGGCGATGACTGCTATAACTAATGTTTATGAAAAAAGACCACATCTGAGTCGACAGTCTCTAAACGCCAACCAAACTGCTTAGCGATCCAATCGAAGGTCTCCATTGAGTAAAAGCAGATATGGGTTGGATCTCCCTTATAATACCACTGGCCAAACTCCATCTCTTTCTCTACAAGCTTAGTCATCACCACTAAGATCCCACCCGGATTTAGCAGTCGTTCTAAGCGCATTAACAGCGATTTGGGCTCGGCAATATGCTCAATCACCTCGGTCATGGTAATAAAGTCATAGGTGCGTGCTAGATTTTGTGGGACATTGTGATAATAGAGGTCATAGTTTTCCATCGCGAAGCCTGCTTCGGCTGCCATCACACTGATTGTGGGACCCGAACCACAACCAAAATCTAACCCATCAGCTCCCTGTGGTAGTTGACTAAAAAGTGGATTAACGGCTCTGCCAAGAAACTCGCGATACCTCATATCCTGAGGATCATTCCTATGCTGATCATAAGTCTCCTTCTCCTGCTCATCACACAGCAGATAGTGTTTAGGCACGACCACAAGATGGCAATTATCGCACCTTAGATAAACTCTCTTCTTGTCTTGGTGAAAGTGAGAGAGTTCATCACACTCACATAGGGGGCATAGACTCACAATATCTCCTATCAGTTAATAAATAATACCAATCAGTATAAGGTTAAGGTTTGTGAATTTTTCGCTCTTTCGCTGCGGCTTCTTTGGCTTCTCTAAGGTACTTATCCTGACGTGACTCACGTTCATGAAACTGTTTCTGCGCTTTCTCTCTCTGCTCAGCTTCCCAATCCCCAGACTCCTGCCGCTTTAAAATCTTCTTCTCCCGCGCTTGGGTATCACGAGCAGCCTCTTTCGCCTTCTGTAGCTGCTCTGACTCAAGAGCTTGTGAAAGCTTATCCGCCGCATCGGCTTTTTCACTTAAGCTCAATTTATCTTTAGCCAGCAACGTACTGGAAAAAAACAAAGTTGTGAGTATTAATACTGGGAATAACTTAAGCCAATTATTGATCGAAAACTCCATCTTTCTCTCCTAAATAGTAATATAATCTTAAACTTAGTTAACTCTATACATAAAACGAAATTTGAATAAGTTTCCCCGAAACGGTTCAAAAAGATGTATAAAGAGAGTGTTTTACCCATAAACCATAGATGATTAATCTGCTTTTTATCGATAATGCAGATGCAAAACAGGTATTCCCATTTGTTATACAGAACAAATCAGGTTACTTTTAACACTAAATCAATCTTATTCTAATAAATACGTTGCATGCATCACTGAATTTTGGCCTAAATTTCCAAATAATAGGAAATAGGACTTGTGACTAGGAAGCATTAAAATGACATCGTGGTCCACTTTATTGTCTAAGCTTACTTCGAGTAAGCCAAGCTTAATTTACCAACTTAATCTTTGGCAGCAAGAAGATTCACCTCCATTAGCCTTAATTCAAGATCATCAATTTATCGGTGCTAATTCGGCCGCGCTATCCTATTTTCAAACTCAATCAGATGGCTTTATTCAAGCTAGCCCGTACGACTTCTCGCCTCGCATTCAATCATCAGGGCGAAGCAGCGTAGAGTATACTCGACAGATGATAGAGCAAGCGTCTAAAGGCGATATCACAGAGTTCAACTGGCACTACATTAGTCGACAAGGAACAGACCTTCCCACTAAGGTAACTCTATTTCCATTTAAGCTCGATAAGCTTAATGTGCTCATTGCACAATTTGAATCGAAAAATCGACGTAGCCGAACCAGAGTCAAAGCCAGCAACGGCTTAGATACGCTACCAAAAGAGTTGATGTCACTGATTTTAGAAGATAATGCGGAAGCTGTGTATATCACAGATAGTGCTCACTCTATCCTTGCGGTAAATAAAGCCATGTGTCGTATCTGTGGCTATAGTAGCGAGCAGTTGATCGGTAGCAAAACAGATCTTATCAATATCGATGATCACCCACTGAACGTAACAGCCGAGTATAACAAAGCCATTGAGGAGCGTGGTAATTGGCAAGGAGAGGTGTGGAAGCTCAGATCTGATGGCTCGCAGTTCCCAGCTTGGAAAAGCTGCCGTAAGCTCACGGTTGAAAATCAGGTCTATTTTGTCACCATCTTTAGTGATATCAGCTCTAAAAAGCAGTTGGAGAGTAAACTCACCGAACAAGCTATGTTCGACTCCCTCACAGGGCTACCTAATCGATTCCATCTCAAAAAGCTGCTAAATCAAGCGATAAAACAGACAAAAATGAGTCCCGATACACTTGGGGCTGTGATGTTTCTCGATCTCAATGGCTTTAAAAACATTAACGACTGTTTTGGCCATGCTACCGGTGACAAGGTACTGCAATTGGTATCGGCTCGATTAGAAGCCAGTTGTATCGAAAATGCTGAGATTGCCCGCTTAGGTGGCGATGAGTTCACCTTAGTCGTGCAAAACTGCACAAGCCGCCAGGAGATAGAGGCGCTCTCTAAGCAGATCATGTCTCTATTTGATACTCCGTTCGAAATAGACGATCAAAAGCTCTATCTGGGCACCAGTATTGGTATTGCGCTGTTTCCAGAGCACAGTAACCACGCAGATAAGCTACTAAGCCTTGCAGATACTGCGATGTACAGCGCCAAAAAGAGTCCTAGCCACCTACTCTTTTACGATAAAAAAATGCATCAAGAGGCTGAACAGAAGCTCCACACGCTAAGTGAATTGCGCCATGCCCATAACCTAGATCAGTTTAAGCTGGCCTATCAAGTCATCGTCAATCTAGAGTGCAACTCACTCATAGGCGTTGAAGCACTGTTAAGATGGCAAAAGCCCGATGGTAAAGTGATTAATGCCAGTGACTTTGTTCCCCTGCTTGAAGAGACAGGCCTACTTATCACTATAGGTCAGTGGGCTATGCAGCTGGCTTGTGAACAGATGCTAGAGTGGCGAAAGTACTCACCTGATCTGAAAGTCTGCGTCAATATCTCGCCGATGCAGCTTGAACATCATGACTTTGTACAACAAGTCACACAGGTACTCCAATCCAGTAAACTACCAGCCGAAGCCTTGGTGCTTGAAATTACCGAGCTTGCCCTATTAAGGCAGCCTGAGACCGTGACAAAAACCTTACTCGCCCTCAAAGCGCTTGGTGTCAGTATCGCCATTGACGATTTCGGTGCCGGACTCTCATCATTAAGTAAGCTGGGCACCCTTCCCATTGACAGCTTAAAGATAGATGCAGGCTTTGCCCAAAGACTCAGTGAGCCGCAAGGTAAAGAACTTTGCCAAGCGATGATACAGTTAGCTCAAGCATTGGATATCAGCTTTGTTGTTGAGGGAGTTGAAACCCAGCAGCAAAAAGAGATATTAGAGAAGATGGGCAAAGGTTTTGGCCAAGGTTTCTTCTTCGGACATCCAGAAGATGCGGCTAAGTTTACTTTAGATAACTTCTCCAGAGACAAAACAGCTTAGCCCTAAGATAAAGACTGTTTTATTAAAGAGGGAAAGCTGTGTCAGTAGCCACTAATAAATTACTGGTACTGCCTCCCTGCATGGACAGTTAACTAACACAGCTTTCACATCACCTGTCATACAGATGATTCCTTATATTAGATACTATTTAATCTAAAATAAGCGTGATCAGAATATTATTTCACTCATAACAGACTGATATACATCACAGTAACGCCAATTGTATAAACCAATCAGACCTTACTCGTAGCGTTTTCTTACCTCTAGAGGCATAGAGCGAATACGCTGCTGAACCATAGCGTCTAAGGCGTTGGTTAACGGGGTGATCTGCAGATCAGGTTCAATGGCTTTCAGCATCATGGCCGCCGCTTCCAATGTCGATAGACTGTCCGCTCTACTGGCTTTGCGTATCTTATAATTGGATGCCGATGTCAGATCTAGATGCAGCGCGGGGTAGCTCTGTAACCAAGGATTTAACTGCAGCAGTTTATAGGCTTTTCGCCAGGTACCATCCAGCAGTAGTAGTACAGCTTGATCGGTAAAACTTGTCTCGGCAACATCAGAGCTCGAATCCGACGGATAAACCAGAAAAATAGGCTTACCACAGCTATCAAGATAGTGACGTAATGCTTGAAAATCTTGCGGCGTTTCTCCCACATAAACTTGTGTCTCGGGGATCACCAACTCCATCAAGCGTACACTATTTTTAGCATGGCCCACTTCACTAGGATCCTGCAGCACAATCAGCTCTGTCGATACCTGCATCCGTTCAATACTCGAGCACAGACAAGCGTTTAATGGGTAATGGCATTTAGGGCAAACGGGACGCGCCACAGCACTCTCTTCTATCAATCATGAATGTCGACAGTTTATACCAATCAATATAAGAAAGTGATATTAACGTGAGCAAAAAAATGCCCACTTCCTGTGGTTAGCAGTCAGCGGGCAAAGGGTGTCTCGTTTAAACTTAAAAGTCGCTCTCTATCTCTAACTTAATGAGCGTACTGCTCTTGATGCCAGTGATCGAAGCGTGACATCGCCATCACAATAAGTAAGCCAGAAGTCAAGGCGCCCATCACAACTGCGACCGCATAGGGAGCGGTCAGCTCCGTTTGCTGTACTAGACCGGCGATCAAGGAAGCGCCACTCATCTGAATAAAGCCTAATATCGCCGTTGCCGTTCCCGCTCGCTCGCCGAAGGCTGCCAGTGCCATGCTAGTTGCAGGACCCAATAAAAGAGCAAAGCCAATACAAAGCAACATCATAGGTAACATAAAGCTAAATGCAGCCGCTAAGCCTTGAGTCGGCCCAACTCCTTGCAATAACACTTGAATAAGCGCTGACGCTAGCATAGTAACCAGAGCCAGTATTACAGTCGGACGGTTACCTAATCGATTGATCACCATAGGCGCTGCAAAGCAGGCTGCGATATTAACGACCGCATTGAGTCCAAACAGACCACTAAAGGTCAATTCTGATACGCCCAAATTATCGATAAGCCAAACAGGTGCATATGAAACATAGCTTAAAATTGATGCCATACCAGCCATACAACACAGTGCATAGAAAACAAAGTGAGGCTCAACAAGCACTGGCTGATAGCGTGACCAACGATAGAGTGGGCCAGTCGTTACCGTATTGGCAGGACGAGTTTCAGGAAGGCGATAGCCAATCAAGATCATCATCACAATGGCGTAAAGTGTCATAAATACGAAGGTTGAACGCCAACCAAACTGCAGAGCGAGTAAGCCACCTAATGTAGGCGCTAATGCCGGAATAACACAGATAACCCCATTGAGATAACTATAGTAACGGGCTCCCTCTTTAGGCGTAAAGCAGTCGCGAACGGCACTAAACACCACTATCGAGGTGGAGCAAGCAGCCAGCCCCTGTAGTACCCTTGCTATCTGTAACCAGTGGAACTCCATAGCAACAGCAGCCAATATGCTACTGGCGATATACAACAACACACCACCCAGTGCGATTGGACGACGACCAAAACGATCCGCTAAGGGACCTATCACTATCTGACCCACACCCATCGCAAACAGGAAAAGAACTAAAGTTGACTGCACATCGCTGGCAGACACGGCAAACTCAGTGGCCATAGCAGGCATAGAGGGTAGATAGATATCGATGGCTAAAGGACTTAACACCACCATAGACATTAAGATAGGTAACAGATTACGACGCATGGGTTCTCTCAAGATGGAACAATTTTCAATAGAGAAATTTTAACTGACTCATGTTATGAACAGAAATGGTATAATTTCAAGAATGAATTTCCTTTTAGGAATATCTAATGAGTTTAGATAATTTATCGAGAATAGATCTTAACCTGCTGGTTATTTTGCAGGTGCTACTTGAAGAGCAAAGCGTGACTCGTGCGGCTAGCCGTCTTCATGTGAGTCAATCGGCATTGAGTAAGAGCCTTAATCGTTTGCGCGAAGCCCTTGGCGATCCTCTGTTTATTCGTACATCCCACGGACTCAAGCCCACCTCACACGCCATGCAGCTCGGCACTAAGTTACCCGATATGCTGCAGGGACTCTATCAACTCACACAACCTCCTAGTTTCGTGCCCGCAAGCAGTGATCGTCACTTCTCATTTGCCATGGTAGAGAGTGCCTATGAGACCTTACTCCCCTACTTTATCGGGCCTATTCTCAATAATGCTCCTAACCTAAAGCTGGATAGTTATGTGTGGATGGAGCAATCGATACAGTCACTTCAGAGTGGTCAGATAGATTTTGGAATATCAGGGCGAGATCTCCATCCCCAATCAGACTTCCAGATAGATCACTTGCCAGATGGTATCGCGCACCAAACCCTGTTTACCGACCATCAGGTCTGCCTTGTTAGAGAGGAGCACCCTATTCTTGCCGCCGTAGCCGCAAAGCAGTGGGACCTTCAGGTCTATCTTGAGATGTCTCATGTGCAAGTACGTTGTGAAGGTAACGACTGGTGGGCGCTGGATTATCATCTCGCCGAGCTGGGGCATAGACGCAGATTGAGTACCACAGTGCCTGACTTTTACGGCGCAGCAAGTGTATGTGCCCATAGCGATCTTATCTTTACACTCCCCTCTAGCTTTGCTCGACATGCCATAAAGCTATATCCACTCATGGAGTTGGCATTGCCGTTTGAGTTTATTCCACTAGCTTATGTGTTGCTGTGGCATGAGAGAAATGATGAGGAGCCAGGGCACAGATGGGTTAGAGAGACTATTTGTAAGAGTGTGGCCAAGGCCTTTAACTAAAGATGAGCCTGATATCAGGCTCATCTAATACTACTTTTACTACTTTATAGAATAAAAGTGGCGACCTTAGCGTTTAAATCATTGGCTCTTTGCTTAAGCTGTTGAGCATGCTCCAATGTATCCATGGCCGAACCAGTAATATCATCGGTGACATCTTTAATCGCTATGGTATTTTGGGTGATCTCAGCGGTCACCTGAGTCTGCTCCTCTGCCGCTGTCGCTATCTGTCCCGCCATATCAGAGATAAGTGACACAGCTTGAGTTATCTCCTCTAATGCCAGTGCTGCCTCATCGGCATCATTCACACTATTACCCGCCAACTCCTGACTGGTTTGCATCAGCTGTACCGCTCGTGCCGTCATCTGCTGCAGGGTATCTATGGTAGCGTGGATCTCTTGGGTTGAATCTTGAGTTCGACGAGACAATACACGTACCTCATCAGCTACCACAGCAAATCCGCGCCCCTGCTCTCCCGCTCTGGCAGCTTCAATCGCAGCATTGAGTGCTAACAGGTTAGTCTGCTCTGCTATCCCTTGAATCGTCGACAAGATCCCTGAGATTGACTGGGCATGTTGACTAAGATCACCAATTACTTCCGTTGCTAGAGTCACTTCGCTGGCCAGAGAGTTAATCGAGTGACGTGTCTGATCAACCTGATTCTTTCCCTGCTCACTGCTCGATGAGGATTGCTGAGCAGCCGTGGCTGTATTTTCGGCATTTGATGCAATCTCCTGCGTGGCACTGGCCATCTCTGTCACCGCGGTGGCAACCATGGCCACCTCCTGCTGCTGTCTCTGCAACTCCTGTACAGCAGCCTGATTCGTGTTTAGGCTTCGCTCAGCATCGAGATCCAGCTCAGTTGCCAACTGACGAATATGAGTGATAAGTTCATGTTGGCTACCTACGAAGCGGTTAAAACTCTCAGCAAGTACGCCCACTTCATCTCGACTTTCTACCTCGATTCTCTGGGTCAAATCGCCATTACCATCGGCAATTTTAGCCAGCGCCTGTGACACTTTGGAGAGTGGCCCCAGCAAGATATTCACCAACGCAGAGATAGCTAATACACTGGCAATTAAGATAATAAGAGACAGGCCTAACTGCTTAATCAAGAGTGAAGATAACGGCGCTTCAAGTGTCTGCTTATCCAACACCAATACCAGTTCCCAATCGGTATCAGGAATAGTCACGCCCCAGAGTAACTTTTCGCGGCTTTCACTTTCAAAGTAAGCTGGCGTGAAAGCATTGCTTGATTGACTCATCGCTGGCAATCCATGTGATAGTTCATTATCAATCTCATAAGCTGGGCGCATCGCTTTACCCGTATCTTTATAAGCGATAACGGTACCATCTTTGTGCATTAGCACAGCATAGCCATCAGCTGGGAGCGCCATGCGCTCAATATCATCGACAATGCCCGCGATCGGCAGATCTCCACCTACAACACCACCTGTGGTTGACTGTGCCAGCGTCACAACCTGAATATTATAAGCGACATCAACATAAGGCTTAGTCACAATTAAGCCACCTTGATTCATCGCTTCCCGGTACCAACCACGGCTGCGAGGGTCATAACCATCACGGTTAATCGATGGATCTGAGTCATACATCACGCCATCGTTTGAACCAAAATAGGTCAGCTCAAACTCTCCCGATACCTGTGCCTGCTTTAAAGGGTTAAGCGGGTTATACAGAGATTGCGAGCCTAAGGCTTTGATTATGTTTTCACGAACAGCAAACCACTGTTGAATATTATGGGCTTGTTGACTCCCCAGCCTCTGAACCTGCTCTAGACTGCTCTGCTGTAGTTGCTCCTTCTGGCTCAAATAGCTTTGCCAAGAGAGCAAAACGATCACTAGCGAGAGTGCGATAACGACAGAAAACAAGATTTTTTTCTTAAGCGAGTGAGATTTCATAATTTATCTGCAGATAAGTGAGATTAACGAACGGACATGGAGCGACTACCAATCAATATAAGCCCCATAACGCTAAATTAGCTTTTACGGCGAAGCCGTATAATATGATCCCATAAACCCATTCGAGAAAGTAGCATTCTGACTAAAATCAGTCTTTAGACAGAAGGATATGCTGCTTAGTTAAGCGAGACGCACAAGTTTCACACGAAATAGAGACTAAAAAAGACAATAAAAGACTGAACCTTTCCTGAATAGAAACAGAAAATCGATTAGGTTAACTGAAATTAACGTGATCTTAGATTAAAATTTATGCAAACTAGGGATCAGTTAATTTTTTGGAGCTCTTATGATCTATAGCCAATTTCAGCAATCACCTTTCCAGACTAGATTCTCCGGTGCCAGAGGCTGGATGGCGTTTGCCATTGGACTCGCTGTTATTACACTGACCTTAATCGCGCTTCCTTTCGTACTGTTAATCGGCGCCATCAGCTTTATTTTACTTAGCCTATTTGGCCGTATCTTTATGAAGAGGCAGCTTGCTCGCTTCCGTCAACAACAGTCCCAAGCGGGTCAAGCAAAGCAAGAGAGTGGTTTCTACCAATCTGATAATGCTCAAGAGCAGAGTCCCTTTCAAGAGGCGAGGTTTGGCACTGAGCGCCAACAAGCTAAGCCCCATCAAGGGCGCACATTTGAACACGATCCTAGTTAATATTTAGATATATCTATGGATAACACTAAAACGCTTGCCTTGGCAGGCGTTTTTCGTTTTACCAAACCTATTGTGTTAACTCACAAATTGCGAAGCCATTAATGGTCGTTTTAGTAAGGATTCAAACCGCTTCCAGCGTTCATTTTTATCTGCTCCTCCTCGCTCAACCCAGCGCGCAACACTATCCTCACCATGATTGTAATTAATCACATAGGCTCTATTTGCTTGATAAAATTTGACTCTTTGCTTAGCGCGGGATGCACAGTACAAGCCAAACTGGATCAAGAGGCTCTCAGCTTCATTTGGTGAAATCTCGCCATCGGTCAACTGCTGACAAACCGTATTGTCTAGGTGTACCAGCTGCTTATAACACCTTAATACCCTATGATAATGCTCAATATCTCCCGTCATTCCAGCCAGTGGCATCAAATAATCACGCTCAAATTCAATCAGCTCACAATCTGACATGATAAGGCTCAAGCCATAGTTTGCGCTTCCCTCAGAAAGAAAAGAGATCGGGCTATACAGGGGATAAATGGCGTATTCAGGCCAGTGAGATTTCCTTACCAGCTCTCTCTCCTGTAGGAGGTTAAATAGATGGTGGCCGGGGTAGCCTTCATGACTGGCAAGCTGCATACAACGCTCTAGGTAGAGGGGTTGATCTTGATTCAGCTGAATTAGGCTCTGATAATCTCCCTGATACCAGTTATAAGCACTCCACACCTTGTCATTGACAAACTCGATACGAAAGCTCTCATCTTCAGGCAGGTTAATATAGGCCGAAGTGAGCTCACGGGACTTTTCAACCGCGGCAGAAAACACCTTAGGGATCTTATGTTCAGGCACAATGAACTGTGCCCGATAGGTATCGAAGCGCCCTGTTAGCTCTCCGCTGCCGGGCAACAAACTATCGATATCATCAAGCACAGGTTGAAAGCTCTCAGGAGAGAAGATCTCAGCTTGGGTGTCATACAGGCCTATTGACTCAACGGAAAAACAGCTTTCACTCCCCAACAGGTGGTTAATGTAATACTCAACCGAGGCGAGCTGCTTACTCAAGAACTCCTGACGCTCAAGCAAACATCTCCCCTCGCCAGTAAAATTAAGAGCACCAAGGCTATCTAGCAGAGCTGCAACATTGAGTTTAAGTGACGGTAATGGTTGCAGCTTGCACGCCTCACGCCAAGATTCAGGGCCATAGTAAGCATCAACATAGCTAGCATCATGCAAGCCAACAGCAAGCACCAGTTTGACATAATCCTTGGCAATATCATCAAGCTGCTGATTATCGAAGGTTCTGTTCACAATAGCCTCTTTCTCGGCCATTACGACCATGATAAATGAAAGCTTAATGTAATCATTTAGGATATTGCATGCAATACTTGTTTGACTTTTTCAACATGAATATGATGAAGCTAAGCCAGTATCTCTTGTGCCCGCTTTAACGCAACCAACTCAGCCTTGTTCTTAGTCACCGCAATCACATTTTCAACTTGCTGAGAAAGTGAGTGCCACAGAGGGGAGATCACAGATAGCTCATGCTCATTGCCATGTTCACGGGCCAACTTGAGCAAGGATGCACTTCCAACCACATCAATTCTGCCCAATACTCCATCAGCAAGGGCGATACTAAGCTCAATCATTGCCGGCACACTATGTCCATACTTGATCACCTCACGAAGATAAAGCTCAGCTTGAGAGAGATCGGTTCCAAATGCATTATCATCGTTTAGCATGGATTGCGCACGGGAGAACATGGCATCTACCTGACCAAGTTCAGCCGCTTCCGCCATCCACTGCTCACTCCCAAGGGGGTCGACTTCACAACCTTCACCTCTGGCGAGCATTAAAGCCAGATGGTATTGAGCATGAGGAAAACCTGCCTGAGCCGCTTTAGCAATAAATTGATAAGCCTGAGTCAATGCACCCTCTTGATAATAGAGTACACCAAGATTCGCCATCGCTTCTGATTGCTCAAGATCGGCGGCCCGTTGCAGATAATCAAGCGCCTTATTCTTGTCGACAGCTAAGCTCTTGCCTCCCACGAGATAGAAGTAACCCAGCAGCGCCATGGCATTCACAACTCCCGCTTCGGCCGCCTGGGCTATCGCCTCTTCTCCGGCTATAACATCAGGTTCACCGCTGTAGCCATGGATCTTAGCAACACCATACTCATATCGAGCATCCATCTCACTTGTTGATGCTAAGCCAAACCAATATTCCGCTTGTTTAAGGGTCTCAGAGGAGGAGCCTAGCTCAGCTCCCTTTTCATCATGTTCATCACCTAGAGCCAGCTCTTGCTCTCGCTGCATCAAGGCTCGCGTCTTGAGCGACATTCCCACAAGGTACTGAGCTTGGGGATCCGACTCCATCACCGCTCGGTAGCAGAGATCCCGTCCGGCCAAAGAGTCGAAGGCTTCAAAGTGGTATTTGGGAAGCGATTTTCCCGTTACTTGAACGAAGAGAGACTCGATTAAACTCAACACTCTCTCTATAGATTTCTCGCTTAATTGCTGTAACTGCTCAGAAGTGAGGTGGTATTTTTCTGGGTGTGCCCCACGATTCCCATCCCCGCGCAGCTTATGCATCGCCCTTGTAACACGGACATTGATAACCCGCCTACTGTTTAGGGTCTCAATTCTGTCATAAAGATTAGGACTATCAAAAGTAATCCCCATAGGTAGGGCCAGCAGCTCGGTGAGCTTATGGGTAAGACTACGTATTTGAAGCAGTGCTTGGGTTGGTACATCGGTCACATAACTTTTTGCAACACGATAATCCTGACCCAACTCAGGTGAGAAACGAGCAACGAATTCGACATCAGTTAGCAAAACAGACACTCCAGAGCATCCAGCTCCTGGGAACAGTGGCCCAGAAGCTCACTTTGACTTCTAAACCTGCTCTTCCACGTTAGGGCGTGAAACCATATACAGGCGAAACAGAGCAACATTAACGAACAGGCCGATAAACGCCACAAACACTTCAACAACCAGCTGTAGAGGGAAGCCAACAGATTGAGCCAGCGATGATAGTGACCCACCAATGAGAGAGATTGGAATATAAAGCATCAACACCATCAAGGTTTTAAATGCGATAGGTCCGCTGAATTTAAAACTTCCCTTAATCGCCTCCAGCGGAGTTAAACGCTCAACCACCACCATAAAGTTCACATAGGCAAGACGGGCAAAGATATAGATGCTCATGGTCAGTCCCACTAACCAGAGAGGACCAAAGGCTGCAAATAACATAACAGGCGCAAGAATCGCTAAACCAGAAAAGACACCAGCAAGCAGTAAACCTGGTACAAAACTCAAACTAGTTTTAAGGATCAGGGCCGTATTCGCCTCATGACCTTGTGAGCGAATCTCCAAAAAGATAGTTAATGAGGCGATGAGTAGCGAAAAAACCAATAAAAGTGCCATCACAGCAGCCATATGAATGCCGCCAAATTGCGGGTTTTCCATATCTGCATTAGCCATCTCCATTCCCAGCCATAACTGAATACCAACTTGAACAAATAAAATAGGTACGGTAAGCGCTGCTAACTGACTAATATGATTGCGAAAGAAGTTATAAGCTTCGGTAAATATCGCGGACAATGGCATGGGAGTTTCCAATAGATAAAAGTAAATATATTAATAGGCCAAATAGGATACCCAAAAATCAGTTTTTTTGCACAGGGGAATTGAACATTAGGTGAACTACATAACGTAAAATCGATGGGGACTGATTGTTAAAATTGATGCAATACCTATGTTAAAAAAGCTAGAATGTCTGCCACGACTGGATATATACACCACAGGAACCGGAAAAATGAAACTATCTGCTATATTTGGCTTACTAATAAGTAGCACTCTACTAACCGCACCAGCAACAGCGGGTTGGTTTGACGATCTCTTCGGCAAAGAGGAGGCGAAACCTGCTGTCACTCAGACCCAAGGCACTGATCTTGTAAGCAATGTGATGTCTCAACTCGATCTAAATCAATCTCAAGCAGAGGGCGGACTTGGCAGCCTGTTATCTTTAGCACAATCCACCCTTGGTGGAGATGATTTTGGTCCCATAGCCAATGCGATTCCTGGTATTGAGGGGTTACTCTCGGCTGCACCTGAAGTTGATAAAGACTCAGGAATGTCTGGACTGCTTTCAAAAGCTGGCGATCTGGGTGCATCACTTCAGGGCGGAGCTGAAGTTTACGATGCTTTCGAAAAGCTTGGGATCTCCAAAGAGCTTGCAGCTCCTATGGTAAACATAGTTAAAGGTTACCTAGATACCAATGCGGGTGAAGGCACCAGCGATCTCCTTATGAAAGGCTTAAGCGCTATTTTGTAAGGATTTAATCGCTAATTTGAGTTTATCCTATAGGATTGGTATTAACTTTTATTAATCAAGATAGGATGAACTCACCTCCCTTTTTTTACTCTAAACGTATAAGCTTATTTGTAGAATCACTCATTGGCGGGTCTAATTATGATCGCAAAACTAAAACAGTTTCTCACCTCACACTCTCAAGCCGTCACCCCAGAAGAGCAGACGCGCCAGCTTAATTTAGCGGCAGTGAGTTTGTTACTTGAAGTGGTTTTTGCCGATGAGACCCTCTCAAATGAAGAGGCTAAACTACTCCCCTCTATGTTGACCGATACACTCTCTTTAACTCAATCAGAGGCCGAAGAGCTTATAGAGGAAGCCACCAAGATACAGGGAAACTCCACCTCACTTTATGAGTTTACCAGCGAGATCAATGAGCAATGCAGTGTTGAGCAGAAACAGAAATTGATACTGGCGATGTGGAAGCTTGCCTATGCCGATGGCCAACTCTGTCGATATGAGGATCAGATAATTCGTCGTACTGCAGAGCTGCTTTACCTAAAACACAGTGAACTGATTCAGATGCGTAATATTGCAATGGAAAATAGGCCGTAGAGCACAGAGAACTTAATGATAATAAAACCAATAAAAAGATTAAGTTTTCAAGTTAACTGCTTAGCAATCTCAAAGCCTTTGCCTCTCAACTCTTCGAGTTTTTCACTCAAATTTCCCATCTCCATCTTTAATCCTGCTGAGGTTGCTTGTTGAGATAACCAGCATGTCTTCTCACTTGCCTCAACACCATCCCATTCAAGCAAAATAGTATGGGAGAGGTTCAATATGGCGGCTTGAAAGGAGAAAGGCTCAGCTTCCTTAGGTGCTTTTTGAAACTTAATCCCTTGCACTAATTCCAACGAAAATTTCCAGTTCTGCGCCAGTAGTGCAGCCACCTCTGAGGAGGTATAACCTAAGAGCTCAAGTTCAATCTTGGTTTTATCGGTGCCATTGGCGACAGAAACTTGGATCTGCGATGCTTTCTCCGGCTCCGTAATTGCAATCAAGAGATCACCGATATCATGGAGGATCCCGCAGGTAAATGCAGTTTCAGGATCTGCACCGCAACGCTTAGCGAACTCCTGACCATAGAGTGAGACCTCAAAACTTCTCCCCCAAAACTGACCGATATCAATCCCAGCGACCGTGGGAATAGTCCCAATAACAGCCGAAGCGATCACCAAAGTTCTTAGGGTTTGCTGCCCAAGTCTCACTACTGCTTCATCGATAGAACCAACTTCCCTGCTACGGCCATAGTGTGCAGAGTTAACCAAGCGTAATATTCTTGCACTCACCAGAGGATCACGAGAGATTTTTTCAGAAACTTCACCAATTGAAGCCTGCTCATCATTGACCACATCCAACAGCTCGCTCACCGCTTTAGGTAAACGTGGAAGCTTATCTATATTATTCAATAAAGCCGCTGTTCCCATCATCTATCTCCTGATCGCCGAGTATTCTATATGCTAAAAATATAGAACAGGATCTGAAACCTTGCAGTCAATGGACGCTCAATATTCTCACCTTAATTAAGGTTCCGAAAACTTCAGATTTGTAAGAAAAGATATCGAAATAGGAAAATATTCTGCTGTTTTATTAGCCAAGAAAGGAAATAAATGGTAACAATATTTAAGTGACTTCACTTGAGTAAGGATACTTTTATGATATCGATTTCACTTTTAAGAAGAACATCAATAGCTCTAGTAGCAGCCGTTATCACCCTATCTCTATTTGCATTTATGGCGAAAATTATAGATGCCGAACACCCACAACAGATAGAAACCGTTCAAGTTCCTGAGTTTGAAATAGCGCCAATTATCAAAGATAAAGAGCCCATTAAGAAACAGATCGAACTCAAACCGAAAGAGGAGCTTGTTGAGCCCACTATTCCGCAACGAACAGTATCAGGAACAGATACAGGAATAACAGCACAGACAATTGAAACCATCAAGATGCCGACGCTATCCACTGAATACAACAGAGATTCGATCACATCAGAAGCGCTCCCAATCGTTCAGGTATCTCCAAGATATCCGATAAGTGCAGCACAAAATGGCAAGGAGGGCTACGTTATCTTAGGGTTTGATATTACTAAGATGGGCACAGTCACTAACGTTAAAGTACTAGAAGCAAACCCAAAACGCATCTTCAATAAGGCTGCCATTCAGGCAATTAAAAACTGGAAATATAAGCCTAAAATGGAAAAAGGGGTTGCGGTTATCCAATCTAATCAACAAGTACAGCTCGACTTTACCTTAGAGCAGCAGATCTAATACCATCTATTCATCTGAGCAGGTAACCATGAGCCCAGACTTTCTGGGCTCAATACCTATCAGTATAAGAAGTTGATCTACTCAGAGTGTCTTTTGGCAAACTAATTCAAGGCGAATGGATAGATAACCAAGGCTAACGCCCCATATTACATAAGCTCCCCCTTTGCAGGGCGTAGCGTTTATTGAGCTGCTCCCATGCCTGCAGCACGCAGTTAGCCCTCTTAAGGAGCTCTGCTCTGGTTGGAAGCTCCTCTGCCATCTCCCCACTCTCGGCTTGTAGTAACGTCTTAGCCATTAACTCGCCATAATACCGACTAAGCTGCAAAATAAGCCTCTCAGCCTGACTCAGGTTGTTGTGCTCTAACTCCTTAATAAACAGCAGGTAGAAACTATCAAAGAAGAGAGAGAAAACCAGCTCCTCATCAAGCGTGTCAGATTGGAATCTTGCATCTCCCTCTTGAAAACTCAATGCAGCTAGTAGATTAGCCACAGTCGTTATCGAGGTGGCACCAGTAAACAACTGACGCACATCGGGGTCTTTATTCAAAAAGCCCTGTAGCCGATGCGCAAATTCCGCTTTGATATTTTGTTGGCCTATGGCTTGAAGAACACTCATATGAGGCTTAACGATGCAGACGAACTGGCATAGGGATCACTTGAAATAACACTGCCAACACTTGTTGAAAATCCAGCGCTAAGTGAGCAATACCTCGATAAAAATCAGTTTGGGCATGTTCAATCGCAAGTTCAAAACAGCGGTGTGACCAGGGCAACATATGCTGCTGCATAAGAACCGCCAAGGTGCGGCGCACAGACTCATCATCGGGTTTTAATACTAGCTGACCTAGAAGACTATCTATCACAGCAAAAAACAGTGCAATATGATCGAGAGGCTGGGCAAACTCCAGCTCAAAACTGATCCCTTGCTGCTTGTAAAACGCCATTAAGTCTAAGGTAGACTTGTCATTAAGTAGCTGCTGCTCACCTAGGTATACCGAGCCCCAAGGCATAGCATTAGGCTCACCAGGACCAAAAAACAACTGACCATAATCCAATTTCAACTCATTGAGCTGTTCAGCAGACCACTGAGACAAGTAGCTAGTCAGTGCAGCTCTGCCCGCGATATTGTCTGCTGAGAGACCAAACTCAGGCCAGCTTTGCGCTACGCTATGGGCTTTTAGGTTGTCTAAGGTCTCAACCGTCGGATAGTTAAGCAAAACATGGTGCAAAATCCGCGCTAGACCTTGACCCGCTTCAAAATCAAACCTGTTATCTAATGACATAAAAATCTCGATTAAAGGCGCCCTTAGGCGCCTTTTGTACAAACAAGAAGCGAGTTACACTTCTGAGAAGTTTAAGATCTGCCCTTCACCACTACCCGCTGGACGACCATTCACATTGGCCTTGATAATTAGGTTAGGAGAGGTGATTGAAGGTGATGGCAGCGGCGCAATATGACCATCTCCATCACCATATTTAGCACGTAGGTTATCCATGGTATCGAAATCCAGTGCTCGCAGTGGACAAGACTCTACACACACAGGCTTGCGACCTTCAGCGATACGCTCGAAACAACCATCACACTTGGTCATCACTTTACGCTCACTGTCGATCTGCGGTGCATCATAAGGACACGCACGAGCACAGCTTTCACAGCCGATACACAGGTCTTGAGCAACATGAACTAGACCATCTTGGCGACGCTTATGCATAGCACCGGTCGGACACGCTTTAACACACACAGGCTCAGAGCAGTGGTTACAGCCAATTGACATGTAATAAGCAAACACGTTTTGCTCAAAACAGCCATTGTTACCTACGGTCCACTCTCCACCACCATATTCATACACACGGCGCCACGTTACCCCTTCAAGCGTAGGTAGAGCGTTGCCTTCTGGGTTACTGTTGTTACGAATTTCATTACTTTGGCGATCTTTGCAAGACACATGGCAAGCTTTACAGCCAGAGCACTTAGTGCTGTCTACATAAAAACCATATTGAGTTGGTTGAGTCATAATTAACGAGTCTCTTAAATCTTTTTAATGGCAACACGGTTAGTGTGCTGTGGATTGCCTTTAGCGACAGGGCTTGGCTGATAGCGAGTTAGCGAGTTAATCGCGCCACCTTCATCGATAATATGGCCAGTACTGCCTAGTGTGTTACCAGGCTTGAACCAAGCTCCCTGCCCCAGCGCTAACACGCCAGGTGCAACACGTGGAGTGATACGTACCTTCACGGCAATCGATCCGCGATCGTTGTACATCTCAATCTCATCACCAGAGTTGAGGCCCTGCTCAGACGCATCCATTGGGTTAACCCAAACGGCATCCTCGACCGCTTCACGAAGCCAAGGCACATTGTGATAACTTGAGTGAGTGCGCCCCTTAGTATGGTACCCCGCTAACTGGAATGGAAAATCAGTGCTGGTATCCGTGTCTTCATAACCATCCCAAGTCACTGTGTACTGAGGAATAGCGGTAATGGTGTCGCCCTTAACTTGGGTGGTTGACTCTTGATCCCAGTTAGCAGCACGCCATGCAAGCTCAGCTGAGTAGATCTCAATCTTGCCACTTGGGGTCGATAGCGGCTTGCCACCTTTAATGTAGCTCTCAAGCGCAACATGCTTGTCGTTCATGTTCTTACGGAAGAAGCCAATCTCTTGCGCCTCTTTGTAAGTGGCAGGGAATGCAGGGTAAACCCCTAGATTGTTACTGTTATCTTTGGTTTTTTGGTAAAGCTCTTCAAGCCACTGCTCTTCAGTCTTGCCTTCGGTGAATTCAGCTTCACAACCCATATATTTAGCGATAAGAGCAGCCGCTTCATACATAGACTTGCAGTCCCACATAGGCTCAATCGCCGACTTCATCGCGGTGATATAACCCAGCGCACCAGATGCGTAACTGTCGTTAACGAGATCGTTTGACTCCAACCAGCTGGTATCAGGAAGAATAATGTCGGCAAATTTAGCACCCGGCGTCATCCAGCAATCACAGCTAACAATCAGCTCAACACCGGTTTCATCTTCTAAGATCTTGGCAGTGTTGTTGATCTCAGCATGTTGGTTCAGCAATGAACTGTCAGATGCAGAGATGATCACCTTGATGTTAGTGCCAAGCGGCGAGTCTAAACCGTCAGTGCCACGAACGCCGTGACTACGCGCCGTCATGGTTTCGCCATGGTGAATCGCTTCAGACCAGGTAAAGAAGGAGATACTCTCTTTAACTGGGTTGCTGCCTGTTGGGATACCCGCACGAGACATGCTGCTCATGTATGGCAACTCACCGTTAGATGAACCTAAAGTACCTAACTTACCCGTGAGTACCGACAGCATATACAGAGCACGCATGCTCTGCTCACCGTTAGCTTGGCGGTTAACACCCGCACCAACAACGATATACGGCGCTTTAGCATTCTGTAAGTCAGTGGCAATCTGCTCTAGCTGCACCGCTGGAATACCGGTGATCTTTTCAGCCCACTCTGGCGTTTTTAACGGCTGCCCCGCATAAATTCCTTGGCTTAGGATGTAATCACGGTAGTTCTCTTCAGGCTTCATCACCTTGGCGTATTCTTGCTTAGTCGCATCACCACTTGCTGCAAACAGCGCTTGCTGGGCTGCGATAGAATCGGCGTCGAAACCTACGGCATACTTGTTGATAAAATCAAGCGAGTTAGCATCAACCCAACCTGAGCTGATCATCTGATACGCAATCGCCTCAGCAAACGCCGCATCGGTGCCAGGACGAATTGGTAGCCACTTAGACTCTTTACCTAACATAGAGTCGGTATAGCGTGGATCGATCATCACCACTTTTAGACCCTTGCTCTTTTGCAGCGCCTTTAAGTAGTCATAACCTTCTCCTGAACCCGACTGGCGAATTTCGCTTGGGTTATAAGCAACGCCTAATAGGAAGTCACTGTTCGATAAAGTAACAGTTGAGGAGCCAGTGGTACTGCCTGTACCGAAGGTGTGTTTAGCCGCCTCCATCTGCTGAGCCCAAGAGTAGTTACCATAGGCATTTAAACAGCCGCCGTTTAGGTTAAACAGACGGTTGAAACACGCATTCGAGGCAAATCCATAGTAAGCACCAGAGCCGTAGCTACGGAAAATCGCTTTGTTACCATGCTCATTGATCACAGACGATAGCTTAGTACCAATAGTCTTAGCCGCTTCATCCCAGCTAATTGGCACAAACTTACCTTCACCACGTTTACCAACGCGCTTCATCGGCGTCTTTAAACGATCGACAGCATAGGTGCGCTGGCGCAGTGAACGACCACGAGCACAGGCGCGAACTTGGTAGATATCATCACCATCAAGCACATCGTGATCGGTTTCCACACGGGTAATAACGCCATCACGGCTGAACACTTTAACTGGACAGTTAGAACCACAGTTAACTAAGCAAGATGACCAAGTGATCTGCTCTTCACCTACTGGTGGTGTTGGCGGCACGACATTGGCGTCATCTGAACTGGTTTTACAGCCAGTCACACTTGCTGCACAGCCCAGAGCTGCACTCATTTTTAAGAAACTTCTACGTTCCATCAATATATCCTCTTGCGATTGCTCTAGCGCAATAAATAGCTAAACGACAACATCACTTGGTGCGCGTTATAGTCATGATTAAGCTCACCTAAAGTGGTTAGCCCTGGCACAGTGTTGATCCCCACTTGGGCGCCATCTGTGTCGTAATAACGCTCGTATTGATAGCTCAGCTTTAAGGCCATCTTTGGGCTTAAAGCGTAATCGGCATACATACGCACGCTGTGGTTATAGGAGAAGTAATCACCATATTGAAGATCGCTGCCAACAAGGGCGCTGCCGTCTAGGTAGGTATCACTGATTGAGTTACTGAACAGGTAATCACCGCCTAACGTGAGCTTGTCTTCCATCAGGCCGCTATAGCTAAAACCCGCTCCTAAGTTAATAAACTCATCTTGAATATCCGCTTGCCAATCGGGAGAGCTAAAGCTCTGGCTACCCGCTTGTGTTGAATCGATCCATTGCTGACCAGCAAACCCATACGCGGTTAAGTTTTTACTCAATTGCAAATTGATGTTGAGGTCGTAGCCATAGTCCTTAGACTCAGTCAAACCTATGATGGTGGCGTCATAGTCATCAAGAGCATAACGTCCAGTCAGATCGATACTCATCCAAGAGAGCGGTGAGTGGTTAAACTTAAGCTCAAGCGCATTTCGAGTTCTATCAGCCAAGTAGTACTTACGCATCAAGATATTATCTTCAGATGATGTCAGCTCATTGACCTGATACTCACTGCCACCACGAACCCCATGGCTCGCTTTCAGATTGATATTAACCTGATCGAATGCGGACACATTCAGCTTGGCCCACAGATTATTCTCATCTGTTTGCTCACGCTCGCTGTAGCTACGGTCCACCTCTTTTCTGTCAAATCCCGCTTGCACACGGTACCCACTAGCGAGCCTGTAACTGGCATTCAATTTATAGGTGTTACGCTTAATATCCTGTGGCACATTTTGCTTAAAGGCGCCGCTTAACGCGTTATAGCTGTATTGAGTGAACTCCCAACTTGAACTCTTATTGTCTCGCTTTGAATGATCGACACTGGCCCCAACACGCAAGCGGTTACTCAACATAGAGGTCACGGCAAAACGACCATCTAAGGTTTCAATCTCACCATCCCAGCTCTGTAGTGGATTACCACTCATCTGGATCAGAGAGTCATCTTGGATCATTCTCCCCGTCACTAAACGGCCTGACATTACCGTCCTATCGAGTTGATACTGACCCGAGAGCGACACTTGATGGGCTTGGTTATCAGGTGCTGCCGAGTAGACATCACTTAGATATGGCAGACTTAAGTCTTGAATATTGTTGCTGTAGTAACTGCCAAAATAGCTCAGCTCTGTTAGCCAGTTGTCACCCGCTAATGAAGCACCTGCATCAAGCTGTTTAGTGGTTGAGTCCACGGGCAAACCAAAGTTAGTTGGACGTGGCGCCACTAAGCTGGCTGATTGAGTGCCAGTTTTCTCCTCTTGGCTGTAGCGAAGGAAAGTGTTGTATCTCCCCTCGCCATAGTTCAAGCCGATAGCCGACTTTTCACGTTGCAGCGCAAGGTCGAATTGGTTTGGATAGACACTTGGGGTTAACATGCCATCGTTTTGCCAAAGCTGACTGCGGGCATCACCAGACTCATAGGTTTTTATGGCCTGATAATCCAGTTCCAGCTCATACAAACCTGACTTACCCACTTTGAGATTGGCAAAACCATTATCCAGTCCCAACTGATGCGCTTGCATACTCGCTTTATAGCCAGTGCTGTTGAGGTAGCGCAGCTCACCACTTATCGCGGCAATAGCACCATCCTCTGCAGTACCTAATGCATTACCAGCATGGAGATCATCAGGACTGTTATAGCCTGTGAGTAGAGTGACTTTTCCCGAGTAGCCAGTCTCAGAAACACAGCGCTTACACTGGTATTTCTCCATATTGACCGACTCAGTGTTTGCTTGTCCTACACCAAAGTTTGCCGCCATCACAGAGCCAGACATAGCCAATAGAGACACAGTGATAATATTCAATTTAAACATCATAATTTTAGTTCCAGTTATCTCTGAAATAGGCTGCCTGAAGGATGGTTAGAACCGTGGATCTTGTTATGGCAATTTAGGCAACTCTTGCCGCCACCAAATGCATCCATTCCCGGCTCTGGTACTACACGACTGGCGTGGCCATCTGGGGCGTGGCACTGCTGGCAAAGCTGAGGTGCACGGCTATTAAGCAGATCATCATTCACGCTGCCATGGGGGTTATGGCAGGTCACACAGTTTTCAGTCACAGGTGCATGCTCCCACAGCACAGGGCCGCGTTTCTCAGCGTGGCAGCTATAACAGGTGTCATTAATGGTGGGCTTATTCAAGGCACTTTCATTCATGGAACCATGGGGAGAGTGACAGTCAATACAGGTCATCTGATCCCACTTTAGAGGATGAGATGAGCGCTTATTCATATCTGCTTTTTCTTTACTATGACAAGAGGTGCAAGTGTCATTGATCGTCAGCTTATCCAAAGCCGAGTCTTTAGCACTATGCACATTATGACAATCGGCGCAGGCTATCTCTTCCAGATTATGGGTACTGGTATGCCAAGCCATCTGTTTAGGATCGTTATGACAGCCCTGACACACACTGTTTTGTGCCGATGCAGAAAGCTTACTCTCCGCACCAAAGGCGATCATCGGCTCTTTGCCGCCTTTATTATGTTTGCCTTGAGGTCCATGGCAGGCTTCACACTGCAGACCCGCCATCGGTGATTGTTTATTATTCATCGAGCCATGCACACCATCGAAAATCGCCATCACAGCCTCATTTTTACGGTGGCACATAAGGCATGAGTCAGCACCTTTAGGGGAGTATTGCCCTTGAGTGAACTTTTCAGTGAGCTTCTGCTCCAGCTGCTCACCAGTGAGGTGATCCCACGGCGCGGCATTCACGCTAACAGATACCCACGCAAGTGCGGCTATCCCCACTAATACCCTTTTAACAAGACGACAGATCATTAATCGAACCTTTCATAATTAACACGTTTGTTAAACCACCCGCTGGAACAGGAGGTTAACCAATTAAGATGTCAATATTTTAAGATAAACAAGGGCCGATTCTTGATTGTTAAACGGGTCGGAAACAGTTTTGAGATAGGTTCAATGAATATGCGAAAACTGTGAGCTGACACATAAATCAATTAAGAATGAATATTATTTAGCTCACTGAGTAAATCAGGTATAACCGTATGAATAGTATGGTTATGATTAAATAACAAACTAAATACAAGGTAAGAGATGTTAATGGCTGAATATCAAGATGTTAAACCATGAACTACTACTTAAGGGATATCAAATGATGAAGTTCAAATTTATAAGAATTACTTATAAATCCAATTTCCTTAAACTAAACAAGTGTATAGTAGTCTCACCTCTAAACTTTCATCATTATCTAGAAGTGGAACACTCCAACTAACAACCCTTTGTTGATTGGGATCTAAGAAACCAAGCACAAAGGCTAATTAAGATAGAACTAATTTTAGCGACTCACATTTTGCCTATATCCAAAGATAGAGGTTTCACTAACCCTTTCACTCTCAAGCTTATCAAAACCAATAATTTTCCTTTAAACCCATTAGGGGTACACTATAGTCAATCAAGATCAGGTACCTATCCATGCAAATTGAAAAGACTGCTGAGCTGAACCTATTATGGGGCACGCTTATTTTAGAAGAGCTATCCCGCTTAGGCGTGCAACATATCTGTATAGCACCGGGGTCACGCTCGACACCGCTCACCTTAGCCGCGGCAAAACAGAGCAAGTTAAAGCAACATCTGCACTTCGATGAGCGTGGACTCGGCTTTATGGCACTAGGATTGGCTAAGGCCAGCCAAGCTCCCGTTGCAGTTGTTACCACTTCAGGTACTGCGGTAGCGAATCTATACCCAGCAGTGATTGAAGCCTGGTTAACCCATGTCCCGCTAATCGTATTATCAGGTGACAGACCGCCGGAGCTTATCGATTGCGGTGCCAATCAAGCTATCATTCAGCCCGCTATCTTTGCTCAATATGCAAAACAGATAAATCTACCGACACCAGATCTGGCGATCCGCCCCGAAGCACTACTGACCTTGCTCGATGAAGCCGTTAGTAACCAAAGCCAACCTCTTCACATTAACTGCATGTACAGAGAGCCACTTTACCCATCGACCATGAGTGCTAACTTTACCCAATACCTGAGCACACTCGGCAACTGGCAGCACACCAATCATGCTTATAATCAGTATGGAAAACCTAACCTAAGCAGCTTGCCCAGCAGTGATGCCATGGCACGTTTTGTTCACGGTAAAGGCGTTATTATTGCTGGCACACTCACACCAGATTGTGACCCACAAGCTCTGGTTGCCCTGTCGCAAAAGCTTGGCTGGCCACTACTCACCGACGCTCAATCTCAGCTCAGGCAGCATCCAGGGGTAATAGGAAATATCGATCAACTTCTGCATCAACCAAAGGCCAAGGCACTACTGATGCAAGCTGAGCGAGTACTTGTTATTGGTGGTCGTCTGCTCTCTAAGCGCCTGATCGACTATCTAGCCCAAAATAAGTGGAAGAGCTATTGGCAAGTATTGCCGCAACAGAAGAGGTTAGACCCTAGCCATAGCGCCAAGCAGATCTGGCATGCCAGTGTTACCGCTATCGCTTCACTCTCCTGGCCACGCTCATCGGATACCAACTGGGCGCTTCAGCTTACCCAGCAAAATGATGAGATGGAGAGATTATTTGAGCAGCTGATAGATAACGCTGAGTTTGGAGAAGCCATGGTGGTTCGCGCCATCGCAAAATCACAAACTAAGCAGCAACAGCTATTTATTGGCAACAGCCTCCCAATCCGGCTTTATGATATGTTTGCCCCCATCACCACAGAGCAGGGGTCGACTTTTACCAATCGTGGCGCATCTGGCATCGATGGGCTACTGGCGAGTGCTTGCGGCATCGCCATGCATCAAGGCAGGGCAACAACCTTGATTATTGGTGATATCTCCCAGCTGCACGATCTAAACTCACTGGCTATTGCCAGCCGCTGCGCAAGCCCGCTGGTGATCGTTATCCTAAACAATGACGGCGGTAACATCTTTAATCTACTGCCTGTACCGGATGAAAAGCTTAGAAGCGATTACTATCGTCTCGCCCATGGGTTCGAGTTTGGCTATGGTGCCGCTATGTTTGGTATTCCCTATAACAGAGTGGAGGAGCTTGAGAGCTTTGAAGAGTCATATCAAGATGCTATCCACTATGAAGGCGCCTCGGTAATTGAAGTCATCGTCACACAGGAGCAAGCTAGCGATCAGATTGCCCGTATTGCCAGCTGGATAAAGCAGAGCTAACGGACTTAGTTCATCTACAAAGGTATTATAAACAAGCCAATGATAGCCTTCATATTAACAACCTG
Source organism: Shewanella nanhaiensis (assembly GCF_019457885.1). GTDB lineage: Bacteria > Pseudomonadota > Gammaproteobacteria > Enterobacterales > Shewanellaceae > Shewanella > Shewanella nanhaiensis. The sequence goes on from NZ_JAHZST010000013.1 coordinate 33,744, forward strand.
GATAAAACAGAGCTGATGCTGGCACTTTCATCTTATGGAGATAAGAGCAAGCCTGCACTGGTGATGTTACATGGCTTTTTGGGCGCTCAAACAGACTGGCAAGCTATCCTTGAGCAGTTAACTGATCAGTTCTACTGTGTCTGTATCGACTTGCCAGGCCATGGTCTGAGCCCCTCACTGACACTGCCAACACCCGGCTTTGATCTTATCGCCAAGCATATTCAAGCGGCGATAGACTCACTCTCCATCGAGAAATACCACTTACTGGGGTACTCGCTTGGCGGACGTATTGCCCTGCATCTGGCCCGAAATAATACGCAGAAACTTCTTAGCCTCTCGCTAGAATCTTGCCATCCGGGGTTACCTACTCTAGAGGAGAAACAGTTAAGAGCGAAAAACGATCTTAGCTGGAGTAAAAAACTCACTGACTTGCCTATCGAAGCGTTTCTCGCATTGTGGTACCAACAAGGTGTGTTTGCCGAACTCTCTAACGAAGCACGTCAGCAGTTGATCGAAAAACGCAGACACAACAACCCAGTCGGTCTACTCAATATTTATCAGGCAAGCTCACTTGCAGAGCAAGGCAACCTCTGGGAAATGCCTGCCTCTCTCCCTTTTCCCTGCCACTACATTGTCGGCGGTGATGACAGCAAATTTTTAGCCTTAGCCACACGTTGGCAACAGCAATCCCCCGTTAAACTAAGCGTGGTGAAACAAGCGGGTCATAACGTGCATTTGGCTGCACCTCAGGAATATAGCAACTGGCTAATCCAAACCTTAATCGAGGATAAATAGTGAAAATCAATACGCTGGAACTCTATCAATATCAGCTTCCTCTGGATAAATGCCTGCCTGTGGGAAAACAGAGGATCGATGGACGAAAAGGAGTGGTTCTTAGTCTTGGAGTCTTAGATGAAGCGATGACACCTCATATTGAACAGGTAGAGCTAGCTCCCCTTTCGGGTTTAGATATAGAGGGCAATCCAATCAACGGGTTTAGTCAGGAGACCTTGGAGCAGATCATTGATGAGCTAGCGATAACCTTGCCACAACTGATAGGAAAACCAGTAGATCTCTTGCTGGAACACTCAGAAAAGACCCTATATCCCTCCCTCGCCTTCGGCCTAAGTCTGCTTCACGCTAAAATTAACGATCAGCTAACCGGTCATCATATCTCTTTGCAAAACATGAAATCCATTCCACTTATCTACCGCGCTCAAGATGAGGCATTAAGTGTACTTCACGACCGAGTTCGTTCATTAGCAGCGGAGGTGCATTCGATTAAGGTGAAGGTAGCGCAAACTTCACTAGAGGAGGAGATCAAGCTTATCCACGAGATCTTAGCCATACGTCCAGATCTCAAACTTAGGCTTGACGCCAACCGGGGTTTCACTCTCGAGCAAGCCATAGAGTTTGCCGCTTGCTTGCCTCTGCATGCCATCGAGTACATTGAGGAGCCTTGCATAAACCCTCAAGATAATCCTGCTTTTTACCAAGCTATCGAGATGCCTTGGGCCTTAGATGAGAGCCTAAATGATCCTGACTATCAGTTCGAAATGCATGACGGACTGACCGCCTTGGTCGTTAAACCTATGCTGATCGGCAGCCTCGAAAAACTGCAAAGACTGCAATCTGAAGCTGAGCATGCTGGCGTCAGATTTATTCTCAGCTCAAGCCTAGAATCTAGCCTTGGCATAGAGGCGTTAGCTAAGCTAAGTCAAAGCATGACCCCAGATGAGGTCCCAGGGCTCGATACTTTAAGTGCCTTTAGCGCCGACATATTGATCTCGTCAGGTAAGCCTCATCTGCTAGGCTTAGATTCAATCAAGCTGATAAATCGATACCAATAGGAAAACAGTTGGCTACAGACAAGTTTGAATTACGCGCCCTCTCTCCACTGCATCAAGCAGCTGTGGACTATCCAGAGCGTGATGCACTCGTATGGCATCAAGATGGGGTGAAGCATCAGCTAAGCTACAGCACACTAAGTCAAAAAGTGGTCGCTATTGGTGAGCAGTTAACTGCTCAGGGTCTCTTGTCTGGTGATCGTTTAGCTTGTGTCGATGCTAATTCGATAGAGTTAATCCTACTCTACTGGGCCTGTATCGACACAGGTGTCATTTTTTGTCCGCTATCGCCACGATTTCCTATTAAGCAACTCTCTAAGCTGATTAAGCAGCACAGGCTCAACTATATCTGGAGCGGAGCGCACTACAGTCAGCTATTTTCATCTCATCAAGCTAAACCACAAACACCTGAACTGCTGTTCTCGGATAATGGTCTCTCCACTGCTAAATTAACCGTGGACTTCAATAGCAGCAGTAGAGCCAAAGCGGTAGAGGTGAGTATTGAGTCTCCCGCTAATCTTATTTTAACATCTGGCAGCAGCGGTCACCCTAAGGCGGCGGCCCACAGCCTTAGTAACCATATCGTCAGCGCCACTGGCTCTGCAGATCTGATCCCACTCGAGGCTGGAGATGCTTGGTTGCTCTCCTTGCCACTATTTCATATCGGCGGCTTGGCCATCGTAAACCGTTGCGCCTTAGCTGGCGCCGCTGTGGTGATGCAAGATAAAGCGATCAGCCTTGCCGCTCAACTAAAACAAACGCCTATTACTCACCTATCGCTGGTTTCTACACAACTAGCCCACTTGCTAGAGAGCCAAAGCGCTACCAAGGAAAGCTCGCCTCTACAGGGAGTCAAGTCACTGCTACTAGGAGGCGGGGCTATCTCCTTAGATCTTATTGATAGACTTAATACCCTGAATATTAATAGCTTTACCAGCTACGGCATGACTGAGATGTCTTCGCAGATCACTACAGGTACGGCAAATGCGGACGGCAGTTGTGGACAGACAATCGCTGGCAGAGAGCTCAAGATTGTCGATGAACAGCTCTATGTCAGAGGCGACACACTGTTTTTAGGCTATCTGGAGTGGAGCGACAACCAAGCTAAGTTCAATCTGCCACTAGAGGATGGCTGGTTCCCCACCAAAGATAGAGGTTACTGGGATAAACAGGGCAAGCTACATATCTTAGGACGTTGCGACAACATGTTTGTCTGTGGCGGCGAGAACGTGCAACCAGAAGAGATAGAGGCAGCACTTAAACTTCATCCCCAGATAGACGACGCGATTGTATTCCCCCAAGCTGATAGTGAGTTTGGCCACTTACCTGCAGCAGTGATTAAACTCTCCCTCCTCTGCACAGAGGGGTTAGAGCAACTCACCGCAAGTCATGAATTTGAGCTGTTTTTATGTGACAAGATAGCTCGCTTTAAACGCCCACGCATCTACTACCCTTGGCCGGAGATCGAGTCAGTAAGCCTGAAAGTATCAAGAAAGCGAGTGATAGAGACGGTGTTGAAGAGTTAAGTTTCGAGTTTCGGTACGAAAGGATAAATGTTCTAAATACAAAAACAAAAAAACCTGCCGCGGCAGGTTTTTTTATTGAGACTTAGAAAACAGTTACGCTTCCATCCGTCCCTTAAGCTTGTTCATGGCATTCTTTTCAAGTTGCCTGATACGCTCAGCAGAGACTTGGTATGTTGCAGCAAGCTCTTGTAGCGTTGTCTTATCTTCATTTAACCAACGTGCTTGCAGAATATGCTGACTACGCTCATCTAAGGTTTTGATGGCTGACAGTAGGCGCGCTTGGTTATTTGACTCTAAGTTATCATTTTCAACTTGTGATGCCAGATCTGAGGAGTGATCCTCTAAATAGTGAACCGGAGAGAAGTCCTGGTCATCATCGTTATCGCTGGCAAGATCAAATGCAGGATCTTGTGCCGCCATGCGAGATTCCATCTCAGTCACATCGGCTTTAGAGACACCAAGGTTATCGGCAACCATGCCAACCTCTTCATCACTAAACCAACCAAGACGTTTTTTAGACTTACGAAGGTTAAAGAACAACTTACGTTGTGCTTTAGTTGTTGCTACTTTCACTATGCGCCAGTTTTTCAGCACATATTCATGAATTTCAGCTTTGATCCAATGCACAGCAAATGAAACCAACCGAACGCCCACATCTGGGTCGAAACGCTTCACCGCTTTCATCAAACCAATATTACCCTCTTGGATAAGGTCAGCCTGAGGAAGACCATAACCTGAGTAACCTTTAGCAACGTGCACTACAAAACGTAAGTGAGACATAATCAGCTGTTTCGCAGCCTGAAGATCACCCGTTTCTTGTAGACGCTTAGCTAACTCATACTCCTGTTCTGGCTCCAACATTGAGATGTTGTGCGCTGAGTGGACATAAGCCTCTAAGCTACCGCTTCCGTGAGGAACCGTAAGTGCCATTGATTGATTAGTCATTCATGCTCCTACATTTTCTTACTTAAATTCTAACAATTACAGTGAACTAATTCTGTTCACTTCTGGTTGTCTATGCTCAATTCAAATATAAGGACACAGCGTAACACCGATTTCTTACAATAAAATTAAGTAAAAACTAAACCAGCTCACCTTTTAGACTAAAACGGCAAGGTGACGAACTATCCTAGATTTGACAACTTATGTCAACCTCAAGACTAACACCAATTAATTTTCGAAAGTTATTTTTGCTCTATGGGAATAGACAAAGCAAATGAAACTTAGTTCATAATGCCCCAAGTGTCATTAAATAAGGCAATAAAAATTTATGGGTCCCTGAAATCAAGCTAAGAGGGCTCTATCGCTCTTAAGTGCTGTCGTACTGAGAGGTATGACCCCAACCAACCTAAAAAGGAAGCCAAGCAGACAAGTTGACCCAACTCGACCAAAGTCAAAGTTTGCATCTCTAACTGACTGCCATACAGGCCCAAGAGTTCAGCCAAAGCCGAGTCCAGATACCAGACCAACAGGTTAATGATGATCCAGGCCAGTACCCCGCCTATGATGCCAAACCATATTCCCGTATAGAGGAAGGGACGCTGAATAAAGGCTTCTGTTGCCCCTACTAGTTTCATCACCTCAATCTCAGTACGGCGATTCATGATGGCCAAACGAATCGTATTACCTATCACTAACACCACGGCTAATACTAACAGCGCCGCAATAGCCAGTACCGTGCGCTCCAGCAATCTCACCACAGCTTGTAGGCGTTCGAGCCACTCTATGTCTAACCGGCCAAAGCTGACCTCTGGCTCCTGCTCCAGCTTTTTAAGCAGCTCTCTAGCGCCTGTCGGGCTTGAGTACTTAAGTGTAGGCGTCACGGTCACCACTGCAGGCAGCGGATTGGTGTCCAGATAGGATATCGCCTCACCAAATCCCGATAAGCTCTGAAACTCCTCCAGCGCTTGATCACGATTGATATAATTAACTTCACTTACCTCTGAATAGACCTTCACTCGACTGATCAGACTCTGAATCGTCTTGTCACTGCGAGCATCATCGATAAACAGTGAAATTTCAGCTGCGCTATTCCAAGATTGAGTAATGGCTTCGGCATTTTTAACCAGTACCTGCAGCGCAGCTGGTAAACTTAAGCTCACACCAAGAACAGCCATGGTCATCAAGGATGAAACAGGGTTACGCCACAACTCACCCATGCTTCCCATGGCATGTTGAATATGGCGAATGAAAAACATCACAATACGACCAGAGATTGGCAGTTTACTTCTGACTAACTGAGGCTTGTTGCTCATGTTATTCCCTATGCTCCACTGTGAGGTTAAATCTTAGGTGAGTAGGTGGTGGATGCTGACAGCTCATCGCTCCCCAACACACGGCCCTGTTTCAAGGTCAAAGTGCGATACTTCATTCTCGCAATAAGCCCAAGATCATGGGTAGCAATTAAAACAGTGGTGCCTGAATCATTAAAGGTTTCGAAAAGGCGCAAGATATCCATCGACAGCTTAGGATCTAAGTTACCCGTCGGCTCATCGGCTAATAGTAGCGGAGGTTTGTTAACAATTGCGCGAGCGATGCCGACGCGTTGCTGCTCACCGCCAGATAACATAATGGGTTTATGGCGCTCTTTGCCATATAGCCCCACCATATCTAACGCTGCATGGACACGCTTCTTAATCTCGCCATGGGAGAAACCTTCAATAACCAGAGGCAGAGCCACATTATCGAAAACACTCTTCTCCATCAGCAGGTGATGATTTTGAAATATCATGCCGATATCGCGTCTTAAATAGGGAACATCCTTAGCAGACAGGTCGGCAATATTATGGCCATTAATCAGCACACGGCCAGCATTGGCACGCTCTATCACAGTGATTAACTTGAGCAAGGTACTTTTACCTGCACCTGAGTGGCCCGTTAAAAACGCCATCTCTCCACGCTGGAGGTGAAAATTTACATCTGACAAGGCCTTTTGCCCGCCGGGGTAAACCTTACTCACTTGCTCAAATTGAATCATCTAAGTTGGCTGTCCATTTATTATTTATTGTGGATATGAACTACTTTTTCTCGTCGGCTTCTTGTGTGAATAGCGCATCAATAAAGTCTTTAGCATCGAAAGTACGCAGATCGTCAATCTGTTCACCGACACCAATATGACGAATAGGAATACCAAACTTATCAGCTATTGCGAAAATAACACCACCTTTCGCAGTACCATCCAATTTACTGATGGTGATACCTGTCACTCCTACTGCTTGCTTAAACAACTCGGCCTGACTAATAGCATTCTGACCTGTGCTCGCATCTAAGGTTAACATCACCTCGTGAGGGGCATTCTCATCTTGCTTCTTCATCACACGAACAACTTTTTTAAGCTCGTCCATCAAGTGAGATTTATTCTGCAATCGACCTGCGGTATCGGCAATCAATACATCCACATTACGAGCGCGAGCGGCTTGAAGCGCATCAAATAGCACAGACGCACTGTCGGCACCGGTATGCTGAGCCACAACAGGGATATCATTTCTCTGTCCCCATACTTGTAGCTGTTCAACTGCAGCGGCGCGGAAAGTGTCCCCTGCCGCTAACATAACTGATTTACCTTGAGCCTGATACTGTTTAGCCAACTTACCGATTGTGGTGGTTTTACCTACACCGTTCACGCCCACCATCAAGATAACAAATGGACCATCTGCGTTTTCAGGCACAAGTGGGATAGAGACTGGCTCTAAGGTTTTTTGCATCTCTTCACGAAGCAGCTCATACAGAGCTTCACCATCTTTAAGCTGCTTACGGCTCGCTTGCTCTGTTAGGCTGCTAATCAAACGAGTCGTGGTTTCAACGCCCACATCGGCGATCAACAGCTGCTCCTCTAACTCCTCGAACAGATCATCATCGATCTTCTTGCCCTTAAACAAGCCGATAAAGCCACTACCGATATTCTCACTGGTCCGCTTAAGCCCACGTTTAAGACGAGCAAAAAAGCCCTCTTTCGCCGGCTTTTCCTGAGGCTCAGGTTGACGCTCCTCGGTAACAACTTCAGCCTGCTCTGCCGCTTCCGCATCATTGCGCGCCTGCTCTACCGCTTCAGCTTCAATACGCGCCTGCTCTGCCGCTTCCGCTTCAATACGCGCCTGCTCTGCCGCTTCCGCTTCAATACGCGCCTGCTCTGCCGCTTCCGCTTCAATACGCGCCTGCTCTGCCGCTTCGACACGCGCCTGCTCTGCTGCTTTCGCGTCGATACGTGCCTGCTCTTGAGACTCCGTTACACTCTCAACTTCCTGAGTTTGCACTTCATCTTGTGACTTATCTTTACGAAACCAGGAGAAAAAACCTTTCTTTGCCATGTGTGATACCGATACTCAACTAGCTTTCATTTCAAATGGAGGACTGATAACAGTCACCCATTCATTTAATTTGGGGCACATTATAACCAAAACATGGATGCAAATATGCAGCAAAACCACCGATTTTTCGCTTTAAACCACAGGAATGCACCATTTAAAATTTCTTTGAGTTAAAATGGAGGGCTTAAGCAAAGCGAGACAGTCTAGCACTTTCTTTCTTCAGGCAAAATCACAGTACAATTTACCAGCATATTTAAATAAGCAGGATTAAGATGGCTAAAAATCGCCCCTCTAGCGGTCAAGTTCGGATCATTTCAGGACAATGGCGTTCAAGACGTTTACCGATCCAAGATCTTGAAGGTCTTAGACCGACCACAGATCGTGTCCGAGAGACCCTATTTAACTGGTTAGCGGGTGATCTTGTCGGCGCCCGTATTTTAGACTGTTTTGGTGGCAGTGGCGCACTTTGTCTTGAATCTCTCTCCCGCTATGCAAGCTACGCTAAGGTTTTTGAGCTACAAGCAAGTGCCGCCCAACAGTTAAAAGAGAACCTTAACACCCTAAAATGCTCATCAGATGTGGCCGAGGTGATCAAAGGTGACACACTAGCCTTACTTACAGTTGCGCCTACAGAGGCGTTCGATATCGTCTATATCGATCCTCCGTTTAGAAAAGAGCTGGCTGAGAAGACCATCACACTGCTCGCGCAAAACAGCTGGCTTAAAGAGAATGCACAGATCTATGTGGAAACAGAAAGCGAGCTCGTTCATTTAAACGTGCCTAGGGACTGGGTTCAACTTAAAGAGAAGAGAGCTGGGCAGGTGATCTACAGGTTGTATCAATATCAGCCTTAAGCTTAAGGTACGAGGTACGAGGTACGAGGTACGATTAAGCAGGCTAGCATCACTTATGAGTTTACCAACATTGATGAGAAAAATATGAAATTTATTGTGACCACAGGCAAAGCCATTACCATTTTAGCCTGGTGTATGATGGGTTATAACCTAGTGATGCCATTTAACGGTGAGATATCTTTGATACTTAATACCTTACTGCTACTGACATTAGTGATGCACGGCATACAAACACTGATCTTTCATCGTCTATTTAAAACACTATTACCCTTAAACCACAGTGATTACCTCAACGTCTTCGCCTTCGGCGTATTTAGCCTACTCGCCTATAGAAGAGAAGTGATAGAAAAGAGCTAAGTTTTAACCACATACACATTGACTCTGACACCAGTAATGGACACTGGTGTCGCAGATCAAGTGGCAACTCATCATTTCACCACTGAAAGTCGCTACTTTCAATCAAATATCAGCCTCAAAGCCTGCTTTAAAGGATTCAATCAGCTTTCGTGCAATCTAGAGCATTGAACATCGACAGCAGGGCCATTATGTTATTGATTAATAATGGCTGACTTGATTTATTTCTTATTCAATTTAATCTATTCCTATTATCTGAAATTTTATGAAAAAGCTGTTCAAGGAAGAAAACACGTGGTCAAAATATTAGCTATTTTCTTATTAGCCGTTGCGTTATCAGGGTGTAAATCAACCGTCGCAGACTTAAAAACGAAATCAGGAAGATGCTACCAAGTAGAGTACATTGCTAAACCGAATTATACTCCTAGTGTCTCTCAAAAAGTCGTGGCAGCAATCAATCGATTTAATAGTTGTGATTTTATTGAAGCGAATACGATATTACGATCTACCAGAGTTTTTACTGCTATTGATTCGATGCTTGTCGCATCATATAGTGCGCAACTCGGTGCCCTTGATATGATGCAAGTCAGCCTGCAAAGAGGAAATTATGAACAAGTAGTAAGCTCCAGTGAGATATGGACAAATTTAGTCAAAATTGACAATGACCCTCGCATCACAAAAGAGTTATATATAGCCCACCGAATGCTAGAAAACAAAGAGCAAACAAGTCAGTTAACAACTCTAGCTTTTGAAACTCCTGAGGCTGCAGAAAGATACTTTTCTCAATGGCACCAAAAAAGCTTCCCTCAACTTTATAAAGAGCCAAAGAGCAAACTCAACGCAACGACCTCCATGCAAGATCTTATGCATGAGCAACTGGTATCTAAAACAGAAATACCAAGGCCAAGATACCCTGGAGAGACTGTAAACGATAGATTAAACCGCTCAGATCTTAGTGAGCCTTTTTCAATATATAAGGTAGCACCTGAAGCAATATCACCAGGTTGGGTGCTTTTATCCTTCTCTGTAAATCGAAAAGGCAGAACAGAAGATATAAAAGTGATTGATGTAAGCCCTGAAGGTGGCTTTGAAGCCGATGCCATCAATACAATTTCAAAGTGGCTCTATTTACCAGCGGAGTCTAAAGATGGAAAACCTATTAAAACAGAGGGCTTAAAAGTTAAACTTGAAGTTTCTAATTCAAACGATTGCAACGTATGAATAAATTATTTCTATAGGTAGACATATTAGATCTATTTAGCCATCTACCAAAAATGCTTAGCTCAAGAAATCCATGCACAAATCCACTCCTACACCGTCCATGGTGTTCGGGGATAACCACATCCGTATGCAAACACTGCTCGTAAACCGTCCGTGGCGAGCAGCATAAGTGTTCCAGGCACAGAAAAGCCCCGCTAGATAGCGAGGCTTTTAAAGTTAACTAAACTGCAAATGGCTTAGTCTAGACAAGTATCAAGATACTTAGCCTTTTGGATATACGTGTGCAACGCCTTTATGACAGTCGACACAGGTCTTACGCTTGTCAGGCTCTTTCTGGAAGTTACGCTCGTGCATTCTCTTCGCCATCTTCTTCATCGTTTCAGGCTGATTTTCATAGATACGAGTGTGACAGTGCTGACAGTTAGCAGAATCGGTATCTTTAAAGTACTTAAGTGCAAGATCTGCTTGCTCTTTACGGTTTTCATCTAACCACTCTTGAGTATTAAAACCGTCAATTGTTAAGTAACCATATAGATCTTTAGATACGATGATCTTCTTAACTAGGTATTTAACTGGGTTATGTGGCAGGTGACAATCTTGACATTGTACCGTCACACCAGAGCTTCCTCCGCCATGAGCGGATGCAAGCACTTCATCTTTCAAAGAGTGGTTGCTGTGACAGCTCATACAGAACTCATCTGTACTTGTCGCATGTAAAGTTTGTTGTGTAGCAAAATAGCCAACGACACCAACAACAATACCGACCACTAACAGGGCGAATATCGAATATTTTGCGCTTGGCTTAAACAGTGCCCGTAAGTTCATCACTCATCTCCAGATTTTGAATTATTTTATTGAAACTTATTTTACTTCATCTCTTTAAGTCCAAATTATAAACCAGAACTTGCTCATTAATCTGGCTGCAATAGTACAAAATGAGACCTAGCTCTAACTCTATTTTGATAAATATAGAAATTAGCGCTCTGTTCAATTTATATTCACAATCGCTAAAGTTAAACCAACACCCTAAAATTCGCAAGGTTATAGCCTTAATGCTTTGATATAGAAATGTTTTAATCTTTTTTTAGCTATTTTTAGACCTCTTTCACCTCTCAAACACAACTTTATTTATTCAAAATTAAATTTTTTCACTTAACGTGAAACTTTTTCTGAACCACTTAGGTCTATTATCACTAAGGGTTAGGTAGTCATACATTCACGTAAGAGTTAAAGACGGAAAAATATGTCGAAGCAATTAGCACATTTGGTATTAATCATCTCTCTGGTGGGGCAATTTTTGCTGACACCAGCGATGGCTATGCCGCGTCTATTGCATACATATAGTCATACTCAGATGAATGCTATGGAGCATAATTCAGATATAAACACTGAGATACTAGCAACACAGTTACAAAGTGAGTTCCCCCCCCTACAAACACTTACGTTAACGAATAGCCCTGACAGTGAGCAAAGCTGCAGTACTATGGTTAACATCAAAAAATCTAGCAATTTAGATATCAGCATAGATTGTGATGCTCTATGTGAAATGATGGGTGTTGGAGAGTGTATTTCACACTGTTCCAGTGCAACAGGGATCTTAATTCAAGCTCACATCTCTCTTCTATCACCTGAATCCAGTGGACCGATTCAAACAGGTTTCTGGTCAACACAAACAGCTGAACCCGCCCCTTTCAATCCCCCTCCAATTAGAACGGTATAGCTACACCTATATCAATTTAGCGCTGTCACTGTGGTGAGTTGCGCACAAAAATCAATTTTTAAATATTTTTAGCTTTAGGCAGAGAATAGCCAACGGTGTCAGTTTAAGTCGTCCATATATTGTTAGCTGACTTAATGATCCCACTACAAGGCCGCCTTACAACTTTTATATGTCTAAAGCGAGTTCTAAATGGAGTTCCACATGAAAACATTAATGACAGCTGTAGCCTTAACTTTTGCTAGTTTCACCTCGCTTGCTGCGAGCGTTTCATTCCCTGAATCGATAGATGTCACAGGGGTAAATGGTAAGAGTCAATTCAGTAATCATCAGATAGAGCTTACTAAAGGCGATAACCTTATTGAGCTTAAATACTATGATATCTTCGAAGCCAATGCCGATGACTCAGGTGCCTGGGTAAAGTCTCAGCCTCTGTATCTGTTAATGACCGCAGATAACCAAGATCAATATCGAGCCTTTACGCCAAAGATTGACACTGAGGAGGAAGCTTACGACTTTATTGATAACCCAGTACTCACTCTGACAAATACTGTGGGAAAAGAGAAAGAGGTCACTCTGCTAACCCACCACCAGCTTATGGCTAAGCTCCTATTCGCTAAGCAGTAAACTTAATAAGAAGCCGGTTTTAACTGGCTTCTACAACTTTGTCTAAATGAGCAATAGGTTAATAGCCAGTACATCGATAGATAATACGCAAGCACTTAATATTAAGTAAAAAATGTGAATTCTGTCGATGTACTTCTTAAAACTCGTGATAAACTGGTCATAACTCATTATTGGAAGCTTTATGTTTACGTTTCTGCGCCGTCATACACTATTAGTCTTTACCCTGCTCGCGATGTTGAGCCAAGGGGTATTTGCTAGTGGCTCTATGATAGGTATGTCACCAACGCATGAAGTCATGATGTCAGGTGCACACCATGGCCAGATGATGAGCATGAAAAATGGAGACACTTGCCACACTGAGCAAAAAATCACACCATCCCACTGCTGTGAACTTGAGCAAACTATGCTTCCCGGCGCTGCTCAAAGCTGCTGTGACGGTGAGGGTTTATGTAAAGGTGATTGCAATCATTGTCTTGTTATCTCAATGACAGGCACTCTATTCAGTTCTAAATCTTGGTCAGGATTTAGTCCCTCTGAGTTCGTTATGGCCACTCAAATGCCTCATTTCCACTCTATATCTTTGCCTCAAGATATTAGACCTCCAATAGCATAGTTTAGGTGGCTTTACGCCCCTTGATTTCCACAGTCACATCGACTGAAACGCTATATTTTTAATTATTATTTTATCAATCTAATTGATAATATTGATGAACTCAGTAAACCGTATGCTATTCAGATTATACGGATATTCAGTTCATTAAATTATCTATTGTGATTGGCATAATACCGAACAGTATTAGCCCTTGCTCTTAAATAGCTCTCATACCTCAGGCAACCGCTTAAGGGTGAAGACGAACGCAAGGGTCAAGACGGAGTTATTCAATGAAAACCCTTTTAAGTCTTATTTTATCGGCCTTTATCTTAATCTCTGCAGCGCCCTTGGCCACTGCTCATGAGCATTCACAACATAAAGCAGATAACCAACACCATCAGATGGAAGCAGATCACGCCTGCCCTATGCATCCAGAAGTCGCAGGAAAGCAAGGAGATACTTGTCCAAAATGCGGCATGAACCTCACAAAAGTACAAGCTAGCTCAGAGCAACATAAAAATTGTGCTTCTTGCCCAAAGCATAAAGCTCATGAGCATAAGCATGACAAAGCTGCTCATACCCATGCATGCCCCATGAACTCATCGATCACCGGAAAAGAGGGTGACACTTGCCCTAAATGCGGTATGAACTTAGAACCTATGCAGGCAAAAGCAGACAGCAAGTCAGCGGGTCACCACAAGCACTAATTTAGGCTGGAGATGAGGCATTATGAGTCAATTAGATATGAACAATAAACGCAACAAACTGGCCTATCTGCTGAGCCTATTTATGGTGGTTACTCCGCAGCTAGCCCACTCTCAATCGTTACTAGCGCAAACGGCGCCTGAGACAAAACATGCAGTTCATGATCACAGTCATGGCACAGCGGCTTATGTGTGTCCTATGCATCCTAATGAAACTAGTCATGAAGCGGGCAGCCGCTGCTCTATCTGCAATATGTTCCTTGTGGAAGCAGAGGAGGAAGAGGAGAAGGGGTCACATGATGATCACTTAGCCATGGAGCAGAAAACCTACGTCTGCCCTATGCACCCTGATGAAACCAGCCATGAAGCAGGCAGTCGCTGCTCTATCTGTAATATGTTCCTTGTGGAAGCAGAGGAGGAAGAAGAGAAGGGGTCATATGATGATCACTTAGCCATGGAGCAGAAAACCTACGTCTGCCCTATGCACCCTGATGAAACCAGCCATGAAGCAGGCAGTCGCTGCTCCATCTGCAACATGTTCCTTGTCGAAGATGAAGAGGAGGAGGAAAAAGGTGAAATGGATCACTCAGGTCACGATATGAGCTCCATGCCTACAGATGAACACGCAGGGCACTCACACCAAGCAGCAAGCACTCCAGCAGGTGCTGTATTTAATGCGGCAGAGCCTGCTTCACTAAACGATGGTGGCAGTATCAAGTATGTCTGCCCTATGCATGCTCATATCATCAGCGATGTACCAGGGACGTGTCCTATCTGTGGCATGAACTTAGAAAAAGTTGAGGTAGGAGGCAGCAGTAAAGATATACAGATAGATGTATCCGGTGGCATGCAGCAGGCGCTCGCCCTAAAAGTTGCGCGAGTCGAGAAAGATACCCTATGGAAGTTTGTTCAAACCGTAGGTCAGGTCGATTACGATGAGAGCCAGATCAATCATATACATGCACGTGTCAATGGCTGGATTGAGAAGCTAACTATCACCTCTGTCGGTGACAAGATAACCAAAGGTCAGCTTCTCTATGAGATCTACTCCCCCGAGCTTATCAACGCACAGGATGATTTCCTGCTTGCTCAGGATACCGTCAAACGAGCAGGCAAAGATGCAAATTATCAAGATCTCGTCAGAAAAGCTGGGCTCAGATTGGAGCTTCTCGGTTTTCAACCTTATCAGATAAAAGCCTTAGCAAAATCGAAAAAAACCCAATACCGGGTTCCTTTTTACGCCAAGAGTGATGGCATAGTAAAGGCATTAAATGTCAGAGATGGCATGTATATCCAGCCCGCCACCGAAGTCATGTCAGTCGTCGACCTTTCTAAAGTTTGGGTTATTGCCGACGTGTTTGAAAATGAGCAGAGCTGGTTAGCCGTTGGACAAAAAGCGGAGATCTCCGTCCCAGCGATGGGAATTAAAGATATTGAAGGTGAGATTGACTACATCTACCCCGAACTTGATCCCGTCACCCGAAGCTTAAGGGTTCGTATCGTGGTATCAAACGCTGATATTGAGCTCAGACCCAATACTCTAGCTAAAATCGGGATCTTCGGTGGTCCGAATGAAGATGTGCTTGTCATTCCTCAAGAGGCGCTGATCCAAACCGGCAAAGAGAATCGTGTCATCGTTAAACTCGAAGACAATAGCTTTACCGCCCGCAAAGTGACTGTTGGCATGTTAAGTCAAGGGAAAGCGGAGATAAAAGAGGGGCTTGCCGAAAATGAGCGTGTCGTGACCTCTGGTCAGTTCCTGCTCGATTCAGAAGCCAGCCTAAAAGGCAGCTTAATGCGCCTTAGCAGCGGCCACCAGCACTAGGAGGCGAGATTATTATGCTTAAGAAAATCATTGAAGCCTCAATTAAACAGCGATTTATGGTGTTAATTATCACCATAATGATCACTGTTTGGGGCATACAGGAGTTAAGAAACACTCCACTTGATGCCCTGCCCGATCTCTCGGATGTGCAGGTGATCATCAAGACCCCTTTCCCTGGCCAAGCACCTAAACTGGTTGAGGAACAAGTCACCTACCCGTTATCAACTGCCATGCTCGCGGTGCCGGGAGCCAAGACCGTTCGCGGTTACTCCTTCTTCGGCGACTCCTATGTCTATGTCATCTTTGAGGATGGCACTGATATCTATTGGGCTCGCTCCCGAGTATTAGAGTATCTCAATCAAGTCAGCAGCCGACTCCCTCAAGGGGTACAACCTTCTTTAGGTCCTGATGCATCTGGTGTTGGCTGGATATTTGAGTATGCTCTTGTCGACCGCTCAGGTAACTTAGACCTTTCACAACTCAAAAGTCTGCAGGATTGGTACCTCAAACTTGAACTACAAAGTGTCGCAGGGGTTTCTGAGGTTGCTACCGTTGGTGGCATGGAGCAAACCTACCAGATAGTGATAGAGCCAGATAAACTAGCTATCTATAAACTTGATATCGCATCCATAAAAAATGCCATCGCCAAATCCAACACTGAAGCTGGCGGCTCCGTGATAGAGATGGCTGAAGCTGAGTACATGGTGCGAGCCAAAGGGTACCGTCAAACCTTAGACGATTTCAGAGAGATCCCACTCGGGATAACCAGCCCATCTGGAACTGGCTTGTTACTCAAAGATGTTGCTACCATACGTAAAGGTCCCGCATCACGACGAGGTATTGCCGAGCTCGATGGTGAGGGAGAGGTCGTGGGCGGCATCATAGTGATGCGCTACGGCGAGAATGCGTTAGCAACGATAGAAGCTGTCAAGAGTAAGCTTGAACAACTAAAATCTGGTCTGCCGGAAGGGGTCGAGATCATCCCGACCTATGACCGCTCTCAATTGATCGAGAGTTCTGTCGAAAACCTTTTCAACAAGGTCATCGAAGAGATGTTTGTTGTCGGTTTAGTCTGCTTGCTCTTCCTTTTGCATGCACGCTCAACCTTAGTCGCAGTGATCACACTTCCTTTAGCCATCCTTATCGCCTTTATTGTGATGAATAAGATGGGAGTGAATGCCAACATCATGAGCTTAGGTGGCATCGCGATTGCCATCGGCGCCGTGGTCGACGGTGCAATTGTGATGATTGAAAACATGCATAAGCATCTGGAGCACTTTAGAGAGGAGAATAATCGTTCCCCTAATAATATTGAGCACTGGAAAATTGTTTCTGAGGCTTCTATTGAGGTGGGACCCGCCCTCTTCTTCTCCCTTGTGATTATTACTCTCAGCTTTGTGCCCGTGTTTGCACTTGAAGCTCAAGAGGGTCGCCTGTTTAGCCCACTCGCTTACACTAAAACATTTGCAATGGCTGCGGCTGCAGTGCTTTCAATCACCTTAGTGCCTATTCTTATGGGGTTCTTTATTAAGGGGAAAATACCAAAAGAGAGCAGTAACCCAATTAGCCGCTTTTTGATTGCCATCTATAAGCCTTCGCTCACATTGGTATTGAGGTTTCCTAAGATGACACTGGTTGTCGCCTTAGTAGCCTTAATGAGCGCCTGGTACCCGCTAAGTAATATCGGCAGTGAGTTTATGCCTGAACTTGAGGAGGGGGATCTGCTCTATATGCCAACGGCTTTACCAGGGATCAGTGCCAGTAAAGCGGCTGAAATTCTGCAGCAAACCGATCGTTTAATCAAAACGGTTCCTGAGGTTAAACGTGTTTTTGGTAAAGTCGGCCGCGCAGAAACAGCCACAGATCCAGCGCCGTTAACTATGCTGGAAACCACCATCATGCTGAAACCACGGGATGAGTGGCGCGAAGGGTTTGAGCTTAACGATATCATAGAGCAGCTGCAGCAAACCGTGAAAGTACCGGGGCTGACCAATGCTTGGGTGCAGCCCATTAAAACTCGTATCGATATGCTCTCTACAGGAATAAAAACCCCAGTCGGCATTAAGATCACCGGGGCCGATGTTGATGAACTGCAGAAGATAGGCACCAATATCGAAGCGGTTTTAAGCAAGCTCCCGAATACCAAATCAGCCTATGCTGAACGTGTTGGCGGTGGACGCTATATCGATATCACACCTAAGTTAGATGTGGCTTCTCGCTACGATATGACCCTAACCGATATTCAAGATGTGGTGCGTTATGCCATAGGCGGTATGGATATAGGAGAGTCAGTTCAAGGCGCTGAACGTTACCCCATTAATCTACGCTATCCGCGGGAGTTAAGGGATAATATCGAGAAGCTCAGAGAGTTACCTGTAATAACTAAGACAGGGCACTACTTACCGCTGCGAAATCTGGCAGATATCGAAATCACAGACGGTGCGCCCATGCTGAAAAGCGAAAATGGTCGACTAATCTCATGGGTCTTTGTCGATATAGAGGGCACCTCGATTGGTGAGTATATCGAGCAAGCAAAAGACGCACTGGATAATGAGCTTGTCGTGCCACCAAGATATAGCTACGTTTTTGCTGGCCAATATGAGTATATGCAGCGGGTAGATGCCAAGTTACAGAAGGTGATCCCTATGGCACTAGGAGTGATCTTTATCCTACTGATGCTCACCTTTGGCTCAACGCTGCAGGCGACTATTATCATGCTAAGTTTGCCATTCGCTTTAGTGGGCAGTACCTGGCTTCTCTACCTCTTAGAGTTCAATATGTCGGTTGCAGTTGCTGTGGGTATGATAGCGCTAGCCGGTGTTGCCGCAGAGTTTGGGGTTGTGATGCTGGTCTATCTCAATAATGCGATTAAACATAGAAAAGAGAGCGGTGGTTATGAGGCTGTCAGCGATCTCAAAGAGGCCCTCATTGAGGGTGCTGTGATGCGGATCCGTCCTAAAGCGATGACAGTCGCGACCATCTTCTTCGGACTCCTACCCATCATGTGGGGAGCGGGGTCGGGCAACGATGTGATGCAGAAGATAGCAGCACCTATGGTTGGTGGTATGGTCACAGCACCACTGTTGTCACTGTTTGTACTACCTGCACTTTATCTGCTTATCTATTCTCGCAAACTGAAGAAAGACTAGCAAATAGGTTATAAAACACCTGCTCACATGAGCAGGCGTTTTTCATTGGGCTGAGATTAATGATTAGCTTTTTGAATTAAGCGTTATCACAGAAAAGAAGCCACCTTGAGGATCGCTAATTACACTAAAACGCCCCACCTCAGGTATATTGGTTGGAGGAACACAAATTTTGGCCCCTAGGCCTGTCGCCACCTCTACTGTTTTATCGCAATCCTCAACGGCAAAATAGAGCATCCAATGGGCAGGCATCTCTCCCCACTCTTCGGTCATCTCCATCATACCGCCAAAGGGGACATCTTCGACCAGCCACTCAGTATAGGTAAAGTCTGGCATTGAATCTTGACGAGAATCCCACCCCAGTGAGGAGGTATAAAATGCCTTAGCATCCTGACTATCTCGGCTCGCCAGCTCCACCCAACATAAGCTGCCATCTTCACCGTTACGTTTAGCACCAATATGATCACCGGCTTGCCAAATAGCAAAACGAGCCCCTTCTGGATCGCTTAACAGAGCCATTCGCCCAGCCGTGCCTACATCATGAGGGCCTAACTCTAAGTTGCCACCATTTGAGATCACTGCAGCCACAGTCGCATCGACATTATCGACAGCAAAATAGACTGTCCAGGTAGTTGGTGCACCTTGCTCTGACATAGCTTCAGGCATCTGGTAAGCAGCACCAATATCTGAACACTCTCCCTCAACCTCAAGGGCAAGCATAGAGTAGACCCCATTGGGGATTGGCATATCTTGCACCTTCCAACCAAAGAGAGTGCTATAAAATTGTTTGCCGGCATGGGCGTCACGACTTGCAAGCTCAACCCAGCAAGGTTGCCCATGAACGTATTGATTTACCTTCATTGCTCTATCCTCAACGAAATGGTTCCTGTCGTTATAAAATATGTGTGTTTTAATGTATTTAGTTAAGCTTGTTTTAGGTTTTCTGTCTATGCTAAATGAGATAAGGAAAATAATTCGCGATAGTGAACATATTAAAAGCAGGCTTAATGACAAACCTAACAATCTCTCTCACTTGCTAGATTTTAGATAAATTAGGTCTTGAACTGAGGATAGAGCATGGCACTGACACAAAGGCAAATTCAGCTGGTTCAACACTCGTTTAGCTTAGTTGAACCTATCTCTGAACAGGCTGCAGATCTTTTTTATGACTCACTGTTTAAGATAGATCCCTCTTTAAAGCCTCTGTTTAGGAACAACATCAAAGTGCAGGGGCGTAAACTCATCGCCATGTTAAAAGCCGCCGTTGATGGCTTAGATGATCTCAACACTTTAGTCCCGGTTCTGCAACAGCTTGCTCAGCGACATAACGCTTATGGGGTCAAAAAGAGTCATTTTACTCCTGTGGGTAATGCGCTGCTTTACACCCTAAAAACAGGATTAGGCAACGAATACACAGATGAAGTTAGGCAGGCATGGATCATAGTAATACATATTGTTGCGGATACCATGAAACCTGAAATAGAAAACTAAAAACTAAACATTAAAAACTAGGCTCACATTTTCCCCCAAGCTCAATCACAAGCAGTCTCGAGCGATAAAAACGTACCCAAATCATCAAATTCTGTATATGGTATTGCATCAGGTAACCTACTTTTTAACTAAGGTTACATCTAAATTAAACTCTAATTCGGCGTCGATTTTCGGTTGCTAGATAACTTCCCTAACAGAGTCATCTATTAGCCAGATTAATTATTGAGGTTTGTTTTGTCGGCTTTTTACCACAGATGTCGTTTCCTATTTCTGCCACTTCTTGTCACTGGCCTGTCGCTGGCTATCTTTCAATTTTCTCAACCTCGCTTAAATGCTTGGCAAGAAACAATAACGCTCCTCCCTTTTTGGCTGCTATCCATTAGCATAGTAATAGCGATTCAGTTTAACCGTAGCCGTTTAGCCTACCTTGCAGCTCTATTGCTGGCCTATTACCTATTTACCAGCTCCGCTCAATTTACTATTGAGGGGCTAAATGACTATTCAGAGCAGCTTCTACTTGGCGGCGTTTTCACTATCACTTGGTTTGCTTTCATTAAGGATAGAGGCCTCTTATCTCCTCATAGTCTGATACGTACTTTAGGCATTATACTCAGCTTCAGCGCTGCATTTGGCTGGCAGTGGGCCAATGCATATTTCAATAATGATTTTAAACTCTACCTCCCCGAATTTTTCACTATGGAGATCCGCACATTAATCTTACTCTCCCTATGTGTGCTACTGGTATTTCTGCGCGGGCTTTGGTTATCAAATCTCGTCAGTACCGCTATCGTCATAACCTTGATCCTATGGGGAGTGAACTTTTTACTGCCGAACTATCTCCCAAGTGCTGTATCTCTCTCAATGTTGGCCATCATCTATCTGCTAACAGTATTGGCCGACTCCTATTTTCTAGCCTACCGTGATGAGTTAACAGGCTTAGCCTCTCGGCGAGCACTCTATAATCTGGTGCTCTCTTTAGGGCGAAAATACTCAGTTGCCATGCTGGATATCGATCACTTTAAAAAGTTTAACGACACCTATGGTCATGATGTTGGCGATCAAGTATTGAAGTTAGTCGCTAGTAAGATTGCAGAGGTAACTGGAGGGGGTAAGGCGTTTAGGTATGGCGGCGAGGAGTTCACGATTGTTTTCTCCCGCAAAGATCTCTCATCGGTACTGCCCCACCTAGAGGAGGTGCGCAAAGAGATAGAGGAGTATGACATCGTACTGCGAGATGAGAAGCGTAAGAAACAAACAAAGGCCAAACGCAATAAAGCTCAAGAAAGCAACAGCAAACGAGTCGTTAATGTCACCATCTCCATCGGAGTAGCCGACCATCAACATCGTGAAAGTTTCGAGCAAACGATGAAAAATGCCGATCTGGCCCTCTATCGTGCAAAGAAGAAAGGGCGTAATCAACTATCGAAATAACCCTCAACAAACACCAACAAAAAGCCCAACCCTGCGGTCTTAAGGTTGGGCTATATCTTAGATTGAATAAAAGTAGTATATCTGTGACTTCATTCGGATAATAATGCCGCGGATCACATCGAGAAAACTCAGCAGTGCAGTTGGCTTCTCTGCTGATATCCAAGCTAACCCAACAGCACCAACGGGAAGATCATACTCCCCCTCCTCCAACTTCAACCGGACAAAGTGATGTTTATTATTAAGGTTCTGTCCCGTCGTTTGGCGTACATTATCATCACGAGCTAACAAGCTTCCCTGAGCTTCACCTGTTGCCTCGACAATTCCTTCAACTTGAGCACGAAACACCTTACCGGGATAAACAGCAGAGGCGAACTCTGCACTTTGGCCTACTTTGACATTACGTATCGCCTGATGATTAACCCGCATCAAGACATACTTCTCATCTGTGTACATCGCAATACGTGGAGCAAGGCCGACAAACTGCCCCTCTCGCATAATAAAGTTAGTCAAATACCCATCTGCTGGGGCATAAACCTTAGTGCTGTCCAGATCCCATTGTGCCTTTGCTAATGTTTCAGCTTGGCTAGCGAGATCCGATTGGCGACTGGCAACGGCTAGGTGCGCCTTCTCAATCTCAAGTCCCGCTTTATGCTCTGCAAACGTCGCTTTTTCAACACTGGCAAGATAACTTGCTAGCTGAGATTGAGCTAAAGCGACAGCAGTTTGTTGCTCGTCCAGCTGGCTCTTAGTGATAGTATCTGGCACAACTCTATTCTGCTCAACATAGCGAGTCAGGGTTTTCTCCTTCCAGCTAAGATCTTTCTGTGCAGCCAAAACCTGGCTCTGGCTAATCTTAGTATCAGCCAAGACACTCTGATGCTGCTTCATAGCAAGCTTCACATCTTCATTGGCAAGCTTTAATGCAACCTCAGCGGCATTGAGATCCACCTTGGCCTTATTTAACGCAATTTGATAGGGCTCATCATCAAGCTCGTACACAAGCTGCCCCTTCTCAATACGTTGATTCGGCTCGACATAGATATGTTTGACTGAGCCTTTAATCTGAGTCGATGCGGGACGCAGTTGAATATGGGGAGATTGAACCAGTGAACCACCTGAGAGATCCATGGGGGTAAAGTTAAGTAGGCCGACCCAAACAAATAGCAACCAACCTCCACCACCGATATAGGCAAACGCCTTAGAAAATTTATTCCACGGCATCCCAACTAAACGAAGTAGGTAGATAAATAGAGCCCAAACAGCCAAACCTTCAAGCATTGTTCACAACCTCTCTATCTGACTGAGGAGTTTCTACCACTTGCTGTTTTAAGTTTTCCGGTTGTTCATGCCAGATATCTCTTAACTTTCTTAGTGCTTTCTCACCATCGACAAACGCAACGAATACGGCTAACACCCACACCCAATGCCACACAAACCCAATCCATGTGAGCGCAGTAATGAGTCCTATTTGATGGTGCTCCTCTTTGTGCGCCTTATTGATAGGCATCTCATGTATCTTCCAAAAACCGACAGCAACAGCAGAGACTGTGGCGACCATCACAACCAAGGCAACAACATGGAGCGCAGTATCAGCGCCCGTATCGACAAACGGCATACCGAGTAAACTCATGTAGAATGGCCTCCTATAAACTAAAAAGTATATTGTCTGGCCTTTATCCATATACGAGCAATAGATACAGGCTAATCATATCAATTTTGCGTCATTAATGATTTAATTAGCCCTCAACTAGCGAATCAAAACCCTATGAAATTTAACACTTCATTTATTCGAGTTTGTTATTTAAAGCCTGTATTTGATGGTATGGAGCAGATATTTGGGATCGGTTATCAAGATCTACATATTCCAGAAGCACTTATGCAGGAACCTATGGCCCTAATCCCATTTACTCAAGTCGGCCACTGGTTAACTCAGCTTGCAGAGCTTAGCCAAGACCCTTGCTATATGGTTAAACTCAGCGAGTATCTGCATTTTAATAGGTTAGAGATCAGTGGAATTGATCCACTCGCCACTCCAGATGTGGCGATGAGCATACGCAGGATCAATTACGGAGTCGTCAGTCTACACTCCGGAGCCAGTTACTATGTCAGCCAATCGGCTAAGATCATGAAATGGTGTTATAAAAATCCCTACGTCTTCAAGCAACAAAAGAGTCTGGACTCCCTCAGGGTGGCTATCACCTTACTCAATGCTCAGCGACACTTTCTAGGCAAAGATTATCGGCCAATTCGGGTACAACTCAGTGGTTCAGCAATAGGTCATGAACAAGTGTCAAAGCTATTTGGCTCTCCGGTAGTTTGGAATGCAGCGCAAACAGAGATCTGGTTTGATATTGAGGAGATGGTTCACTCAGTGATCCCAGCTCAGGAATTTAATGCTCCCGTCACCTTACCAAGATCCCTGTTTGAGAAATACCTCAACATGCCTCAACCCCATGACGCACCTAAAGTGCTATTTGAGATGATCAACTACTCACGTTTTTATGGTCTACCAAAGGTAAAAGCAGTCGCTAAGCTTTTTAATATCTCCGAACAGCAGCTACAACGACGTTTACAGCATTTAGGTCTCACCTTCTCGACTATAAGTAACTATATTCTAAGTAATCAGGCAATTAAATATATGCTGGACGGTAAAGAGGTAGAGGAGATTGCCAGTTTGTTAGGTTATGCTAATCAACAGAGTTTTAGCCGAGCTTTTAAGCGATTGAGAAGGTGTACTCCACAGCAATACCTAGATAAGTTAAACCAGCAAACCATACAGAAATAAAAAAGCCCTCAATAATGAGGGCTCCAAATTAAGGCTTAAGGTTAAACTTGGTATTAGCCGTACACAGGAAGTAGATCCGCCATAGCCAAAAGATGACAAGCTCCGGTAATAACACCAAACAACATCACGATGACAATCACCGCATTACCGCCAGGTACTTTAAAACCGGTCGAATTAGGAAACTTCTTTCTAATCTTGTACACCATCATAGCTGGAACAACCGCAGTCCAAACTGTTGCCGCAAGTGCAGCAAAACCTATGGCAACCAAGAATCCATTCGGAAAAAGTAGCCCAAGCACAGTTGGCGGTAGAAAGGTCACCGCAGCCGTTTTAAAACGTCCACCTCTCGATTCATCGAAGCCAAAAAGATCGGCTAGAAAATCAAACAAACCTAAGGTAACCCCTAGGAATGAAGAAGCAACGGCTAGGTTTGCAAAAATCGTTAACATGGTAGTTAACCAGCTACTGCTCATCACATCAGATAGAGCCGCAACCAGAACCCCCATATTGCCGCCTTGGGCGATAATATTAACGAAGTCACCTCGAGCAATATTCCCCATGGTAGCCACTAACCAGCAAACATAGATAACAAATGCGATCAGGGTACCTATCAGTATCGCCTTGATGATAGTATTAGGCTTTTTGCCGTAATATTTGACCAGACTCGGTACATTACCGTGATAGCCAAAGCTCACAAGACCAAAGGGCAATGCTGCTAGCATGTAGGGTAGATAAGTGTCCTCCCCATTAGGTGCAAACAGCTTCACTGTATCGATATCGATCAACAGATCGCCGATTGCAAGGAAGAAGGTGATGATCATACCGCCGAGCATGATCGTGGTGATCCTATCCACAGCCTTAGTGCTGATAAAAACAATAAACGCCAAACCTAATGCGAAAACTAAACCAGCAAGACTCTGAGGCAGCTCGATACCTGACACTTGCAGGCTGTGGTTAACGACAGAGCCACCGCCACTGATATAGGCGTAGGCTAAGATATAGAGAACAAAGGCGATAGATAAACCGTTCACTATTCGCCAAAACTGGCCTAAAGTTTCACGCGTCAAGGTATCGAAACTCGAGCCTGGCTCAAAATGAAGGTTAGTTTCAAGTAGTAGTAAGCCGGAAACCAGCATACAGAACCAGACACCTAACATCATTAGAATTGAATAGCTAAACCACATACCTGCGCCGACAACTGGCAGGGAAAACATTCCTGCACCAACCGCTGTACCCGCAACTATCATCGCTCCGCCAAGCAGAGACTTGCCCGCAGCCTTATCTTTGGCTGCATTCATATGATTGGCCATATAACCCTATCTCTCCAAATCTAAACTATGGCCAATGATTGCCAATTTAATAAAACCGCTTTCAAGATGATGAGGCCGATTTACAGCCCCATACTCACTGTTAATTCTCAAGCAGAGCGCTCCGCAGCAACACTATCGACTATGGTCTGCCTAACAGAAGACCTTAATAAGCCATTGGCTGACGCACGAACTCTCTCAACGTCGGCTTTATTACCGTTATCTTTGAGGTAACCAAGATCTTTAAGCTTCACACTCAAGGTTCTATAGAGGTTCTTATCATAGAACTCAGGTGCGGTGATACCATGAAGGGCACCTAAACGCTTCGCCAGTTTATGACTTTCGGCCTCGAGATCTGAACGCTCCATCTCTGGAAAATCAGCTAACAGATTAAAGATGATGGCGTAACGCTGCAACGTCTCACTCACAGTGCCAGCAAGCAGTAACAGCTGATTAATACTGGTTTCAACCACACTGAAACCAGTATCTTCACGGATCAACTGCTGCTCAATAAACAGATCTAATATCTGCTCGACTAACTTATCGGTATCTTCAACCCCCATAAACAGTTCAGCTTCAAGCAGAGGATAGAAATCGGCGATGATCGCTTTGATCTCATCTCTGGTGATCCGCTCATGTTGAGTCAAACAGCTAGCAACCAGTGAAGGAATAATCATTAAATGAATAATGTTATTACGGTAATAGGTCATAGCAATGGAGATACTCTCATCAATGGAGACGATATCGCCAAGTGGATCGCTATCTAGCTGTAGCTTTTTCAGCTCTAAACCTTGAGTAACTAGTTGCTTACCGTCACCTTCTACTACAGATGTGTATGAGGTATAAGGCAGATCTTTTAGCAACTTAAGATAGAGATCTAGCTGCTTCTCAAGCTGAGTTCTCTCAAGGGCATTTTGCTCAGATGCCAACAGAACTAAGCTAGTCAGGGTGACTGAACTCACCGCCGCAGCGTCATTGATATTGGTCATAACTTGATTTGCTAGGGTGTTAACCACAGGGGTCAACCAAGTTGGTTTCTGCTCAGGATCGCTCGCGATCTCCTCACGCCAATCAGGCACCTGCTCATTTAGAAAACTATGCAAGGTGATAGGTTTACCAAAGTTCACATAACCTTGACCAAAGTTTCCTAGCTTACGCAAAGCACCAAAAACCTGCCAAACCGACTCTTTCTTTTTCTTCTTACCGCTTAATTCTTTATGGTAAGTCGCCACTTCCATCACATGATCATAACCAAGGTAGACAGGAACCAGCGTTACTGGGCGCTCCATTCCACGTAGTACACTGTTAAGTGTCATCGCGATCATACCGGTTTTAGGTGCCAATAGGCGTCCGGTTCTTGAACGTCCACCTTCGGTGAAGTACTCAACCGAGTAACCTTTAGTGAAAAGTTGATCCAGATATTCGCGGAAAACTGCTGTATACAGTTTATTACCTCTGAAACTACGGCGGATAAAGAAGGCACCACCGCGACGGAACATAGGGCCCGCTGGCCAGAAATTCAGGTTGATCCCCGCTGCAATGTGAGGCGGAACCATGCCTTGGTAATAAAGAATATAGGAGAGCAGCAGATAATCCATATGGCTTCTGTGGCAAGGCACATAGATGATCTCATGGCCATCATGGTGTAGCTGGCGGATCTGTTCAGCTCCCTTAATATTGATACCTTTGTAGAGCTTATTCCACAACCAAGTAAGGAAACGTTCGGCAATACGCACTAAGCTATCGGAATAATCCGCAGCAATCTCATCGAGATATTCCATCGCCTTCGCTCTGGCTTCAACCTCTGAAATCTTCTTGCTGGTTGCCTCTTCCTGAATCGCTTTTCTTAAGCTTTCTGAGTTAATCAAGGCATGAAAAAGCGCCTGTCTCTTAGGTAAAACTGGACCTGTCATCACCTTTCGCTGACGACTAAAGTGCACTCGGGCTACGCGGGCAAGTTTATGCGCAATACGCTTATCGGTGCCATGCTCATCGGCCATATAACGTATCGAGACCGAATTAGAGAATTGGACAAAGTTATGTCGACCTAAAAATAGAATCATCAAACACTTACGCAACCAGGTGGGGTTCTCACGCTCAAGCACAGCGGCTTTCATCGTGTCATCCTCTTTACCTGGCGTTCTCCCCCAATAGAGACTCACAGGGACCAGTTGAATATCGAGCTCAGGGCTCTCTTTATGTGCCTTTAGCAGATCCATAAAGCTGCTCAGGAAGAACTCATTACTCTCCCTTTTCCCCATAAGAGGCTTTGCCCCTTCTAGGCATACCACTCTGGGCGTTGACCGCCCTTCAACCTCTAATGACTCATAAGGGCTAGGTAAACCAAGCTCCCCTGTGATCTCACTAAGAGCTGCAATGTCACTGAGAGATTCAGTCTTCATCACATAAACGAGCGGTTTTTCAGGGTCTAAATTGAGATCCTTAAAGGGTTCTTGTGGCACAACAATAGTATGCACCAACTTTTTCTGAAGCCAGCGCAGTGATTTAAACCAAAGGGAGTCTTGTTTGGACATTATTCTTATGCAGTGTGTTTAATTTAATAACTGCATAGAGTACCAGATTTTGGATAATTCCACCAAATTAGCTCAGGCCTTAGATAAGCGCACATATCCGAGTTAAAATCTGACCTTAAATAATACAGATAAGAAAAACAGATAAAACTTGGTTAATACTTGCACTGGTCAAAATACTGTATATACTGACAGTTACTGTATAGAAAGACAGGATTGATAATGAGACCTTTAACACCACGACAAGCTGAAATTCTTGAACTAATTAAATGCAATATTGCCGAAACAGGCATGCCACCAACCCGTGCAGAAATTGCTAAACGTTTAGGTTTTAAAAGCGCCAACGCTGCTGAGGAACACCTAAAAGCCCTAGCTAAAAAAGGCTGTATTGAGATCATTCCCGGTACATCTCGTGGTATTAGGTTAGCTCAAACAGAGGAGCTTGAAGAGCAAGGTTTACCTTTGATAGGCCAAGTTGCAGCTGGGGAGCCTATCCTAGCTCAAGAGCATGTTGAGCAGCATTATCAAGTTGATCCAAATATGTTCCACCCAAGTGCCGACTTTCTACTTAGGGTACGTGGCGACAGCATGAAAGATATCGGTATTCTCGAAGGAGATCTTCTGGCTGTTCATAAGGCTGAGCAAGCAAGAAACGGTCAGGTCGTCGTTGCCCGTGTTGAAGATGATGTCACAGTTAAACGCTTCGAGAAAAAAGGCAGTACTGTTTACCTTCATGCAGAAAATGAAGATTACAGTCCTATAGTCGTTGATCTAACTAACCAAAGCCTAAGTATTGAAGGATTGGCTGTCGGTGTTATTCGCAATGGAGATTGGCAATGAACACATTAATCGGCAATGGCCCAAGACATCCTGGACTTTGGATAGATCATCAGACTCACTACTCCAGCCAGCTACAAAGCAGTACTATCTCTACAGTAACCAGCTCTACACAGGGGCGTGAAGAGTTAAAACAGGTGAGTTCACAGCTTGCCACATTAAGCCAGCAGGGACAGTGGATAGTCTTAATCAGCCCACCGAATATAGGCTATAAGAAGATGTTGGCAGAAGCTGGTGTTAGAATGAACCGCGTACTGCTAGTACATGCAAAAGATGAAGTGGAAACACTCTGGGCAATGGAAAAAGCACTAACAAGTGGCACCTCTAGCGCTGTGCTCTGTTGGACTCAATCGTTAGATGCACGTGATAGTCGTCGTCTTCAGATTGTTGCTAAAAGTGCTAGAGCATTGGGCGTGGTTATTGAAGATGCAAACTCAAGCTCTCAAGTAGAAGCCCATAACCCTATTATCGACTCAGCTTTGCAGCCAAGTTTATTTTCTTCCGTTCATTAATCTTTCCCCCCTATATCTTTAAGCCCCTTAATGGGGCTTTTTTGTCAGTATCACTTCGAAAAGTATCTAAATATCCAGCATATATAGAAAACTTTTAAGCTTATTTAAAGGGCTTTAAACCCATACACCATGAGGTTTTAGTGATTTAAAAACTAATAACTATTTCTTCATCAATACCTTGGATTGAAAAACTTAGCAGTCTCCGAACTGGCTAAATACCTCTATGGAACGGCATTATTAATTTAAAAATAAAGAAAAAGTGATCTTGATCAATATTTCAACACACAGTAAGTTAGAAACATAACAACGATAATTTGTTATATCCAAAGCGATTTAGTCGTCTGCAAAGTAAATCAATTCCCAGTGATATAACTGCATTGTTTACCTAGCAGAAATCGGAACAGATATATTCTGTGGTAGGTACAGGTGTGGTTAACTTCAGCAGCAAAAAAGACTGCTAACTTTCACAATAAAAAGTAAAACCGCTAGCGTACTTTGAAGTCATCGTTGCTTTTTTGGGAACTGAAGAGTTTGCATAGAGCAGAGACTTACTGTGTGGCTCTTCTTTGTCTTATATTTTGGCAGAGGAGAAGTCTAGTGAAGAAAGCGCTGTATTGTTTTCTGGCGTTGCTGTTTACGCCACCCATGTTGGCATCAGAGATGCCCTTGAATATGACTCAAGGGGTCACGGAGATCAGTGGTAGGGTGTATAACCTGCATATGATCATCCTGTATATCTGTTGTGCCATCGGAATCTTGGTCTTTGGTGTGATGATCTATTCCATGATCAATCACAGAAAATCCAAAGGTGCGATTGCGGCTAATTTTCACGAAAGTACAAAGGTTGAGATAGCTTGGACCGTTGTGCCTTTTATCATCCTTATTTTAATGGCAATACCTGCCACTAAAACCCTGATCGCAATGGAAGATCCTTCCGATGCCGATATCACAATTAAAGTTACTGGGTCTCAATGGAAATGGCATTACAGCTACTTTGATGAAGATATCGAATTTTACAGCTTGCTCTCCACTCCCAGAGAACAGATCGATGGCACTGAGGCAAAAGGAGAGAACTATCTCCTCGAGGTTGATAACCCCTTAGTCCTACCAATCAACAAAAAAGTGCGTTTTCTTATGACTTCAGAAGATGTCATCCACTCATGGTGGGTGCCCGCTTTCGCCGTTAAAAAAGATGCCAATCCTGGATTTATTAATGAAGCTTGGACACGAATAGACAAAACAGGCACCTATCGAGGCCAATGTGCTGAGTTATGCGGTAAAGATCATGGCTTTATGCCAATTGTGGTCAAAGCTGTTTCCGAAGCAGATTATGATACTTGGCTAGTCGAGCAGAAGAGTAAAGCAAGCTCTGCTGCCGCTGAAGCCCAAGCTGCGCTCAGTAAAACCTTGAGTATGGATGAGCTAATGACTCAAGGAGAGCAGGTATATATGGCAAACTGCGCAGCATGTCACCAACCTAACGGTGTGGGCCTGCCTGGTGTGTTCCCCTCTCTTATTGGCAGCCCAATGATTAAAGGCGCTGTCGCAGGTCATGTCGATATCGTCTTAAATGGTAAGCCCGGCACTGCGATGCAAGCATTCGCTAAGCAGTTAACAGCAACAGAAATTGCAGCTGTGGTTACCTATGAGCGTAATGCATGGGGCAATGACTCAGGTGATACAGTTCAAGCCGCAGATGTCAGCTCCACTAACCCAGCTCCCGCAGTATCGAGCGAACCAGCAGTTCCAGTAACCTTACCTGAGATTGAGGAGGCCGCAGCAGAAGTGGTCGAAGAGGTTAAAGCTGTTGTACTAGATGACTTAACCATGGATGAACTCATGGCTATGGGCGAGAAGGTCTATATGACCAGCTGCGTTGCTTGTCATCAGGCAGCAGGAACAGGCCTGCCCGGCGCCTTCCCTTCATTAGTAAACAGCCCTGTGATCACAGGCCCAGTAACGGGCCACCTTGATATGGTTATCAAGGGTAAACCCGGAACCGCTATGCAGGCTTTCGGGGCACAATTAACGCCGCAAGAGATTGCAGCCGTGATCACTTATGAACGAAACGCATGGGGTAACAACACAGGCGATATGGTTCAGGCTGCTGATGTTAATCAGCATGGTCAATAGGGGAACGCTATGACTAGTACAACACACGATGCACAAGACAATATAGAGCCAGAACATAATCAAGCAGATCACCATGACGATCATCATGAAGCGATGCCTACTGGGATTAAACGTTGGCTTTTCACTACAAACCACAAAGATATAGGCACGCTCTACCTCTGGTTCAGTTTCATCATGTTCCTCACTGGTGGCGCGATGGCCATGGTTATTCGAGCTGAACTTTTTCAGCCCGGACTCCAGCTTGTTGAGCCAAACTTTTTTAATCAGATGACCACAGTTCATGGTCTTATCATGGTATTCGGGGCGGTAATGCCAGCCTTCACTGGATTAGCTAACTGGCTCATTCCCATGATGATTGGCGCGCCGGATATGGCACTGCCAAGAATGAACAACTGGAGCTTCTGGATCTTACCTTTCGCTTTCGCTATCTTGCTGAGCTCTCTATTTATGGAAGGTGGTGGTCCCAACTTTGGTTGGACCTTCTACGCTCCCCTATCCACCACTTATAGCCCAGACAGCACTGCACTCTTCGTCTTTTCGGTGCATATTATGGGGATGAGCTCCATCATGGGTGCCATTAACGTGGTGGTGACAATCGTCAACATGCGTGCGCCTGGTATGACATGGATGAAACTTCCTCTGTTTGTGTGGACTTGGCTAATCACAGCTTTCCTATTGATTGCGGTGATGCCAGTTCTTGCAGGTACTGTGACCATGGTATTGACCGATAAATACTTCGGTACTAGCTTCTTCGATGCAGCAGGTGGTGGAGATCCTGTGATGTTCCAACATATCTTCTGGTTCTTCGGACATCCGGAGGTGTACATCATGATTTTACCCTCTTTCGGTATCATCTCTGCCATTGTGCCAGCCTTCAGTCGAAAACCTCTGTTTGGTTACTCCTCCATGGTTTACGCAACCGCCAGTATCGCAATACTTTCATTCCTAGTGTGGGCCCACCACATGTTCACAACGGGTATGCCTGTTTTTGCAGAACTCTTCTTTATGTACTGTACTATGCTGATTGCGGTGCCTACTGGGGTGAAAGTGTTCAACTGGGTCGCAACCATGTGGCGGGGATCAATCTCCTTTGAAACCCCTATGCTGTTTGCTGTCGCCTTTATTATTCTCTTTACCATTGGAGGATTTTCTGGATTGATGCTGGCGATCACCCCTGTTGATTTCCAATATCACGATACCTATTTCGTTGTTGCCCATTTCCACTATGTGTTAGTCACAGGCGCTATATTCTCAATCATGGCAGCGGCCTATTACTGGCTACCTAAGTGGACAGGCAATATGTACGATGAAAAGTGGGGCAAGATCCATTTCTGGACCTCTGTCATCTCGGTCAATGTGCTGTTCTTCCCGATGCATTTCTTAGGCTTAGCTGGTATGCCAAGGCGGATCCCTGATTACGCGGTGCAGTTTGCTGATGTAAACCAGATAGTTTCAATTGGCGGTTTCGCCTTTGGTTTATCTCAACTAATCTTCCTTTATGTGGTCATCAAGTGCATACGTAGTGGCGAAAAAGCCGAGGCAAAACCATGGGATGGCGCCGAAGGTTTAGAGTGGACTCTACCAAGTCCTGCTCCATACCACTCCTTTAGTACTCCACCGGAGATTAAATAATCATGGAGAAGGCAGAATCGAACAAAAAGCTGATCTCTATGCTAATAGCAGGTGCTATTGGCATGTTCGGCTTCGGTTTTGCCTTAGTTCCTCTCTATGATGTCCTGTGTGAGCAACTAGGAATAAATGGCAAAACCAGTAGTACAGCAAGCAGCTATCAAGCTATGACCATAGATAAAAGCCGAACGGTTACCGTTGAATTTATGGCGCAGATACAGAGTGATATGCCTTGGGAGTTTACACCAGAGATGAAACGTATGCAGGTTCATCCTGGTGAGTTAATAAGAACAAACTTTAAAGCGATAAACCTCTCAACGGAGGAGACGCTTGGACAGGCAATTCCATCTGTATCCCCAGGTCAAGGAGCGGCTTACTTTAATAAAACAGAGTGCTTTTGCTTTAATCAACAGAGATTAACGGCCAAAGCCAGCGCAGAGTTACCGCTGATATTTTTTGTGGATCCGGATTTACCAGAATCCATATCAACATTGACTCTCTCTTATACCCTCTACAACATCACAGATCGTGGATATGTTGATGCGATAGAGCAAGGAGCAGCAAGATGACAACTAAGCACGAACATTACTATGTCCCAGCCCAAAGCGCCTGGCCCATTATTGGCGCAATAGGGCTGTTTCTTATCGCCTTTGGCGCAGGAAGCTATGTACAACAACTCAATACCGAGAGTAGTAGCGGCGGATATATACTACTCGCAGGAATCGCCGTCATTATCTATATGATTTTTGGCTGGTTCAGAACCGTTATCGCCGAGTCTATGAGCGGACTTTATTCCCAACAGATGGATCGTTCGTTCAGGCAGGGGATGAGCTGGTTTATCTTCTCTGAGGTGATGTTTTTTGCGGCATTTTTTGGCGCTCTGCTCTACGCCAGAATGATTGCGGTACCTTGGTTAGGTGGTGACTCTAATAATGCCATGACAAATGAAGTGCTTTGGCCTGGATTTGAGGCGATATGGCCCTTGGTCAAAACACCCGACGGTACAACGACCCAAGCAATGGGATGGACTGGCTTACCCCTTTACAACACCCTCATACTTCTCACCTCTTCAATCACCTTACATATGGCCCATGTTAGCCTTGAAAAAGGAAAACGCTCGGCAATTGCAGTCTGGTTGGGAATAACGATTCTACTTGGCCTTGCCTTCTTAGGTCTGCAAGTAGAAGAGTATGTTCATGCCTATCAGGAGATGGGATTAACCTTAGATTCTGGCGTTTACGGCAATACCTTCTTCCTGCTAACTGGCTTTCACGGTATGCATGTCACGCTGGGAACGGTATTTTTAATCGTACTCTTTTTCCGGGTTTTAAAAGGACATTTCACACCAGATAAGCACTTCGCATTTCAGGCTGGAAGCTGGTATTGGCACTTCGTTGACGTAGTTTGGTTATGCCTATTTATCTTTGTCTACGTCCTTTAATCGAAACAGATCTGCTGCGCATCTCTATTTGAGCACTGCGCGGCAACCCCTTTTTGAGTGTTCAACCAAAACTATTTATCAGAAAAGATAATCAGCACTCTAGTGAATGACTTTACTAACTCAATATGGCCTTATATTGGGTGTGATAACACCTGTAGCCATGGCCAGCAATAGCAGCACAACCACCAGCACGGAGAAGATAACTCTACGACCAAGATATTGGCTCATGGGGACTTTACTCTCCCCTTTAACCATTATAAATAGGGCTCGGGCAAGATTAAATAAGATGAAAAGCAGTAGCAGTACTAAAACTAATTTAAACACCAATAGTGTATTCACTCGTAATCCTCGGCTATTTTGGAGAGGCACCAAAGTGCTGGTTATGCTTGCTACTGTGAGTCTGTTTTTGCTTCTGGTCAAGCTAGGTTTCTGGCAGTTATCCCGCGCAGAGTTAAAAGAGGACCTACAATCTCAACTGACCTCTAGGCAAGCCGCGGCTCCACTCTCATATCGTCAACTGCTTTCACTTCCTGCGAGCGAGCCACTCACAGGTTATAGACTTAGCGCCACGGTCACTCCGGTGGGGAATAAAGTTTTTTTACTCGACAATCAAATCTTTAATGGTCAAGTTGGCTACCTTGCACTGCAAGTTATGCAGGTCAATCCCACGGCCCCTTGGTTACTGGTTGAACTCGGATTTGTCCCTGCTGGAAATGACAGAAGAGTGCTCCCTAAACTGCCACACATTAATCAACCTCAACCCCTCACTGGACGCCTTTATCAGAAACAAGCGAACCCCATGAGCTCAGATCTTCTGGCCGAAGAGGGATGGCCTAAAAGAGTTCAGAACTTAAATATTTCACAGATAGAAACTAGCTTGAATCATCCTGTGGCATTAGCAGTGCTTCAACCAGAGAGCATTAAAGGCATCGACTTGCCCCATCCATGGCAACCGATCCCACTCTCAGCTCAAAAACACTTAGGTTATGCCCTACAGTGGTTTTCTATGGCTGTTGCATTTGCACTTCTCGTGCTCTACTTCATCAGAGTCAGGATAAGAAAGAAATAATAAAAACAATAAGATGACAATAAGTACAAATGACTATTGCCAACAGAAACAAGACCAAGTAGGTTAGGTATTAAGCAGTTTTTTACTACCAATACAGATAATAAAAATCGTTTCCTAGCCGTCTCGGGAAACAAAATTAGTGTTACCTCGATAGAGAGAGCCCCTAATTTTTTAGGCGATCCCGCGAGGTATCTAACGAGAGGAGAGAGTATGAACTCCCCAAAAAAGAGCGGCAAGAAACCACTTCTCATTTTACTACTGGTATTTATCCTACCTGTGGTCGCCGCAAAAATTGTGCTGAGTTTAGATCTGTATCAAGGGGGCGCTACCAATAAGGGAGAGCTACTTACTACAGGTACCAGTTACTCCTCTCTTGCCATGGAAAACCCTAAACCTAAAGAGTGGCAACTTCTCTACCTACTCCCTGAAAACTGCGAGCAGGTTTGTCAAGATCGTCTCTATATTCTTCAACAAAGCCACGTGGCTTTAGGAAGAGAGCAAGACAGAGTTCATACCCTAATATTAGTTAACGATAAAAGTGATACTTCCGCACTATCAAACAGCTCATTTGAGACAGCCAAAGCAAATAATCAGATGAGTGAGATGCTCAGCCAGCAGCAGATGATCATTGTCGATCCATTAGGCAGTTTAGTGATGCGATACCCTTCTGTATCGGGTCGAGAGCAGCAGATCCTCCAAGGCAAATCCCTAGTATCAGATCTTAGAAAAATGCTGAAACTGTCGAGGGTTGGCTAATGCAGATCCCCTCCCTACTCAAAATCACCATCGTCTTCACCCTATGCGTCATATTGATGGGGGCTTATACCAGATTATCCGATGCAGGTCTCGGATGTCCCGACTGGCCAGGATGTTATGGCATGCTAAAGGTGCCGAGCCAAGCTCATGAACTCTCTCAAGTGCAAACTACTTTTCCTGGCCATGAGGTAGAACCCAAAAAAGCCTGGTTGGAGATGATACATAGGTATATCGCTGGCGCTCTTGGTTTATTGGTACTGCTGATCTTTATTCTCTGTCTGAAAAAGGATGAGGCCCCTAAGAAGTTACCTGGATTGATCGCACTATTAATCGTGTTTCAAGCAGCCCTTGGTATGTGGACAGTCACAATGAAGCTCATGCCCGTCGTGGTGATGTCCCACCTTATCGGGGGGTTTAGTTTAATAGCTTTACTGCTACTACTTTATTTGCGAACTAAGCCATTGAGGATCCCTGGAGGAGACGCCGTTGCTCGTAAACTTGCTCCTCTCGCGTTAATTTGCTTAGGAGTATTAATTCTACAGATCATTATTGGAGGCTGGACCTCCTCAAACTATGCGGCCCTTGCTTGCACAACCTTACCTATTTGTGAAGGTGACTGGTATAACAATCTAAAGCTAGCTCAAGCTTTTAACCCATTTCAGGGTGAGCATGATACCTATGAGTTTGGAGTATTAGATTATGCTTCGAGAATGACAATACATGTTGTCCATCGATTTTGGGCAGTCGTAACCGTTGCGATGCTATTTTGGCTAGCTTTTAAGTTATACCAACAATCTCAATCTTCACTACTAAAGCGTTCCGCTTTACTACTGGTTTTACTCGTATGCTTACAGGTTGCGCTAGGAATAAGCAATGTCGTGCTTCACCTGCCCTTAGGCGTTGCAGTTTCACATAATGCCGGCGCAGCCTTGTTACTACTTAACTTAGTCTTCATTAACTACGCGCTGTGGCGAAAAGCATAAAAAATGAGCTATGACAAAAGCCAATACAGCTATTTGATTAACAGAATTGATTACGCACTATAACTAGACAACACGGCGTAACGCCAATGCAGGGGATTAGCCATGGCAAAACCACTTTCTATACCATCGAGTGACACCCAAAGCCAACCACTTCAATGGCGCGCCTATTATGAGATGACAAAGCCTAAAGTTGTCGCCTTAATGCTACTGACTGTTCTGGTAGGAATGTGTCTGGCACTACCTGGGGCTGTGCCATTACAACCATTAATCTTTGGACTTCTTGGTATAGGTATGATGGCTGGCGCAGCAGCCGCCTTTAACCATCTAATCGATCGACGCATCGATGGATTGATGGCTCGTACTTATAACCGACCTCTTCCCAAGGGACGTGTTTCGATAACGAAAGCGTTAACCTTCTCTATCTCTCTTGCTGTTATGGGTTTTGTTTTACTTTACACCTTGGTCAATGAGCTAACCGCTTGGTTAACCTTCGCCAGCTTACTTGGTTATGCCGTTGTTTATACGGCCTACCTAAAGCGAGCAACGCCACAGAATATCGTTGTTGGCGGATTAGCTGGCGCCATGCCACCACTACTAGGCTGGACATCGGTGACTGGGGAGTTTCACGGCAACGCCCTGTTACTGGTCATCATTATTTTCGCTTGGACTCCACCCCACTTCTGGGCGTTAGCCATTCACAGAAAGGCTGAATACGCCAAAGTCGATATCCCCATGCTACCAGTCACTCATGGTACGGAGTTTACCAAAACCTGTATCTTGCTTTACACCATACTGCTTGCAATCGCATGCCTTCTCCCCGTTTTGGTTGGCATGTGTGGCCCATTATATCTGGTTGGTTCAACGCTTTTGAGTTGCGGCTTTATCTATAAATCTTGGGAGCTGAAATTTGATGATAAACCAGGTTTGGCGATGCAAGTTTTTCGCTTCTCTATCTATCACTTAATGCTGTTATTCATCGTGCTGTTAGTCGATCACTACCTTTGGGTTTAAGCGTTATCAATAGCAAAATAGGATCGGTTTATGAGTAAACGGTTAACAGTTGCAGTTTCAATAATACTCGGCTTAGCTCTTTTAGGACTAGGCGTTGCGGCTGCTATCCAGTTTAAGTCTCATCAAACTAATCCTGAGCTCGCAACTAGCTTTATCTTTCCAACAGCAAAAAAATTAGCGCCTTTTTCTCTAAAAGATCAACATGGAAATCCATTTTCAAATTCACAGCTTGCCGATAAATGGAGTCTATTTTTCATTGGTTATACTTCATGTCCTGACGTATGCCCTACAACCATGGGGAAACTCAGCGCGGCTTACCCCGAGCTATTAAAAGATATCGATCTGCAAATTATCTTTCTCTCTGTTGATCCTCAACGAGACACCCAAGAGAAACTACTCGCTTATATGGATTTTTTTAACCCCGAATTCACTGCTATTACCGGTGAGCATGCCCAACTTTTTCCGCTAACTCGCGACTTAGGCTTTGTTTACGCCATGGTTGGAGAGGGAGAGAATTATCAAGTAGATCATAGTGCTTCCATGGCACTTATCTCACCAGAAGGAAGAAAAGTTGCCATCATAAAACCTAAATCTTCGACACCTGGAACTCTGCCACAAATTTTAACTAAAAACTTAATCTCAGATATAGGAAAAATTGTTCGTAGCTACTAAGGTTATACATCTATAATACAACAACTTACAAGAATAAACGCTACCTCCTCTAAGCCACTATCCTCCTCCCTATACATATCTCTTAACTAAATGTATTCGAAAAAATTTATTCCAAAAGAGGAAATACTCCTGTTTGCCTACTATCTTTTGATCTTGCAGGGATGGACAAAAGTAATCCAAAGGAAAAATTAAATGTCGGATCAAACTATTAAATTGGATTCAGAGATAACGATTCGAAATATTCAGCCTGTATTTGCTCAACTTTGTGAGTTATTTACACAAGCAGAAATACTTCATATCGATGCAAGTCAATTATCTAGAGTGGACACAGCTGGTGCACAACTGCTTCACCTTTTTTCCAAAACATGTGATGCCCGTTCTCTGAAGGTAGATTGGCTAGGTTGCCAAGATGACCTTTTAGCAAGTTTAGGAGAACTAGGGATCTCACTCCCGCACCTAAAAGTGGATACGCTTGAGGAGGATACCTAATGAAAAAAATACTTGCCGTCGATGATTCGGCTTCAATGCGCCAAATGGTTGGATTTACATTAAAAACAGCTGGATTTGATGTAACAGAGGCCTGTGATGGGGATGAAGCACTTAAGGCTGCTCAAGTTGGGGAGTTTGATCTCGTTATCTCCGACGTCAACATGCCTGTGATGGATGGATTAACCTTAATCCGCAATTTACGAACACTTCCAGCTTACAAGTTTACTCCTTTATTAATGTTAACAACTGAATCAGGAGTTGATAAGAAACATGAAGGTCGTTCTGCAGGGGCAACTGGTTGGATAGTAAAACCATTTAACCCAGATCAACTGCTTGCAACAGTACGGAAAGTACTAGGTTAATCACAATACATGGACCTATCGGTGGCAACTAAATATGGAAATAGATCTTAGTCAATTTAGCCAGGTGTTTTTTGAAGAGAGCTTAGAAGGGCTGGAAAGTATGGAGTCTGAACTCCTGAAACTTGAAGTCAATCAGCCCGATGATGAATCCATTAACACCATCTTTAGAGCTGCCCACTCTATTAAAGGCGGTAGTGCAACGTTTGGTTTCACTCAAGTTGCTGACTACACTCACCTACTTGAGACACTTCTCGACGAAATAAGAGATGGTCGCCGTCAGATGACGACTGATCACCAAGATATGTTACTTCTATCGGTCGACCTATTACGCAATATGATAGACGCGTTAATGCGTAAAGTTGATTTCGAAGACCCTTTACTAGCACAGCTAGAAACGAGGTTTACTTCAGCCCTTGCACAAAACTCATCAGACTCGGAAGAGGAGCATAATTCGGCAGAATCAAGCAGTGAGGAGAGTACCCCCAGAAACACGACTTGGATAATTGACTTTCAACCAGGCATAGACATTCTGAGATGCGGTAACGACCCAAGTTTAATGTTTAATGAGCTAAGACTTCTAGGTGAATTAGAGGTTATTTTAGTCGACTCCACACTCCCCGACTTCTCTGATATGGACCCTGAAGCCTGCTATCTCCATTGGCAGCTTACCTTAGTGACAGACAAGCCTTTAGAGCAGATAAAAGAGGTGTTCGAATGGGTCGAAGATGAATGCACAATTAATTATCACCAAGAGACAGATACACAGGTTAAAGAGCAAGTTGAAGAGGTAGGAGCTCCCGCTACCATTGAGACATCTTCTAGCACAGAGGTTATTGCTAAACCTAAGGCTGTTGCACCAGCAAAGACACCTGATGGGGGCTCAATTCGTGTCAGTATCGAAAAAATAGACCTTCTTATCAATATGGTCGGAGAGCTAGTCATAACGCAGGCAATGCTTGGCCAAATAGGCCAGCAAGATACGATCGATGAGGAGTCCCTACTTTCAATGAAACAGGGACTAGAACAGCTAGCCTCACATACCCGAGATCTGCAAGAAAGCGTTATGCAGATCCGTATGCTCCCCATCAGCTTCGCCTTTAACCGCTTTCCTAGGCTCGTTCGTGATATAGGTCAGCAGCTAGGAAAACAGGTCGAGCTCATTCTCAAAGGGGAGGACACCGAGCTAGATAAAACTGTGATGGAAAAAATAGTCGACCCTATGGTTCACCTTGTCAGAAACTCCTTAGATCACGGTCTTGAAACCCCTGAAGTCAGAGTAGGTAAAGGTAAGCCTGAACAAGGAAGCATCACCCTCAACGCTTTTCATCAAGGCGGTAACATCATCATAGAGATCATTGATGATGGGGCTGGGCTCGACACCCAGCTTATTCATAAAAAAGCGATCGATAAAGGATTGGTAACTGAAGATGAAGAGTTGAGTGAAGATGCCATTCATCAACTTATCTTTAAAGCAGGATTTTCAACCGCAGAGGCAGTTTCTGATCTCTCAGGCCGCGGCGTCGGCATGGATGTGGTTCGCCGAAATATCCATGAACTCAATGGCACGATAGAGCTTAAATCAGTTAAAGATAAAGGAAGTCGCTTCACAATTCGCTTACCTCTGACCTTAGCTATACTTGATGGACAGTTAGTGAGAGTTGGAAAACACACTTATGTCGTTCCCTTAGTGTCTATTCATGAGTCTTTACAAGTTGAAGAGCAGAGAATTAATCGCATCAGCGAGAGTCACGAACTGATCAGACTCAGAGAAGAGTACCTTCCAGTCGTTAAAGTATTTCAAGAGTTTGGGCACGAAGCAGATTTTCAAGAGATCAGAGACGGCTTAGTCATGGTGGTGGACTCGAACAACGAGAAAATAGGTCTACTTGTTGATGAGCTTCTTTCACAACAACAGGTTGTCATCAAAAGCCTAGAAGACAACTACAGCAAGGTACCTGGTGTATCAGGTGCAACTATTTTAGGTGACGGTACTGTGGCTCTTATTATCGATATATCCGGACTAGTGGCATTAGCCGGAATAGCTAATATGAAAGAACATGCAGCTTAAAACAGGAATGGATATTTAAAACGTATTCAAGGATTGACGGAGCTTGATATGACACAAACAACCCAACAAGAACAAGCCATTATAGATGATATCAGCCAGCAATACCTAACATTCATCATGGCTAGTGAAGAGTATGGGGTAGATATACTTTCGGTACAAGAGATCAGAGGTTGGGAAGCTACAACCATCATCCCAAACTCCCCTAGCCATGTTAAAGGGGTTATCAACCTTAGAGGCACTATCGTTCCCATTATCGATCTAAGGCAGAGATTCGGCATTGAAACCTTAGAGTATGGGGCAACCACAGTGGTCATTGTTGTCAAAGTTGCTATCGCTAGTGATCACAAGGTGATCGGCATAGTTGTCGATGCCGTATCAGATGTGTTCAGTGTTAATCATAGTGATGTTCGCTGCGCTCCAGATTTTGGTGATGAGACAGATCTAGGCTTTATAAAGGGACTGACCAACACTGAAGATAAGATGGTGATTCTCTTGGATATTAACAAGCTTCTTGGCAGCGAGATACTGCCTGAAGCATCTCAACTTTCTAACCTAATTCATAATATCGATGCTCAGCAGCCACAAGTGGTCAATGAATAAACTGATATAACGAGGATAAACGAATGGAAGCAAACTACGCCAACATATCAAACACTAAAACCTTACCGATTGCAGGTTTGGTGGTCAGTGCTATTGCCTTAGCCTTATCCTTAGCGGGACAAGCAACAAGTTGGATAGCAGCAGCTCAGGTTCTCGCTATCTTATTAATTGCTGCCGGCCTAATAAAGTTAAATCAGTGGCAAAAGCAAACAGATCAAGCGCTCAATGAGGTCAGCAACGCCTTACTTAATAATGAGCCTCCGCACTTTTCAGATATCGACTTGCCTAGCTGGGATCTACTGACAAGTAGAATAGAGGAGTTGCATCATAAAAGGCAAAAAGATGAAACGACCATCAAGGCACTAGATGTCTGCCAAGCTAATGTCATGATGGCTGACGCTGACTTTAACATTGCTTATATGAATGACTCAGTCACCGAAATGCTTAGCCAAAATGAAAAGACACTCCAAAAAACCTTATCTAATTTCGATACGAAAAACCTTATTGGTAAAAGCATCGATATGTTTCATAGCAACCCTGCTCACCAAAGAAGAGTGCTAGAAAGCCTAAACAGTAGTTATGAGGCAAACATTGAAGTTGCGGGCTTAAAGTTTAACCTGATAGCCAGTCCTATTTTTGTAAACGGAAAACGCACGGGGACTGTCGTTGAGTGGCAGGATATGACAGAAAAACTAGCCAAGGAGGCTGAAGAAAAAAGGATTACAGCAGAAACAGGCCGCGTAAAACAAGCACTAGATGTATGTAAGGCCAATGTCATGATGGCGGATGCTAACTACGACATAGTCTACTTCAATGACTCTCTGAAAGAGATGCTAACCGAAAATGAACGCACTCTGCAGGAGAGCCTAAGTAAATTCGATATGTCTACACTTATGGGCTCCAATATCGATATCTTCCATAAAAACCCAGCTCATCAACGAGGTATGCTAGATAGGCTCACCGATACCTATGAAACAGATATTGTCGTATCCGGCCTTACTTTTAGCTTAACAGCAACCCCAGTATTCGATAAGGGGAAACGAACAGGAACAGTAGTCGAGTGGCAAGATATTACCGCAAAACTCGCTAAAGAAGCCGAAGATAAACGCTTAGCAGCAGATACTGGAAGGGTCAAACAGGCACTTGATGTCTGTAAAGCTAACGTTATGATGGCAAACTCAGATTATGAGATCATCTATTTCAATGATTCACTTAAGGCCATGCTTTCCGATAACGAGCGTAGGCTACAGAAGACGCTAAGCCGATTCGATATGTCTACACTGATGGGATCTAATATCGATATATTCCATAAAAACCCCAGCCATCAACGTAACATGTTAGATAAACTCACCAGTACCTATGAAACAAGCATCAAGGTTTCAGGCCTAACCTTTAATTTAATCGCGACCCCAGTATTTAATAACGGTGAACGAACAGGTACGGTTGTCGAATGGCTAGATGTAACGGCTAAATTAGCCAAAGAGGCTGAGGAGCAGAAGCTCGCAGCAGAGAATACACGGATTAAGCAAGCCCTAGATAGCGTTTCAGCTAATACAATGGTAGCGGACGCCGATCTTAATATTATCTATATGAACAACGCTGTATCCAATATGTTTAGAACAGCACAAGCAGATATAGTAAAAGATCTGCCTAACTTCGATGCTAACAATCTCATAGGCGTCAATATAGATGGTTTCCATAAGAATCCGAGTCATCAGCGTAATCTATTAGCAAACCTTACCAGTACCTATTCAAGTCAGCTAAACGTTG
The DNA here is from genome assembly GCF_019457885.1 of Shewanella nanhaiensis. Taxonomy (GTDB): domain Bacteria; phylum Pseudomonadota; class Gammaproteobacteria; order Enterobacterales; family Shewanellaceae; genus Shewanella; species Shewanella nanhaiensis. Next base: position 78,341 of record NZ_JAHZST010000013.1, read on the forward strand.
GAGGACGTACCTTTAAGGTTGTTGCCAACCCAATAAGAGACACCAACGGCGACAAGATTGGCACAGTAGTAGAGTGGACAGATCGTACCGCTGAAGTAGCGATTGAACATGAGATAGACACCATCATATCTGCAGCAGCTGCTGGTGACTTAAGTCATAGAGTGTCTACCGATGGTAAAGAGGGTTTCTTCCTTAATCTATCCAATGGACTTAACCGTCTAGTCGGTATTGCAGATAGCGTTATCTCAGATGTGGTTAACATGTTTGACGGCCTTGCTAAAGGCGACTTAACCCGCCAGATAAACGGAGATTACGATGGACAGTTCCGTAAACTGCAAACAGATGCAAACGCGACAGCATCGAGGCTAACAGAGGTAATAGGAGGCATTAACGAGTCAGCTAATACGGTGACATCTGGTGCCGAAGAGATAGCCCAAGGTAACTCAGATCTTAGTCAGCGAACCGAAGAGCAAGCAGCCTCTCTCGAAGAGACAGCATCGAGTATGGAGGAGATGACGGCCACTGTAACCCAAAGTGCCCAAAATGCGACACTGGCAAATGAGTTAGCTCAGGAGGCCAATACTAAAGCAGATCATGGCGGTAAGGTTGTAGAGCAAGCTGTGACAGCTATGGAAGCCATTAATGACTCCAGTAAACGTATCTCAGATATTATCGGTGTTATCGACGAAATCGCATTCCAAACTAACTTATTGGCACTAAACGCAGCAGTCGAGGCCGCAAGAGCTGGTGAGCAGGGACGAGGTTTTGCCGTCGTTGCCGGAGAAGTTCGAAATCTAGCACAGCGAAGTGCTGGAGCCGCTAAGGAGATTAAAGAGCTGATACGCGATAGCGTAGGTAAAGTCACAGATGGTACTCAACTGGTGAATCAATCGGGAGAAACACTGCAAGACATAGTACAAGCCGTCACAAAAGTGGCAGATATGATAAGCCAAATTAGTATTGCATCAGATCAGCAGTCCTCAGGCATTCAGGAAGTTAATAAAGCAATTTCTCAAATGGATGAGATGACTCAACAAAATGCAGCACTGGTTGAAGAGGTATCTGCTGCTGGGGATGCTATGGCAGAGCAGGCCCGTAATATGAAGACTCAGCTCAGCTTCTTCCAAGCTAAAGAGCAAACGAGTTCAGGCCTCACTTCAGCGCCACTAGCATTAGTTTCTGGCGATTCCCATGGCAACCTCAATATTAGTGATGAAGAGTGGAATGAATTTTAGGAGAAGCAATTGGAAATCATAGATGAAAAGGAGTTTTCTATGACGAAGGCAGACTTCGAGTTTATTCGAAGTCTTGCCTACGAAAATACAGGGATAGTATTACCAGAGAGAAAAAAACACATGGTGTATTCACGACTAAGTCGTCGTCTACGCCAGCTAAATTTAAAAGACTTTACTCAATATTGCTCTTTTGTTTCAAATACTCCCGATGAACGTATTAACTTTATTAATGCATTAACAACTAACTTAACCGCATTTTTTAGAGAGGGGCATCACTTTGACTACTTAGAACAAGTTGTCATTCCTGAGTGGCAGAAGAAAAGCAAAAAAAGACTCAGAGTTTGGTCTTCGGCATGCTCTACGGGAGAGGAGCCCTACAGTATCGCCATGACACTGGAAAAACACTTTCCTATATCTCAATGGGATCTGAAAATTTTAGCGACCGATCTCGATACCAATGTGCTTGAAAAAGCCTCGATTGGAAGCTACTCCAGGGATTCTGTGACAAACTTGCCGGCCCGACACCTTGATAAATATGTTCGCCACACAGCTGATAATCAACATATACAGATGCGATCAAGTATTCAAAAAATGATCCACTTTAAACAGCTCAATTTGTTAGAGAACTGGCCAATGAATGGCCCTTTCGATGCCATATTTTGTCGCAACGTACTCATCTATTTTGATAATGAAACAAAACAAAAAATTATCGCAAAATTCAGAAAAATGCTGGGGCCACAAGGATATCTATTTATCGGACACTCGGAAACATTAGTGAACATTTCTGAAGAGTTCGATCTTATAGGGCAAACAATATACAGGCCTTTAGGGCATGGTGGTAAGAAATTGCTTAAACCCAAATTATCTGCGCACCACCTTTAAGATATTAAGCCTTGGACATTCTGCATCTAAGCTCCAAAAGGAATGAAATCCCTCAAACAGAGCTCTTTGTGCGGCATGATTCTAAAAAAGGAATACATTATGATAAAAGTCTTAGTCGTTGATGACTCACCATTAGTAAGACAACTACTAACTCACTTACTAAGCGACGCCCCAGATATCAAGGTTGTCGGTACAGCAGAAGATCCTTACGAAGCAAGAGAACAGATAAAAAGGCTGCATCCAGATGTGCTAACTCTGGATATAGAGATGCCGAAAATGGATGGGATCGCTTTTCTTAGAAATCTGATGAAACTTAAACCTATGCCAGTCATCATGGTTTCAACCCTCACAGAAAAAGGTGCAGCAGTCACCTTAGAAGCATTATCTATCGGTGCAGTAGATTTTATTTTAAAACCTAAATCAGACCTCACAAGCAGGCTAATGGAGTACAGAGAGGAGCTGATTGAAAAGATTCATTTCGCTTCCAAAAGCACTATTCGACCACATACGCCAATACCTAAGCCAAGTAGCGCTAAACAGAAGTCAACCTATTCACGAAATAAGGTGATCGCTATAGGTGCATCAACTGGTGGAACCGAAGCCATTCAGCGCTTAATCTGCCAACTCCCACACGACATATCCCCAATCGTTATCGCCCAACATATCCCAGCCGCCTTTAGCACCTCATTTGCTAAGCGCCTAAATAGTAATGCAAGCATGACAGTCATTGAGTCTCAAGGTGGGGAGCTACTAAAACCGGGTACAGCTTATTTAGCACCTGGTAGTGCGCACTTGATAGTAGAAAGGAAGGGAATGTCTCTTTATACCAAGCTACTCGATACAGACCCAGTTAATCGCCATAGACCCTCTGTTGACGTGCTTTTTGATAGTGTCGCTGAGTCGGTAGGTAAATCTGCATTAGGGGTTATTCTCACAGGAATGGGCAAAGATGGCGCCAAAGGTTTACTTAATATGAGAAATAAGGGCTCTTTCACCGTGGCTCAAGATGAAGCTAGCTCTGTCGTTTGGGGAATGCCAGGTGCAGCGGTCGATATTGAAGCCAGCAGTGAGATCCTACATATAGATAGGATCCCACAAAAAATTCTATCCCTATTAAAATAAGCAGATAAAGATACTTTTATTCACTGGCACTTCTTACCCAAGCCTGTGAAAACCAATAGTAACCAGTTCTACTTTTACTGGGTACCGTACAGTTGTAGCGGGATCTTCCAACAGGCAGATCTAATTCGGCCCGTATACTAAACTCATTCCCACTGAGCCAAAGTGGCGCTTTAGCGCCTTGACCTTGGATATAACACATCATCTGATGTGGATAGATATCATTGATATCCAAAGTCACTTTCAACTCAGGTCTCCAGTGACCACTCTTCAACTCAGGATCGCTCATATTCTGCGATAAAACGGGCATATTTAAACTGTGTAACTTTACTTTCAGGCTAGTTAAATCCGCGTAGACTCCGGCAACAGGAAATCGAGGCAGAGCAGTAAGCGATGAGTAGTGTCCCGCAGCCCCAGATTGCTGGCCCAAACCAATAAAACCATTGCGTGTAAGCATTGACTCAATCGCTTGGTTATACTCCCCATACGGATAAGCTAACATCTTATGGTTTTGACCTGTCGCTAACGATATCTCCCGCTCCGTCTTTAAGATATTCTCCTCCACTCTAGCAAGCCACTGCTCCTGCGTCTCTCCTTCGAGCTTTCGAATCAAGTGTTCATGAGCCCAACTATGGTTTGCAATTTCAGCTCCCTCCTTCGACAATGCAACAAGCTCCTCCCAGCTCATCATCTCACGATACTTTGCTTTTATCGGCTCAATCGAGACAAATAAGGTGTAGGGAAAACCATATTCCTTTAAAATAGGGTGGGCTGTTTTGGCGATACTTCGATAGCCATCATCAAAGGTTATCACCACAGTTTTATCAGGAATCGCCTGCTCTCTTTTTATCGCATCTACAACCTGAGAAAGCGGTTTAACAATAAAATCATTTTCAGCTAAATACTGCATCTGCTCACGAAACTGTTCCGGTGTAACACTGGTAATGGCAGGTGTTGATGCTGAAACATGGTGATACTGTAAAATCACAGCGGCCTGCGCTGAAAAACAGATCATTGCAGACAGAATTACTAGCATGCTTTTAAACATAAAATATCGAACCTCTGAGATAATATGCCCCCTGTTGAACTTCTATTAAACAAACAGAAAAACAAACAGTTATTGGCACTCGCTCTGCCCATGATATTGTCCAATATCACAGTCCCTTTACTTGGGCTTGTGGACACGGCTGTAGTGGGCCATTTAAGTAATGCCTACTATCTAGGCGGTGTAGCTGTTGGATCAACTATCATCACACTTATACTGTGGATGTTAGGTTTTTTGAGAATGGCGACAACAGGCTTAGTCGCGCAGTCCTTTGGTGCGGGAGATACACAAACCCAATACAAATTGTTACTTCAAGCGGGAAGTTTAGCGCTTATTTTAGGTGTAACTGCTGTAGTACTGCAACTCCCCATTCTCAATGGTGCATTATCACTCACAGATGCTAGTGCAGAGGTCGAACGCTATTGCCGCGAATATTTCAGTATCAGGATCTGGTCAACCCCATTTGCACTGCTCAACTTGGTTCTTTTAGGCTGGCTACTTGGCAGGCAACAACCTAGAGCCGCAATGTGGCAACTCATTGTTGCCAACTTAGCCAATATAGGGCTCGATGTTCTATTCGTTCTAGGTTTAGGCTGGGGAGTCAAAGGTGCCGCACTCGCTTCTGTTTTTGCCGATATGGCAGGTTTCCTTGTCGCCTTTACCATGATTTATAAAGAGCTAAATAAAATAGGAAACTTCAAATTTTTAGCGCTATGTAAAGAGTTGAACATCAGCAGTTATCACAAACTACTGACCCTTAATGCTGATATATTTATTCGCAGCTTATGTTTGCAACTATCTTTTGCCTTTATGACATTTCAAGGCGCTGGATTAGGAGATAAAACCGTTGCAGCAAACGCTGTGTTACTGAATCTATTACTGCTTATCTCCTACGCGTTAGATGGTATTGCTTATTATGCTGAAGCGGAAGTTGGCCGCGCTTATGGCCAGAAAAACAGAAAATTAATGCAGGAGAGCGTCACTTTAGCCTGGCTCTGGTCTGGGATTTCCGCAGTCTTATTCACGCTACTTTTCGCCTTTGGAGGAGAGAGTATTATCAAGCTGCTAACCAGTATCGAAGATGTGAGATTAGTCGCTAGTGAGTTTCTTTTCTGGGTAGTACTGCTTCCGCTACTCTCATTTGGCTCCTATCTTTTTGATGGCGTATATATCGGAGCCGCTAAGGGCAAGGTCATGAGAAACAGCATGATAATATCCACATTTGGGATATTTTTCCCCGTATGGTTTCTGCTGCAAGATAATGGTAATCACGCCCTATGGGCAGCCATGAGCGCGTTTATGCTGGCAAGAAGTCTGACGCTAACACTTCACTATCGATACCGCTTAAGTAAAATTATCTAATACCAATTACATTAAGTATGTAATCAATTCAGAGTGCCTCAGGGTTTTCTATTCAAGGCGCATTGGCGAGGAAATGGTTACTCCCTTTTAAGTCAATGCAAAGCAGAAGAGGAAATCCTGAGTCGCTCACATAGTGCGGGGTTCAAAGCACTTTATGCTACGTTTGGGGCTTTAGATATAGAATAACTATTAGCTTCAATCCCCAGCCTTGCCTACAGCGCTTTGAACTCCCGCTGAATGGTCAGATACTTAATGCAACTGGTATAACATCTTCGTAACGCAACAAAAAAGCGAGTGGACATAATATCCACTCGCTTTTTTATTTATCAAAACTTGAATTTATTGGTATGAGTGATCGCCAGCTTGATGCTCTGTCGCATCTTTAACGCCTGTTAGCTCACCTGGGAACATCTCAAGCAGCTGCTTTTCGATACCATCTTTCAGTGTCACATCTACCATAGAGCAGCCATTACAACCACCACCAAACTGCAGGATAGCGATCCCCTCTTCTGTCACTTCAAGCAACATGATATTTCCGCCATGGCTAGCAAGCTGAGGGTTAATTTCAGACTGAATCACATACTCGATACGTTCATTAAGCGGCGCATCTGAAGAGACTTTGCGCATCTTCGCATTTGGCGCTTTTAGCGTTAATTGTGAACCAAGCTGATCGGTAACAAAATCGATTGTGGCATCTTCAAGGAAAGGCGCTGATTTCTCATCGACCATGGCATTAAAACCGTTATATTCAAACTCCATATCGTCGGCTTCAACAGCATCAGGTGGACAATATGAAACCCCACACTCAGCTGTCGCTGTACCAGGGCTAATTACGAATACACGAATGTGAGTTCCTTCAGGCTGATCTGCTAACAAGTTAACAAAATGGGCCTGAGCGGCATCGGAAATGGTGATCATTAAGACAAGCTCCGTCAGGTAAAACTTGAGTGTTTTAGTATGGATTGCTCATATGATACTCTGACTGAGTTCAGCTTTGTAGTCCTCAATTAAATTGGTTTACCCTTTTTATTGAAAGAATTACGCAGTAAAGCCCTCCTAGCTTACACTTATTATCGATAATATTTATGGATAAAATAGCACCTAAATGCTAATTTAACCTTATATTACAAGTATAAAGATACTCCCCATGCTAAGAGCTCTGCTTTATTTTTTTGCGGCCAGCTATCTGTTCGTTACCTTGCCATCTGCATTTGCAGTTACCACTCAAAATTTGAGCTCAGTCTCAAATTTGACGCCTATCTCAGGGTTAACGTCACCTGAAGCATTTCTTGGCTACCCATTAGGAAAGTGGCATCTAAGGCACGATCAAATAAACTACTACTTAAAGCAGCTCGCAAGTGAAAGCGATAGATTATCCATTGAACACACTGGTGAAAGCTTTGAACAGAGACAACAATTAACAGCCGTTATCACCTCAAAATCAAACCAAGCGCATTTAGATAAGATCCTTGCTAAACGTAAAGAGGTTAAATCAGGAAAAAAACAGACTGGCCCCCTCATTATATGGTTGGCATATTCGATACATGGAGATGAAGCCAGCGGGGCTCATACCGCCTTAGCCTTAAGCTATCTACTCGCCAGCAGTAACGACAGCTGGGTAAAGCAACTTCTCGATGAGACGGTTGTGCTTATCACTCCGACCCAAAATCCCGATGGCTTTGATCGTTTCTCTAACTGGACCAATAATTACCGCGGTCAGGTCGATGTCAGTGATCCTCGCCATAAAGAGCATAAACAGAACTGGCCAACAGGAAGAACCAACCACTATTTCGCCGATCTCAACCGTGACTGGCTATTTCTACGTCATCCTGAGTCTCGTGGTAGGGTTGCACTCTTTCACAAATGGCAGCCACACTATGTTGGTGACTTCCATGAGATGAATAGCGATAGCAGCTACTTTTTTCAACCGGGAGTTCCTGAAAGAACCCACCCTCTCACCCCGGAGAAAAACCAGCAATTAACGGAAAAGCTCGCTCAGTTTCACCGTCAAGCACTCGATAACGAGGGCCAGGAGTACTTCAGCCGCCAAGTATTCGATGATTACTTCTATGGCAAAGGCTCCACATACCCAGATATAAATGGCTCAATCGGCGTCCTATTCGAACAATCAAGCCCTAAGGGTCAAGTTCAGAACACTGGTAATAGTGAACTAACCTTAAATGATGCCATCAACAACCATTTTGCAACCTCTATATCAAGCTTGAAAGGCGCTTTGGCACTCAAAGCTCAGTTACTTGATTACCAGAGTCAATTCTATCAAGGAAGAGACAAAGCAAAGCAAAAGGGCCGCCAAGCAGGCTACTTAATTGGTGCAAACGAAAACAGAGCTAGAGTCAAAGATCTAGAAGATCTGCTCAAGCAACATCAAATCACCTTCTACTATCTGACTAAGCCAGTAACTCAAAAAAATAGAGAGTTTGCCGTAAATGGCAGCCTGTTCATTCCTCTCAACCAAGCACAAAAAAGTTTACTGCTCGCTATGTTTGATAACCGTAAAGAGTTTAACGACCCTACTTTTTACGATGTATCAAGCTGGAACATAGAGGATGCCTACGATCTGGATATGGCAAGAGGGGTCAAACTCGATATTGATGTGTTATCGACAGAGCCTCCAGTGCTAGATAAATTAACACTCAAGCCTGAAGCTGCCGCACTGCTTATCAATTGGCAACAAGATTCGGCAGCGAGCCTACTTGAGCAGCTCCTCCAGCAAAACATTCATGTGAAGTTTGCAGCTAAGCCTTTCAGTATCCATATTAACGGTAAAGAGCAACATTATGCTGCTGGCAGCTTACAGGTTCCGCTCAAGCAGTCAAAAACCTCCTTTGAGGAACTCAAAAGCACCATCACAGAGTTTCAACGACATCATCCGATTAATATCACCTCGGTTAACAGCAGTGCGAGTCGTTCCGGGATCGATTTAGGCAGCCCAGATTTTCACTTAATTAAGCCGGTTAAACCTTTAATCATCACAGGTTATGGCGTTGATGAGTCTGAAGCTGGAGAGCTTTGGTACTACCTAGATACTAAGCTTGGCGTACCCACTACCTTAGTTGATGCCACACGCGTGTCTCAAATTCCATTGAATGAGTATACCCATGTGATCTTACCCGGTGGCCACTACTCCTCAATGAGTGAAGTACTTGCCAGAAAACTGGGACAGTTTGCCAGTAAAGGAGGCGTCGTTATTGCTCAAAAGGGCGCATTAAGTTGGCTTAACAAGAACCACTTACTTAAAGCCGATCTTAAAGAATCTCGGTTTTTTAAACTGCTTTTTGACAGCAGTGACTTAAGCTTTGGTGACAAAGATACTCTATCGGCTCGTCAATCTATCGGCGGAGCAATACTCGAGCTCAAGCTCGATACTAGTCACCCACTTAGCTTTGGTTTACCAGATTCAAAACTGCCCATACTGAAGAATAAAGCCTTAGGACTTGAAGACAGCTCCACACCATTTAGCCTAGTTGCTAGGTACGCCGAGAAGCCACTTTTAAGTGGTTATCTTGCTAAAGAGTATCAAAGGAGCTTGTCTGAGAGTCCCGCGATATTGGTTGAGCCCAGGGGTAAAGGAGCCGTGGTACTATTGGCCGATAATTTGATGTTTAGAAATATCTGGCTAAGCTCAGAGAAAGTATATGCTAACGCCCTCTACTTCATTCCGGTCTTGAACTAGTTTCATCAATCCAACAGCCCCGGTGCTTCAGCTCTTGCTAAGCACCAGACCTGTACATGGATATGCCGTTTTTCGAGTAAACTGGCTATCTCCTTAGCCGTTGTACCCGTTGTCACCACATCATCTATCAAAGCGACTCTCTGATAGGGAAGATCATCGGCAAGCCTAAACGCCGATAAGAGATTATGACGCCTCTGCTTTCCGGTCAATCCAGCTTGGGATCTTGTATCCACAACACGCTCAACAGCATTCGTTACAATGGGAATATTGAGCCGTTTATCAATTTCATTAGCAATCAACCAAGCCTGATTAAAGCCTCTCTTTCTTAATCGCTTAGCGTGTAGCGGTACAGGTATCAATACCTGAGGAAATTGCAGTAAGTTTAACTTTTCCATCTCTCGAACTCGACGAACTAAAGCTTGAGATAGGATAGGAAGCGCTGCAAATTGAGATTGGTATTTCATCGCGCCAATCCACCTTCCTAGCCCTTGATGATAACTACATGGAGCAATAACACTCAAAGGCTGACTCTTAGTACATTGGCCGCAAAACTTTGTTTGAAGTTGCATTGAGCAACCGCAACCTTGGCAGATTGGTTGGTGGTATAACCCACTGCGCAAACACGCAGAGCAAAGACCTCTAGATGGTAGTGAGACGCTTTGATGGCACATCAAGCAACGATTCGGTAAACTTGCAGAAACCCACTGCATGATCTTGATAAAGACAGATGAAAGTGGCCAGTCTCGAATTAACACAGATTTCATTGAAGAGATACGCAACATAAGCTGGCCCCATAGAGATATGAGTCCTGCACTCATCTTCTGCTTCATAGGCTCATTTTCCAATATAAAGATTAACAACAACTTGAGAATCAGGAAGCCCGCTTAATGAGTTCGAGCTTACACATAGAGTCGATTGGCCAAGGTCAAGAGCTCGTCATCCTTCATGGTTGGGGAGTCAATAGTTCGGTCTTCACTCCGCTACATGCGTCCCTATCTCAGTATAGAGTCCACTATGTCGATCTGCCCGGTTTCGGCCACAGCGACGCGATTGATGGCGATCTGGATGATTGGGTTGATGCCATTATTAATCAAGTCCCTAACACAGCTATCTGGATAGGCTGGTCTCTGGGTGGTTTAGTCGCGACTAAAGCGGCCTTAAGATTTCCCGAGCAGGTCAAAGGGTTAGTCACCATCGCCTCCTCCCCCTGTTTTATGGCGCGTGAGGATGAGTCTTGGCCAGGGATCCCTCCTCAAGTGCTATCGCAGTTCTCAACTCAACTGCAACAAAATATCGGTAAAACAGTCGAGCGCTTTCTCGCGATCCAAGCCATGGGAAGCGCAACAGCAAAAGAGGATATAAAACAACTAAAGGAGCTGGTTCTTTCTCGACCTCTACCCAAGGACTCAGCCCTAGCTCAGGGGTTAGAGATGTTGGAAAACATAGACCTTAGAGCTCAACTCCCCCAAATAGAGCAGCCTTGGTTAAGGATCTGGGGCCGACTAGATGGACTCGTCCCCAGGAGGGTACCGCCATTGATGCCTAACCAACAGGTGCACTTTAGCGATCTCATACTCCCAAAAGCTTCACACGCACCTTTTCTATCCCACAGGGATGAGTTCCTTGCAGGACTTAATGATTGGCTAGACAAGGTGATCACCTAGTATTTCTTTATCTTCGACCTAAACAAGGTTATTATTTAACCAGAGGTCGGAGATAAATATTATGTTAGTCGTCACCAACTACCCCAATGTGCCCATAGCGACAACTAATGCCGCTACCGACGCTGCGCGCACAGATAATCTCCAAAGACCTCCCGTGATCCCGCCACAAGAGATGACCAAAGGTCATGAAGAGCGCCCCTTTACTCCTCAGCATGAACGTACTGCACAGCACGCGGACGTGCTTGCAAGATTAAATGAAAAGAGTCAGGGAAAGCAGCAAGGCACCGGGCAACAGCAAGAGGATGCCAAACAGCAACAGAAGCAGACACAACCACAGCAAGCCTTAATGGTTAAAGACCTCCTCAAGGGAAAACCTGCCCTGCAAAGGCGGGATATTCGTAATAATCAGTACGAGATGAGTGCAAATAGAGATGAAGGCGGCAAAGAGACGAGAACACGGGTTCTCGATCAACCTTCAGAAGTTTATCAGATGTTTGGCCAACACATTGAAGCCTTCTACCAAGAGCAGACTAAGCCTGTCGCTCAATCTGCAATCTCAGCCTTTATCTAAGAGTAACCAGCTCGACGTCATCAGACGCCACACGATACAAGCCTTTTTGATAAGCCATACTTCCCCATAGCGCCCAACTTTTTGCAGTTAACTTCATCTCATCACTCTGAGGAGATTTCGATAATAGCCCAGTTTTTGAGTAATATTTAAAACCAGCAGGCTCACGATCAGGCTGTAAGATCACGACATCATCGCCTCTAAGGTAAGCCATGTTCTTATCATATTGCATCAAAGCACGACCGGGCCAATCTTCACTGGTCTGGGTGAGATCACGACCTAACATAGGATAGCTGCATGAGATCCCCATTAGAGAGATCAAAGTGGGGGCTAAGTCTATCTGACTAACAACACGCTGATCATGCTTTATCCCAACTCCCTCTCCCAGAATGATCCCTGGGATCCTAAAGCGTGGAATAGGCACTAAACTCGCACCACCGACTCGACTATCATGATCGGCAACCACAAGAAAAATGGTATCTTTCCAATAGTTAGATTCTTTAGCCAGTTTAAAGAACTCACCGATCGCATAATCTGCATACTTAGCCGCATTATTACGTGTCTGTTTTGGCTGCTCATACAGTTCAATACGCTCATTTGGAAACTCAAATGGATCATGATTACTCGAACTAAATACTAAGCTAAAGAAAGGTTTACCCTCCTTATGGAACTGCTCAAACTCACTGTTAGCTCTTCGCATCAGATCTTCATCTGATACCCCCCAAGAACCAACAAAAGCAGGGTTTTTATAATCATTTTCATCGACAATATCACTAAAGCCATTACCTAAGAAAAAACTCTTCATATTGTCAAAATGGCTTTCACCACCATAAACAAACTGAGTCTCATAGCCGTGATTTTTAAGCAAAGCCGCAATTGAGAAGAAATCATTTTGGCTCTTACCCAGTTTAACAACAGAGCGCGCTGGTGTTGGGGTAAAGCCAGTGACAACTGCTTCAATGCCTCGCACAGATCGTGTCCCTGTGGCGTAAAGGTTTTCAAATGACCAACCTTCCTGAGATAAGCTGTCTATATTCGGTGTCAATGGTAATCCACCTAAGCTTCCAACAAATTGAGCCCCTAAGCTCTCCTGCAAGATGATCACAAGGTTTTTCGGTTTACCTTGATACGTGGCTTGATTAAATGACATGCTAGGTAAAACTGTAGAGGTAAAGGCTTCAGGCAAGCGTCCACTGTCGCGGCGAATATTATCAATAACCACTTGCTCATCCAGATAACCATAAATCTGAGATGCATTAGCCTCATTACGCATCTGATCGATTGCAAAAACCAGTGAGTAAGCTGAATTGATCACTAAGGAGTTCACCAAAGGATCTTCATTGAATGCTACCATGGCAGGGTTTAACGGGCGGTGACCTAAGGTGGATCTTGCTCCTAGTAGAGTAACAAGGATAACGGCTAGGGCGATAACTGGACGCAAGAGCAAACCTGGGTAACTAACCTTTTTAAGTAGCGCCCCACTTAGCCTCCAACCTCCCCACAAGGTCAATCCACTAATAACCCCTCCTAAGATAAGCTCAAACTTGCGGCCACTCCACAACATGGAGAGCACCTCTTTAGGGTAGATAAGGTACTCGACATAGAGCCTATTTGGGCGAAACCCATACTCCTCAATAAATGACGGCGTTGATATCTCTAAAAATACAATCAACCACAAGCCCAAGGTTAACCATATTCGTAGGATACTTTTCCAGGCTCTACCAAGAGTATGATCGCCAGAGAAGATGGCTGTCCCCAATGCCGCAACGCCCCATAACCAACATAAGCTAGCAACGTCGACTCGCAGACCCTGAATCAAGAGATGAGACCAGCCATCAACCGCTGCGACACGCTCAGCCTGCCATATGCCTAAGCCAATACGACTCAATGTTAGAAACAGTAACGAGATAAAGCAGAAGGTGAGAATTGAGCGAAATGGCCCTAAATAAGACAGTGAAGTACGCATTTTTTAGATGTCCTGAATAGTTTTCGACTCTCTCTGGAGTCCTAATAGCTATATCAGACACATTTAGAAACATTTAGTTCATACTGTATACCAAAAACATCATACTTTTTACTTATGCATTGCACGTGATACAAAAATGCCGAAGTACTAACTCCGGCATCTCTATGCTTTCAAAAAGGAAACTACTTCTTTAGCTTGGCAAAAGCATCAGCAAAGGCATTTCCCATGGCTGCATTAGCAGGTTGAGACTTCTGTTTAGCTCGGTGTTGAGGTTTACCGCCTCCATTTTGAGTCGGCTTGCCACTCGTCGTCTTAGAGGTTGCACGATTCGTGGACTTTTCACTAGGCTTCTCATCAAGACGCATACTTAATGCAATACGCTTACGCTCAGCATCCACCTCCATGACTTTCACTTTAACCACGTCACCGGCTTTAACTATGGTATGGGGGTCGCTCACGAACTTATCTGTTAACGATGAGATATGCACCAGCCCATCTTGATGAACTCCCACATCCACAAATGCACCAAAATTAGTCACATTTGTCACTACCCCTTCTAAAATCATCTCAGGTTTTAGATCGCTAACCTTCTCAACACCCTCTTTAAACGCAGCGGTCTTAAACTCACCACGTGGATCTCTACCTGGTTTATCTAACTCAGCTAAGATATCAGTCACCGTTGGCAGACCAAATTTTTCGGTAATAAAGTCGGCAGCATTGACGCTTTTAAGCAGCTCACTGTTCCCCACTAAGCTATCAAGGGCTTGCCCTTTCGCCGTGGCGATAGCGGTTACCAGAGAGTATGCTTCAGGGTGAACCGATGAGCCATCTAGCGGATTTTTTCCATTCAAAATACGTAAGAATCCAGCCGCCTGCTCATAGGCTTTAGGGCCAAGTCGGGCAACTTTAAGCAGTTGCTTACGCTCAGTAAACTCACCATTGTCATCGCGGTAGGTCACAATATTTCTTGCGAGTGTCTTATTAAGTCCAGCAACCTGAGTCAGTAATGGCGCCGACGCCATATTCAGATCAACCCCAACACTGTTTACGCAATCTTCGACAACACTTTCAAGTGATAGTGAAAGTTGGCTTTGACTGACATCGTGTTGATACTGGCCGACACCGATAGATTTAGGTTCGATCTTAACCAGCTCAGCGAGCGGGTCTTGCAGACGTCGTGCAATCGAAACCGCGCCGCGAATAGACACATCGAGATCTGGAAACTCATCGGCAGCAAGCTCAGAAGCTGAGTAAACCGATGCTCCCGCTTCGCTCACCATGATCTTGGTGATCTTAGGGAGTTCATCTCTGACAGCAGCGATAAGCTCACCCGCCAGTTTATCCGTCTCTCTTGACGCCGTGCCATTACCCACAGCGATCAGCTCAACTTTATGCATTTTTGCCAAGTTGGCTAAAGTACGAACAGACTTATCCCACTGATTTTGAGGCGCATGAGGGAAAATTGTCGTGTGGGCGACTAATTTGCCCGTGTTGTTGACAATTGCAACCTTCACTCCAGTTCTTAGACCAGGATCTAACCCTAATGTCGCCTTAGCTCCCGCTGGGGGGGCCATCAAGAGGTCGCCCAAATTACGGGCAAATACATTGATCGCTTCAGATTCTGCCAGTTCACGCATCTTAGCGATAAACTCATTCTCCATCTGCAGGGCTATTTTTATGCGCCAAGTGGCTGTAACCACAGTTTTCAGCCAAGCATCGACATCACCAGCTCCAAGGTTAAGCTTAAAGTGGTCAGCAATAATCACTTCACAGTAACTACCACGTTTAGATTCATTACTGGGATCAGCATTCATGCTCAAACTAAGTACGCCTTCGTTACGGCCCCTAAGCATTGCAAGTGCACGGTGAGATGGGATCTTAGTTAACTTTTCCGTATGCTCAAAATAGTCACGGAACTTAGCCCCCTCTTGCTCTTTCCCTTTTGTGACGCGACTTTCCAGCACTGAGTTCTCAGTAAGATGTCGTCTCACTTTCTGTAGCAAAACAGCATCTTCAGCAAATCTTTCCATCAGGATAAAACGAGCACCATCCAACACCAGCTTTGTATCAGAAAAACCAGCTTCAGTCTGAAGATATTTGCCAGCTTCAGCTTCTATATCAGCGTCTCTATTACCAAGTAGCAGATCGGCTAATGGCTCGATACCCGCTTCAATGGCAATCTGACCTTTAGTACGGCGCTTTGGTTTATAGGGCAGATAAAGATCTTCCAGAAGCGTCTTACTATCAGCATCAAACAGGGCTTTTTTCAACTCAGGAGTTAACTTACCTTGAGCATCGATACTCGACAGAATCACTTCTCGCCTATCATTAAGATCACGCAGGTAACTCAAGCGACTATTTAAAGTACGTAACTGAGTATCATCTAATCCACCAGTCGCCTCTTTACGGTAACGGGCGACAAATGGAACCGTAGAGCCATCATCTAAAAGAGCGATAGTGGCGGAGACCTGTTGCTCACGAACATTGAGTTCTTGAGCTATGATTTGGGCGATATTTTGCATCATTTGCATAGGAAGTAGTGTCGAGCCTAGAGTAAAAAACGTAGTGGCGCCCAAGATAGCACAGCCAATATACCCAAGCCACTTGGAAATGCAGGATTGAGTACCTGCTGAGTGACTGAGTTCAAAGTATCAAATGTCAAATTTCAGACCGGTATAAGCAGGATAAATCTATGCTTATTCGTCACCTATCAATAATAGGAAGAGTTAATGATAGCCATCATCGCCAATCAGTCTTCTGGCCCGTTCAATATCAAGCAACTCTATCGGTTCTGAAAGATAATAGGGAAGTTCAATAGGCTTACTGCTCAGTTTCACCATCTTTCCTTCCAACAGGCGTTCAATCACAGAATCTAAGGTATCCGCAAGCCCTTGAGGAACGGTTTGGTACTGGCTCCCTATATAATCAATCAACTCATTTAACGTATGACGACCATCGGCTAATGACAATGCAATCCCCATCCAGCCCTCAAGTGGTGTCCTCTCTTGAGGGTTATCTATATCCACCAGCGATACTTGATCGCCTTGGCGAGTAAAGATCACAGTACGGTAAAAATACTGAGCCTTATCCATACTTTTGTTCCTCTTAACCGTTCTACTTCACGCCTATTAATCGAAATAAAATAACAATCAGTGAAATTCATCTTTATTGTTTAATCTAAAAACAGTTAACTTCTGCCTAAGTAAACAATAGACCACTACATTAGCACTCTTTACTAGAGGGCTATTTTGATAAACATCAAGGTTAAACAGCTTAATCAGTTACTTTTTACCTACTGACAAAGCCTACTCCATACAGCAGTGCTCATCTCCTCCCCATTTTTGAAACCTATATAAGTATTCAGCTTTTTTGTGATTTCACACTGATATTCATCTGCTACCGATACAGGTACCTCAATCAGGTGTAACCCTCCCCGTTTTACACTTTCAACCAGAGCATCAACAAGCTGCTCAGCTGTTCCACATAGGTGTCCTTGCCCCCCATATGCTTTAATCAACAACCTCGGTTCAAACTCAATATCATTACACTCATAGATAGGGGCATCCCCAGCCTTCCCGAGATGAAAAATATTATTTCGCATATAGAGAATAGTGACATTAGCCCTCTGTTTCTGAAGGTTAATTAACTCATTGGCCTGAAAATTAAAACCACCATCACCTATCATAACCAGTATGGGTTGCTCGCTTCCTACCTCGGCAATTTGATCAGCGACAGCTCTGGCATAGGGAAGTGCAGTACCCATGGCCGCATACCAAGGGTTAGCGAGATAACTACGGCCTATATCACTGGCCAACACAGTTAACTCGAAGCTGGCAAACAAACTGCTCCCCACTTCTGGAAGGAAGATAAAAGGTTTAGTTAGCCGACTCTGTGCCCCATTAATGCTTTGGGCTAAGTTATGGTATCCAAGAGCTTCAGACTTAAAAGGGAGAGAGTTGCTGTTATCACTACAGCTAAGTGTAAGGGTTTTAGACGTTATACTATCAGGCTGTAACTCCCTCAGAAGCTCAAGCACAGCTTCAATATCTAACTCCCACCTAGCCGTACCTTTCAACATGGTCTTATTGTTGTGGCTATCTATCTTATGGGTTCCACTATTAAAGGCGTTGTTGGTATCAGAGGGAGAAATAGCCGTCCCTAGCTCTAATACATAATCGACCTGCTCCTCAATATAATGCTTATTCTCAAGCTCACTAAATACACCGTTATAACTCCCCAAGCACAGAGACTCGGCCTCATTTAACATCCCTTTACCAAACCAAGTCGTGGCATAGGGAAGCCGGTATCGATGACAAAAGTTCACTATTTTCGATAGTAAAGAGGGATTTAGCCTTAATTTCTCTCCGAGGAACACCAGAGGAGCTCTCGAACTCATCAGTTTGCGATGGATCTCTAAGGCAATGTGCTTAGCCCCACTAAGATCCAGCATCTGATTAACTCTCAGCGCCGTCAGTGAGCTAGGCAATCTCAATGCTTGAGTGGGTTGCATGGTTAGATCCCTTGGGATCTCGATAAAAACAGGCTGACGATTTTGATAAGCATAACTGATTAACTCAAAACATTGCTCCGCCGCAATATTTGGCTGGCCACTGTGCCTCTGTCCCTGAAGCCGCTCTGCACGTAGACCTAGCGCCCGAAATGCATTAAGCGCAGCATCAAGATCCGTATGCCAGGCTGTATGGGGATGAACAGAATGGTGAAGTGCCTCGCTATTCACTTCCCCCTCCCCTGGAGCACCAGAGATGAAAACAACTGGCAATCCCTCCGTTCGAGCAAGAGCTGCTGCCGAAGTACAGGGCAAGCTACCGACTGTATATGTCGTCAAACACACACCCAAAGTATTTAGTTCAGCCTGGGCGCAAGCACTAAAACCTGCATGCATCTCATTACTTGAGGGTAAAACCTGAAGATGCTCATCAAGAGCGTTAATCAAGTTAGCGACAAAATCGCCTCCTACACCATAAACTCTTTTAACACCAAAAAACGCTAAGATCTCGCCTAAACCACTTCCCAGCAGAGGCAAGCTATTAGCGTAATCATCGCCAAAATTATCGTTAATCTTTCCTGACACTGGCAAACCCTATCCATCTAATTGAGTAATTAGCCAGTAGACTAGAGAAGTGGTTAAGGGAGGTTTTGATCAAGATCATTTTTCAAAAAATGACAAAAGAGTCAGAGTTGTACACTCAGGTATACAGATGAAACTTAAGAGCCAGATCGCCATAGGTGAAGGCGTAGATGCAAATTTACACTGTCCCCCATATCTGGGGGCCAAGTAAAATTATTTGAACTTGGTAGTAGAGCTTTAACAACTCTCTATTTTTGTTTAACACCCGATAGATTAGCGTTTTTTAGCCAAAACCGTATGTTCAGGCATACCTCTACGGTTAATTAACACCTCAAAGCCGTGCCTCTCTAAAAGAGTTGCAATATCTTGCTTATGCCAAGCGGGAACAAAAGGCTCATAAACATGATTTGCCAGCCATTTAAAGTAAAGCCCGGTAAAGCCATAACCTTTAAACATCTGCCACCAGCCACCTTTAAACTGAATCGATGAGGGTTCACAGATAGCGAGTAACCCTCCCTCACCGAGCACCCGATGACACTCACTTAATGCCCTGTCTATGTATTTAGGGGGGATTTCATGAAACAGAAAACTTGCAGTGATCCCATCAAAACGCTTATCGGAAAACTTAAGATCTTCGGCAAGTCCCTGTACAAACTTAACATCTGGATTTGCCTTAGCTCCATGCTTAAGAAGATAGGGAGAGGGATCGACGCCCCACACATCTTCAATGCCCTGCTTCTTCACTGCAGCGGCCATCTGACCACCGGCGCAGCCAATATCCAGAACTCGAGTGGCCGAGCTAAACCAAGAGGCGATCTCCTTACGCACTGGCCTCATCTTACCCAACATGGTGCCATCAAATGCACTGATATAGCCTCGGGTAATATTGTTGGAGAAGTTGCCGTTTGGAATACCGTGAAACTCCTGCTGTAGATATTTAGGTAGCTCCCCTTTATCCATCAAGCCATCAGGAAACGCTTCAGGTAGCTCAATGCGGCCGTTGCCCTTCTTAAACAAAGAGCGATACAGCTGGCCAACATTAGTCCAGGTCTTAAAATTTATCTCATCAGCCCAGGTATTCGGTAACTCAATTTTATCCCAGTCAGGTACCAGAGGATCTCGAATCTCTCCGGTGTCCGCTACAGCTGGCTCACTCATCCTTAAACGCCTTATATTGAATCTTATTTACATACCACTCTTTGGCACCGGATGGGGTTTTAACTACCACTTCATCATCCACCTGCTTACCGATTAAGGCCCGTGCCATTGGCGAGTCGATGGTAATATACCCTAACTTAGTATCCAGCTCATCTTTCCCGACGATACGATATTGAACCACATCGCCCGACTCATTTTCGAGCTCTACCCAGGCACCAAAGAAGACCTTGCCCTCCTGCTGCGGTGAATAATCGACAATGGTGAGATCTTCCACCCGCTTCACCAGATAGCGAACTCGACTATCTATCTGTCTTAGCAGGCGTTTGTTATAGGTATAATCAGCATTCTCACTACGATCCCCTTGGGCTGCAGCTTCCTGCACCTTCTTAGTGATCTCCGGGCGATACTCTTTCCATAAGTATTTAAGCTCTTTATCTAAGGCCTGCCAGCCCTTCCTGGTGATTAACATCGCAGTCATTATTATCTCAATATTTACAACAGGTTAAACTGTTTCAAAATGCACCATCGAGTATTATCTCGTAACCTTGTATAAACCCGTCAATAAATAATGGATTTATACCTGACATATTTTACACAAAATATCAGTAGAAAAACCTCAGGATCTTAATTTATTCCCATCCATCGATGGCAAAAATTACACACTTAATGAGGCACTTCTGCAGAATATTTGTACAACAAGGGCCTCAAATAAATTGTATTTATAGATAAACATCTTGCAACCCCCTCTCGAATAAAAACAAAATACCGATAATAAACAGCTAATTATAAGTAAAACATCTTTTCAGTTACTGGCTTGTTAATAAAATTGACAAATATTTTTACGTAATGGTATGCTGGTATAACACCTTAAGAGTGTAACCGCTTTTTGTCATTCAGTTTCCAGAGATAGCATTGTCGTATGCGGTAAGTAAAAACAGCTCAATTAAAATAATTGAAAATAGGATCTCTAACTATGGCCTTACCAAACGCTTCAACCTCATCCCAAAAACGCTTTATAAAAACACTGTTGGCAATTGGCGTTGCATCGGTGACAAGCCAAGCATTCGCACAAGAGAGTGCTGAAGAAAACGTTGAACGTATCGCAGTAACAGGCTCACACATCAAAAAAGGTGATTTCCAGTCTGCATCACCGATAGCGATACTCGATGAAAAAGATATTGAAGGCGTCGGCGCTGTCAACGTAAGCGACCTTCTAGCACGTATCCCCTCCGTTTATGGAGATACGACAGGTGCAAGTTCAAACATTAGTGAGCAGAGTTCTGGGCTAAATACTGTCGCACTGCGTAATTTAGGCGCATCCAGAACATTAGTCCTGGTCGACGGCATACGTTATGTATCTGGCACCTCGGCAGGTGCTGGATATGGTGTTGATCTCAACTCTATCCCTCTGTCTATGGTTTCACGTATCGAGGTTTTAACTGGTGGACAATCCGCTTCTTATGGCTCTGATGCTGTAGCTGGGGTCATCAACCTTATCCTCAAAAAAGATTTTGAAGGTGTCGGATTTAAGGCCCAAATCGGTCAATCAGGTGAGAGTGACAAAGATAAATCTGATATCGAACTTACACTAGGCACCAACTTTGAAAGCGGCAACGCTTGGTTCTCCGCAGGTTACTCTAGTGATGATGGACTGATGGCAAGCGATCGTGACTACTCTCGTGTCCACAAGAGTGCAGTAGATAGTGACGGTGACGGAATCTTAGATACCGCTCAATTTGTCGGCTCATCACATATTTTAAGTGGGAGAATTGGTGGCTACAAAGGAGATGGTACTCCATTTGTTCGCACACCTGATGTTGAAACATCTGACGCCTTTAACTTCCACGAGTATCGCTCAATGCTAGCCCCTACTGATCGCATTTTTGTAGCCAGTGGATTGAACTTTGATATCAACGAAAGATCGCGTGCCAACTTCAACATTAACTATGCCCGTGTAGACTCAACAACCTTCTTTGAACCTATCCCTTTAGATACACGCAACGATATATTCAAACTATCTAAAGGTGGCTCTACAGGCATTGATATCGCAACCCATCCTTGGTTTGCAGGTACCACCTTAGGTAACAACTTACTCAACGATGGCATAACAAATTTAGATGATGTCAGCCTGACATTTAGACGTTTATATGAGTTCGGCGGGCGCGGAGCCGAGAACACTCGTTCAACATTTCGAGTGGCAGGTAGTTACGAATATGATTTAACTGACGATATCTACTTCACCTTAAACGGCACTTACGGTGTAACGGATCAAAATCAAAAGAATAATGGTGACATTAACTTAGATAGAGCCCGTTACGCATTAACCATTGAAGAGGATGGTTTCGGTGGTTACCAATGCAGTGACGACATCGCTCGTATCCAAGGCTGTGTTCCCTTTAATCCATTTAAGATTGATGGTATTTCTCCTGAGGCCGTTGACTACCTTGCGGCGGATACCAACCTGTCTGGTACCATTGAGCAAACCGTGATAACTGCGATTGTTGCCGGTGACTTAGGGTTTGCATTCAGTGATGATGTTGACGCTTTGGGCTTCGCTGCAGGTGTTGAGTATCGTAAAGAGGAGGGAGAAGAGACACCAGATCCTCTTCGTCAGGGCGGAATTGTTCGAGGAGCAAAAATAGCTAAGACTCAAGGGTCATTCGATGTAGTCGACGCATTTGCCGAACTCCACATCCCAGTTCTAGAGCAGCTTAGTTTCGACCTTGCTGTACGGGTAGGCAATTACTCCTCTGTCGGCAGCATTACAAACTGGACCGCAGGCTTCAATGCTCCAGTGCATGATTCAATTCGCTTCCGTGGCGCCATAGCGACTGCGGTACGAGCGCCCAATGTCAGCGACCTGTTTGCAGGCGGTACAGCAACAGCAGCCTTCGTCTTCGATCCCTGTGATGGAATAGATAACAGTACAAGCGGAAACATTGCAGAAAACTGCCGCTCTATTTCCGCCATACAAAACCGAATCAATACTGATGGTTCATTTACTCTTACTCAGGTTGAGCAACAAAACACGTCAGGCCTTCTCGTCGGTTCGCCAAGCGTAAAAGAGGAAACTGCCGACACATTAACCTTAGGCGCAATATTCACACCTGAGTTTCTCGACGGGCTTTCAGTCTCGGCGGATTACTATGATATCGAAATAGATAACGCCATCACCAATACCGACCGAACAGTGATCTTAAATCGCTGCTACTCAGCCGACCCGAGTCAGTTTGACCCTCAATGTGCTGGCACCGTAGTACGCGATGGGCGCTCAGGAGCTGCACTAGAGGTCAACTCGGCTTCCGGTAATGAGAACATCATAGAAACCAGTGGTATTGATCTGGAAGTTGCCTACGAAACGGATCTGGGAGGTGGCGATCTGTATGTTGGCCTAAGTGCAAACTTCCTCGATAAATATGACATTACTGGTATAGAGAGTGGTGACACTCAAAGCCTCGCTGGTGAGATCATGTTTCCTGAACTTAGATTTAACATCAACACCTCATATACCTTAGAGAAGTTCAATGTTTACTGGCAACTACGATATTGGGATGAAACCAAAGATCGTAACGACAACACCAATATGACTGAAGAGCTCAATAGCATAGATTCGGCCATCTATAACGATCTACGCTTTAGTTACAACGTATTGGAATCGACCAACCTATTCATCGGTGTCAACAATATGTTTGATGAGCAACCGCAAGAGCTAACGGCAAACCATAAGTACCAACAAGCCGGAACCCTAACCAACGGAAGCGCATTTAACTTAACAGGCCGTGAATATTACGCAGGTATCAAGGTTCATTTCTAACTTTAAATACTTTGCAAGTGGTGGGGTAGAGGCAAGCTCTCTACCCCGATTTTCCCTGTTCGAGAGTTATCTATGATCACAACCCTTATCCCTGACAGCCTATTCGATGGTGAACGGCTCCATATACAACAACCCATTAGCTTTAAAGATGGGAAGATTATTGCTATGGATACGGTAAAAAAAGCCAAAGAATACCGCTTGAATGGGTTATTAACGGCTGGATTTATCGATACACAAGTCAATGGTGGTGGAGGTAAGCTGTTTAACCAACAACCCGAACTAAGCACTCTATCTAGTATGGTAGAGGCCCACTCTCGGTTTGGCACTACAGCAATGTTACCCACATTGATCACCGATGAGATAACAAAAACCAAGCAAGCAGCCGATGCCATCAGCACGGCGATAGCTCAAAAAGTACCAGGAGTATTGGGGATCCACTTTGAGGGACCCCATATCAGTGCTGTTAAAAAAGGGATCCACCATCAAGATAAAATCCGCCCTATTACAGAGCAAGAGTTAGAGTTATATTGTCGGGACGATCTTGGCATAAAGCTGATTACATTAGCACCTGAAGCCGTTGACGTATCAAGGATAAAAACCTTAATTGAGCATCAAGTTATTGTCTCTCTTGGTCACTCAAATGCCAGTTTTGACCAGGTAAACCTAGCTTTAAATGCGGGGGCCACAGGTTTTACTCACCTCTTTAATGCCATGTCTCCCTTAAACTCCCGCAGCCCTAACATGCTAGGAGCCGCCCTACTCGATCCTAAAAGTTGGTGCGGCCTTATTCTCGATGGGCACCATGTTCACCCTGCCTGCGCTCAGATCGCCTATCAAATAAAGACTGAGGGCAAACTAATGTTGGTCACCGATTCAATGTCAACCATAGGCTCAACCCAGAGCCAATTTCACTTCGACGGCCATGATATTGAGCTAACACAAGACAAGTTAACCAGCCAAACAGGACAACTGGCAGGGTCGGCGCTTAACATGATCGCTGCGGTCAACAATGCCACCTCAATGCTAGGGGCCCCGGCATCACAAGCCCTAAACATGGCCAGTGCCTATCCGGCAGAATTTCTAGGTTTACAGAAACAAAGAGGCAGTATCAAAATAGGTAATGTCGCTGATCTGCTTCTGTTAAATGACTCACCTTCCACCACTCGAGTCCATGTTAAACATGCGTGGATTTCGGGCTCACAAGTTTTTTAAAGAGGCTTTCTATGGAAAGAATTAATAGTTTAATCAATGCACCTTTTACGGCATTCCACCCTGACGGTTCACTCAACTTAACCTTAGTACCAAGTTATATTCAAACCTTGATTAACAGTGGTATTGCCGGTGTATTTATTAATGGTTCATCTGGTGAAGGCCACCTCCTCACAGAGGAGGAGCGTATGATATGTGCCGAAAAATGGGTCGAGTCTGCACCAGCTAACTTTAAAGTGATTGTTCATGTGGGTAGTAACTCAATCAATGCCAGCAAAAAACTCGCTCAACATGCTGCCCAAATTGGCGCCTGGGGATTTAGCGCCATGGGTCCCACCTTTCCAAAGATAAATCGAGTTAATGAACTTGCCGATTACTGTGCTGAGATTGCCGCGGCAGCCCCCACGCTTCCATTTTATTACTACCATATTCCAGCATTTACTGGTGTTTACACCTCAATGGTTGAGCTACTCAAGGCCGTTGATGGGCGTATAGATAACTTCTCCGGTATCAAATACACCTATGAGAGTCTGTATGAATATACTCAGTGTCGTCGATACAGTAATGGGAAATATGATGTTCTCCATGGACAGGATGAAACCTTACTTCCATCCCTTGCTTTCGGTGGAGCTCAAGGCTGTATAGGCGGCACATTTAACTATGCAGCTGGTTTATACACACAAATTCGAGCGGCTTTCAGTGAAGGAGATTTTGACAAGGCACAACAGCTGCAATATCAATCCTTAGATCTTATCGACGTTATCTGTCGCTACAGAGGAAATATCGTTGCAGGGAAACAGATCATGAAGCTTATCGGTCTCGATCTAGGCCCTAATAGAACTCCATTTCAAAACCTTAGCCCCGTTGAGCTTGCATCCATGAAGCAAGAACTCGAGTCGATAGGTTTCTTTAGCTACGCAAATGAGGTCTCACATTTGTAGCCATTTAGCTCAGTCAAAATATTTGGCTGAGCTTTTTTCTCAAAACTCATAAGAGCTCTCTCTACCTATCTTTTATGAGTAAAAGCCGAACTCGTTATTTAGTCGGGTATTTTGTTCGTTCACCCAGGAAAAATACTCGGTATTATCCAACTCACTCGCGGCTTCTCTATCGAGTAAAACCACTGCATCTCGATGCATCTGCAGAGCCGACGCGGGGCACATGGCACTCAAGGGGCCTGTTATCATCTGCTTAACCGCCTTAGCCTTATTAAGCCCCGTTGCCATAAGCAATAGATTACGACTATCTAAAATAGTCGCAATCCCCATGGTCATCGCCATATCCGGTTGATATTCACCCTGCTCAAATAGTCGACTGTTATCTTTAATCGTCTGAGGAGTTAAACTTTTGACCCGTGTTCTAGACCCTAAACTGGAGGTAGGTTCATTAAATCCGATATGACCATTCGCCCCCAAACCTAAGATCTGCAGGTCAACACCTCCCGCTAGTTGAATATTTTTCTCGAAAGCAGCAGCTTCAACTCTGGGATTCTGTCCAATGAAGCAGGTAGGAAGGTAGGTATTGTTATGATCTATATCGATATGCTTAAACAGGTTTTTAGTCATAAAATATCGATAGCTTTGTGGATTATCGGGCGCAATATCAAAATACTCATCTAAATTAAAACTCTTTACCTGAGCAAAACTTAGCTCTCCTTTTCGATATAGATTAACTAGCTGTTTATAAAGTGCTATCGGAGTACTTCCTGTTGCAAGCCCCAGCACAGAATCAGGCTTTTCATCAATAAGGGACTTAACCCTTAAGGCTGCATGCACTGCCACCTGGCTAGCACTATTTAAGATGATCACCTGCATACTCTATCTCCTTTACTGCCCGCTTGGGTCAAATATTGGGAATAGAGCGCCGCTCCCACAAGGTCAGCATTTGCACCAGAAAGTGGCGCTAATAATTTCACCTTATATATCTCAGGGAGCCGATTAAGCAGACTTCGCACGCGAGCGCTAAACTCATGTGACAAGCCAATGCTGCCACCTAAAACCACAACTTCTGTACCAGTCACAGCCTTTATATTAGCAATCAACTCAACTAATGCAGCCGCCCCTCTGTCGATCAGATCATTGACTTCAGGGTTTGACAGATGCATCTCAAATACTTGCTTACAGCTAACCGAGCAGCCTAGTATCTCAGATGCTTGACGGGCAATTGCTCTGCCAGAGGTGATCGACTCAACACAGTTTTTACGCCCACAGACACAAGCCTGCTGATGCCTATCTGGCTGAGGTACCGATACATGCCCCAAATGCGCACAAAAACCGTCATAGGAGGTGACTAGCCGACCATTTTGAACCATTCCCCCGCCCACTCCGGTCGAAACGGTGATATACACTAAGGTCTCTCGGTACTCGCCAATGATATACTCAGACCAAGCAGCGGCTGCTGCGTCATTAATAATGGTAACCGGAAGCTCAAAACTAGCCTCCAACTGCTGATGTAAACAGAGTTCAGCATCTGGACCAACTCCGAGAAACTTAACCCTATCTTCGGCAACTTGACCTGTACAAGCAAGAGCAAGCGAGTCAGCTTTTCCTAACCAATCACGGCAGAGTCTCAACAGTACATCTGGCAAGGTTTTCAGATTTTGATGTAATACCGAAGGGATCTCCACCCGCTCAACAATAACGCCATCTTCAACCAGAGCCGCGGCGATTTTTGTTCCCCCAACATCAATTGAGATAATCATACTTTCCTGCCTGATCCATCAATGCGGGTTACAAACCACTGGGTAATATGTTCAATCCGAGTAATTGCCGAGCCAACAGTGACACAAAATGCCCCTAACTCTATCGCCTTAGCTGCTCGCTCCGGTGAGTTATAGCGTCCCTCAGCAACCACTTTTAATCCCTGTAACTGCCATTTCTCAACTAACTCATAATCTGGCTGTTCAGGCACCGCTTGATCCTGCGTGTAACCTGACAGAGTACTACCGATAAAGCTACAGCCAAGCTTTGCCAGCTTTATCCCCTCCTCAAACTCTGCACAATCCGCCATGGCGATACAGCCACACTCATGAATAGTATTAAGTAAAGTTTCTACATCCACAGGCCTTACTCTGTCAGTCCCATCAAATGCAATAATCTTAGCCCCAGCATCTGCTAGCATTTTAATATCATCGACAAAGGGGGTAATTCTGATTGGACAGCCTGATAGATCCCGTTTGATAATCCCAACAATAGGCAATTCAGTGGCAGCAGCAACGGCTTTTACATTCTCAACGCCTTCAATGCGCACTCCCTTGGCACCACCTGCAATTGCAGCCAGCGCCATGGCACGCACATGCTCCACTTTATCCATAGGACCGTCATCCACTGGCTGACATGAGGCTATCAGTGCTCCCTTCAATTGATTAACTAACTGTTTTTCCAAAGCTCGATTGATTGCAGACATCTTAATTCCTAAATTACTAATCGCCCTAAGACTAACCTTTACCCATTAATGACCTTGGTTTACTGGTTTTTTCATCGTGTAAAGGGTCAAGCCTTCGACCTCTTTATCCTCACAAGGCTTAAGTAAACTCACCAAATAACCAATAATAAAAGAGGAGAGAATACCAATCGTCGCGTAGAGGTAACCATTTGCCCATCCCGCTTTCCAAGCCCAAACCATAATAAACACACCAGATAAGATCCCAATCATGGCTCCTGTGGCATTGGCTTTTTTAGTCATAACCCCCAGAACAAATAGACCGCCTAATGCCCCCATAAACATACCTATCACTTTAAAATAGGCCTCCATTAATGAACGGATCTCTGGATCAATAAAGATAAGCCCCGCAGTTGTCCCTAAGGCTCCCATGATGAAGGTTAACCAACGTGCAGCACTCATATACCCCTTTTCCGTTTTAACGAGATCAAAAGGCTTAATAAAATCAGTCACCAAGGTACTTGCAATGGAGTTCATACTTGTGGAAACCGTGGATTGTGCCGCTGCAAAAATACCTGCCACGATTAGCCCAGCAAACCCAACGGGTAACTCAGTAGCGATAAATGCAGGGAAGATTTGATCTATCTGTAAGTTAGGATCCAGCTTTTCAGGATGAGTGGAATAAAAAGCATATAATCCGGTGCCAATGGCAAAAAACAGCAAGGAAGCAGGTCCAGCTATCAAGGCATTTGCCCAGATTGATTTTTCAGCCGCTTTAATGTCGGTCGTCACCATATACCGCTGAACAATAGCCTGATCCGCAGTGTAACTCGTTAGATTTTGCCCAATGCCACCGATCACAATCACCCAGAGCGACAGTGTCGTGATGCTGTTTAAGCTAAAGTCAGCATCCACGACCTTAAATTTGTCACCACTTAAACCGATATCGATATAACCCGATATACCGCCTTCGATGCCAGATATAATAGTGACAAAGCAGACAAGAGCACCTAAAAGTAAAATGATAGTTTGCACGGTATCGGTCCAGATCACCGCCTCTATTCCACCGATAGTGCAATAGAACAGACATAACACTCCCATGATCATCACACTCTCAGCCGCGGTTAGTGGCGTCACGGCAGACAAGGCCAGTGCTGTCAGCGCCATCACTATTCCCATACGCCCAATATGAAACAGAGTAAATAGTGCGCTCGCAAATAAGCGTACTCCCATATTGAATCGTTTAGAGAGGTACTCATAAGCACTAGTTGCATCGATTTGACGAAAGAAAGGGATGGCAATATAGATCCCCACAGGAGCAACAACAATGATCATCCAGATCCCAACGAGTAGAATCCAATTCGTTTGATAAACGATGGCGGGCAGTGCGACATAGGTTAATGAGCTCAGCATGGTGGCATAGATAGAGCAAGCCGCGGCCCACCAAGGGATCGATTGCCCTCC
Organism: Shewanella nanhaiensis; assembly: GCF_019457885.1. GTDB lineage: Bacteria > Pseudomonadota > Gammaproteobacteria > Enterobacterales > Shewanellaceae > Shewanella > Shewanella nanhaiensis. The sequence continues at coordinate 107,991 of NZ_JAHZST010000013.1, forward strand.
TCTAAAATAATCATTGGTATTATGATTTCTTAACGCAAAGAAGAGACCCACCATAACTACCAGTGCGAGATAGACGACCAGTACAGTCATATTTATTCTGCCAAAATCTTGTACTTTACTCTCGACACTCAAACTCAATAACGAGCTACTATCTCGCTCTCCATCTTGATACTGGGCTAACACGTAGAGTTCGCCGTCAAGGGAAGCAACAGCCTTGGCTAAGATAGGAGTATTAGAGCTTTTTGACTCACTTTCAGATGATAATAAATGCTGCTTATACTCGCTCCACTGAGCCGTAATCGCGTTAAAAGAGAGTATCTTACCGTCATCCATTAGCGCCAAGATATATGACTGGCCTAAAGGCGTTACAGCATTAAATCTTGAAGAGATAAGCTTCTCGGCAAGCTTTACTGCTCCAACCGATTGCCACTCCAAACGAGTAGGATCAAACTTCCACACTTCCGCAGCTTTGGCCTCTTTCTCCGCAACCGATCCATCTCGTGCTTGATTAAACATCCCGTACACTTTCTCGCCAAAACCATCGTTTTGTACCGTAAGCTTAAGATCACTCTCCGCTGGAATAGGGAGCTGAGTGAGTAACTCCCACTGCTCATCAACCATTAAACTGATATCAACACGATTATCTACTTGCTTTCCCTTAATACCCGCTAAATTGAGACGATAAAAACTAGGTCGTTCTCCCTCCTGATAGGCATAAAGATAAAGCTTCTCTTCAATTATCACAGCAGAGCTAGTTGCCACTTTATAAGGAAGAGAAGGAAGCGGATATTTGGTTAACTCTTCCGATTTAGGGTTCCAAGCTAATAGAGATACCTTGTCAGAAGCAGATACTGAGTTATGACCACCAGCAAGGATCAAACCAAATTTATGCTCAATAACAGCACTACCACTAAGATCATGATAGATCTGGCTTATCTTCTTTTTCCACTGACTGGTTTTTACATCTTTCCAAAAAACTAAAAGCGGCTCCTCATTAGATATTGAACCATGCTCCCCCCCCGATAAACTGGCACCCGTTGAAAGAATTAGTGAGCCAGAAGCCGAGCCTAAAAAAGCACCATCAAATACCTCAACCTCATTAAGAAGATGCCCCCCTTCCACACTTTTCCAATCAAGACGTACCTCTGCGCAGGCAAGAACTGGAAACAAGATCATGGATAACAGGAGGCATCGCCTTAAAAAACAACTCATATTTTCACCAAGTGTACATATTTTACGCTGTATACCTGTTATACCAGCTAGAACTAAATAAGGCTACAGTTTGTTAACCAGTTAGTGACAATTAATGACATTTTTTTAGAGGAAAAATTGGGCAAAAGAGATAGAAAAGGGCCCAAAGGCCCTTACGTTTAGCTGTGAGGACTATTCAGAGTAGGATAAGTCATAGGCTTTTTGCAGATGTTTCATCAATACAGCATCAGCACCTTCCACATCATGGGCCTTAATTCTTTCCACTATGGCAGCATGATCTTCATAGCTCTTCTGATTTAGCCCTTTGGAGTCAGCTTTATCAGGTCGTATATCTATGACCCAATCAACCAGAGCTTGATGAATAGCTAAGAAGATAGGGTTACCCGGTATAGTTGCAATAATTCGGTGAAAGTTAATATCAGTTTTCTTAAACTGGGCATTAATATCGATGGCTTTCTGGTTTAGTGTTAAGGCATATTCCAGCTCTTTAATCTGCTCATCTGTAGCATGTTCGGCCGCATAACGTATTAAACTCGACTCAAAAAACTGCCTTAACTGATCGAAATATCGAGTACCATCGGGCTGATTCAAGAAGTCTTTAGACATCCCCGACAGCTCTGCAATAATCGTATCGGCAGAGGGACGGGTCACTCGGGTTCTCTCTCCACTGCTTATTTTCACTAAGCCTTTACGGGACAGGGATGATAACGCATCTCGAATTGAAGGCCTGCCAACACCAAATGCAGTCATCAAATCACGCTCAGACGGCAACATATCGCCTACAGCAAACTCCCCCTGACGGATCATCTCTTCGAGTTCATCCTCAACTCTTTCCGATAATTTTTTTCGTTCAACTGGTCGTTTAATCGTGATCGACATGTAATTTCCTTCCTTTCCTAGCGTCAACCCTACTAAAGAGCATTATGCTATTTAGCTATCATACCAGTTACTTTACTAAGCTATGCATTCGGATACAAGCACCTAAAATGATGACCGACTTCCGCCCTAAACCTCACACTTCTTAGCCCCCATAGCGCTATTATGCCTCCATACCTCTTCATTTCAATTTAGTTACAATTTCGGTTGCCAACTAGCAATACAGTAAACTTAAACCTATAATTCAACATGTTAACAGTGTTTAACAAAGAAACAGATTGATAACAGAAGCAGGCTTGGCTAAATCACCTCTGGTCTTCGATGGGGAAAAACGGCTATATTAGCCCTATAATAAATATTCGTATTCAATATCAGCCAGTTGGCTACCGATTACCATCGGATCCCTATCAAAAGGATAATAAGCATGGGACAGGAAACCTCTAAAATACTCGTTGTAGATGATGATATGAGGCTAAGAGCCTTACTCGAACGTTATCTAATGGAGCAAGGTTATCAAGTTCGCAGTGCCGCCAACGCTGAGCAGATGGATAGACTGCTCGAACGTGAGAATTTTCACCTGCTAGTGTTAGACCTCATGTTGCCAGGGGAAGATGGTCTCTCAATCTGTCGTCGACTACGCCAAAATGGTAGCCCTATTCCTATTGTGATGTTGACCGCTAAAGGCGACGAAGTAGACCGCATTATCGGTCTAGAGCTTGGCGCCGATGATTACCTACCAAAACCCTTTAATCCTCGTGAACTACTTGCCAGAATCAAAGCGGTAATGCGTCGTCAAACCCAAGATGTTCCAGGGGCTCCGACTCAACAGGAGGAGGAGATCACCTTCGGTGAGTTTGCTCTTAACCTGGCAACACGCGAGATGTACCATGGTGAAGAGGCTATCTCTCTTACCAGCGGTGAATTTGCCGTACTCAAAGTGCTGGTCAGCCATCCTAGAGAGCCACTCTCCCGTGACAAGCTAATGAATTTGGCTCGCGGACGTGACTATTCGGCTCTAGAGCGTTCAATCGATGTTCAGGTATCACGTCTACGACGCCTGATTGAGAAAGATCCGGCTAATCCTAGATATATCCAAACAGTGTGGGGACTGGGATATGTTTTTGTTCCCGATGGCGCTGCTCGTCGATAGATCAATAGATTCATTGGCCGAATAAATCTAAACCATAAGGTAGTTCTGAGTGAAGTGGTTAAAAAAGATCCTTCCCCGTAGTTCATTCAGTCAAACTGTGATGCTAATTGGCTGCCTACTGCTGATCAACCAATTAGTATCTTACCTCTCTGTAGCCACCTACTTTATTCAGCCAACCTATCAGCAAATTAACCAACTGATTGCCCGTCAGGTGAAGCTACTATTCGTCGACGGTGTCGATGTTGGCCGTGAACACCTAACCATGGTTGATGCCCTCAATGCGAAAGTTCGCGGCGATGGTATGAAGATATATAATCAGAAACAAGCACGAGCGGCAGGCATAGAGCAGACCACTTACTATGGCTTTCTATCATCTCAGATGTCAGAGCACTTAGGTGGCAAGGCTGAAGTAAGAATCGCCCAAGGCGATGATTTTGAGATCTGGATCCGTCCTCCACAAGCGCCATCAATCTGGATAAAGGTTCCGCTAACGGGCTTCAATGAATACGATCTCTCCCCTCTCACTCTCTATTTAATGGTCATAGGCGCGCTCAGTGTTGCTGGCGGATGGTGGTTCGCCAGACAACAAAACAGGCCTTTAAAGCGTCTACAAAAAGCGGCGATCTTGGTCTCAATGGGAGATTATCCTAAACCGCTACCACTCAATGGTTCGACTGAGATTGTCGAAGTTACCAACGCCTTCAACCAGATGTCCCACAGCATGAAGCAGCTCGAGCAAGACAGGGCCTTGTTGATGGCGGGGATCTCCCACGATCTTCGCACCCCACTGACCCGTATTCGTCTCGCTTCAGAGATGATGGTTGAGGAGGATGAATACCTTAAAGATGGCATAGTCCACGATATCGAAGATATGGATGCCATCATTAACCAGTTTATCGCCTATATCCGTCAAGATCAGGAGAGCACCCGAGAGCAGGAGCAGATCAACTACCTGATTCAGGACGTAGTGCAAGCAGAGTCAAACCGTGAAGGCAAAATTGAGGTTGAGCTCGCCACTTGCCCAGATATCCCCATGCAGGGCATTGCCATTAAGCGTATTCTCAGTAACTTAGTTGAAAACGCCTTCCGTTATGGCCAAGGTTGGGTCAAGTTAAGCTCCCACTTTGACGGCAAGCGAGTCGGATTTAGTGTCGAAGATAATGGCCCAGGTATACCTGAAGATCAGATCCCCGAACTGTTTCAGCCTTTTACGCAGGGAGATATTGCCCGAGGCAGTGTAGGCTCTGGACTCGGGCTAGCTATTATCAAACGTATTGTCGATCGCCACCAAGGCGAGGTGATACTCACCAATAGAGCCGAGGGAGGACTCCATGCTCAAGTCTGGCTTCCCTTAAGCTAAGCTTAGGTATAGAGAAGAAAGAATTAAAAGCAGCCTAAACAAAAAAAGGAGCTTTAAAGCTCCTATATACAGACAAGCATCTAGGTTTAAAGCAGATCCAGAATAACTTCCGCCTTACTCACTTCAAACATCTTAGGCGCTTCTACATTAAGTTCGGTAACCACACCATTCTCTAGCACCATGGCATAACGCTGAGAACGTATGCCTCCAAAGCCAGCCGTATCCATCTGCAGACCAACCGCCTTAGTAAAACTGGCATCGCCATCGGCCAGCATCATAATCTCAGATGCATTTTGACTATCACCCCAGGCCTTCATCACAAAGGCATCATTCACCGAAACACAGGCAATAATATCAACGTCTTTAGCCTTAAACTGATCGGCCAACACCACAAATCCCGGCAGATGTGATTGAGAGCAAGTTGGTGTAAAAGCCCCTGGGACGGCAAACAGTACCACCTTTTTACCAGCAAAAAGATCGGTCACACAATGAGTCAACATCCCCTCATGAGTCAGCTCACCCAACATGGCGCCATCTGGAACTCTCTCCCCTTGTTTAATCATCATCGACCTCAATCAGAATTAAAATTTCTAGTATTAATATTAGGCTAAATATTCAACCAATTTAAATCAAAACCTCATTTCCTCCTAATCGTGAACTTTCATTCACTGTACATATGCAGGGTAGTTGTCACAATGAGGCCAATGAAGAGGTAAAAAGGATTTAGGCACGTGTTCTACAAACTCACAGTAAGCATAGCATTAGGCTTTTTTGTTTTTATTCTATGGGCCATCTATCAAGCAAATACAGGAAGCAGTAATCTGTTTTTTGATCTTATCCAACCCTTACCTTATGGCGACAAACTTGGCCACTTCGGATTATTTGGATTACTCACCCTGCTTGCTAACTTAGCTTCCCGCTGTAGAACCCTTTCAATAGGAAGATTTAAGCTCTACTGGGGCAGCATAGCTGTTAGCCTGTTTGTTCTGATGGAGGAGCTAAGCCAAGGGCTGATACCCACAAGAACATTAGATATGATGGACTTAGCCGCCGATGCTCTTGGTATTACCCTCTTTAGCTTACTCACCTATTTTATCGCAACAAATACCAGAATAAGCCGAACAGATTAAACGGAAACTTAAGCCGTCATCGCCGCTTTAACATAGACATCGAAGCGGTTTTTCTTGGTAGCGATCACCATGCTTGGCTTAATGCCATCTAAGTCTTCAGCATAATCGGGACGTTTTACGACGACTCGCTTACTGGCGAGCGCCATTGCAGGGGTGAGTAGGCCATCGGCATCGAGATCGGCGCCAACTAAAGATTGGAACACACGCATCTCTTTTTTAACTAAGGCAGATTTCTCGCGGTGGGGATACATGGGATCTAGATAGACCACGTCCACCTCTGTATTTGACGAGTGCGCTGCGTCTGCTAATGAATCAATGCTCGAGCCATGAAACAGGCTCATACGCTCACGCATCCAGTCCCCAATTTCCGCATCTTCATAGGCGCGGCGCAGACCATCTTCTAGCAGAGCCGCCACCACTGGGTGACGCTCAACCATAGTGACCTTGCAACCTAAGCTCGCCAACACGAACGCATCGCGTCCAAGCCCTGCGGTGCCATCGACAACACTGGGGTTAACCCCCTGTTTAAGCCCAACCGCTTTCGCGATAGATTGACCTCGACCGCCACCAAATTTGCGTCTGTGCGCCACGGCACCAGACACAAAATCGACCGAGATCCCTTTCAACTTAGGCTCATCTCGTTTTATAAGAGTCAGAATATTATCTTCAAATACCAGTTCAAACTCAGCATTGGCATCATAAACAAGGTCCCAGCGCTCGCAAGCAGACTCGATAGTGGGATAATGGCGATTAAAGAAGATGCCATAACTGGTTTTAGTTTGATTAACTTGGGTCACTGTGGCTCGATCTAGCGTGATTATCCCTCTATTATGCCAAAAGCTCCCTTCAGGAGATATATTTTAAAGCGTTTGGGTTATAATCCGTCAAATCAGGCAATATTTGCCGTACCCAAATTAATCTCGCAAAGCCAAGTTCAGTTATCCTTTAACGATATCCAGCTTATCGCTATGCCGAAACCCTTTAGGAATCATCATGCTGAGTTATCGCCACGGTTACCATGCAGGCAATTATGCCGATGTATTAAAGCACTCTGTTTTACTGCAAGTGCTAAAACTGATGCATAAGAAACCAACCCCATTCGCCTATATCGATACTCACGCTGGCGCTGGCGGTTACGCGCTAACGGATCAGTTTTCCCAAAAGACAGGTGAGTATTTAGAGGGCGTGGCTAAGTTATGGGGAAAAGAGGATCTGCCTGAGCCACTGGCTGAGTACATTGCGGATGTGGCTCACTTCAACCAAGGCAAGTCAGAACTCTCTTTCTATCCTGGCTCACCAGCATTTGTCGATATGAATCGCTATGAAAAAGAGCGCATGGTGCTCCATGAACTTCACGGTGCTGATCATGCTCTGCTTGAGGAGCAGTTCACTGGTGACCGCCATATTCGCGTCGTCAAAGATGATGGCTTAAAAGGGTTAATCGCTGCGGTTCCTCCTCGCGAGCGACGCGGGGTTATCTTAGTTGACCCAAGTTATGAGATAAAAACTGATTATCAAGATGTGCCCAATGCAATTATCAAGGCCCACAAGAAGTTTGCGACCGGGGTGTACATGCTTTGGTATCCGGTGGTTAACCGCGCACAAACAGAGGGTATGCTAAAAATTCTCGCTCAAAGCGGCATTAAAAATCAGCTTAGGATCGAACAAGCGATCAGAGCCGACAGCGACGAATTTGGTATGACTGCAGCGGGCTTGTGGATCATTAACCCACCTTGGCAGCTCGATACTAAGGCAAGTGAGATACTTGAATATCTTTCACCTTTGTTAAATCAAGGCGGTGGCAAAACCACCATCAAGCAAGAAGTGCCTGAATAGTATTAACAAGCCAGCTTTAAGCTGGCTCTTTTTTCATCTAGAAATAAAGGCTTAAAATGCTTCACAGGGCGTGCCCTGATGAAAAATCATCTGCCAATTGTCTCCACTTTTTTTCCAAAGGGAGCTGCGCAGAGAGTAGCGTGTAATAAACTCATCGGGTTTAATCATGGACGCACGATAAAGCAGTTGAGCCAGATCCGGTGCTAACACCCTTAACTCAAAATCGGTAGCGCAAAACTCAGGACACCTCTCTTTAGGCAGCCTCATCAATACCTCCTCCTTGCCAAAGCGAATACCTGAGCCACCAAACTCTAAAAAATCATCGTGGATCAATCTAGCAAGCTCCTCTGCCGAAGATCTGACTTCAGACTTAAGCAGATAAAGTTCAAGCTCTATAAGTTGTTGCTTCAAACCAGTTAGCATACTTTCACCTTATCACCCCCCTAATCTCTGTTTCTACTTCCAATCTTCTTTAAGGGGATTCCGACTTGTTACTGTAATTATTCACTTTATTCTTAAACATGGACTCAATTTCTAAAAAGATCCACTCCATTACAGGGCCATAAGCTTGATCCCGCCGATTAACGACGCCTATTTCAACCAGTAATGGAGAGGGAATATGCTCAGTTGATAGAGTCACGATATCATCTGAATACCACTCACTATCGGCGATATGTTCAGGAACCAGTGCCCAACCTACTCCACGAATAACCAGAGCCGTCATATAGTAGTAACTGTCGATATACCAATGGTTAGCGGCGAGTGATTTTGCCTGCTTATCCCCCATTCGATCACGGATCACTAGCTGTCGGTGCTGATTTAACTCTTTAATTTTAGGTGCCGGGTACTGAGCAAGAGGATGATTTACCGATACAATCAAAGACTGCTTAAACTGGCCGATGGACATAAACTCCAACGATTCAGGCAGTTCGTTGCGAGAGTGAAATAAGATGCCCATATCGGCTTTTCCCTCATCAACCCACAAGCCGATATCATCTTGTGAACCATTGATGATAGTGAGTTTTAGCAGCGGAAATTTTATCGATACCTGCTCAAACAGAGACTCAAATGCATTGATCGGCACCGCCTCATCCATGGCAACTGTCAGGCTTATCTCCTGCCCCGTTGATAGCGTCATGGCGCGAGACTCAAGACGCTGGCACTGCTGCAGTACAGCTTGGGCTTCAATAAACATATCTTCACCGCAAGGGGTCAAAACAGGGAGTCTGGCACTGCGATCAAACAGCTCAAAACCTAGATCATCTTCAAGGTGACCAATGGCTGTGCTAATTCGTGACTGTGCTCTCCCCAGCTTTCTTGCTGCTGCTGAGAACGAACCATATTTAACAGATAGAACAAAAGCTTCCAGCTGATACAAACTCCAATTCACTCTACTCCCCCTATCACTATCATTACCAATCCCTAAACTACCTATCCGATAAGCGGATACTAACTAACTTATTCAATCCGAAATTTGAAGATACTCTATCGCTACCCATTAATACCAGTAGAAACTCATGCACAGCTATCAATCACCATCAGATCAGACACCAAGCTCAATCAGCCGAACATTTTGGCGTTACGCCATCCCTTCGGTTGCGGCGATGCTGGTCAATGGTCTATATCAAATTGTTGATGGTATTTTTATTGGCCAGTACGTTGGATACCAAGGGCTAGCAGGTATTAACATGGCTTGGCCTATCATCTATATTTTCGCTGGTATTGGTCTAATGATAGGCATGGGCTCAGGCAGCTTACTCTCCATCAATCGCGGTGAGAATAGCCTAACTGCCGATGAAAAAAACTCAGTATCAACCAAAGTAAACAGCACCTTAGCCAGCGCTCTTCTGCTCGTTATTGGCTTTGGGTTAATCGGCTCTATCATATTAAATTTTAGTGTCGACACCCTATTGCTCATGCAAGGCGGTAGCGGGCAAACCCTACTGATGGCGCAGCAATATACCACTCCCTTTACTTGGTCTTTAGTATTTACGATTCTCGCAGCTGCGATCCCCATTCTGGTTCGCAATGATGAAAGCCCCAATATCGCCACCGGCCTGATGGTCATGGGCGCATGCTTAAATATCGTGCTCGATTATCTGCTGATAGTGCAATTTAATATGGCACTTCATGGCGCAGCCATCGCCACTATTTCGGCCCAGATATCTGTGTCTATTTTAGGGATAGGCTACTTTATCTCATCAAAAACAGACTTCAAATTTAACGCCTCTGCATTCATTTTTAGTCCAAAACTAGCCGGACAGATCATGATATTGGGCGCCTCAAGTTTTGTCATGTACCTGTATACCAGCTTCGTGTTTGCGCTCCACAACCGGCTATTTATGGAGTATGGATCTTCATTAACCGTCGGGGCATTTGCGATTGTTGGTTATCTAATGGTGCTCTACTACTTTGTCGCAGAGGGACTCGGTGAGGGGATGCAACCTCCCGTCAGTTTCTTTTTCGGCGCAAGGGAGCCCAAAAACATCAAACGTATGTTTCAGCTTGCCGCTAAGGTCTCAATCTCTGCGGGCCTGCTTTGGGTGCTGATTTTAAACCTGTTTCCCGAGGCCATTATTGGGCTGTTTAACAGTGAAGATAGCGCCTTGATGACAGAGACAATAATTGGTATTCAACTGCATCTATTTGCGATGTTTCTCGATGGGTTTGTGGTGCTGGCGATCATGTATTTTATGGCCGTAAACCAAGGTGGGAGGTCCCTGTGGATATCTGTTGGTAATATGGTGGTTCAACTGCCCTTCCTCTTTATCCTTCCTAAGGTATTTGGGATAAATGGAGTATGGTTGGCGATGCCGGTATCTAACTTAGTGATTTTTGCCGTTGTCGCCCCTATGGTCTGGAGACATCTTAACTCAGCCATAGAGTCAGATAGGGAGTTGAGTACAGCTTAATGCCGCCTATTTTAAAGCTAGATCACGCTCTGCCCACACTGAGATCACCCTAAGCTCTGATAACGCTTTAGCAGTATTTTAACTCGCTCAACATACGCTATGGTCTCAGGATATGGTGGGATCCCTTTATGCTCGGTGACCCTTGTTGGGCCTGCGTTATAAGCCGCACAGGCTAGCTCGATATCCCCATCGAAGCGTTTAAGCATCTTAGCTAAATACCGAGCTCCACCATCAATATTTTGCTCAGGTTTAAAAGCATTTTTGACCCCAAGCTCCTTTGCAGTTTCCGGCATTAACTGCATCAAGCCCATGGCACCAGTTTTGGAGATAGCATAGACATTAAAGGCAGACTCAGCATGGATAACAGCGCGGATTAAAGCGGGTTCAACTTGATGGTTTCTCGCCGCAAGTTGAATAAGATCATCGAAACGCTTCGAATAAAGCGGCATCTTTTTCCAATCAAGATCTGAGTCTGGTCGACAGGCGTAACAATCATAAAGAATCACCTGATACTCGCTCGCACCTGGGGCGTGGTCGGTAAACACGGCCACACCATTCTCATCCTGATACTGATAAACTTTCACTCGATCATCAGAAGTCGTCTCAAGGCGGTACTGCTTTCCAGCACTGGAGTTATCCAGCACATGGCGTGATGATACAGCTTGAGCTCTCTTTTCAGGCCTAGGGGCCACTGCTGAGCGATTAAGGGAGGTTGAGGAGCTGTTGATGATCTGAGCACTGCTGTTATCTAACATTTTGATGCCAACAGATTCAGAGGCTAGCTCATTAACTTGCCCCGTCACAACTAAACCACTCTCTGAGCGGCTCGCTTTATAGTGAGGCTTATCTGCAGCTTGCGTAGAGAGAGAATGTAGGGTGACTAGACAAACAAAGAGTATCTGCATCCCCCTAAACAGGCTTATCTCTCTATATGCTAATATCATCTATAGGCCCGTATATTCATCGAGTTTGAGTACTTCAATCATAGCAAATAACTGACGCATCTCTTTGTTAATCTGACTGAACTCATACTCAAAGGTGGCGCCATGAAAGATGGAGCCTAGCTCAAACCTATCCTCACTGCTTGCCAACATGATAAGTAACTTATCATCATAAAATGCGCACTGTATCTTGCCACTGAAGCAGCTAGCCAACTCCTGAAGCCGCTCCATAAAGGTCACCGTCAACAGATACCTAGCTTCAATTTGATCTGAAGAGAACACATCAAACTGCTTCTCAAACCTAACATCTTCAAGTTTTACTCGAGAGAGGCTTTTAAAAGAATCCGAAAGGAAGTTGATCAATCCTCCCCGAGTTTTCACCACCACAGTATGACCAGTAAAAGGTTTATGACAGCTCAACTGCACCATCACCCCATTGAATACAGTTTGTGTCTCACTACGTTTATCCCGCTTCACCTCTTTGGTTAGCTCAAGCTCATTAATAGCTATCTCTACCCCTTTATAAGTTCCCTGAACATAATCCTCAAAACTCGCATTATCATAACTGGGGAGTAGCTTAGAGCGTTTTAACGCCGAGAGGCTCATTTGGTGGGTAGAACTAAAGATAAAATCATCACCGAAATAGCGAAATATCTTAGGGAAGACTCGCTCTTTTACATCGGATTTATAACGTGAAACCGGTCGTGAGGACCACCAGATTAAGGGGATAAGAGGAAGAAGAAAAAACGGCCAAGGAAGCCCTAACCTCTGTTGGTTATCGATAAGCACCGAAACAGTAAAGATACCAACAAATATAGCCAAGCTCATATACAGTCGCTGTCTAAGGGCCTTTAAACTAGCAACACGGCGATTCTCAAATTTACGGGTTAATGGCTCAATATGTTCATCATAGTGAGCCTGCAGCGAGGTTAATTCATCACCGACAGCAACGAGAGGTTTAGACTGACGTTTAGGCTTAATCGGCGCCCCAAAAATAAAACTAACAATATTCATTTAAACTCAGTGAAGCTTACGGCCAAGGGCCGCAATTAAGATTAATTCAAGAAATCTGCGGCATTAACTGGCGCTTTAGCGGCTTCATCGGCCTCATAAAAAGGCATCACCTTAATATTCGCCATCGAAGCGATAATTGAACCGGGGAAGATCTCCACCGCATTATTCAACTCTGTCACCGAGGCATTATAGAAACGACGCGCTGCTGAGATATGCGCCTCAACCTCATTATAGGTCTGCATCGCCTGAAGCATGGTATTGTCAGACTTAAGCTCAGGATAGTTTTCTACCGTTACCATCAACTGCCCCATCTTGCTATTAAGGCGTTCAGCAGCCGCCAGATGTTGCTTAATCTCCGTGGCATCACTGTTGTCATAACTATTAGTAACTTGGGCTCTTAACTCTGTGATCTCAGTAAGAAGTGATTTCTCATGATCCATAAACTTCTTAGCGATCGTTAAAATATTAGGAACGACATTAGCCCTTTTCTTCAGTTGTACATCTATGCCTGACAGTGCCTCACGCCCGGCATTGCGCTTTTTGACCAAGCTGACATACCAAAGGTAGGCAATAATCACGACCAGACCTAAACCTAATAACACTCCATCCATACTATGTCCTTATTGTTCTTTATTGCTTTTATTTTTTTTATCCAGATCTTCAATCTTTATCGAGCCACAACCCACTACCATCACCTATTTTTCCCACTATTTCCAGCGATTTATCAACTAGAAAAACCGAATTAAAGAGGGTGCTAATTGTGCATATTTCAAAATAGTCAGACTAAAAAAGCCTTTCTAGGTTAGTTAAACCCGAATAAACGAACCCGATAAAGTTAAATCAGTAATTAATGCCTTTAATTACGATTTAAAATAAATTATTAAGCAAGAAATAGTGTAACCCTTTGTTAACAGTAATACTAAACAAAAAGTAGAAACGGTAAAAAATAACCACCACCTCAAAAAAAGCCAAGTTCACAGTGCTTAAAGCCTAACTAAAGCTAAGATAATCCTTATTAGAGGGGGATTGTATACTCAATAACAAAATAGTTTTCGCTTCTGTATCATTATTCAGCAGTCGTACAGGCAATAACGCTTAATATCTCTCTATCCCACCAAGGACGCTTATTAATCGTGTCTTACTTAGGCCTCTATCCCAGAGGCCATTTTTTTTATCCGCTAAACGATAAGCACAAACTAAATCCAGCCTAAAATACTGGTAACGTCATAATTAAATTATGACTAACTTGAATATCTCATTCAGTCTCGGTTCAGACAGTTATCGTTATATTAGACTCAACCAAATAATTAGCTTTTAGATAATATCTAGAGGTTAATTGCATCACCATCATCCCCTTTTTTGGGCTCATGCTTCTACCTGCATGGGTCCATTTTTTTTGCCTAAAAATCGAAAAAAAGGGCGCACTCTGCAGAGTACGCCCTATAAACACCAACAAGCTTGATTTAATCTAAAGTTAACTCAATCGTATCAACCAAATCAGCTTCAATCTGCGCTTCAGTAAACACAACAGGTCGCCACTCCCCCTTAGAGAACAGACGAGTTTGATCCACAAAGTGCTCAGACTCGGGGTCGTGTGACTGACCATAGGTTAAGAAGGCCTCAGCTTGAGGTCCAGATTCTGTAAACTCCAGTGCCATTAACCAGCTCGCTCCATGGAATACTGGGTAACCATAACTGGCAACCTTAGCACTGCTACCTGTGTTGATATTAAAGACTCCATCTATGGTTCCACCGCCGGGAATGGCAATTTTCTCATCATTTTTCATATGATATTGGATTGAGCCTAGTGGCGCAGACAGTGGAATATTCACACTAGCAAGATGCTTGACCGTGCCAGCTAACGCTTGCAGGATAGGATCGCTGTTACTGCTGCCTTCATGCTCCATCAGCTGATAAGGTGTTGCTATAGGCCTTTTGACATTAAAGCCTTTGCTAAAGAGACTATCACTCAAGGCTTGCTCACCACCCACATCAAACACTTTAAGGAACTCTCTGAAAACATGAGCCCCCTGACTCTCATTACGATATAGACCATCCCAATTTGCTAATGTGGTACACGCAGCAGAGATATCCACAACCTCCTGACTCTCAAGAGTAATATCCGTTACTCCTGTACAGCGCTCCACCAGCTGATCTTTAAGCAGTTCAGAAACTTGTGCCCGCTCACTGGTAGCCACTCCTTTAAGCTCATCAATATTGAACTTACCGTCAGCACCTGAGATCCCTAGAGGTGAATGCTCCTCTAACATAGTGGCATTCATACGGGTACGAGGGCTACGGATCGTTTGCTCTGGGCCATACACAAGGGAGTACCCCTCTAACGGCTCAGTGCCATGGGTAAGCCAATGACTACTATTAGCATTGAAAACATAATCACTACGCATAGCTTTGGGCGCACGCTCGAAAGGAACAACGCCAGGAATAGGTGTAGTGCCAGTATCTATCCACTCAAACAGTGACATACTGCCATCGAGTACAAGCTGACCACGACCGCCTTGCCACAACGCCTTACCTACAGGATCGTTATTAACAAAGTCCTTTAGCAGAACCAGCGCAAACGCATTCAGGTTAGGTGCTCTTGAGCCATCGATATAGAAGGCATTACCTTTATTATCTGTGGCCATGGTATTGACCCAAGGGATCCCTTGGTAGGTCGCAAAGGCCGCTTCAAACTCCTCAATTGAGGTCGCTCGTCCCATGGCAAACCATTGACTAACCATATTGCCGTTATTGAGATTCGCATCGCGATAGGTCACAGCACTGCCATCAGGATACCAGCCAATCATGGGGCCATAATGAGAAGAGTAGAGGGTCTTTTTCACCTCAGAGTGACTGCCATCTTCATTCTTAACTGAGACGCTATAATCTTGGCTCGTCATCTGCTTATACTCACCATCATAGAGATAACGGGTCGGATCGGCAGGATCTAACGTCAGGCGGTAGGTAGTCAAACGCTTAGATTGAGAGACGGTATGAGTCCAAGCAACATGCTCATTGAAGCCGATTAATACTCCTGGGACACCAACAAAAGAGACGCCGGTAACATTCATCTCACCGGGGATCTTCAAATGGTTCTCCACAAATCGCAGGTTACCACCCCAGGGAAAATGTGGATTAGAGAGCAGCATGCCACTACCAGATTCGGTTTTATCACGGCCTAGCGCCCAGCCATTACTGCCCAAGCCTTCGTTTTGAGCGGCGATCTCATTAAAAGTTTGCCCTAGTGCCTTTTCACTCGTGGTGGGCGAGGCTGTCGCAATTTGCGCACTTAATGCACCACCACTGGCAAATAGCGCTAACTTAAGATGATAAGCTTGCAGATCGGTCACGGTAATTTCAGGTATCCAATCGACCCCACGACAGGGAGAGGGGTAGTTTTGTGAGCCCGCTTTATCGATCACCGCCTGATTAAACCCATCCGCGTAACCTGTTAGCAAGTCAAGCTGCTCCTCGGTCATCCCCTCAATGGAGTTTTCTGCATCACTATAGATATTTAAGGCTTGAGTTCCAAAATCTGTGATGAGATTTGAGTTACCGTTTCCGGCACCAAAAGTCAGCGCTCGCTCTCCACGAACTTCAACGATCTGCTCAGCCAGAGTACACATATTTTCCTGAGCATGGGCATAAGCTTGTCCATAACCTAGGGCTTTAAAATCTGATGCTGTAATATGGGGAACACCAAAGGAGGTGTACTCAATTTTTGCGCTACTTGGTAACACAACCTCCTCTTCTGGCTCACTATCACTGCTGTTACAACCGGCTAACGCAAATGTTAATGCCAGTGCGATAGGTGTAAGGTGTCTCTGTTTATTATTATATTTCATCGCAATTAAACCTCTGGTAGCTGCCACCCTGTGAGTTCCATGGGCACACCACTTCATCAAAATAAAAGTTCATGGTTTGATAACCATTTGTTACTTTATTATCTATGTGGGTTCTACTCGACCGCCCCGACCCGTTCGGACTTTTTGATTTACAATAAAAATCATAAGGTTATAATTCACACCTCAATTTTTAGTGTTTAAATTGTTAAAAGGCAGTAACACAGGCCATTTATCGGCATCACAAGGTAGAGCAGAGGAAAGCGATGCAGTTAATGACAATCTTGTTGCTTATCTCTGTTGGAATGAGTTTCTTTATGATGGGATATGCGGCCACCACGCCCCATCAAAATGCCAAGGCGCGGCTCTGCTTTTCACTGATGTTAGTGGGTTTGATAAGCTTGATGATCGAGCTGGCAATTTTTGAGGAGGGAGGGAGTTTTCTCTACATCATCTCAATCTCTGGCCCTCTATCAGTCTCGGTTCCTATCTTTTTTTATCTCTATTTCAAAGCCAGTGTTGGTTTAAGTGATGAGTTTCAGTGGAGAAATGCCAGACATCTGGTGATCCCATTTATCTATCTCGCTATCATGATGCCCTATAACCTTTTGGATGAAGCAGGTAAGAGCCACTTCTTCTCACAGGTTTATGCTCAAGAGGTGATATCTTGGCCCCTGTCGATGACGCCTATCCGCTTCTCTCGTCTGCTTATTCTCAGTAGCTTGGGCCTGTTTTACCTCTACCTAAGCTGGCGAGAACTGCATGTAGAACTCAATAATAAGAAGCAAGATGTGCTCAGAGAGATGAACAAACTCAAGGGCGCATTTTTAGGAATAAGCCTCAGCTTTATCGTGATTTTTCTCTTCTTTCTATTTCGACTGCCACACCAATTTACTTGGATGATCTCATCCATACTTCTGGTGATAACAGCAATCAGCTGTATGATCTTTTACTATCTGCCAGTGCTGGGAAAAAAGCTCATATCAGATGCCGATCTACATCAGCTGCTCCCCAAAAAAGCACAAGAGCTCCAACAAGAGGTAGGCCAAGCAAGCCCAGAACCTGACCCACTGGATAAACAATACCGCTCATCGGTAACAACTGATTTGGCAAAAGAGGTGATCCATCATCTTAATTTATTGATGGAGAGAGGGATCTACAAAGATTCAACCCTCTCATTGGGCAAACTAGCCTCACAGCTAAAACTCAGCACCCACCACCTGTCCCAGATCATCAATCAACAAACCCAAGGAAACTACTTCGATCTGATCAATCAATACCGAATTAAAGATGCCCAACATCTACTCATCGATACCAATATGAGCATCATAGATATCGCCTATGAGGTGGGTTATAACAGCAAGTCCTCCTTCTATACCGAATTTAAACGTCGAACCCAGATGACACCAAACCAATTTAAGAAGTCTAATAAGGAGCCATAATGGTGATATTATCGCCTCTCTACGTCCATTTTTAAGCCAAATTAAGTTTGAATTAAAGCAACTAGGACACTATGAAGAGTCCACTCGGATATTTCGAGTAAGAAAAAGCCGCGACTAATGATAATTAGTACACAGACGGTAAAAATATAATAAAAGGGATAAAAAATGGGATTGAATAAAGATGAGAGCTTGCCGCAAGATCTCAACTCTTCAGGGTCTCCTGAGAAACAAAGTGGCGCATTTGTTCGCTTTCTGAATATTGTCGAACGCCTAGGTAATTTACTTCCCCACCCCATTACACTCTTTGCCATCTTCTGTATGGCCGTAATCGTGATCAGCGGTATTGCTGGTTATTTTGAGCTTACCGTGACAGATCCAAGACCTGTTGGCGCCTCTGGCCGCAGCGAAGATGGACTTATCCATGTGGTCAGCTTAATGAACGCCGAAGGCTTGAGAATGATAGTCTCAAACCTTGTCACCAACTTCACAGGGTTTACTCCCCTCGGAACCGTACTGGTCGCACTCTTAGGTGTCGGTATCGCAGAGCGCTCTGGCATGTTATCAGCGGCTATGCGCTCACTCGTAATGGGCGCTTCTAAACGTCTAGTCACACTGACCATCGTCTTTGCAGGTATTGTATCTAACACCGCCTCAGAGCTTGGCTATGTAGTGCTTATCCCGATGGCAGCCTTGATATTTCACTCTCTGGGTCGTCATCCCTTGGCAGGCCTTGCGGCAGCCTTTGCTGGTGTCTCTGGTGGCTACAGTGCAAACTTACTATTGGGCACCGTCGATCCTCTGCTCTCAGGGATCACAGAAGCAGCTGCTCAGATGATTGACCCTGACTACATTGTTGGTCCTGAGGTGAACTGGTACTTTATGTTTGTCTCGACCTTCCTTATCACAGGTTTGGGCGCCTTAGTCACAGAGAAGATTGTCGAGCCTAAACTTGGAAAATACGATCCAAGTGAGGCCAATATCGACCTGTCTAATCAGCCCATGGATGGAGTAACGGCACTTGAGAAAAAAGGGCTAAAGGCGGCAGGCATCGCCATTGTAGTCCTATCTGCGCTCGTCGCACTAACTGTTGTACCAGAGAATGGTCCCCTCAGACACCCAGAAACAGGGCTAGTTGCAGGCTCACCTTTCCTTAAAGGGATTGTGGCCTTTATCTTTATCTGTTTTGCGATCCCAGGTCTGGTTTACGGTAAAGTGGTCGGCACCATGAAGCGTGATAAAGATGTGATTGATGCCATGTCCCACAGCATGAGCTCAATGGGCATGTATATCGTACTCGTCTTCTTTGCCTCGCAGTTCGTTGCCTTCTTTAAATGGACTAACTTAGGTGCAGTACTTGCGGTATCTGGCGCCGATGCCCTAAACGCCATCGGCCTAACCGGCCCGCTGGTATTTGTACTATTTATTATGATGTGTGGGTTTATCAACCTTATGCTCGGTAGCGCTTCGGCTCAGTGGGCCGTAACCGCTCCTATCTTTGTACCTATGTTGATGTTGGTAGGCTACGCACCTGAAACCATTCAGGCGGCTTATCGTATTGGGGATTCAGTGACCAACCTTATCACCCCCATGATGAGTTATTTTGGACTGATCTTAGCGGTTGCTTCGCAGTATAAGAAGAACTTAGGAATTGGAACGCTAATCGCGACCATGCTGCCCTACTCGATCGTCTTCTTTATCGGTTGGACCTGCTTCTTCTTCCTTTGGGTATTCGTACTTGGTTTCCCAGTAGGCCCAGGCGCTGCAACCTACTACACACCATAAAGCACTTTATTATATGGCTCGGTAAACTCTGTTTATCGAGCCATACTTTTCGTACTGTTATAACTGCTCAAACAGAAGATAAAACTTGTGCTCTAAGGTACCATCGTAAACATAGATTTTATCGAATATCGCCTTAGCTTTATTGTCCACCAGCTCACGTATGTTCTCTCTCTCCTCATCGGCAATACCACTGGCAGAGTTAAACGGAGTAAAGATACCGACGAGTAAGATCCCACGCCCGAATGTTCTATGGGCTTGCAGCATGGTTTTCTTATCATATTTCTTAGCAATCACCCCATGAACCACAGATTGAAAATCAGGCTCAATCTCAGCCTCGTCACGTGTTTCATCAACAATGTGGGGGACATCATCGGCGATACTATTCATTAAGCTGCGAGCATGCTCCTCATCTAAAAAAGCATCGGTGATCTCAATCCAAGTTTTCATTTTATCTATGTTAACAATGGCTTCAGGTGGATCTGGTTGCTCTAAAATTTCAAGCGACTTCCCCTCTAGCTTTAAGTGGTCGGCAAAAGAGTTCAGCACAGCAAGTTCATGCTCCTGCTTTAAGTTTCTACGACTAACCATAGCCCTCCTCCTGAAATATATATCCAAGGAAACAGTTCTTATTTTTATATCTGAATTATATTTCTTACTTTTATATTCTCTCTATTTCCTGTTTCAAATACGCCCTTTACTGCTAACAATCACTAAGGTCTTACGCCGATATTTAGCAGCTAAAAATAAACCTATTAGCTCTATTATAGAAGATATTAAAGGTGTAGCTGATATATAAGTCTTTATAAAGACACTTAAAAGATAAAATAGACGCGGTTTTAGCACTGAAAAAATTACGATTTAAGAGTAAATTTTATTCTCTTAATAAGGGAGATTTAAGGCTCGCTTTTATCTATGAGGCAACAAAAAGCCCGGCAAGTGCCGGGCTTTTTATCAAGGAGTCATTAGATCACTCTGCGACTTCAGTGCTTGTTTTCTTTTTCTGCTCACGCTTACTGAAAATACGTTCAACAATCACAAAGAATAGTGGCACAAAGAAGATACCTAGGAAGGTAGAACTTAACATACCACCCACAACACCAGTACCAATCGCATTTTGCGCACCAGAACCAACACCGGTACTGATAGCTAACGGCACAACACCTAAACCGAAGGCCAATGAGGTCATCAGGATTGGGCGTAAACGCACTCGTACCGCATGCAAGGTTGCGTCAGTCAAAGAGGCGCCTTTCTCATAGTATTCCTTCGCGAACTCTACGATCAAGATAGCGTTCTTAGTCGCTAGACCCACAGTGGTCAACAGACCCACCTGGAAGAACACGTCGTTATTAAGGCCGCGACCATAGGTTGCCAACAGCGCACCAATAATCCCTAATGGAACCACCAATATGACCGAAATAGGTACTGACCAGCTCTCATACAGGGCCGCCAATACCAAGAACACCACTAAGATAGACAAGGCATATAGCATAGGCGCCTGATTACCCGATAAGCGCTCTTCATAGGAGAGACCGTTCCAAGCAATACCGAAACCAGCTGGTAATTTACCTGCCATCGTCTCAATACTGTCCATGGCCGCACCGGTACTAAAGCCAGGCATAGTAGCACCTTGAATGTTTACCGCAGGTAAGCCACCAAAACGCTCCAAACGCGGCGCACCAAACTCCCAGCTACCAGTAGCGAAAGCCGAGAAAGGCACCATCTCACCTTGATCGTTGCGCACGAACCACTTGTCTAGATCCTCTGGCTGCATACGCGACTCAGCTTCACCTTGAACAAATACCTTCTTAACACGGCCACGGTCGATGTAGTCATTCACATAACTGCCACCCCAAGCCGTTGCCAATACACTGTTAACATCATTGATGCTAAGGCCTAAAGCACGCAGCTTGGCATGATCGACATTAAGCTTGTATTGTGGTGCATCTTCCTGACCGTTAGGGCGTACACCCACTAGATTAGGATCTTGTCCTGCCATGCCTAACAACTGATTACGGGCAGCGATAAGCGCATCATGGCCTTGACCGTTCTTATCCTGTAGGAAGAGGTCGAAACCACCCGCTGTCCCCAACTCCAATACCGCAGGGGGAACAAATGCAAACACGAAGGCTTCTTTAATCGTCATAAAGTAGCCCATAGCGCGATTGGCAATCGACTGTACATCCTGACCAGGATTAGAGCGCTCATCCCAAGGTTTCAGACCAATAAAGGCGATACCCATGTTCTGACCCATACCCGCGAAACTAAAACCAGAAACCGCAAATACAGATTGTACGTTTTCCTTTTCAGATTCCAGCAGGTAGTCGCTCACTTTATCCATCACCTTCATGGTGCTTTCTTGAGTCGCATTTGCTGGCAACATCACTTGAGAGAAGATAACGCCCTGATCTTCATCTGGTAAGAATGCCGTTGGTAAGCGCATAAATACCCAAGCAGTAGCAACCACTAGCGCCAGATAGATAACAAATACACGACCTGTACGTTTGATAATAACGGCGACACTTGCTTCGTAACGTGACGTCCAGCGATCGAACGTACGGTTAAACCAACCGAAGAAGCCTTTATTGGTGTACCCATGACCCTTCTCCACAGGCTTGAGCATAGTGGCACATAGCGCAGGAGTTAGAATCACAGCCACCAATACCGACAGCGCCATAGCTGACACGATAGTGATAGAGAATTGACGGTAGATAACACCAGTAGAGC
This sequence comes from Shewanella nanhaiensis, assembly GCF_019457885.1. Classification (GTDB taxonomy): domain Bacteria; phylum Pseudomonadota; class Gammaproteobacteria; order Enterobacterales; family Shewanellaceae; genus Shewanella; species Shewanella nanhaiensis. The sequence continues at coordinate 130,212 of NZ_JAHZST010000013.1, forward strand.
CAGACATAAATGCCATAGGCACGAATACGGCTGACAGTGTCAAACCGATACCGACCAAGGCACCTGTGATCTGATCCATCGACTTTCGAGTCGCTTCCAGTGGGCTACAACCCTCTTCCGCCATCACACGTTCGACGTTCTCCACCACAACAATGGCATCATCCACCAGAAGACCGATGGCCAGCACCATAGCAAACATGGTCAAGGTGTTGATTGAGAAGCCCGTCACCGCCAAGATCCCGAATGTACCCAGCAATACCACTGGTACTGCAATCATAGGGATTAGCGTTGCACGGAAGTTCTGCAAGAACAGGTACATAATAAAGAATACCAGTATTACAGCTTCCAGAAGAGTGTGTACAACCCCTTCGATAGATTTACTCACAAATGGTGTTGTATCGAATGGCAGAACCACATTCAAACCTTGTGGGAAGAATGGTTTCATCTCATCGATTTGAGCCATAACAGCTGCAGCTGTATCCAGTGCGTTAGCACCAGCTGCCAACTGAATTGCCATACCAGATGCAGGTTTGCCATTGTAGAAAGAGTTCACCATGTAGCTTTCTGCACCGACCTCGACTGTCGCGACATCACCAAGGAACACCTTGGCACCGCTCACATCAGATTTCAGTACAATCTGCTCAAACTCTTCAGCGGTTTGTAGACGACTCTGGGCAGAAATAGTCGCGTTTAACTCTTGCCCCTTCACTGAAGGTGAACCACCTAACTGACCAGCAGAAACTTGCGCATTTTGCTCACGGATCGCCATCACCACATCGGCGCTGGTCAATGAGTACTGTTTCAGCTTCATTGGATCTAACCAGATACGCATCGCGTACTGTGCACCAAATAGCTGAATATCCCCCACACCAGCAACACGACTCATTGGATCTTGAATGTTAGCCGCCACATAATCGGAAATATCCGCCTTATCCATGCTGCCATCATCAGAAACAAAACCCAGTACCATCAAGAAGCCAGCACTGGTTTTCGCGACGCCCACACCTTGTGCTTGTACCTCTTGAGGCAACAAAGGCATCGCCAACTGTAGTTTGTTCTGCACCTGTACCTGAGCGATATCACCATCCGCTTCGGCATTAAAGGTTAGTGTGATCTCTGCATTACCAAAACTATCACTGGTAGATTTGATATAGCGCAGGTGGTCAAGACCAGTCATACGCTGCTCAATCACCTGCGTTACAGTATCTTCAACCGTTTTAGCTGAAGCACCTGGGTAGTTAGCAGTAATAGCCACCGTTGGCGGCGCAATACTGGGATACTGGGATACGGGCAAGCCCTTAATGGCCATAAGTCCCGCCAGCATAATAATAATGGCGATCACCCAAGCAAAGATGGGGCGATCGATAAAATAACGTGCCATAAATTTGCCCTACTATTCTGCTTGAGCTTTCGCTTCAGAAATTAACTGAGGTGTAACTGGCGCACCTGGACGTATCTTCTGTAGCCCCTCAACAATCAGTTGATCGCCAGCCTCTAGGCCTTTAGTGATCAACCACTGATGATCGATAACCTCAGCGGTCTCCACAATACGAGGCTCAACCTTGTTCTCAGCATTAACCACCATGGCAACACCTTGACCCTTAGGATTACGAGTCACGGCTTTTTGTGGCACCAAAATCGCTTCAGGGTCGGTTCCGACCGTCAGTACAGTGCGAACAAACATGCCAGGTAGTAGCAGACCATCCGGGTTAGGGAACTCAGCGCGTAGTACTACGGCACCAGTGTTTTCATCGACGGTAACTTCAGCGAACTGCAGCTTACCTTTATGGCTGTAACGGCTGCCATCTTCCAAAAATAGGGCAACTGGAGCCGTATTATCATGCAACAACTGGCCACTGGCAATACGTTGCTTAAGGCGTAGCATCTGCGTGCTCGATTGAACGATATCGACATTAATTGGGTCAAGCTGTGAGATGTTTGCTAATGCTTGCGCTTGACCAGCCCCAACCAGTGCACCCGCAGTCACGTTAGATTTGCCGATACGACCTGAAATTGGCGATTCAACTTTAGTGTATGCAAGGTTAATTTCAGCAGTGTTAATTGCCGCTTTGGCGACAGCAACGCTGGCTTTGGCTTCCAGATAGTTAGCCTCAGCAGTATCAAAGTCTTGCTGACTAATAGATTTGCTTTTAATCAGTGAGCTAAAACGTTTAGCCGTTGCCTTAGTCGATTTTTCAGCCGCCTGTGCGCGCTCAAGCTCAGCCTTCGCACTCACTAACGCAGCTTCATACTGCGACGCATCAATTTGATAAAGAGACTGGCCTTTCTTGACCTCTCCACCCTCATTAAAACTACGAGCCAGTACAATACCACTGACCTGTGGACGTACTTCTGCTTCTAAATACGCACGGCTTCGGCCAGGCAACTCCAAGGTGATCTCCTGAGGTTGAGTTGCCACTTTTATCACATTTACAGGGACACTTTGTGGGCCTGCCGCCATACCTGAACCTTCTGGTTTTTGGTCACAGCCAGTTATCCATAACGCCACACTTAAAACAGAGGCAATTTTCACTATTTGCCGCATGAGAACTCCTAATTGACGCCACCAGTCGAGGTCACAAATACGAGCAGCAGGAAACTCCGCAGCTTATACACGTGGGCAGCATAATTTTTTGTGTAAGATTTGAACTTGTCTTTATCTCATAACTGACCGTTTGCAACAAGGAGAAGCGGTGGGAATTTTGTAAGCTAATGCAAATTTATACACTAGATCAGACTCTTATGTTACAGGTAAGTTAAATCCATCGTCAGTTAGATGTGCTTGTTGCCTGCATGTTTAATGGCCGCTGAAACTATTGGAATAATTAACTAAATTTTTCACACCTTCCGCTGACTCCTTCTGATAGCAATTCATTCATAATTGTTCATATTTATTAGCGATTGATTCATCCCATCCCCCATTGCTATTCACAAATACCCCCTATAGTGCTTCTGTGCTAACAAATACATTAAATGAGATGACTTCCATGACTATCAAGATGACACTTCAACACAAGTTACTATTAAGTGGATTACTACTATCAGCAGCCTCTGTAACTCAAGTTCAGGCTGAAGAGAATAATCAAGTGCTCGGCGGTACCATCAATGGCAACCTAACCTTTGCATCTGATTATGTTTTCCGTGGTGAATCTGAAACCTTAGACGGTGATGTTCCTGTGGTGCAAGGTACATTAGGTTGGGGTAACGATGATGGTTGGTATGGTGGTGTTTTCGCTTCTAACATCAAGTTCGCCGATCCAAACCTTGAGATCGTTACCGCACCATTTATCGGTAAAGCTGGTGAGTTTGGTGACAGTGGTATCACCTATGACGTGATGGTCTTCTCATATCTTTACCCAGGTGCTTCATACTCAAACTACACCGAACTTTGGCTTAAAGTGGGCAAGCAGTTTGGTCAAGCCAACATACAGTTGGAAGTAACACCAACGATAGATGATTGGTTTGGTGTCGATGGCTGGCAAGGTGTTAACTACGCAATTCACCCAAGCTATGAGTTTAGCAATGGCGTTAACCTTTCTGGATCAGTTGGTTACCAAGAGCTTGATGGCGAAGGCGCTGAAGGTTGGGGTCACTGGAACTTAGGTATCAGCAAAACTTATGTCGGTCTTAAGTTTGACCTTAGATACCACGGCAGCACCGTCGATGAAACACATAAGGTGTATGGTACACAAACAGAAATTTTTGATGACCGATTTGTAATCGGTGTCAGTAAAAGCTTTTAAGTTCTAAATTTTACCCTGCGACATAGCTCAATCTTTATCTCTATTTATTGCTGATTTCTTGGCGAACATCCACCAGCCCTACCGGGCTGGTTTTTTTAGTTTAAAAATTTAAATTCGACTGTCTCCAACACTGCAAGCAAGCACTCTACTGATATCAGCTAAACTGCGACCCGATTGCTGCTGCCAAGTATTAAATACCCCCTGAACCTGCTTTAAACCGCTCTTGGAGCTAAAACCAAAGTCCACCAACTTATGAGAAGTGAGGTAACCTTGGACATCCCCTGTTAGCAAAAAGGTATCTTTACCTATCGCCCGCAAAAAATAGGGACCTGTATTACCACCTAATCGAGTACCACGGCGTTTAAGCACAGCCCAAAGCTCTGTGATCTCCTCACTTGGCCAATTAGCGATATATTCAGCCAAACTGCCGTGCTCACGGGCAATATCATGGGTCATCAGAGCATTATCATAGATAGCCATGGTCTTCTTCATATGACGAATAAGATTGGGATCGCTCGCCCGCTCCTGTAACTGCTCAGGAGACAACATCAATACCTTGTGTGGCTCAAAACCAAAGAAAGCCGCTTCATACGCTGACCATTTATTCTCAACGATTCGCCAGATAAATCCAGATTGGAATACTTTTTTACTCATCTCAGAGAGAAGTTCAGCATCTTTATATTGACCAATCTCATCTGGCGTCAAACTGGAAGTAAGCAAACTCTCAAGGCTCTCATCTCCACCCTTACGCTCACTTGCTCTTTGATAAATAGATGAAAAAGATTCTAACTGGCTCATATTTTTATACTGACACTCAAACAAATATTGGGCTCTATAGTATGAAAATGATAAGAGAAAGCAAGCTAGAGAGAGGGGGATTAGCAACGAAAAATGGTTCTAGAGTCACCGGAAAAATCAGGTTATAGCCACAACCCAAGCTTACTAAGCCCACTTAAGGCATCTTATGCTGTCAACTGCCTTTTAGGCGAGTTGTTCGTTGCAGGCTTGACAGTCATTCTAGTGCCATAGGTTCGGCATCACTACTCCGTCCCCCATAAACGACTATAATTGCCAACCTTTTTACCGCCGCTAATGACCCCATCCATTAGCGGCTTTTTTCTCTCTTTTATTGAGACACCCATTTTAATTTCTTATAATTTTCACAAAATGAATGCCCTTTCTTATCAAAGTAGAAGTTTTCGCTTTCTTACATTAATAATCAGATTGAGTGCTAATAGAAATTGGTTCAGAAGAGGGGATATGGGTCAATTTACTGAAAATCAGGCAACAAGAGCATCAAGCTGGGAGCTTGATTGGTAAAGCGTACTCTCTTTACCTAAAACAAGTGAGCTAAGCGCTGTCTAGCCATCGATGGCAATTTGCAGCACCTTGCCTGCGCTTTTTCTCTTGATGTTCACAAAAAGCATCTAACTCTTGAAGTGTTCCTACTGCTCCTTTAAATAAATCGCCAAAGTCAGTCGAGAGCTTTAGCCAGTTTTCTTGAGGAATATTGAGTCTATCGAGTATTCGCTGTGAAGTTTGGCTAATGGCACCACGTTTATCCTGTCTAATAATACGCCCTGTATCATCAACGAGTTGCAGGTAATCTTTAGCGCTAAACATCAGTCCTTTTGGCATTTCGTTACGTTCATTACCCACAAATGGCAGTAACGATGTTGGCTGCTCGCCATTTAGCGCTGCTTTTATACGTCGTTGTATACTGGTGAAGTTTGAGTTTTCTGGGGTTGTAGCCATCTTGGCTCTGATAGGGTTAAGGTCTACATAGGCCATGCAAGCCAATACGGCCGCATCATCGAGCAGGGCTTGAGACTTAAACCTCCCTTCCCAAAACCGCCCTGTGCACTTGTCTTCTTTGTTCGCCATACGTGCAATAGGCTCATTTAGAGCACGCATAAACCAAGAAATATCACTCAATCGACTTCGATATTGCGCTATTGAGTGCTTTAAACTATTAACTTCAAAGCTTTCTATCACTTCTCCTTTGGTAAATTTTTGCGTGATATCTGTGCCTTTAAACAAGTTATGCCAATGCTCAACAACCTCCCTATCGCCCCAAGCATTCGCTTCATAGATATCGACTCTTAAGACCAAATGTAAGTGATTGGACATCACCGCATAAGCCGCGATATCGATAGCAAAGACCGCTGCTAGCTTCAGCAACTGAGATTCAACCCAATCACGTCTGTGGTCGTAGTTCTTGCCAGTAAGCGCATCATCACCAAACAGGAATGCTCTTCTCGTGACACGACTACAGCAATGATACATAGGTGTATCTTCTAAACTAATTTGACTTCTTCTTGGACGGGGCATAACAACCTCTCATTTCAGCTCATAAGTAAAGCATAGTAAGAGGCATCAAGACATGCCATTAATTGTGGGTGGCTCTATAAATCCTATTGTGGGTGGCTCTATAAATCCTATTAATTGTGGGTGGCTCTATAAATCCTTTAATTATTTTCTCGGCTTTTATACTCATTAATATAGTGACTAATTTCGTAAGCCGTCCCTGTCTCGCTTAATCTACCTGATTTCTTATCAATAATGATTGGTGCGTTTCCACCAACCATATATCTAAAATCACCAGTTTCTTGAAATTTCTTTGTGTTATAAAAAAAAACCCAACCAAAACTTTCTGTTAAAGTTTCATCATCAAGAATTACAAGCTCTTCACCCAAGTCTAGTTTTGCAATGTATTTTTGAGCTAAAGATTTTGCATCGTTCAGCGTAATAATTTCCATTCTTAATCTCTAATTTGTTTTCATTAAACTAAAACTTTTAAATCCATCTAAATTGGCTGCTCCACCAGTTTGTCCATCCAAGAACCTAACAGTTCCGTTTTGATTAACGACGTTGAAGAAGTGACCAGTCTGAGAACCACGAGAGCCAAATATAATACCTCGGGAACCATCACCAGCTTTAAGCATTTGAGCTTGGATTCGACTTGCACTTGTTAAAGTTCCAAAAGTATTACCAAAATGCTTTTCCAAATCTGCAACTGTTGTTATTCCGCCATTCAGTGCCGAAGCGGGATTACCTGCAATAGTCGCATCGGTTGCAATAGAGCAGTTTGCACAGTTTTGCTTTCCACCTAGTTTATTAACATTTCGTATCGAACCAGCGGTACTGTTCGCAGCTGGCAACCTAGCCATCGCCACATCCGTTATATCACCACCAGATCCAGCAACAAATACTAATCCAACCGCTTCAGCGCCAATATATGTCGATAATACACCGCCAGTTAGAATCACGGCACCAGTAAACCCAGCTTTGCCAGAGGCATCACTTCTTATCGCTTGATCTTGTTCAATACTAACACCACCCGGAGGGAGTCTGAAGTCTCCACCAGCGTCATTAATAAACCTCATGCTAGGCATGAACCCCATGGAGATTAGCTCGTCATCGCTATAGCCTCCAGAGTCACTAGCAATCTCCCCCTGCCCACCAATCTCATTAATCTTAAAATCAACTTCAAGGGTTGTTTTCTTATCTAACTGGAAAGTGGCAGTGTAGTTATTACCACCGTTACTAGTAATGGTACCGCTAATCTCTGTTCTACCCCCTTTTTTACTAGACTTCGGTAAATCCTGCGCCCCAAAACTAGTACAGCCTGCTGCAGACCTGCCCTTAATCCTTGTTCCACAATACCCTGTAGGATCCGTCCCTGCTAACGGATTATTCATAATATACGAATAAGGGTTCACACTTTGCGTCGACGTCGGACTCTGGATCAAAGGATCCACCGACATAAATCGACCCAAGTTGTAGTCATACACACGGCCGTTCATATGAATAAGCTTCTGCTCATTCAAATGCTCATGGTCGGTGAAGCCGCGGCGATTACGGTTGGTCTCGAGTAGGTCACCAAAGCTGCCTGAAGCACTCGCAGTGGAGGTGCGGCCGAAGGGATCGAAGTAGCGGCGGCTTATCACATTACCTTGATGATCTACCATAGTAGTGGCGCTGCCTAAGCGGTCTCGCAAGGTGTAGAGCAGTTGATGGCTCTTCTGCGGGGTGTAACTTAGCACGGCGATGTCAGAGATGTACGCCCGCCAGCTGCCGTCATTATCGGTTTCAAACAACTTATCAACATAGTGAGTCTTGGTCGTAGTGCCGCTCACTGTGCGGGTTTGCAGGGCACGCATATTGTCACTGCCGTAAACAAATCCTGTGCTGGTGTTATTGCCTGCTCCTCTACCTACGATAGTTAAAGGTTTATCCAGCGCATTGTAGGTCATGGTGAGGTTGTCACCGCTTATCAAGTTACCGCGCTTGTCGTACTTAAAGCTGACCTTAGTGCCATTAAGTTTCGTGATGGCACAGACAGCATTTGGCCCCGCGTTGCTGTCAGAGGTACAGCTGCTGTTGTACTCATAGGCATTGGCGGTGTTGCGGCTGTAATCAGACTTTTTAAGCAGATTACCCACAGCGTCATAACCATAATCGACGGTCGCCGCAAACGGGGTTGCACTGTCATAAATCGCAAACCCTGCGTTGCTAAAGCTGTACTGCTCTAGGCGGTTGAGGTTGTCATAAACGTAGCGCTTCTCTAACCCTGTGACCGCATTACGCTCTGCGGTGAGGTTCATAAAACTGTCGTATTGCTCATAATAGTGCTGATGCAGTAGGCCCAAACTGCTAGTAACTTGGGTGCTGGCCATGGTGCCTTCGCTGTTATAGCTGCTGCTTTGGGTTAACAGCGCGTTAGCCATCTGGCTGCCCGTTAGATGACCGGCGGCGTCCATGTCGGTGACAGTACGGTAGATGTACCCCGATGCCGCATTGCGGGTTTGATTCAGGTAGCCCGTATCGTTATAGCGGTATTCCAGCGTTAAGTTGTTGGGGTAGGTTAGCGCTTTAGGACGGCCGTAGAAGCTGTCGTACTGATGCTTGACGGTGCGAGTGACATTGTCACCGCCTGCGCTAGTTGCCACCTTGACCGAACTGGTGGCCAGTTGCAGGTTACTTGTATAGGTATAACTGCGGGTAATGCCGTTTTGAGTCTCACTGCTGAGCATGCCCTGTTTAAGGGTATCCCAAGTGTAGCTGGCACTGCCATTGGCATTACTGCCAGTGAGGGTTTTGGCTGTGATACGCCCTAAGGTGTCGAGGGTGAAGGTCTGGGTCACACTATTGGCATCGGTTTGGCTGTCGAGCTCGCCTAAGGTGTTATAGCCAAAGAGGGTGGTGCCTTGGTTAGGGTCAACAACCTGAGTTTTATGACCGAAACCGTTGTAACTGGCGACTATCTTACTGTTGTTGGCGTCTTGAATAATCAGTGGTCGCCCTGCGCCGTCATAGGCGAAGCGGTTACTGCCACCTGCGGCATCGACGGTTTCATAGAGCAGCCCCTGCATACCGTAGGTACGGGACATAGTACGACTATCGACTGTGATATCGGTTTTAAGGCCTATGTAGTCATAGGTGGAGATTAACCCGCCCGACTCACCATTTGGTAAGCTGCGCTGCGTTGGTCTGTCGAATCCATCGAACTCGCTGAAAATCGTGTAGTCAGCGCTATCGCCATCATAAAAAGGCAGCGACTCATGGGTTAGGTGCCCTAGGCTGTCGTACTTTTTATCCAGATATTGATAATTGCTGCCATCAAAACCTTGAGTGGCGCTACGCAGAGTACGACCTAAGCTGTCGAGATAGAGCTCTTGCGTTGGCATGCCGGCAGAGGTGGTGCGGGTCATCAACTTGGCATGTGTTGGTGCATGACTGCCGCTGGACGCTAACAGGTAGCGCAGGTATTTGGTCGGACTGCCTGTTTGGCTCATCTGTACTGGGCGACCGATGGCATCGTACTGAGTTTGGGTGATGATACTATTTGGTGCGGTGACCTTAGTCGGTACGCCTAAGCCCATCTCATACTCGGTTGTCGTCACATGACCCTTAGCGTTAGTGACTTTATAGGGCAGGTAGCCGTCATCGGCTTGGCTAGTGCCATTTTTGGTATAGGTGAACGAGGTGCTACGCGCCGTTAATGCACTACAACTACTGCTATCACCTGTGACACTGACCTGACTTGGTAACCCATAACTATTGAGCGTGGTCGACTCTACCCGACTACAACTGCTGCCACTGGCGGTATGAGTGACTTGAGTGGGTTTATAGTGAGTGGCGTCCCAACTGTCGACAGTGAGGGTTTGCCACAGCTCGGTGTCGGTACTTGTATAGGGGTCACTCGCCCAGCCACGCGCCGTGACGTTAGTGGTCGTTTTTCTAGACTCAAATTTACCCAAGAACCAGTTATCAGTATCGGGGATGAACACGGTATCAACCACAGTTTGGTAGCGGTTAGCGCCACCATCGATATAGTCAGTGACCACTTTAGTGCGTTTTTTGATGTTGCCATGCTCTGTGACATCGGCAGTATCAATGGTTTGTTCAACGCTGGAGCGTTGCTCGCTAGAGCCGCTGAGGCCATAGCTATGGGTGACCGTGCTGGTGTTGATGTTGTGATAGACACCGCTAATGCTGTGCTGAGGGTTATCGGCCCAAGTTTGCTCTGTTGTCGCAACCGTGGTGCCATCGATATTAACCGTTTGCGACTCGAGTAGGCTGACCTCGGGGAATTTTTGCTTAAAGACGCTTGAAGTGACGCGATTTCGCGCAACATCTTTTTCGATTATCTCCCTAAAGCCGGTGAATCCTCGGCCTTGCAGGTTATACATGGCGCCTTTGTAGGCGTATTCAGTCTCATTAGTACCGCCTACGCCGTTACTTTGCTCAAAGGATTGCACCACATACATGCTAGAGCCAAAGTTAATGTATTTACCATCAATATAGCTATGAGCAACACCATATAACTTTTCTTCACCTGCGCTTTGCACGCCTGTACTGAGTGGGCGATACAACCATTTTGTAGTATTTCCTAAACCATCAGTCGCACTCGTAAGATAATCATTAGCCTGATAAGACTCTCCTGTTGAACTTTGACTCCTTGACAGGTATGTACCATAACCATTTAACCAACTTGGCAAGCTTTGTCCACTCTTTATCCAATTACCAGCGCGCGGAGCATAGACAAACAACATGTCTTGTAGACCTTCACCAAAGATGTCAAGTATTGAAGATTGTGACGCCGAACCAATAAAGTTTGTCGGTTTACGAGTTGCTGTAACCTCTCCCCCATTTACAGTAAATTCAATTGCATCAAATTTATAAACACTATCATCTTTTCTGGCTGCATCAATAAGTTGTGTTGGTTGCGCGCGTTCTTCTGGATAGAAGTTATATGAAGGGTAGTAGTCGCCGTATAGCTCCCCACCACATTTATCAACTTCCTTAAATGTCTCATTGCGTCGATCTAATGCAACGACTTTGGAGCAGCCTTCAACAATACGTTCTCCAGGAAGTAGTAGTTCAGCAACACCATTAGTGTTTGTGTCACTCACTTTTAGTGCACCATTAAAAAGTGGCACCTGATAATGTATCTCTTCACCATAAGGGTCGACCATAGCAACATACCTACGAGTAGCAATGAGGTCATTACCCAGATTTATTGACTCACCAAACTCTGCTAGACCATTATTAAGTCTGACATAAAGGTTTGGGGTTGAAGAGTAGACACCTTCTGTAGTTTTCCAGCCTAACCAATCATTTAAACCATCTCCGTTAACATCAATAAACATGTTAAAAATGTTGGCTGATTCAACGATTGGCGGCTTTCCGCCTTCAAATTCCTTGTAGGTGAAGCCACCATCTCCCTGTCCCAGCAAAAAGCCTTGAGGGTATCCGCCAGGAATAGAAATATGGGCGCCATTGAACCCTGGAACAATCGTCTTAGTAACGAGTAAGTCAGCAAAACCATTACCGTCAACGTCTCCAATAAAATTTGCTTTACGGTAAATAGATTGGTCCCAATCAGATTCACCATCGCTGAAGATCCCAAAACTGAAAATCTCTATGCCATTATTAGAATACGGGGAGCCCACATTACCAGAATGAAGATAACGATATAGTTTAGGTTTAGCATTATCGTAATGATACAGAACTAGGTCTGGGTAACCATTACCATTAAGATCACCACTGTAGACAACACTATCTTGGTTATATTTCTGTCCACTTCCTAATGGGATGTAGGTATTGTAATCACCACTTGCACTGAGTGATATATTGAGTTGCCCATTAACTATACGGTGACTATCAGTAATGCCGTCCATATCTGCATCAAAAGCGACGCACGTTTCGATACCTATATAGCGGTTAACTTGACAATCATCGTAGTACTTACTGTGAGTACCTATCTTGTCTCCTTCGGCATTCAGTAAGACCTCAGGGAAGTCAGCTACTCCATTACCATCAACATCACCTTTTGGCATAATGTCTTTAATTATGATGACGTTATTAAATAAAGAGGAGTATTCTAATTTTTCTTGTGCAACGTTTCCAGAAGCTAAAAGCCAGTCAAAAGTCGTTGGTAATCCGCATTGCTCAACACCACCAGAATATGCACACTTTTGGATGCTGTCTAGAAGGTTTCTTTTACTCGCCGACATGCGAGAGTGTGACAATTTGTAGCGACTTACTTGATGCGAATTGCTCAAAAAAGTATCAACTCGTAGTAGTTTTCGAGTTTGTTTTATTTTTCCACCAGAAATAAATGAAATTCGTTCGTCATGGCTCGCATCGTAAATAAAATCTATATAGCGTTCCCCTTGAGAGCCATTACTACCTGTGTAGTAAATTTTGGATAACAGATGCTCACCAGTTATGCTGGTATCGTATTTATAATCTATGGTGTTGTTACCACCAGACCAAGACTCTTGCGTCACTTTCCAGGTTAGCGTGGTGGTTAAACCTCCGGGGGTGAAGCGGCTATTATTGTTACTGCCATAAGTGGCTTGTGAACCATCAGGGCGATATACAGTAAAACTGGTTGAAGCTGAGTTTATCTCACCTGACTGTACCACTTTGACGAAGCTGTCCATCTCGGTACGGTATTCAGTTCCACTGGTGCCGTAACTGCCAGACGTGATAAGTCGTTGACCATTGAAGCAGAGTCTGTCGGTACCGGCATTGAAAGTGACTGCACGGGTGAAACCATCTTGGGCGTAGGTTGCACCACAGCGGCTAATGGCAGAGCCTGCATTGAGCGACCACCCCACACCTGCTATGCCGTTACCGCTTTGAGAGTTATAACTCAGCGATACCTTAGGTCGGATACCGTTACGCCCTGGTGGTAGGTCGATTGGTATTTGGTAGCTGGCTTGACCACCAGATACTCCCGCCTTTCCTTTCAACACAGCGGCTGTTAAATCGACTGATTCTGATGGAGCTGTGTTTGAACCTGTTGCGTTATCAACAGTGGTGTCAGCAATAGAGCGCCAAGCATCAGCGCTGATATCACGTTCAATAACACTATGCTCGCCAGCATTAATATCACTAACTATATAACTATCAGTAAATTGGCCATCAAGAGAGATAATAAGATCTAGATCTGTCGTCCCTTCTAAGTTTTGGTATCTCACAGCTGCTTGCTCTTTTTTAACAGCATTAACAGCTAAAAACTCTTCATAGGTGATTTCTGATAATGTCCAAGTGTCGCCACTTTCAGTCATGACTATGACATTACCTTTATCTGCAAGGAAGATAGGAACGAATATCTCCCCCGCTATTGGGACAAATATAGGAGGGCGAACGAGATAAAGTTTGCCACTAGAATCTTGGTAAATATGGTAGGCGAGCTGCTCTATTACGATTGAGGGTGTTGGTGTTGGTGTTGGTGTTGGTATCGGAGGAGTTACAGCCTCTCCTAGCTGTAACGTGCTTCCGTATTGGCCACATATGCCTATTTCACAGGCACGGATTTTGTAATAATAGACAGAGTTTGTTCTAGCTGATAATGATATGAATAAGGGTCCACCACCTATCACATTACATCCATCACCACCGCCAAGGTTATCGCCACCAAAGGCTTTTACTGTTGAAAGACTAAAGCTGGCACTACCACCACCAGAATTTCCAGCCCCCGTGTAGACTGTCGACCACGAACTTGCATTGGTGGACTCTTGAATTTCATAAGTCGCAGAATTACAACTATTAATACTATTCCAGTCAAGTTGAACACTGGAAGAATACTTTGTGCCGCTAAGTGATGGGGCCGTTGGGCCACTGATGGGGATAGCTGATACAGAAAGTGAAAACAGAACAGATACAGTGATAAGAAGCTTCATCATCCATGAAGTAGGGCGCATAATAATCCAGATACCAATCGAAGGTTGTATGAAACGTAAACATTTTGAAACATAATGTCAACAAGGTCGAGAGTTGGTTTTATTGCACTTTATTAGAAATAGTCTACCAACATATAGCGCGTATTCAGCAAAAATATCTAAAAATAGGTTTAAAAACGACTTATATCGCTTCCTTGTAAATAAGGTGGTTTTTAAGTTTCAGCACACAACGCCTCATTGAACTCTACTAAGATTAAACTAACTAGTATTAACTCTAGATACACTAATACAAGCTGGACAAACTCTTCTCTTCCCCCTAGTTTTAATAAACAATCTCTATATATTTTGTCTCTTTGCAAATAAAGAATAAACAAAAGTCAGTCAAAGAATTAGATATCAAACTTACGAGGGGATGGCGATGGATTCAGCTCAGCTCTATCGAATGTTAGTGTTTGCTAATGTGGTCGAACAGGGCTCCTTAACTGGAGCGGCTGATGAGCTAGGGATCAGCCGCTCTATGGTGAGTCAACACCTTAAAAAATTGGAACAGAGATGTGAGACTCAGCTGATTGAGCGTACAACACGTAAGATGGCGCTAACGGAAGATGGTCAGCAACTTTACCACCACTGTGCTGAACTCCTGTTACTGGCTAAACAAGCTGAAGAGACCACCCAACCAAAAAGCACTGAGCTCAGGGGTCGGGTTTCATTATTAACCCCTATCTGTTTTGGTGAGCAGTTTATCACTCCCCATATTGGTGAGTTTCGCCGACAGTTTCCTAAACTCGAGATCAACCTTCAATTAGATGACAGACGCATCAACCGCTTAGAAAACAATGTTGATATCGCCATTCAAAACGAGACTCAACAACCAACTGATACCAGCTTTATCAAACTAGGTCAGTTCGATGAATATATCGTGGCTACGCCTGAGTATGTGCAACAACATGGCTCTCCCCTACATCCTGATATGCTGTTAAACCACCAATGGATATTGCAAACTTCGACTCATCTGCCTCAATCACTTCTGTTAGAGAACAGCTATGGTGATAAATTTACCATTAAGGTTTCTCCGTTTATCTGCTGCAATAGCAGGCATGGAATTTCACAAATGGTTAAGCAGGGAGCCGGAATAGCTATATTGCCCAGTTACTTAGTTGAAAATGAGATAGCAAAAGGTGAGTTAATACATATTCTGCCTGACTATCATCTCGATAAAGGCGGGGTTTACGCCATTCACCCTTTCGATAAAGTGATCCCCCCAAGAGTCAAAGCATTTTTAGACTTTATCCAAACCAAGATGAAAACTGAGAATATGAAAGATTGAATTTGACGCGGAACTGAGTTAAGAATAATAAGCTAGAGTTACCAATAACAGCAGTTGAATTCACTGCAATACATTTAAAACATCGAGTACAGACACAGTCACCAAAGCACAACTATCTAGGAGGCGGGAATGGAACTGTTTTATCACCCACTCTCCCGTTATTCGCAAAAAGTCTTGCTTGCACTCTATGAAAAACAGGCAAACTTTTATCCTAGAGTGATAGAGCTTTCCGATCCCCTCTCCAGACAAGATTTTTGCCAATTTTACCCTCCAGGGAAAGTGCCTCTACTTAAGAGCAAGAAGGGGGTGTTGATACCTGAATCCAGCATTATTATTGAGTACATAGATAATGAATTCTCTAAAAGAGGCACCCGCTTAATCCCAGCTAAACGCTCCATATCTCTTGATACTCGACTGCAGGATAGATTAATCGACCTTGAACTCAGTAATGTACTTTTTGAGCATGAGCAGCAAAAGCTTAACCCTGAGGACACCAATCATATAAAGCTTAAGCAGCTAGAAAAAAGCATCGAACGCTTTCTGCAATACCTCGATGATATTCTCGAAACTAACCACTGGGTATGCGGGGACAGCCTAACCTTAGCCGATTGTGCACTCATCCCTTGTCTTCTCTATGCTAAAGAGCATTTTCAAATATTTAAGTATGACAACCTAAGCCGCTACTGGGATCAGGCA
Organism: Shewanella nanhaiensis; assembly: GCF_019457885.1. Classification (GTDB taxonomy): domain Bacteria; phylum Pseudomonadota; class Gammaproteobacteria; order Enterobacterales; family Shewanellaceae; genus Shewanella; species Shewanella nanhaiensis. The sequence goes on from NZ_JAHZST010000013.1 coordinate 146,177, forward strand.
CAGTTACGAGGAGCCTACCTTCAAGTAAAAGAGGAGATAGAGCTGGCCGAAACAGAGGTATTAATAGGCCGTAGGCCAATACCATAATAGTTCTAGGTTCTAGCAAAAGCTTAATCATTAAAATGCACTGGGTCCTACATATTGCGCTCTTTTTTTAACTGCAAAAACTCTTTCCATTTCACCACTTCTGCCGGCAACTCAGGAGCGGGGCCTTCAAAATTGACCTCTTTCACCATGGTATCAATCGGAACTTGTTTGCCCTTACACACAAATACACCACGTACATGCACGATACAATGCAGGGTATTTTCACTGACGAACCTTTGCTCAATATAGAAATACTTTTCATCCCACCCTACCAGTCTGGTTTCAATCTCAAACTTAGTAAAAGGCTTGATATCTCTGATATAGGTAAACTCGGCCGCATTAACAATCGGCATCCATTTTAGTTTAATAAAGCGGTTCAAAAAGCCCATTTCAGCCAGCATATAGGTTCTGGCCAGATCCAAAAATGCCGGATAACGAGAGTTAGTGACATGAAAATTGATATCACAATCACAAGGTAGAGCACGATAAGCGATGCGGCTGGTGCCTAAAAAACCGATAGATTTACAGTGGCGCACACGCCAAACAAACAACCAAAACAGCCTAAAATAGAGATTCATCTAGAACTTAGCCCACATCCTTGAAAATTAAGAGCGCAAAGGCTAACAAAGGTCATACCAGATAACAAGACAAGCTATATCGCTTATCCTCTCTCGGCTTTTAAACTAACTCACTCTCATGCACTTAATCGGGTCGATAAGATCAGCTATCCCTAAACTATTTATATGCGATACTGTGTAAAATTTTCCTTTGATAAGCATAAAGATAACCGATGAAAATCTTAATTGTTGGCGCAGGAATAGCTGGATTAGCTCTCGCTCGCCGCCTTGACCAGTTACAACAAAAATACACGCTGATTGAACGTTCACCTGGGTGGAGTCAGGATGGCGCCGGGATCTGTTTACCCGCCAATGCCGTAACAGGCCTAGAAAGATTGGGGTTAAAAGAGGAGCTGCTGAAGCTCTCCTACGCGGTTCAGAAGATAAAATATGTAAAACCTAACGGTCACTTACTATCATCGGCCTCTCTTCTTACTCCGCCATTTAACGAGCAACCTTTCCTCGCCCTTCCTAGGGCTAAGCTTCTGACACTGTTACGCAAAGGAATGGAGAGTAAGGTCACTTTCAATACCAGTCTACGCACCATAGAGCAGCTAGACAGAGGGGCAAAGGTTACTTTTAGCGACTCCCATGTAGAGGAGTTCGATTGTGTAATAGGCGCAGATGGTATCAACTCGCAGGTGCGTGAGCTGATATTTAATCAGCCGGAACTTGAAGATCTACAAGTAACCAATTGGCGATTTTTAATCGAGCAGCCAACAGCCGATCTTCAACCAACCTACTACTTAGGCTCAGACAGTTTCTTCATGCGCTACCCAATGCCAGACAACAAGGTTTACTGTTACGCTCATGTGTTCGATAAACATCATCAATGGACTAAGTTGCAAGACAAACAGTGGCTACTGAAGCGTTTTAAAGGCTTTGAAGATAAAGTAGTAGAAGCCATTCAAGCGGTGCCTTGTGATGAAGAGATTATTCCCGGCCGCCTACAATCTGTCGCATCCAGAGAGGTATACTCCGGCTCTGTTTTGTTAATTGGTGATGCACTGCACGGCTGCCCTCCCGCACTACAACAAGGTGTAGGAATGGGACTGGAGGATGTTCACTGCCTTGCAGATCTATTTGATAAACATCAAGAGCTTGATACTATTTTCAGTCTCTTTAAACAACAAAGATTAGAGCGAATATCTTGGGTCATCGACGAGTCCAACCGGATCATAAGATTAGCCTCTAAAGGTCGAACATTCTTGGGAAGGGTCATACGTAACTTTGTTGTCAGAAAAGGTGGTCCAGCAAATGTAAATGGCTGGCGTAAACTGCTCCTGTGGGATAGCTAACTTTGAACTTGTGAATATAAAAATTGGCCATAAAAAATGCCAATCGATTTAAACCGATTGGCATTTTTTGAGATTAAACAAACTTAAGCGTTAATCCCTGAATGACGCAGCAGTGCATCTATCTTTTGATTCGATGACCACGAAAACGTTTAAACAATTCAATTTTACACCCAGATTTAAGCATTAATCCCTGAGTGTCGCAGCAGTGCATCAATTTGTGGCTCACGACCACGGAATCGTTTAAACAGCTCCATCGGCTCTTCACTTCCGCCCATCTGCAATACGTTTTCAAGGAAGCTACGGCCAGTTTCCGCGTTAAAGATCCCCTCCTCTTCAAAACGCGAAAACGCATCAGCCGAAAGTACTTCAGCCCACTTGTAGCTGTAGTATCCAGCGGCATAACCACCAGCAAAGATGTGAGCAAAACTGTGTTGGAAACGGTTAAAATCGGCAGCCTTAATTACAGCAACCTGACTACGCACCTCATCGAGCTTACCCTGAATATCTGCACCCTGTTGTGGGTCATATTCCAGATGCATTCTAAAATCAAATAGAGAAAACTCCAGCTGACGTAGCATCCCCATACCCGATTGGAAGTTTTTAGCTGCCAACATCTTATCTAGCATGGCTTTCGGCAGTGGTTCACCAGTTTCATGATGACCAGAGATCTCAGCCAGCGCTTCCTCCTCATAGCACCAATTCTCCATAAACTGACTTGGTAGCTCTACCGCATCCCAAGGCACGCCATTGATACCAGATACTCCAGCCACATCTATCTTGGTCAGCATATGGTGAATGCCATGACCAAACTCATGGAACAGTGTCGTAACCTCATCGTGAGTAAAGAGCGCAGGCTTACCATCAACAGGTGCATTGAAGTTACAGGTTAAGTAAGCAACCGGATTTTGCAGGCCGTTAGGCGTCTGGCGGCGAGCACGACAATCATCCATCCAAGCACCACCGCGTTTGCCTTCACGGGCATAAAGGTCGAAGTAGAAGCTACCTCTATGCTCACCTTCACTGTCCTCTATCGTGAAGAAGCGCACATCTTTATGCCAAGTATCAAACTCTTTCTGCTCGGTGATCTTAAGCCCAAATAGACGGTTTACCGTGTAGAAAAGGCCAGATAAAACTTTGTCTTCTGGAAAATATGGGCGTAAAAGCTCTTGAGAGATCTCATATCTGTGATGCTTTAACTTCTCTGCATAGAAACTCAAATCCCATGATGCTAGCTCAGTGACGCCATACTCCTGCTTTGCAAACTCAGTTAACTCAGCCAGCTCGGTCTTACCTTGCTCTTTGGAGCGTAGTGCCAACTCATTAAGAAACTCAAGCACCTGCTCTGGGCTTTCAGCCATCTTAGTGGCTAGGGATTTATGGGCAAAGCTATCGAAACCCAGTAGTTGCGCAAGCTCATGGCGAAGGGACAATATCTCATCCATTAACGGACCGTTATCAAACTCACCGGCATTAGGCCCTTGGTCTGAAGCTCGAGTAACGAAAGCTCGGTAGCACTCCTCTCTGAGCTGACGATTCTCGCTATAGGTCATCACAGGCAGGTATGAGGGGAAATCTAAGGTAAATAGCCAGCCGTCTTGCTCTTTCGCAGCAGCCATCGCTTTCGCTGCGGCAACGGCGGACTCAGGCAGTCCGGCAAGCTCAGCTTCATCCGTCACTAGCTTGGTCCAAGCCTGAGTGGCATCGAGTAGCTGATTTGAAAAGCTGCTGGTTAGCTCAGACATACGCTTAACCAGCTCTCCATAACGCTGCTTATCGGCATCATCTAGCCCAATCCCCGACAGCTCAAAATCTCGTAAGCTATGCTCAATCACGGTTTGCTGCGCCTGAGTCATCTGCTCAAATTCGGCCGAAGCTCTCAATGACTTATAAGCCTGATACAGGGGCTGATGCTGACCGACAAAAGTGCCATATTCAGATAACAGTGGCAGACAAGCATCGTGGGCTGCGCGCCACTCTTCCGTACTCACAACTGAATTCATATGGGAGGCTGGAGACCAGATCTTACCTAAAGCATCATCCGTCTCCTCAAGTGGAGCAACAAGATTATCCCAAGTGAAAGGCGCTGTTTGCGCTAATACTTCATCGATTTTACTACGACAATCTGCAATGCCTTGCTCAACAGCAGCTTGAATATGTTCAGGTTTAATCTTGGAAAAAGGGGGTAAAATTGTGCTGGTTAGCAAAGGGTTGCTCATGATTATTCCTCAGCATCTGCGATAGAGAGATTGGAGCGCTAAAGGAGCGCAAAAATCTGATTAAGATAGATATGGGGCTTTTACTTCAATATTCAAGTAAAACATTTATGCGCATAATATGGCTGACTATCAGGCTAAATAGGCCAATACTTTGACCCAGCTCAAAAAAATACTTTACCAAATCTTTACACTGCCGGAGTTGATAAGCCGATCGCAAATACAAAGCGTTATCATTTACACATTAAAGCTGAGCTGTATCATCCGCAAAACTGAGACACCTAGCCTATATTTGAGTCATATATGAAGAACACACTCACACTACTAACATGCTTGATCAGTATGGCAGCTCCTGCTGCAGCTGACACAAATTCGGCTATCGACGATTCCCATAGCACTAACAAGTTCACACCCAATCAAGGCAATGAAACACAGTATTTAATCGATCTTGGTTGGGACTCTGACTATATCTCTGAGGGGCGAAACAACTTAGACAAGGGCGGCATCTTTTGGAGCAGCGCCGCCGTTCAACATGGGAACCTCAATGTCTACGCCACCATGGGCCGCGCCGATAGTCAGCACTACACCGAGTGGAATTTAGGACTGGAATACAGCATAGCCCTGAGTGAAAACCTAGAGACCACTTTAGGCTACCAAAGAATAGAGTCTTATGGTGATGAGCGTTGTAGCGACAACGAGCTGTTTGGCTCGCTCACCTATTCAGGCGTTGAATGGCTGACACCCTCGATTAACTACACCTATGCTACAGAGGCCAGCGGCTACTTTGTCGAGGCCAGCCTGCACAGCAGCTGGGAACTTCTAGATGGGTTTACATTTACCCCCTATGTAACTCAAGCCTTTGACTTTCAATATGCAACCGAAGAGCACAATGGCCCGAACCATTTTCAATTTGGTGTCGAAGCTGAGTACCAGTTAGCTCAAAATATCATTATCTCCGGCCATGTTAGTCACACGATCGCTCAAGAGGATATCAAGTTAGAGGCTAAAGTGGATGGAGTAGAATCCAGTTTAGATCAAACCTTTGCAGGCGTTCACTTTACCTGGGTATTCTAATACCAATTAGGTTAAATATCGGTTTGAAAAAGTGACTCTTGTTGACTAGATTTATAGTCTTGATACAGATATACCCAAGCCACCTCAAGTTGTTTGGGTATAGAACAAAAGACAGGGACTGTCTTTAAACTCTCACAGAGGAACATGGAATGTCACTCTCTCATACTCCAAGGCTGAATGCTTCGACTCGTTTACCACTGCTGCTCACCATTTTAATTCTCAACCTAATCCCCTCTTCCCACGCTAATAACTCTCCCCCCTTGCCACTGGGCTCTGTACTCGACAGCCAAGGTAATCCCATACAGCTGCCATCAAAACAGGAGAGTGCACTGGAGATCCCCGCAATAAAACCAACCAAAGAGTATCAATCCACTCCCACTAAGAACAAAAAGAGAAGCCAAAGTAGATCAAAGAAGAGCAAGCTTTCACGTAAGCAGCAACTTGCCAGTCGAACAAGTGTGGCGAATGATCCTGGCTGTCGCTGGCTAGATGCACGTATGGATCACCTTGAAAGAAAACTCAGTTATAGCGGTAACTCAAATACCAATAGCTACCATAGAAAGGAGCTAAGTATTAGAGAACAGGAGTGGAAATGCTTAAAATGCGGCGCCGAAGGACCCAAGCAGACAGATCACGACCACTGCCAATATCGACGTTAGTTTTTGGCGAGCAATAAAATGATTAGCCATCAGGTCTACTCCTCCAGTCTAAGCGCAAACAATCAATTACTGGTTTGCGCTTAGTTTTCCCCCTACAATGTGGACAAAGCTTATAGTGTATAACCCTTCTGGAGATAATAATGGCCCAACATTTTGACTATATCTGTCTTGGCGCAGGTAGTGGTGGTATAGCATCGGCAAACCGAGCGGCGATGCGCGGTGCTAAGGTACTATTAATCGAGGCAAAAGCCTTAGGTGGAACCTGTGTCAACGTAGGCTGTGTCCCTAAGAAGGTGATGTGGTACGGTGCTCAAGTTGCTGAGGCGCTACATCTATACGCTAAAGACTATGGTTTCGATGTCACCGTCAATAAGTTCGATTGGAACACCTTAGTTGCCAGCCGCGAAGCCTATATCGAAAGAATCCATGGTTCGTACGATCGTGGCCTTGAAAATAACAAGGTCACACTAGTCCGTGGTTATGGCCGCTTCGTTAATGAGCGCACCATAGAGGTTGATGGCCAAGAGTACACAGCGGATCATATTCTGATCGCCACTGGCGGTTCACCTAGCATTCCCAATATTCCAGGTGCTGAACATGGTATCGATTCTGACGGTTTCTTCGCGCTAAGAGAACAGCCTAAGCGTGTAGCTGTTATCGGTGCAGGTTATATTGCCGTAGAGCTTGCCGGAGTACTGCACTCACTTGGCAGCGAAACCCAACTTTTTGTCCGTAAGCATGCTCCACTACGCGGCTTCGATCCTATGCTAAGCGAAGCGTTAATGGAGTCGATGGCAACTGATGGCCCGACACTTCATACCAATAGCACCCCAGAATCAGTCAGTAAAAATGCTGATGGCAGCCTAACCCTTAAGCTTGAAAATGGTAAAAGCTTTGAAGTCGATAGCCTGATCTGGGCTATTGGCCGTAAACCTTCAACCAATAATATCGGTCTGGAGAATACCCAAGTTAAGCTAAACGATCGTGGTTATGTGGTTGTCGACGAGCAGCAAAATACTACCAATCCAGGGATCTACTGTGTCGGTGATATCATCGAAGGTGGCGTCGAGCTAACTCCAGTTGCCATTAAAGCGGGCCGCCTACTTTCAGAGCGTCTATTCAATGGCATGGCTGATGCTAAGATGGATTACACGCTTATCCCAACGGTAGTCTTTAGCCACCCAGCTATAGGCACCATGGGACTTTCGGAGCCTGAAGCTGTTGCTCAATATGGTGCAGATCAAGTTAAGTGCTACACCTCAGGTTTCACCTCTATGTACACAGCGGTCACGTCGCACCGTCAAGCCTGTAAGATGAAGCTAGTATGCGCAGGCCCTGAGGAGACCGTTGTCGGTATTCACGGCATAGGCTTCGCCATGGATGAGATACTGCAAGGTTTCGGTGTTGCCATGAAGATGGGCGCAACCAAAGCGCAGTTTGATGCCGTTGTTGCAATACACCCAACTGGCGCCGAAGAGTTCGTCACTATGAGATGATCTGGCTAACCCGCCAAATTATCGACAACAAAAACCGCCTATTGGCGGTTTTTGTTTTAACTTAACTAAATAAACCTTGAGTATTATCTACTAGGACTAGCCAAGCGATGTAGATAGCTGGACTTAAGCACACAAAGACAATGGTCGTCCCAGCAAAATGATAGCCAGACCCCACCTCATCTTCTTCATCATTATCTGCACCACCGATATGTTTTAAAGCATCCGCAAGTTCATCATCACTTGAATTTGATGAAAAAAGTTTCCCGATTGCTTCTCCCATTTCAGCCGGATCAGACACTGGTCGATATTGGTCAATATCCAACCTCTGACCTAAGCCATTCTCAGTTATCAATAATTCGCTGTATGAGTAGACTGAATTAGGGAGCACGACATCTGAATCAATTTCTTTCTCATCGTCATCGTCATCGTCATCGTCAAAGTTATAACAGGCGTGAAACTCCTGACCTAAAATAAAACCTACAATCAAGATGATTGATGATGAAGTCACCACAGAGACCATCCACTGATAGGGTAAAGTAAGCCAGTTTGCATAATCAGCAAAGACCACAATCGCCGAAGTTAATAGGAAGAGATGCAAGGCTCCCCACCAAAAGTCCCGCTCTTGGACAAACCAACTGCCTTTTATGATGTAGACTTGATAGGCTGAAAATAGAAAAATATAAAGGTAAAAATACCAACTCATAACACGATCTCCTTCCCAGAAAGTACACCTTGCTGAGAAAGTGAATTCAATACCTGTTTAGGGAGCAATACAGCCCAAGCCTCCTCCTCTTCTCCCTCAGTATCTAGAAGCCCCATAGTAAAGTTGGCTTCTTTTTTTAGCATTAACGCAAGATGAATAATAAAGTTCTCAGAGACTGATCTAGAAAAGTGTTTAAAGAACCAATGCTGAGGCCCCTTACAAGTGTCAAACTTAAGGTCGACACTCTTAAAATCTTCATCAAATACACAGCTAATATTTTCAATCTCTAGAATTGTTGCATTGGCTGCGACCTTTTTCATCACCTCAGAATAGTACTCTTGTGGATCAAAAATCTCTTCGCTTTGCCAAATAATACTCTGGTCAGCCAACACCTCCTGTACAAAGTGATTTGTGCACAGAGGATCACTGCGAAGGTCATAATCCTCAATATACTCCTTGATTTGGCTTTTAACTTCTGATGATAACTTGAGTACACCAGCTTTAAGCAAAACCATTAAAACTCGCTTCATCTCACTTTTGTTTTCCGACACACTGATCGGATTGTCGAACTCTCCCTCATCAAGGTCACACTCTTCAAACTCATCCAAATCTTCTTTGAGTGCTTTATAAGCACGTACCTTTTGCTTTTCTGAAGCCGTCCCAGAAAAAGCTGCTGCAACATCCGATATAGGCTGTAAAGCTCGTCTCTCTTTCCAACTTGAAATTGCTGAAAACAACAAACATGGCAACCAAAACCCCCAAAATGCAGGCCAGAAAAACCAAGTTTCACTAAAAAAACCAAAAAATAGAGAGAGGATTAAAGCTACAACTCCTGATTTAACCCCAGAGATAAGCCACATAAGTAGATAAGCATTTTGCAGTAAGGTAAATATTCTCAATGTACGATCCTTCGTATTAATTACATCTACTTAATAAGTTAAATGGACTCTTCTTTAAAGGCAATAGTATTAAAAATAAACCCGGCATATAGCCGGGTTTATCGTCAATCACCTATACAGTCTAGAAACTTGCGGTAAAGGTGTTAGAGCATCCAGAGGAGTCACAGATCTTATACTCAGCGCTATCAGCTGTGGTAGTTCTGAAACGGTCACGGAAGCGACCATCATTACTCGTCTCAGCCACCATCTCACCATCACGATAGATGCTGACAGTGTTTCCGATCGCACCATCCCATCTGAGATCCACCATCACACTGCCACGGCGTGACTTAAGTGCGCGGATAACTGAAGCCTCAATGTCACTTACAGGAATAGTCACATCATAGCTCTGACTCACAGCGTGTTGAGCGCCGTCATCATCAGTAACAGTCAGTGAGACAGTATAGTTACCAGAACTATTGTAGTTGTGAGTTGTGTTCTCACCACTACCAGTACTGCCATCGCCAAAGTCCCAAGCCCAAGTTACAATGCTACCATCGGCATCTGTACTGGTACTACTGAAGGTGCCTTCACCATCAGTAAAACTGGCATCGAAACTGGCAACCGGTGGCAGATTAGTCTGATCGGCGCTATAGGAGCCAGTCAGTGTCAGTCCGTCATAAGCAGAGTATGCATTAACCATCACATACCAAACACCTGCATCAGGCGTCGGGAAGCTACAGGTCTCATTGCTGCTTGAGGAGTAGGAGCGACAATCGTAGTCACTTAACGTCGGCAGAGTACCTTGTTTAGCATAAAGATCTGCATCACCATTTGACCCCGCGGTAATGAACTCCAGATCCGTCGCACCTGCCGGCACCTGCATATAGAAATAGATAGCCTCACCAGTGTCTGCCGCAAGATCGGTTCTCGGTACATCATTAACCAGTTCATCCTGACCTTGGTCGAAGATAGCTGCCTGAGTGTAAGCCGTTCTCGACGCCCCCTCATCATCGGTCACTTTAAGCGATACCTCAAAGTTACCGCGAGCAGTATAAACATGGGATGGATTCTCAAGCTCGCTGGTATCACTACCATCTCCGAAGTCCCAAAGGTAGCTCACAATAGTGCCATCTGGATCTTCAGAGCCTGCACTGCTGAAATCTACAGTGGTATCAACAAACCCTAGATATGGGCCATTCATACGAGCAACGGGAAGTTGGTTGTCACCAGGATCGGTTGCATTCATTCCGTCTATGGCTATTTGACCTGTGTTTTCAGGATCAAGCCAAGTACTCAATCGGGTGCTAGCCGTACCGCCACCATCCCATGAGGTATGTATACGTCCATACCAATCTGACAAGTCATTACCACATGCTGCACCACCGCCGTGGAGCTGACCAATTACTCGCTTATTTTGATCGAATAGGTGTGAGCCCGACGAGCCACCTTCGGTTGTCCCCAGATCCCAGTCAATAACCCTAATATGGGTGCCATCCCCAGGGCTGGGGTTGCTGCCATATGAAGTAATTGTGGTTGCGTCATTTTCAAAACTGATACGCTTTTCATCTACGCTGGGGTGGTGAATAGCAACGGCTGATGTAGAGGTCTCATCGGCAGCATTCCAACCCGCAAGAAAGACGTTGTGGCCAGGATCGAAAGGATCATCAAGCTCAACCAGTGTCATATCAGATGGAGAGTAACCAGCCCTAAAGATCGCACCAGTATTAAACTGATCTAAGGTTCCATCACCCGGACCACCACTGTCACCGCTACCTGGATCTCGACAGTAACTACTCTCAAAGTTCCAATAGGTTACCAGTGAAGCCGCGTTACCAGCATTAATGCCACAGTGATAAGCGGTCAGGAAGAAGCCACGTCCATCATTGGCGGTATTGTTCAGCGCACCACCTGAACAAAAACCTGAACCACCTAAGCTGATTGCAGCCGCAGAACGTATCTGATCGCGCCATTCATCACCTGCACCACAAACAACATCAACATTACAAGAGCCTGAAAGGGTCTCATAAATATCCTTTATATTAGCCCCTAAATAACCATGGTTAACCGCACTCAACTTAAGTTTGAGTTGCTTTAACTGCTTGGTTGGAATATTGACCTCGATAACTGCACTGTCCCCTCTCAACATAGGTGTCCAGAGTTGACCATGCTCATCATTATCTTTTGCAGTAAAGGGACGGATCTTTTGCGAACCATCTGGCGTATAGATATGCAGTGAACCGCCTTCAGGCATAAAGAACTCACTAAAACCAAAGTTTAGTGATAGTGCATCGCTAGAGACAATTTTGGTGCGCCAAATAGACATTTCACTGCTTTTACCATCTTGGGTCACCAGCTGCGATTGCCACTTATCAGGCGTAATAGCGACTTGAATTGGTTCAGCAAACTTAAGCAGATAACTGTCCGTGTTGAGTGCCCGTTCAACCTCATCACGCTGTCTCAGTTTTGCATTATCTTGTGCTGGCATCTCTTTGATTTCTGTCTTTTTTGCTAATTCAGGTTGGCTCAAAGAGAGAGGTGGGGCGGCTTGAGCCCCTAAACTTAGAAAAATACCGGCGGCGCCGATATAATATTTGATATTTTTAATATCCATAAAACCCTCGTTAATATTTTTATAAAATAGATCCGTCTCAGGGTGTGAAGAGTAAAAAGGCTTTTAACAGCATCGAAAGCAGCAGTACAACTCAATTTATTTTACTATTCACATATAAATATAAAGTAAGTCATTGTTATAAGAGCAATATTAATAATGGCGGTATTCACTAGTTAAACATGTCATATTGATGTGTTTTTAATTACATCAATAACATTGTAATTATCCAATTGTTTTAATTAAGATTAATGAAACAATTTAATAGATTCAGTTAGATTGCCAAAATTAAATAAAGCACTACAAAGATAAGTATTAAAAGCGGCACTATCTATACCTAACTGTATTTTTAAGCGTTAGTTACTAGCTATAAAGTTTTTAATAATTAATTGCTGGTGATTTTGTAGTATAAAAAGGTGAATTACAGATTTGTCTATTACTCATTATTACTAGGAAGGGGTAATACCAATCAGTATAAAGATTTGATCGCTCAGCGAGAGTTTAGCGGTTCTGAGGTAAGGTCTTTAATTGCTCCTGCATTAATGACATTCACCACATCCATGTGGTTTGCAACGAGTGAAGAGCATAGTGAAACTAGGGTTTAGCTCCCTCTTTGTTTATAAAAAGTCACAGCATCAGCACCGCTAAAACTCGCCTGTAAGGAGTGTTTTTGGCTGCCTACTTCTGCGTTGAATGAATTCACAAGGGAACAACCATTCTATCATCCATTCGCCTTGAATTAGTTTGCCAAAAGACACTCTGAGTAGATCAACTTGTATGGATAATAAACCTACCTAATTTACAAATAACTCCCAGTTTCGGGTAATGTGAGACCCAGGCTTTAGCTGCAACT
>NZ_JAHZST010000014.1:0-60718 GCF_019457885.1 Shewanella nanhaiensis
AAGATATGTAAGGCATCAAGAAAAGGTTGAAAAACAGGAGCAGCCGCAATTAGATTTGAAGTAGACAACGCCCCCTTTTAGGGGGCTAATGCAAAGCCACCTTCTTCAGAAGGTGGATTCTTTACTTCTCTGTAAACTGTTAGACATAAAAAAGGTTCGCCGCGGCGAACCTTTTATCATCACTCGATAGAGATTATGCGACGATCAATACTTTACAAGTATTGGTGCCGCCGATTGTCTCCATTGAATCACCCTTAGTCATCAGGACCATATCGCCGCTTTTCAGATCACCAGATTCTGCAAGAGTTTCTAATGCTTTACGTGCGATATCATCTGCGCTCACTGTGGTTGAATCAAAGTGAACAGGCTTAACACCACGGTACAGTGCCATCTTGGCCAATGTCACTTCATGGCGTGATAGAGCAAAGATAGGCAGAGCTGAACTAATACGAGACATTAACTGCGCGGTAGCACCAGATTCCGTTAAGGCAACAATGGCCTTGATACCTTTAAGGTGGTTCGCAGCATACATAGTCGATAGGGCGATGGTCTCTTCAACTGAGTCAAAGCTCTCATCGAGTCTGTGCTTGGATACTTGCACGCTTGGGTGAGCTTCAGCGCCAAGACAGACGTTCGACATCGCTTTTACTGTCTCTTCAGGGAAGTCACCAGCGGCTGTTTCTGCTGAAAGCATAACCGCGTCAGTACCATCGAGAACCGCATTCGCCACATCCATCACTTCTGCACGGGTTGGCATTGGGCTAGTGATCATCGACTCCATCATCTGGGTTGCTGTGATCACACTCTTGTTCAGTTGACGAGAGCGACTGATTAACTTCTTCTGCACAGCGACTAACGCTGGATCGCCGATCTCAACACCTAAATCACCTCGTGCAACCATAACTACATCAGAGGCAAGGATGACATCATCCATCGCTTCATCTGTTGCCACAGCTTCAGCGCGTTCAACTTTAGAGACAATCAGTGCATTACTGCCTGCAGCTTGTGCTAATGAGCGAGCATAGTTAAGGTCTGCACCACTACGAGGGAAGGAGACGGCAAGGTAATCAACTTGAATTTCAGCAGCGGTGACAATGTCACGCTTATCTTTTTCAGTAAGCGCTGCTGCTGATAAACCACCGCCTTGCTTGTTGATCCCTTTATTATTAGATAAAGGACCCGCAACTGTGACTGTGGTGTGAACCTTATTGCCTTCTACTTTTTCAACACGTAGTTGAACACGACCATCATCAAGCATCAGGATATCACCGATGTTGACATCATTTGGAAGCTCTTTGTAGTCGATACCAACTTGATGCTCGTCGCCTTCACCTTTCTCAAGATCAGCATCCAAGATGAAGCTGTTACCTAAGTCCAGCTGCACCTTTTTGTTGTCTTTGAAAGTTGATACGCGGATCTTTGGACCTTGTAGATCGCCAAGAATAGCGACATGAACACCAAGCTCTTTTGCTATATTGCGTGCATCAGTAGCGCGCTTTAGGTGATCTTCAGGTGAACCGTGAGAGAAGTTAAGACGAACGACATTTGCGCCAGCTTTGATAATACGACGTAAATTGTCATCGCGGTCAGTTGCTGGACCTAGAGTTGTTACGATTTTGGTTCTGCGGAACATGGGATACTCCGGTAAGTTTAAAAAAAATCTGACACTATATTAACAGAGAATTTGTGGTTTTGTAGGAAAATTACAAACAAAATGATCTAGCGCAAGATATAAAATATGTGAAGTTAAGCTAAATTAGGGAAGAATTGTGGCAGTAATAAGAAAGTCGTACTGCCACTTTGGGGAGGAAATTGAGTTACAGTACTGAATCTTTGTCGATCCTAGACTCTTTTAAAACCTCTTTTACACGTTTTAAACTTTCTCTAAAACGTGGTCCGCGGCGCAGAGTAAAACCTGTTGCGAGGACATCAACGACCACCAATTGTGCTAAACGTGAGGCCATGGGGAGGTACATATCTGTATCTTCAGGCACTTCCATTGTCACCGGTAGAGTACACTCGGTTGATAAGGGGGAGTAACGGGCAGTAATACCTATGACTGCCGCGCCGTTTTCACGGGCTATACGGGCAATATCTATCATAGATTTAGTGCGTCCAGTGTGCGAAATGAGTACAATGACATCACCTTCTCCGCTATTGATACAACTCATTCGTTGCATCAAAACGTCATCAAAACAGATAACAGGGACGTTAAAACGGAAGAATTTATTTTGAGCGTCATGGGCCACAGAAGCCGATGCGCCTAGGCCAAAAAAGGAGATCTTTTTGGCTTGAGTCAAGATATCAACGGCCTTGTTAATGGCTGCTGTGTCTATACTTTGCCTTGCAGTATCAAGGGAAGCCATTGATGACTCAAAGATTTTTGTTGTGTATGAGTCAGGACTGTCATCCTCCTCAACATGTCGACTGACGTAAGGTGTACCATTCGCTAAGCTTTGAGCTAAGTGAAGTTTAAAGTCTGGAAAACCTTTAGTGTCCAAGCGACGGCAGAAACGATTTACAGTAGGCTCACTCACATCAGCCATTTTAGCCAGTGTTGCGATACTAGAGTGGATCGCGGTTTGAGGGGAGGCTAGTATAACCTCTGCTACTTTTCGCTCTGATTTACTAAAATGTGTAAGGCTTTTTTGAACCTTTTCTAGGGTATTCATATGCGTATATCCACTCGAAAGTAATGTAATTATATTTTTTCTTTTTTGTCGGTTTCGAAAGTTTCTAAAAGGTAGAAACTTGACCTGTACGACGAATTATAATTAATGAACTGATAAAACTTTCTACTATATATAGTAATTTAATCACAAAAAGCATATCAGATAATTCATAGAAATGCCTAGTTCAGTAAGTGTCGTCTTTTTGCAGAATTTTGATGCAATTCATAAATTCTGTTGTTATATTACAACAAACATGTGAATTCTCATCGATTCGATGGGACACAGCGATGAAAGGAGATTAAGAAGCTATGGGCATAACAACACCAGAAGCCAAAGCTTGTGATTTTGTATTGTTTGGAACTAAAGGTGACTTGGCTCGTCGCAAATTACTGCCTTCTTTATACCAATTGGATAAGGCTGGTTTGCTTAACGAAGATACGAAAGTGATCGGCGTTGCTAAAGATGCTTTTACCCATGAAGAGTTTAATGAGTTAGTCGTTAAAGCACTAAGAGGCTTTGTAAAAGAGGAACTCTGTGAAGAGACTCTGGCCCGTTTCCTAACTCGTTGTCACTACATAGGCACTAACTTTACAGAGTCAGAAGGTTATCAGGCTTTCCATGAACTGTTAGAACCACACAAGCGCGTGATGGTCAGTTATTTCGCTACTCCCCCTGCTATCTTCGGTGATATCTGTCGCTGTCTTCACGAACAAAACCTTATTCAACCTGACTCTCGCGTTGTACTTGAAAAGCCTATTGGCTCAGATCTCGCTTCATCGAAAGTGATCAACGATCAAGTTGCTGCGTTTTATAATGAAGATCAGGTTTATCGAATCGACCACTATTTAGGTAAAGAAACGGTACAGAATCTTATTGCTCTGCGTTTTGCCAACTCTTTGTTTGCTTCTAAGTGGGATAACAGAACCATAGATCATGTACAGATCACTGTGGCTGAAGAGGTTGGTATCGAAGGTCGTTGGGGTTACTTCGATAAAGCGGGTCAGATGAGAGACATGATCCAAAACCATCTTTTGCAAGTATTAACACTTGTCGCGATGGATCCTCCAGTCAACCTTGATGCTGACAGCATTCGTGACGAAAAAGTGAAAGTGCTTAAGTCACTTCGTCCAATTAATCTCGATAACATCTATGAGAATACCGTACGTGGGCAGTACTCTTCAGGATTCTTAAAAGGTTCGCCAGTTCCTGGTTACTTGGAAGAGGAGGGCGCAAATACCCAATCAAATGCAGAAACCTTCGTTGCTCTGCGTGTCGATATCGACAACTGGCGTTGGGCGGGCGTACCTTTCTATCTTCGAAGCGGTAAACGCATGCCAACTAAGAGCTCTGAGATTGTGGTGTACTTTAAAAATCCGCCTCATAATCTCTACCGCTCTAACTACCGTAACTTGCCGCCAAATAAGTTGACTATCCGTCTTCAGCCCCATGAAGGTGTTGAGATCCAGATGATGAACAAAGTACCAGGCCTTGAGCAGAAGCAGCGTCTTCAAACCACCAAGCTGGATTTAAGCTTTACCGATACCTTTAAAAATGAACGTATCGCGGATGCTTATGAACGTTTGCTACTTGAGGCTATGTTGGGTAACCAAGCGCTATTTGTTCGTCGTGATGAGGTTGAGCAGGCTTGGACTTGGGTTGATGGAATCATTCAATCTTGGGAAGAGAGTAACGAGAAGCCTAAACCTTATCCAGCGGGTAGCTGGGGACCGGTAGCATCAGTTGCTTTGATAGCAAAAGATGGCCGTTCTTGGGACGAGTAAAGGATTGAGATGATGATTAAAGAAAGTGTATTCAAATCATTTGATAACAAAGAAGCGTTAGAGAACCAGCTTGCTGAGCGCATTGCAAAGCAACTTCAAGAGGCTGTTGACTCCCGTGGAAAGGCAAGCTTAATTGTCTCTGGTGGCTCTACGCCATTGAAACTATTTCAACTCCTCAGTAATAAGCCGATTGAATGGAGTGATGTGTATATCACGCTAGCTGATGAGCGTTGGGTGGATGGAGACTCTGATGACTCTAATGAGAAATTAGTTAGAGCCCACCTTTTACAAAATAAAGCGGTAAATGCCAAGTTCCGTGGTTTAAAAAACATGTTCTCAACACCTGAAGAGGGGTGTGACATGGCGATAGAGCAGTTGTCGCACTTTCCACGTCCTTTCGATGTCGTGGTATTAGGCATGGGCAATGATGGACATACCTGTTCTTGGTTCCCCTGCTCGAAAGAGATTGAGCAAGCACTCTCAACGGATAAGCTTTGCATCGCCGTGAATCCTGGCGCTGCACCCAATCCACGACTTTCGCTGTCAAAAACAGCGATCTTAGCCAGTCGCCAAATTTATTTACACATTGTCGGTGAACAAAAGTTAGCTGTTTATCGTCAAGCGCTCGAAAGCCAAGATGCTAATAGCATGCCGATCAGAGCTGTCTTAGATCAACATAAGACACCTGTCGACGTTTATTGGAGCGCTTAAGGAGAAATTATGCACTCAGTAGTCCAGACAGTAACAGATAGAATCATAGCTCGAAGTCAAGCGTCCAGAGCTCAATACCTCGCGGCACTTGATGAGGCCAAGAACAGTGGCGTTCACCGTAGTTCTCTGAGTTGCGGTAATCTAGCCCATGGTTTTGCAGCTTGTAAACCCGATGAGAAGCAGTCAATCAAGGCATTAACTAAGGCCAATATCGGCATTGTTACCGCATTTAATGACATGCTTTCGGCGCACCAGCCCTATGAAACTTACCCTGATCTGCTTAAGCAAGCATGTAACGAAGTAGGCAGTGTTGCACAAGTTGCAGCAGGTGTTCCTGCTATGTGTGATGGTGTGACCCAAGGTCAACCTGGCATGGAGCTTAGCTTGCTGAGCCGTGAAGTTATTGCCATGTCAACAGCGGTCGGTCTCTCTCACAATATGTTTGATGGTGCTTTACTACTGGGTATTTGCGACAAGATTGTACCGGGTCTGTTGATCGGTGCATTGAGCTTTGGTCACCTACCAATGCTATTTGTACCAGCTGGCCCAATGAAATCAGGGATCCCAAATAAAGAGAAGGCGCGTATACGTCAACAGTTCGCTCAAGGGAAGGTTGATCGCAGTGCGTTGCTCGAAGCAGAGTCAGCCTCTTATCACAGTGCAGGTACATGTACTTTCTATGGCACGGCTAACAGTAACCAGTTGATGCTAGAGGTGATGGGCCTGCAACTACCAGGTTCATCATTTGTTAATCCTGACGATCCATTGCGTGAGGCGCTCAATAAAACTGCCGCTAAGCAGGTGTGTCGTTTGACACAAATGGGAACCCAATACACGCCTATTGGTGAAGTGGTCAACGAAAAGTCTATCGTGAACGGCATCGTTGCATTGTTAGCGACTGGTGGCTCTACTAACTTAACCATGCATATCGTGGCAGCGGCTCGCGCTGCTGGCATCATTGTTAACTGGGATGATTTCTCTGAGCTGTCAGATGCGGTGCCATTAATTGCACGCGTTTATCCAAATGGCCATGCAGATATCAACCATTTCCACGCCGCTGGTGGCATGGCATTTTTAGTTCGAGAGCTGCTTGATGCAGGTCTTTTGCATGAAGATGTGAATACCGTTGCAGGTTACGGTTTACGTAAATACACCCAAGAGCCTCGTCTTATTGATGGTGAGCTTACTTGGGTAGATGGCCAAGTCGATAGCTTAGATGCTGAAGTGTTAACTAAAGTCAGTGAGCCTTTTCAAGCAAACGGTGGCCTTAAGCTACTGAAAGGTAATCTTGGCCGAGCTGTGATTAAAGTCTCTGCGGTGCAGGAGCAGCATCGTATCG
This sequence comes from Shewanella nanhaiensis, assembly GCF_019457885.1. Classification (GTDB taxonomy): domain Bacteria; phylum Pseudomonadota; class Gammaproteobacteria; order Enterobacterales; family Shewanellaceae; genus Shewanella; species Shewanella nanhaiensis. The sequence continues at coordinate 6,504 of NZ_JAHZST010000014.1, forward strand.
TTGAAGCGCCAGCTGTTGTGATTGACGATCAAAATAAGCTTGATGCCATCTTTAAAGCGGGTGAGTTAGATAAAGATTGTGTTGTGGTGGTAAAGGGTCAAGGCCCTAAAGCCGTAGGCATGCCAGAGCTGCATAAACTCACGCCGATTTTAGGCACACTACAAGATCGCGGCTTTAAAGTTGCGCTCCTTACTGATGGCCGTATGTCTGGTGCATCGGGCAAGGTACCAGCCGCAATCCACCTCACGCCAGAAGCGTTAGACGGTGGGTTAATCGCTAAGGTCCAAAATGGCGATATGATCAGAGTCGATGCTAAAACAGGTGAGCTAACACTGCTGGTTTCTGAGTCAGAAATTGCAGACAGAGAGCCTGAAAAGGTCGACCTTCGCAGTACAAGTTATGGAATGGGCCGAGAGTTATTTGGTGCATTACGTTCAAATTTAAGTAGTCCGGAAACTGGCGCTCGTTGCACCAGTGCCATTGATGAAAACTATTAATTAGGAAAATACCGCAATGTCTAAGAATAACTGGTCATTACAACCACAAGATATTTTTAATCGTAGCCCGATTGTTCCTGTAATGGTGATCAACAAGATTGAAGACGCTGTACCATTGGCTAAAGCGTTAGTGGCTGGTGGAATAAGCGTGTTAGAAGTTACGTTACGTACACCTTGCGCTTTAGAAGCGATCACCAAGATTGCAGAAGAGGTGCCTGATGCATTGGTTGGTGCAGGTACTATCTTAAATGAAGACCAGCTGCAGCAAGCGGTTGACGCTGGTGCACAGTTTGTTATTACACCTGGTGCAACTCCAAGTCTGTTGAAAGCGGCGATGGATGGTACTGTGCCATTAATTCCTGGTGTTGCCAGTATCTCTGAAGTGATGACAGGTATGTCGCTTGGTTACACCAACTTTAAGTTTTTCCCAGCTGAGGCATCTGGTGGTGTGAATGCGCTTAAGGCTTTTTCTGGCCCACTTGCTGATATCCGTTTCTGCCCAACCGGTGGTATAACCCCAAGTAGCTATAAAGACTATTTAGCACTTAAAAACGTTGATTGTATCGGTGGAAGCTGGATTGCGCCAACTGATGCGATGGAGCAGGGAGATTGGTCGCGTATTACTCAACTTTGTAAAGAAGCGATCAGCGGGATCTAATTCAATTAGAATTCGCGTTATAAGAAAAGGCTACCATCTGGTAGCCTTTTTTGTTGGGAATGAATTTAACTTAACTTAATTTACTTTAGAGACATTGAACTGGCTATCAACACACCAGATCCGGTATCTAAGCTCACTTCCTTGCGGTAAGTAAAATACCTTAGGTAAACGGCTGTCATAGTTAACTTTTAGAGAGCCTGGGATAGATAAGAAGGCTTCAGTTTTGGCTTTATCAAAGCAAGCCATCATGGTACTTGGCCCTGGGTTAATACTGTCTACTTGATAGTAGTTATAGCCCCAACCTTTGACAGCATGCTCTGTAAGCTCACCAGATAAACCATGTTTGTTGCAATCTACTAATTGTGTTTTCCCTATCTGTATCTCCACCATATAGTCACTTTCGTTGTCTAGTGGTTGTAAGGTCAAAATGTGCTGTTCCATACCTTCACTTGGCGCCGGAAACATCTCAGTTTTCTTTTCAGCTAGATAGTTAGTTGAGTCGAAAGCCGTTGAGGTGATCATGTTTTGATTGAGTCCGCTTGGGTGGGCAGGGCTAGTCGCCAATGCATTGAATGAAAGCATTGAGAGTGCCAATGCTGATGCTGTGATAATACGTTTAGCCGAAAAAGTGATGCTAGGTGTTGTCATAATGTCTCCGTATGGACTTATATAAAATATAATTTAACTCTATAAACGCATCGGATACAGAAAAGGGTTAATTATTTTTAAATTAAATATACTTTGATAATCAAACTATATTAGAATGATTTTAGTTTGATTATCAAAGTACCTTAATCAAAAAAGTGATAAATCACATCTACAAAAATATAGAGTTAGTTAGATATGACTGAGAAAGAGCATTCGATAGCACCATGGCAACATCCACATCAATTCGCACATCTCAATCATAATGGAGAGCGAAATACGCGCTACGTTCTCTATCTGACTGTGATCACTATGATTGTTGAGATAGCAGCAGGTACAATATATGGCTCCATGGCTCTACTGGCCGATGGCTGGCATATGGGGACCCACGCCGCTGCTTTTATGATCACACTTTTTGCTTACTATTATGCGAGAAAGCATGCTGATAATCCTGACTTTTCATTTGGTACAGGCAAGGTGAGTGTTTTAGGAGGGTTCACCAGTGCTATTGCACTTGGTATGGTTGCGTTAATTATGTTGGTAGAATCTGTTGTTAGGTTTTTTAGCCCTCACCAGATCCAATTTAGTGAGGCGATATTTGTCGCCATTATCGGTTTAACAGTCAACCTTATTAGTGCTGTACTGTTAAAAGATCACCATGGACATAGTCATGCTCATGGTCACCATCATAATGAGCATGAGCATGAAGGTCATGATCACAATCTACGTGCTGCTTATATGCATGTTCTTGCAGATGCTTTGACCTCTATTTTGGCCATTGTTGCTCTACTGTTTGGTAAGTGGTATGGCTTAACTTGGTTAGATCCCTTAATGGGAGTTGTTGGCTCTATCATTATTACTCGTTGGGCGTGGCAACTTTTAGGTCAAACTTCACCAATATTATTGGATCGGAGTATCGAGGATCGCTATCGACTTAAGATAACTGAGTTGATTGAAGCTGAGAGCGATCATCAAGTCGCCGATCTGCATATTTGGAAAATTAGTGCCGATCATTACGCTGCAGCTATCTCTATCGTGAGCCACAACCCAGAAGACGTGGAGTATTTTAAAGCAAAGCTAAGTGATTTTACTCAAGTTAGTCATTTGACCATTGAACTGAATACTTGCCGTCAGGCAGAATGCTTGTCATGAACAGCCCACATATGAAGTGTTATTACGATGAAGTCTACTGAAGATATGCTCAACCATGCCATGGTTGAGTTTTATGAAAAACTCTCATCTTGGGAGCAAGCCGTGGTTAAAGGGAAGGAGGTTTCATTACCTCAAGTTCATACGGTTGAGATTTTAGGGGGCAGTGGCCCCATGAGGATGAAAGAGCTTGCTGATAAAATTGGTGTCACGACAGGCACATTGACAGTACAAATAGATAAAATGGTTAAGTCAGGTTTAGTGATCAGAAAACCCAATGAGTTAGACAAACGCTCAATTTTAGTCGAGCTGACGGAGAAAGGGCTGGAGATGTTTGAGGAGCATGATGAGTTACATCATCAACTCACGAGTGAGCTAACCGTTAAATTTACCCAAGAGGAGAGAGAGCTGTTACTCAATTTCCTTGAGCGCGTTAACGCTGAGTTTTAATCTCACCATAGGATGAGTTTCTATATTTTCGGTTAAGGTTATGGATGAAGTTATAATTCATAACCACACTGAACTCCCCATTTTTTTCAAGGTCATAGCAATTAACTAGAGTAATACATCTCATATAGATAGCCAAATTGGCAATGTTTGTTACTGCCTCGTGTCGGACTGGCTGCTTCTTTGTTGCTATGCTTAATAAGTGTTAAAAGATGAATTGATGACTCTATGTTGCGTTGTTATTATGGCGCGCATTCATCTAACCTTAGATGTTTTGCTTATATATCTTGCTTGTTTATCAACAATTTGTGAGTGAATCCTGTGCTATCTCGTTTTAAAATACTAACCATTAACCAATTTACCCTGACTATTGCCATATTCTATGTGTGCATCTTTAATGTTCCTTTTTTTCATATTGTTCAGAAAGGAGTAGAGAAGCAAGCTGAAGTCGATCCGCTCTTTATCGCTAGCATTCCCCTTTTTCTCACTTTTGTACTTAGCTTTATCTTTTCACTTTTCAGTGTCAAATACCTATTGAAACCCATTTTTATTGCAATGACGCTACTTTCATCGAGTGTTTTCTTTGCTGCGCTTCAATATGGGGTAGTGTTTGATACCGGTATGATTGAGAACATGGTGCAGACAAATCAAGCAGAAGCCTTTACCTACATTAACTTCTCATCTGTACTCAACTTTATTTTGACAGGCTTAATACCCGCTTCTCTTATCTGGAAGGTGAAAATTGCCTATAAACCTGTCATGAAAGAGGCGATCCATAAACTGGGCTTTATGCTGATGATGTTGATAGGTGTGGGCGTAATAGGCTTCTTTTATTATCAGAGTTATGTCGCTTTTGGTCGGAACAATGATGAACTTAAACGTTTTATTGTTCCAACCTATGTCATTGCTTCAATAGCAAAATATACTAATCGTCACTATTTTCAAACTCCGCTAGATTATCAGCAGCAAGGCTTAGATGCTGTAAACATGCACACTAACAGTACCGGTAAGCCCAATCTTATGGTGCTCGTGGTTGGTGAAACGGCGAGAGCTAAGAATTATGAGTACTATGGCTATGATAAACCGACGAACTCCTATACCAAGAAACATGGCGTTACCGCATTTAAAAATATGACATCATGTGGAACGGCTACAGCGGTTTCTGTTCCCTGTATGTTTTCAAATATGAAGCGTGAGAATTACGATGCCAGAAGAGCCCAAGCGCAGGATGGGGTGCTCGATGTACTTGATCATGCAGGTATTCAGCAAGTATGGCTTGATAATGATAGTGGCTGTAAAGGTGTCTGCGACAGAATAACCAATATCACTATTAAACAAGACATCGACCCTGAGTTATGTGATGGTCATTCCTGTTATGATCAAGTACTGCTAGATCAATTAGATAAGGAACTTGCCAAGATAGAAAGTCGTGATGCTTTAATCGTATTACATATTATGGGCTCCCACGGTCCTACCTATTATTTAAGGTACCCATTAGAGCATAAGAGGTTCATACCAGATTGTCCTCGCAGTGATATACAAAACTGTAGCGATGAAGCATTAATGAACACCTACGATAATACGATCCTCTATACGGATTACATTATCAGTCGGGTAATAGATAAATTAAAAGCTGAGAGTGAAAAGTTTAATACTGGCATGATATATATGTCAGATCATGGTGAGTCATTGGGAGAGAAGGGGCTATATCTGCATGGCTCTCCCTATGTTGTGGCGCCAGATGAGCAGATAAAGATCCCAATGCTTACCTGGTTCGCGCCTTCGTTTGTAACTGAAAATAGGCTGGATCCTGTTTGCCTAGGAGAGAAAGCTGAAAAAGGTGGCTTCTCACACGATAACCTTTTTGACTCCCTCTTGGGGGTGATGAACGTGAAAACATCTATTTATGACAAAAATCTTGACCTATTTAACTCTTGTAGGGTGAAATCCAGTTAAAAACTTCAAAAAAATGGATGGCAACGCCATTTTATTTGGTTATTGTTATAGAATGGTTAAATGTCATACTTATTCATGAGTAGGTGTTAATGATGAATGATCTTTTATTTGATGACAGATATCATAGGGATGTGGCAATTTAACCATTGAAAATACAATAATAATCCATGGCGGTGAAGCATGAACTTAGCGAAACATCTTTCTGATATTGAGGTCTCAGCAAAAATTCTTAGGCATGCTGTACCTAAAATGTCTGAACTGGATATTCCTGTTACTCCAGATAACTACTCTGTTTGGTATGAGTATTTTTTGGGGGTTAATTTAGACTTAAATCGTACCATTGATGAGTATATCTCAAAAGGTGTGACTTTTACGGCCGAGATAAACAGTGAGCTGGTAAAAAATTATATTTTGGAGCAATCTCCTGAAGTGATAGAAAATGTCCATGTAGAGACACAATTGGTGATCAATAATCTACTGGAAAAAGTCACTCAGATGAGTAGCGGTACTGCAAACTTAACTGAGACATTAAGTGAGTTTCATCAAGAGCTTAAACAAACTGTTGATGCCGATGTTTTGTTGAAGTTGGTAAATACATTAGCCGACGAAATGGGAAGTGTCATCAGTGATAACAAGCAGATGGAGGCTAGTCTCAATACCATGAATGAAGAGGTTAACTCGCTTAAGTCTGAGATGGAAAACCTGAGTATTGTGGCGCAAACCGATCAGTTAACTTCTCTCTTTAACCGCCGAGCGTTTGAGAAAGAGATTGAATCGCACATGATACATTACAAGCAAGATCATAGTGCAAGCTGTTTGCTAGTCGTCGATATTGATCACTTTAAAACCTTTAATGATACCCATGGCCATTTAATTGGTGACAAGGTGCTCGCTTATGTTGCCTTAGCTCTTAAGAAAACAGTCAAGGGAACTGATTTCGTTGCCAGATATGGTGGAGAAGAGTTTGTTGTCTTATTGCCTAATACTGAGTTAAATGATGCATTGACGGTGGCGGAGCTAGTGCGCAAGAAGATAGCGAATCAAAAGCTCAGCATTGGTAAGGAGGATAAGCACTCCCTTGGTTCAATTACCGTTTCTGTTGGTGTTTCTACTTTGCACAACTCTGATGACAGAGAGAGTTACTTTATTAGAGCCGATGAGGCACTTTACCGAGCTAAATCCTCTGGCCGTAACTGCATCTGTAGTGAGTTGGCTGAATCTTAGTCGGAGCTAGGGTTTTAACGGCGACTTTCAAAGACTGTTAAAACCCCAAAGGCAGCTATTATTTTAGTTGCATATCCATCTTAATTAGATGCTCCTCCATATCAAAAGTAACTGTAAAACCTAAGCTTTTAGCCAGATTTGCCATGCTTCGGTTTTCAAACATGGTAAACCCTGTCAACACCTGTGTGTCGTTAGAACGATAGTAATTGATGAGTTTTTCAAGTAGTAATCGGCCTAAACCTTGTCCCTGATGATCGCTTCGTACCGCCATGGCAAATTCAGCTTCGGTGTTGTCGGGATCGATAGATGCTCTGATGGCTCCTAAGGTCAGATCTTCTCCGTTTTCATCTTTACCAATGGCGATAAATGCCATCTCTCTCGCATAATCTATCTGGGTTAATACCGCCATCTCCTCGTGGGTCATTTTAGATCTAACGCCAAAATAGCGTTTATACCTGTCTTCATCGGAGAGTGAGTTATCGAAAATAAGGTGTTTAGGTTCATCTTCTGGCAAGATGGGCCTTAACATCACATCACGACCATTTTTCAATGTGGTTTGCTGTTCGAGCTCTTTTGGATAAGGTGAGATTGCAAGCCTTGAGGCGTTATCTATCTGTACTTGATGCAGTTGAATATTCACATCAAGCAGGGTGATGTTTTCACCAGCGCACAGTACCGGATTGAGATCTAAACGAGCAATTTCAGGGCAGTCGATGACTAGGTGCGAGATCTGTGTCAGCATGACACACAAGGCGTTCATGTCTAGGCCTAGTGGCAAGTGCCTGTCTTTTAATTTCTGTGTCTTAAGTGCCTGAATCACCATATAACGGGCTAAGGTCATATTTAATGGCGGTAGTGCAACAACAGCATCTCTTGCAGGATCCCACTCTGAGCCTCCTTCTCCTAATAAAATCGCTGGACCGAAAACGGGATCGTCGATAACTGCAACTCGTATCTCCTGTGCACCGGCTGTTAGAGCCATCTTTTGGACGATTAATCCCTCAATCTCTGCATCTGGGTTGATATCATGTACACGCGTTTTAATCGCCTTTGCTGCAAGGCAAACCTCATCTTGACTGCTTAAATTTAGCATAACGCCATGTACATCAGACTTATGATGAATGTCAGGGGATTGCACCTTAATGGCGACAGGATAGCCAATCGCGTTAGCAATTTTTACGGCGTCTTCTGGGGTATCTGCTACATAGGTGTCGATGGTTTTTAATCCATAAGCTGATAGAATATCTTTCGACTCATGGGTTTCAAGAATGCGTTTGCCTGCGTCATAAGCTTGAGTGAGTAGCGTTCTTGCTAACTCAACATCTGTAGGTATATTTTCGGGGATGGACTCTGGGACTTCTTGGAGGAGTTTTTGGTTACGACGATACTCTACCATGTGCATAAAGGCACCTACCGCCCCCTCTGGTGTTCGATAGGTTGGGATCCCTGCTTTGTTAAAGTGCTTTCGGGCCAAATAAGCTGAGTCTTCACCACTCCAGTTTGTCAGGACGTTAACCTTGCTGTGTTTAGGGTGGGTTGAGATCATCTCAGCGAGGCAGCTTGCAATCTCTACACTATCACCTAGTGCAGAGGGGGAGTGCAGCACCAAAATGGCGTCTGCTGTACCACTGTCCATCATTATTTTAACTGTCTGTGTATAGCGTTTGGCGTCTGAGTCACCACCTATATCTACTGGGTTTTGTTTTGACCAGGTAGAGGGCAGTTGCTCATCTAGCTGTGTAAAGGTATCGATATCCAGTGTCGTACTCTTACCGCCTCCCAAGATCAACTGATCTAAGGCGAGGACTGCGGGGCCACCGCCATTACTGACAATGGCCAGTCGTTCACCCAGTAGAGGGGATGAGTGAGCTAAGGTCTCCACAGCGGCAAAAAGTTCAATCAGATCATTGACTCGTAACATACCCGCTCGTCGAAAAGCGGCTTCATAAACGGCGTCATTTCCCGTCAATCCCCCTGTATGTAACTTGGCCGCATTAGAGCCTTCAAAACTTCGGCCTGATTTGATCACTAAGATAGGTTTATTTCTTGCCGCTGCTCGTGCTGCTGAAAGAAAATGGCGCTTTTTATTGATAGAGTCAACATAGAGCAAGATAGCGCTGGTGCGAGAATCTCGTCCAAGGTAGTCGAGCAATTCATCGAAATCGATATCGGTCGCATCGCCTAAAGAGATAAAGGAGGAGAAGCCAATTCCTTTATTATTCGCCCAATCTAGCACTGTGGTGCAGATTGCAGCAGATTGAGATACGAATGCTATTTTACCTGGTAGGGCACTGGTATGGGCTAAACTGGCATTAAGTCCTAGGTTGGGTAGCATCATACCTAAGCTGTTCGGGCCTAAAATGCGCATTCCATAACGTTGAGCGTTCTGTTTCGTTTCCTCTAATAAACTGAGTCCATCTTCATGGCTTTGATCTGCCATACCTGAAGCCATAATGATCGCTACTTTACAACCAAATTGTGCCAAGGTCTCCGCTATAGCCGGTACACGAAATGCTGCTGTACAGATAATGGCAAGATCGGGAATTAATGGCAGTGCTTCAATATTGGGATAAGCCAACACCCCCATTACAGCTTCATATTTTGGGGTGACAGGCATGATTGGTCCTGAGAAGCCTCCTGCAAGCAGGTTCTTTATCACCACATTGCCCGCGCGTTTTTCAATATTAGAAGCACCAATAATTGCGATGGACTTAGGTTTGAAGAGGATATGAAGTGTTCGCTGGCTCATAGACGTTCTCTCAATACGGTTATCTCTTGAGTCTATCCTAAAACATCAAAAAACTTAACGGTTTAGTTGATTTTTAAAGAGGAGAAAGAGCTATTTACACTTTTAGATGGTGATTACTGATTAATACTAATCTGTATATTAAATAACCTTAGAATAATAATCTTATTAATAAGTATAAATAGATTGATATTGTACTGCTGGCCAAATAATGAGCAGCAATACTAAGAGTAAGATATAAAGTGATTAGTATTTTAATCTGTAAACGATTTATTAGAACAAAATTAATACGGTTACAATTAGTAGCAAACGGAATTTGTAAATTATTTGTTCTTTTTTTTATGTGAAATATATAAAAATGATAAGTGAGCAAGCTTATTAACTTAAAGTTCAGTCATTATTTAGACTTACAAATTTTAATGTGTAATTTATACTGTTAATTTACGTTTAAATGTATTGACTATTATGAAGTCTCGATTTTGAGACGGTTTTAATAAGACTTATAGTTTTAGTATTAACTCAGACCTTGCTGTTTGTTGTTTTTTTGTTAATTAAGCTAGTGCAAAAATATAAAGATATAGTACTTTACTACTAATTGACTTTATTTACTTTTCTGCAACATTTCGGCGAGACCTTTAATATTTTTTTACTTGCCTTTAATGTTTCTCTGGATAAAATGACTTTTATGATCTGCTCAATTGGTATTTTGTACTGTCTTGTAGATCAGGGCGATGTACTAAGTTGAAAGTTGATAACAAGATTAACTTATTACATTTAGGCTATAGCCTAATTTAAATTGGAATAGGGTATTCCCTATAAGCCGTATATGGAGATATTAAAATGGCAAAAGATGGCACAGTTGCGCCTAAAGAACGTATTAATATTAAATATGTTCCCTCTACAGGTGATCAACAGGCGGAAATGGAACTTCCACTCAAGATGTTGATTGTGGGTGACTTTAAAGGTCACGCAGAAGATACACAACTTGAAGAAAGACAATCAGTATCTGTAAATAAAACAAACTTCGAATCAATAATGAAAGAAAGCAGCCTATCTGTTAATACAACGGTTGCGAATAAATTAACTGACAATGAATCTGACGAGTTAAATGTAGAATTAAACTTCAGTTCCATGAAAGATTTCTCTCCTGATGCCATCGCTACACAAGTCCCTGAAATAAATAAACTCATTGAGCTAAGAGAAGCCCTTGTCGCTTTAAAAGGCCCATTAGGTAATATCCCATCATTTAGAACCAAGCTGCAGGAATTGATTGAGACCGAGGATTCTCGCGAACAACTTTTAGCAGAACTTCAAACTCTAGATAACTAGTACGAAAGTACAGGTCTCATTGAATATGGAAGAATGACGTGGACAGTGTACCCACTAATTTTGAAGGTTCATTTAAGGAATATAATTTCATGGAATCAATGGAAACAGCGCAGGAAAGTAGTCAGGTATTAAATGGTAATCTTCTAGATGAGATTTTGGCTCAAACCAAGATAACACCTATCGATGAAGGCTATGATGTTGCTAAAAAAGGGGTCGCTGCCTTTATCAGTAATATTATTGAAACAGAATCTAACAGTGAGCCTATCAATAAAGCGCTTGTTGATAAAATGCTGGTCGAGTTAGATAAAAAAATTAGTAGTCAGATGGATCAAATTCTTCATGATGAATCAGTTCAACAGATGGAGTCATCATGGAGAAACCTAAAGTTATTAGTTGATAGAACTGACTTTAGAGAAAATATAAAGATTGAAGTCCTTCATGTAACAAAAAGTGAGTTACTTGACGATTTTGAGTTTGCGCCGGAAACGGTTCAATCGGGTCTTTACAAGCACGTGTACTCTTCGGGTTATGGCCAATTTGGTGGTGAGCCGATAGGGGCTATTGTGGGTAATTATGCCTTTACGCCATCTTCTCAAGATATGAAGCTGTTGCAGTATGTCTCAGCAGTAGGCGCGATGGCTCATGCACCTTTCTTATCCTCTGTTGGTCCTGAGTTTTTCGGTATTGATTCGTTTGAAGAGTTACCGAATTTAAAAGATCTAAAATCCACATTTGAGAGCCCTAAATACACTAAATGGCGCTCATTAAGAGAGTCTGAAGATGCAAGGTACTTAGGATTAACTGCGCCTAGATTCCTACTGCGTGTTCCCTATGATCCTATTGATAACCCGATCGGCTCATTTAACTATCGTGAAAGTGTTCATGCAAGCCACGAAGATTACCTCTGGGGTAACACGGCATTTGCTTTAGCGACACGATTGACCGAAAGCTTCGCTAAGTACCGCTGGTGCCCAAATATTATTGGCCCACAAAGCGGTGGCGCCGTTGACGATCTTCCTGTTCATGTCTTTGAATCAATGGGAGCACTGCAGTCAAAAATTCCGACTGAAGTACTCATCACCGATCGCAAAGAGTTTGAACTTGCTGATGAAGGTTTTATTAGCCTTACCATGCGTAAAGGTAGCGACAATGCAGCCTTCTTCTCTGCGAACTCAATCCAAAAGCCAAAAGTGTTTCCGAATACCAAAGAGGGCAAGGAGGCTGAGACCAACTACAAGTTAGGCACTCAGATCCCTTATATGATGATTATTAATCGTCTGGCTCACTACATTAAGGTATTGCAGCGTGAGCAGATCGGCTCATGGAAAGAGCGTCAAGATCTTGAGCGAGAGCTCAATAGTTGGATTAAACAGTTTGTCGCTGATCAGGAAAATCCACCAGCAGATGTTAGAAGCCGTAGACCACTACGCGCAGCTAAGGTCGAAGTGATGGATGTGCAGGGCGATCCTGGTTGGTATCAGGTCTCCATGGCGGTTCGACCGCACTTCAAATACATGGGAGCTAACTTCGAACTCTCTTTGGTTGGACGTCTAGACCAGGAGTAAGTCGAGTTGTTTAATCATGACGACACTTTTGGAGTGAGTTTTTTTCAACGCTTAGGTGATGAAAATGAGCACGCTTCAAATGGATCTGAATCCATTGAATATGTCATCGCTTCGATTAAACGCAATATCTCTGGCCTGCTAAATACGCGGGTCGGAGAGTCTCAAAGTTGTCCTGAGCTTGGATTGTTTGATTTTAATGACGCCAATTCAGGGAGCTTTGATCTAGGCGTTAGGATCAAAGCAGGCATAAAGACATGCATTGAGCGTTTCGAACCGCGACTCACTCATTTAGATATTCGTGTTTTGCACGATACTAGCTGTCCATTCAGTTTGCGATTTCATATCCACGGAAAAATTAACGTTAAAACGGCTCAGGAAAAGATCGAAATTGATCTCTTTTTGGATAGTAACCGAACGTATAGGGTAAGTTAGCAGTGTCTCAAGACAAATATTTCAGGGATGAATTGTCTTTCCTCAGAGAGCAGGGGAAGCAGTTCTCAGATCTCCATCCACAATTGGCTCGCTATCTACATGGCAACAATACCGATCCCGATGTGGAACGTTTGTTAGAGGGGTTTGCTTTTCTAACTGGCAGGTTACGTGAAAAAATTGATGATGAGTTTCCTGAGTTAACTCACTCAATGATCAATATGTTGTGGCCTAACTATCTTAGACCTGTACCTAGTACCAGTATTGTGCGCTTCTCTCCTATTGAACGTGGTATTAGCCATAAGCAGACAATTGAGAAGGGCTGCATGTTAGATGCAAGGCCTGTCGATGGTGAAGTGTGTCATTTCACAACCTGTAGAGAGGTTAATGTCTACCCCTTAGTGGTAGATCACATCGGCTCATTTCACTCTAGAGAAGCCTCTATTGTTGATATTCACCTGAACAACTTAAGCGATCTTTCACTCAATGATATTGGGCTTGATGATTTAAGGTTTTACTTAGGTGGACAAGATTACAGTGCGCAGATGCTTTACCTCTGGCTCAATCATTATCTTGAAGGGATTGAGATCCATGTCGGTGAGCGGCATTACTCGCTGCCTAAGTCCAGTTTTAAATGTGTGGGGTTTGCCAGTGGTGATGGCATCTTGCCTTACCCTCAAAATGTCTATGAAGGGTATCGTATTTTACAGGAGTATCTCTCATTTTCTGATGCGTTTATGTTTTTTGATATCTGTAATATTTACAAATGTTTGCCCAGTGATTTAACCGGTAACTTTTCCATTAAGTTAACGTTTTCTCGCACATTACCTGCAGATGTATTGATTAGGGATGAGTCTTTTCAGCTCTATTGTGTTCCTGTACTCAATCTTTTTTCACATGATGCAGATCCTATCGATCTGACAGGTAAAAAAATAGAGTATCCCATTGCACCATCGAGTCGTAAACCGTCCCATTTTGAGATATTTAGTGTCGATAAAGTGCAAGGTTGGGTCGATTCAGATTCTGGTCGTTTTCGTGGTGAAGAGCGTATCTATACCCCTTTTGAAAGCTTCCAACATGAGATTGAGCGCGCTCGTGAGCGTGTGGCACTTTATTACCGTCTAAGAGTAAAAGAGAGTATTCGTGAAGATGGCTTCGACCACTTTATCTCTTTTGTCAGAGGCGATGAGACTCAAAGCTTTGATGCCAGTGAGGCGGTGTCGATTAGTTTAACCTGCACTAACCGTCAGCTACCAACCAAACTAGGCAAAGGTGATATCTGCGTTGCTACCGATACTTCACCTAATTTTGCCACATTTAAGAATATTACAGAGCCAAATGCATCCCTACGTCCTGTTCTCGATGGCAGCATGCTATGGACCTTAATCTCTAACTTGTCATTGAACTACCTTTCCTTGCTATCTAAAGATGCCTTGTGCTCGATTATTCGTGCCTATGATTTTAAATCTTTGATTGACAGACAAGCTGAGCGGATCACGCAAAAACGGCTTGATGGGATAGTGAGTATTGAGTCAAAGCCGACAGAGCGAATATTGCGCGGTATGCCTGTGCGCGGCTTGATGTCAGAAATCGTGCTTGATCAAAAGTTTTTTGGTTCTGAAGGCGAGTTATATCTATTTGCTACTGTACTTAGCCGATTTTTTGCACTCTACGCCAGCATCAACTCATTTCACCAGTTAGTAGTGATTAATGCAGCTAATCAAGAAAGGTACACATGGGATATTCAGATAGGTCAACAGCCACTGATTTAATCGATGGCGGTGATGAGCTAATTATTCCTGATGAGATTAGCTCCTATAATTTTTTTCAATTAGTTGAATTAATTCATAAATTAGATGGCAACAATCCTGAGGGACAGGAGTGGGAAAGCCTAGGGAATATGTTTTTCTCTGCTAATCCCAGTTTAGGTTTCCCTGCAAGTGATGTCACAAGAATTGAGCGCCATCCAAAGGAGAGGGTGCAGATTGAAACGACTTTTCTTGGCTTAAATGGGGCGCAATCGCCACTGCCCAGCTACATGCTGGAGGAGTTGCTTCATGACGATAGCAATATAAAACGAGATTTTTTAGATTTTTTTAATAACAGGTTAATCGCCCTATTTTACAGGGCTTGGCGTAAATACCGTTATTACATACGTTTTCAAGATAACGCCGTTGATAACTTCTCATCACAAGTGTTCGCACTTGTGGGCTTGGCAAATGAAGATGTACGGGGTGAGACCCCAATCAACTGGTGCAAGATGTTGGCCTATGCCGGCATGTTGGCAGGAAGAAGCCGTTCGCCACAGGCGGTAGCAGGAATTGTTGCTCACTGTTTCGATCTGGAAAATGTGTCAATTAGAGAGTGGGAGTTTAGGCATGTTGAGATCCCAGAGCAACAGCGGTGTCAATTAGGCAGATTTAACTCTCAGCTGGGAATCGATACGGTATTAGGCGAAAAGGTCGGTGATATCACCGGAAAATTTGTGCTCTGTATTAAAGATCTATCGCTACACAGATTTCAGGACTTTCTTCCCTCTGGAAAGGAGTTTATGCCCCTGTGCAAGGTGATGGAAGTGATCCTTCGAGAGCAGATGGCGTTTGATTTTGAATTGACGCTAAAAACGGATGAGGTTCCCTTGCTTAGGCTAGGGGAGGAGAAAGGTGGTCAGTTAGGTTGGTCTTCCTTTTTGGGACAAGCTGAGATTGAAAAACAGCATGTGTTAATACAAATAAGGCAGTAAAGAGGTGAAGATTGGATAAAACAATATCTCTCAATATCGTAAATTCTCAGATGTTGGAATCAGGGCTAATGCCTTTTGTCAATTTCACCCAGCAAGGCGGGGTTTTAGGTTGTGATATTAATGCCGATTGGCGCTTGAAGGATAGAAGTGGAGAGGTAAAACCTCAGCACTGCCGGATCATGTGGGTTGACGATCAGTTCTGTCTAGAAGATCTCTGTGGTGAGGTGTTCGTTAATAACTCATCTTTACCTATCGGTTTGGGCCGGTTTGCCAGTTTAAATGAAAATGATGAGATAAAAATTGGGCCCTATAAAGTTAGGATCTCATTGGGATTAAGCTCAGATCCTACCGCAAGCATGACCAAGCGTTTTTCTGAGATGTTCAGTGAAAATGACCTGTCTGGTCTTATGAAAGAGCCTGTTTCACAGGTGACTGAGCACAGTGATGACGCTTCTATTGACGATCCTATGTTGGCGCTAGATGCATTGCAGAATCGCAGCGGAGAAAACATATTGAGTTTTGACTCCAGGAAAGAGAAGAAACTTGATGATATTAACTTAATCGATACAGACATATCGATAAGTGACAGAGAGTTAACCATGCAAGCGGATTCGGAATACACACAAGATTCCGCGATTGCATTGAAGAAACATACTGAATTGGATGGATTTACCATGGATGAAAATACTTTAGATTTATTGGAATCTGAACTACATGCAGGACTTGATAAACAAAACGAGCAGTTAGGGGAGCATATTACCACTGGCCCACTGTTTAGAGGCTTGGGGGTACAAATTGGCTCATCGCAAAATAGTGAACAGATGCAAGATCTATCAGTGGATCTTGGCGCCGCGCTAAAGTCTGCCATTACAGGGCTACTCTCATTGCACCACACCGCAAATCATAGCCGCTATGAGTTAATGAATAAGAATCTTCAACCTATTGAAGATAACCCTCTGAGATTAGGCTTAGGTTATGAGGACACGGTTAAAACGCTGTTTGCTCATGACAGAAGTCCTGTTCATCTCTCATCAGCCGCTGCCATTGCGGAGAGCCTTAAGTCTATTGAACATCATAATGAGGCTGTTCAGTCGGCTATCACTGAAGCGTTGGATTACATCTTAGGCGCATTTTCTCCCGCTAAATTATTAAAGCGTTTTGCGCAATACCGTAAATCCAGCGATCTTAATCTAGACACAGGCGATAAGTGGGCTTGGTCTATGTACGAGCAGTACTACGAAGAGTTGACATCTAATCGTCAGAAGGGGTTTGAAAAACTTTTTTGGGAGGTGTTTGAGCAAGCCTACGATCGTAAATTACGTGAACTTCAAAAGGATTTTTGATGAAAACCCTGCGTCTTGCATTTCTCATTCTCTTGATGGGACAGCTGACTGCGTGTGGTTCTGTGTGGGAGGGGACGAAAAAGGTTGGGGCGGTGATCTGGGATCCCTCAATTCCTGTTGGAGAACCTAAAGATCTACCGACACAGCTCACTTACAGCATAGTGGCTCAACAGGATGTGAACCAAAACCCTAATGGAGATTCAACCCCCATCGAGTTTCAACTTTTTGAGTTAGAAGATGACTCTAAGTTGCTTGCCGCGGATTATGACTCGCTTACGGCTGACTTTGAAGATGCACTGGGGTCAAACTATATCGACCACAGTGATTTCACTATGTTGCCGGGACAGTTCAAGTTTATTGAGCCATTTGAGGTCGATGAGGACACACGTTACATAGGGGTCATGGCTCATTTTGGTGATCCAGAAGTTTCGCAATGGAAAAAGGTAATAAAGATCAAATCGATTGGTAGGGAGTACCACATTTTGATCTTATTTAAAGAACAGGAAGTCATTCTGGATAAAGTGGAATAAACATGTCGTCAAGAAATAGAGTAATTTGGGCTGAAGGTTTATTCATCAAGCCACAACATTTTCAGCAACAGCAACGTTATTTTGAGTATGTTACCGATGAGCGTATGACCTCGGTCAATAGCTACCTCTACGGTATATCACAGCTCGAGCTAAACCCTGAGTACCTTGGGTTTGGTCGTATTGCTATCCAACGAGCTAAAGGCGTGATGCCAGATGGAACAGTATTTAATATTCCCCAAGAGGATGTTCTGCCTAGTGCACTGGAAGTTGTTGATGGCTCATTGGCCAACCAGATCGTGTATCTGGCACTGTCACTACGCAGTGACTCGATAACCGAAGTGACGGAGAGTACCTCATCGGGTAATACCCGCTTTGTGACTCATCGCCATGAAGTGCGAGATATCCATAGTGAGCAGGGGGATTTTTCCACCATAGATGTCAGCCCTGTACAGATGAAGTTGATGTTTGAGAAAGAGGATCGCAGTGCCTACTCCTCGGTGGCGATAGCTAAAATATTGGAAAAACGTCCAGATGGAAGTGTGGTACTGGATCCTAACTTTATCCCTTGTCATTACAATGTACTAGGTGTGCCGTTTCTGCATCGATTTATTGGTGAGATGGCAGGGATGATGCGAGAAAGAGCTAAAAATATTGCGGTTAGAATTGGCTCGCCAAGCCAAGGTGGTGTGGCTGACGTGTCAGACTTTATGCTGTTACAAGCACTAAATCGGATGCAACCCGTGCTGCAGCACCTCTCGCAACTGAAAAGCCTGCATCCAGAGCAGCTATATCAGACATTGGTGAGTATTTGTGGAGAGCTGTTCTCCTTTACCGATGACAGTCGAATTGCGCCAATATTTAAACCTTACGATCATGACATGCCGATTACCTCCTTTGGCCAATTGATGAATATGCTACGTCAGTCATTAAGTATCGTACTTGAGCCAAAAGCCGTGTCCTTGCAGTTGCAGAAACGTAAGTACGGATTGATGGTTGCGCCAGTACAAGATCCTGACTTGATTAAAGAGGCTGATTTCATCTTAGCTGTTCGCGCTAAGTTGCCTTTAGAGGAGCTGAAAAAGCTCTTTATTCAACAAACTAAGATCGCTTCCGTTGAAAAAATCCGTGAGTTGATCTCATTGCAACTTCCTGGTGTCGGCTTAACACCGCTACCTGTTGCGCCAAGACAGTTGCCATACCACGCAGGTTATACCTATTTCCAACTTGATAGGACAAGCCCATCTTGGGAGATGTTGCAGCACTCAACTGGATTTGCTTTCCATGTTGCTGGTGAGTTTCCTGAGCTTGAGTTGCAGTTTTGGGCGATAAGGAGCTAGAAATGAAACCACAAAAACAGCCTTTGACAGAGCAACAACTCGATGATGTTTTGTTTGATGAAGTGAGAAATATAGATGCCGACAAAGAGTATTGGTTTCAATTACGTGGCGACAATATTAATCAGCTTATTGATGCAGCAACCCCGCTTATGGGTATGGTCTTTAGAGTGCGAAAGTTAGCTGCATTAGATGATGTACAAAAGCTCTATCACAATACGGTTGATGACATTATGGCCATCGAAGCTGAACTGACTGAGTCAGGTTTTGATCGGGCGATCATTCTAGCGTACCGCTATGTACTCTGCTCCTTTATCGATGAAGCGGTGATGAATACCCCTTGGGGAGCTGACAGTGTCTGGGCTGAGCACTCACTGCTGACCCGATTTCATAATGAAACCTGGGGTGGTGAGAAAGTGTTTAGCATCCTCCAGCGGCTTGAGACTGAGCCTACAAGTTACCGTGAACTACTTGAGTTTATCTATCTTTGCCTCTGCTTAGGGTTTGAAGGGCGTTACAAGGTGGTGGTTAACGGCCGTGAAGAGTTCGACAAAATCGTTAATCGTCTCTATGAAACCTTGAGGCACCTTAGGGATGAAGAGCCGGAGCTGCTATCCAATGCAACTGATCATGTGGTTAATACCAAATTTCAAATTGGCAGGCAGATGCCCATCTGGACTATATTTGCCGGCTTCTTTGTGATGCTAACGGTGATCTTTATCTTCTATTCGGTGTCGCTAGCCAATAAATCAGCAGGTGTGTTGGACCAACTGTTTCAGATCTTAAATTAAGGACGTTTTATGATCCGTATTGAATTAAGTACGCTTATTACTAAGTTAAATCCAATCAGCAAGCTTGCTATGGAAGAGGCGGCTTCATTGTGTATCGCGAGGCAGAATGAGGAGATAACTCTATCTCATCTGCTCTATAGCTTGTTAGAAAACCCACTGTCAGATGTGAGAGTGCTGCTTAAGCATACTGAATCTGACATTAGTGAGCTAAAAACACTTTTAGGTAATAGTTTACCAACTGGGGATACCTTAGATACCTATCCATCATTTTCTCCACTATTGGTCGAGTTACTGCAAGATGCTTGGTTGCTTTCCACCACTGAATTACAAGAGACTGAACTGAGATCCGGTAGTCTTTTCCTAGCAGCATTAATGCAATCGAGCCGCTACCTTCCTTTTGAGCTTGTTAATTTCTTCGCTGATGTTAATCGAGAGTCTTGGCGTAAAAATTTTGCAAGATTAACAGCTAGCTCTTCAGAGTCGAAAGCGCGCGAAGCCTATGCTGGCCGTCAGAGTGTTCAAGGTCAGTCTGTTCAAGGTCAGAGTGTCCAAGATAGTGCCAACAGTGCATTAGATAAATTCACCACCAACTTTACTCAATTTGCAGAAGATGGTGAGTTAGACCCAGTGCTGTGCCGTGATGACGAGATCAATCTGATGATTGATATTCTATGTCGTCGCCGTAAAAACAACCCCATCGTTGTCGGTGATGCCGGCGTGGGTAAAAGCGCTGTGGTAGAAGGACTGGCATTGCGTATTGTTGCTGGTAATGTGCCTGACTCCTTAAAAGGAGTACAACTGCTGTCGCTGGATTTGGGCCTGCTTCAAGCTGGGGCTTCGGTGAAAGGGGAGTTTGAAAAGCGCTTAAAAGGGGTGATTGATGAAGTTAAAAACTCAGCCATTCCCATTATTCTTTTTATCGATGAAGCACATACCTTAATCGGTGCTGGCAATCAAGAGGGAGGAGGCGATGCCGCCAACCTGCTAAAACCTGCCTTAGCACGGGGTGAGTTACGCACTATTGGGGCAACGACGTGGAAAGAATACAAGAAATATTTTGAAAAAGATCCTGCGCTCACTCGCCGTTTTCAGTTGGTAAAATTGGATGAACCTAGCGCCGAACAAGCGGTTGTGATACTGCGTGGTCTACATGGCGTGTACGAGTCAGAGCATAAAGTGTTGATCCAAGATTGCGCGCTTAAAGCCGCGGCGCACCTATCGAGTCGTTATCTTTCCGGGCGACAGTTGCCAGATAAAGCTATCGATGTGCTCGATACTGCATGTGCGCGCATTGCCATTAATCTTACCTCTCCACCTCGATATCTTGCAGAGTTGCAAGGCATTATTCATCAGACAGAAGTGGAGATCTCACTGTTATTGAGACAGAGAACCATAGGTCAGAGTATCGATGAGGAGCATCTTGAGCTATTAAGAGAGCGAGTGACGGATGCAATGTCAGAGCATGAGTCATTAGAGTCGACTTGGAGGCAGCAGCAGGAGCTGGTCTCTAAAATCATCGAGCTCAGAGGTACGATATTAGCAGGTGATACTGATGATGTGCCGCAAGAGTTGTGCATTAAGCTTAATGATGTTGAGGAGCAACTTGAACTACTTAGTGCCAAGAATCGCTTAGTTATTCCCCAGGTGGATGAACAGCAAATTGCGGCTGTGATCGCCGATTGGACAGGTGTGCCAGTGGAGCAGATGAACAGCGATGAGCTGCATAAAATCACCCATCTACCTCAGCTGCTTGGAGAGTCATTAAAAGGGCAAGATATCGCCATCTCTCGTCTACACCAAAATATGCTGACAGCAAGGGCCGATCTGCGTAAAGCCGGTCGCCCTAAAGGTGCATTTTTGCTCGTTGGCCCAAGTGGTGTAGGTAAAACTGAGACTGTGATTCAAATTGCTGAGCAGCTTTATGGCGGCAAGCAGTTTCTAACGACAATCAATATGTCTGAATACCAAGAGAAGCACACAGTATCTCGATTAATTGGCTCACCTCCAGGGTACGTTGGTTTTGGTGAAGGAGGCGTATTAACCGAATCCATTCGTAAAATGCCTTACTCCATTGTACTGCTCGATGAAGTTGAGAAGGCGCACCCCGATGTGTTGAACCTTTTCTATCAAGCATTCGATAAAGGGGAGCTTGCCGATGGCGAAGGACGTCTTATCGATTGTCAGAATATTCTCTTCTTTTTGACCTCCAACTTAGGCTATCAAACCATTGTTGATAATGCACAAACGCCAGAGCTGATTGAGAACAGCCTCTACCCTGAGCTCTCGGCATTTTTTAAGCCAGCACTGCTTGCTCGCATGGAGGTTGTGCCCTATCTCCCACTTGGTGAAAACGTGCTGCGTGAAATTATTGCTGCCAAGTTAGCCGCGCTGACCCAACGGCTTGAGCTTAGGTATAAAGCACAGGTGAGCTGCGATCAAGCGCTTACCGATGAGATCATCAGACGTACAACCCGTACTGAAAATGGTGCGCGTATGTTAGAGGCGATTATCGATGGCCAGATGTTACCTCCTATTGCATTGGCTCTGCTCAATAAATTAGCAGATAAAGAGCCTGTGCAAACCATTCGATTAGGTTGTGTTGATGGTGAGTTTGTCGGAGAGGTGAGCTAGTGAGCACGGCGCAATGGCTACAGCAAACATCTACCTTACTTGAGTGTAAGCAGGTGGATGATTTGATTGGGCAATTTATGCAGACTTTAGAGGATGAGTTAGGTCTATTAGACACTCTCCTGCTAACCCCCTCTGTTGATGGGCGCTATCTGCAGCCATCAAAGCCGACATCAACAGGTCTGCTTAAGGTGGATGGGCAAGTGAGCTGGAATGTTACCGATTTTCAACACCCATTTGCTCACGTATTGCAAACTGCAAAGCCGATGGTGCTGGACTATTACAGTTTGGCCTATTGGCATGACAACCCTCAGTTTGCTGCTTTTATCTCCGGTATTGAAAAAGATCACAGTTTGCTTCTCTATCCGTTAAAGCAAAATTGTCAGCTATTAGGCGTGCTCTGTTTTGCACTCGACTCAAGTCGTAGCCTGCTTCAGAGGCAAGATTGGCAACAATATAGTGAGGTCTTTATACGGCACTGGCAGTGGTTAACCTCAGTTGCCGATCAAACTGGGCAGGCTTGTCAATTGACGGACTCGATCGCGGAGATACGCGATGAGATGACACTGCAAACCAACCTTAATCGTTTGTCAGGTGAGCTGGTGGGTGAGTCAAGTGAGATGGACAAGCTTCGTAAAGATATCTTACGTGGTGCAGGCACTGTGTTATCTGTACTTGTACAGGGTGAAACGGGTACTGGCAAAGAGTTAGTGGCCAAAGCGGTTCATGATTACTCCTCTCGTCATAAAGCGCCATTTATCGCCATCAACTGTGCGGCTATTCCTGAAAACCTGCTTGAATCTGAGCTCTTTGGTTATGAGAAGGGCGCGTTTTCTGGGGCGAATAGCAAAAAAATTGGCTTGATCGCCCAAGCAGCCAAAGGGACGCTTTTTCTCGATGAGATAGGGGATATGCCGTTAAGTTTGCAATCTAAGTTGCTGCGGGTACTTGAGTCTGGTCACTTTCGTGCTGTCGGCGGTTCAACAGAACTCCACTCAGATTTCCGCTTAGTTGCAGCGACTCACGTTAACTTAAAAGAGAGAGTGAATGCTGGAGAGTTTAGGCGCGATCTTTACTATCGCTTAAATCAGTTTCCCGTCACTGTGCCTGTGCTTAAGGCAAGGCTTGGCGATCTGCCGCAACTTATCCGCCACTTCATAGGACGTTTTAATCGTCATCATCAAGCGCAGATAACTGGTATTCGTTATGAAGCTTTATCGAAATTAACAAGCTATCACTACCCAGGCAATGTACGAGAGTTAAGAAATGTTGTTGAGTATGCATGCGCGCTTACGGCTCATCAGGGGGAGATTGATGTTAATGCTCTGCCCACGTTCGAAGAGTCAAGCTGTGAGTCCTCAAATGTTAGTGAGCTTGAAGGTCATGAATATGCAGATATTGGAGATTTGAAAGAGGCTGTTGCACAGTTTGAACGTAACGTTATTCGCACTCGAATCAATCGATTTAAGGGGGATCGAACTAAAGCTGCAATGAGTTTAGGTCTACCTAAAAGAACGTTTTCTCATAAATGTTTAAAGCTGGAGATAAATGAATAATGTCACAGGGTAATGGATGGATCCTGTTTGGATTGCTAATGACAGCTGCTAGCTGTTATGCATCACCCCTGCAATTGAGCGATCCCAAAGCGTGCGTGCAGATTAAAAGTAAGCTAGAGCGACTTTACTGCTTTGACCAAGCTTTTATGACACCTATCGCTGTTGATGCAACTCAAGGTAGTGAGCAAGCCCGAGTTGCTGAGTGGGTTAGGGCCGATGCTAGCGAAGCGAATCGACAAGGCGAAACGCACTTTTTATTAGGGCAACAAGAGGATAATCCTAACAATGTATGGCTAACAGCAACGGCCATAGGGGCACTTCCTCCAAGGCCTGTCCTTATGCTGAGTTGCATTGATGAGATCAGCCGCGTTGAGCTTGTGCTGTCTGAGGAGGTCGCGGAAGGATCGATATATGTGGCGGTGAACAAGCCAAGTTCTCAAGGAGAGCTATGGGTCAGTGATAACTCGGGTTTAGTGTTCAGAACGGGGCGCGGTATTCCAGCTATTCACCTGATGAAGAAGATGCTTTTAGCTCAAGAGTTCACGCTCAGCTCTGATAATGCGAACTTCAATGACTTGCAGTTTGACGCAACGGGTTTAAAGCAAGCCATTAAGCCGCTACAAAAAGCATGTCGCTGGTAACTATATGACACATCAATATATTGAAAAGATAGCGAAACCCATTGCTGGAGATAATCCTGTCGGTGAAAGACTTTTTGACGATGTTTTGTTTGATTTTGTCGAAGGTCAATTGATGAAGGTTGGGTCTCTCTCTCATGCAGAGGTTCAGTGGGGAGAGGTGGAAACCGCTGTGGTCACACTATTGGAGACTCGCACTAAAGATCTAAAGCTCATCATCTATTTGATGCAGTGCCTTCAATACCAAGCCAGCCTTGAGCGATTTAGTTTATCCCTTGGTGTTTTAGATATCTTCATGAAGGAGTATTGGCTGACTTGCTACCCCGCACCAGGGGATCGAGGCGTACTACCTAGGCGAAAATACTTCTCTCAGATTGTTCAGCGAACGGTAAAGTCTGGCGAAAGTATCGATACGCAATTTTGTGAGCCACAAAGTAAAGAGTTGCTGCTTAGTCGCTTATCCAGCTTACTCGATGCGGCTGAGAAGTTGGAGCTGCCTACAGAGGGGCTCTCCTCATTAGCAACAAGATTAACTAGGCAACTAGAGCAAAATGAAAACAGAGTATCTGCAACAAAGCAGAACGCAGTCAGCGAACCTGCTGAGGAGGCGGCAAACAGGAGCGCACCTAAGTTAGAGATAGATTCGAGCAACGATAAAGCGACCAAGCAAACCTTGCTGAAAGTGGCGGATTTTATCTCTGAGTTTGAAACTGGCACTGGGCTAAGCCTGCGGATCCGTCGATTTGCCACTTGGTCATCTGTGAGCAGCGTGCCAGAAAATGCCAATGCAGCCGGTGAAACCAGTTTGATGCCGATTGCAGCTGATAGGGTCAGTGAGTATCAAAGTCAGCTAGAGAAAGGAGCCGATATGGCGCTGCTTAGGCGCGTTGAGTTGAGCCTGACGTTAAGCCCTTTTTGGTTAGATGGACACCACTTAAGTGCCCAAATTGCTATGGCTCTTGGGCAGTTAGAGTGGGCTAAGGCGATACATGAAGACACTGCGGCCTTTGTTGAACGTCTGCCTAAGCTACTCATGATGTCATTTAAAGGCGGCATTCCTTTTGCCAATGCCGAGACTCGAACTTGGTTAGATGAAGGTTACGGACGCAACAGTTTTGAAGGGAACGGACAGGGAGTTGAGCAAAAAAGGGCTGAGGTGGTTGAGCTGGCCGAATCGGGTGGCTTATCGGTCGCTTTTGCCAGTTTGAATGAACACCTACAGCAAGCATCGGAGCCTAGAGATGCATTTTATCTACGTCTGCTGGGTGCAGATCTAAAACAGAGTCATCAATTGTCAGCGATGGCAACGGTGGATTATCAAGTCTTGTATCAACAAGCGAGTCATATGGTCTTAGCTGATTGGGAGCCAACCTTGATGGCTCGATTAAAACAAAAAGCAAATTTGGATTAAGTACAGGGAATAAGTATATGTGGTCTAAGCTCAAATCTTTCTTTATTAAGCTATTACCGGAACTAAAATCGGCTTTGCCTATTTTGTTAGTTGCCATTTTTGTTTTGATCAATGTGGGGATCTGGTGGGCAGGCCCTTGGCTTGTGATTGATGAAAGTAAACCTCTGTCGAGTGTTAACTCAAGACTGATCGCAACTGTTATCTTCTCCTTGTCCTGTTTTACCATTTGGGGTTGGTTCCAATGGAGAAAGCTAAAACAATACAATGTTGATAATGAGAAGTCACAGCAGTTAAAAGACGATCCCATCATTGGCATGGTAGAGCGTCAGGAGGTTGAACTTAATGATGTGATGTTGGGGCTTAAGGAAAGCCTTAACACACGAAACTATCTCTATGCGCTTCCTTGGTATCTAGTACTAGGGGTAGAAAATGCGGGGAAAACCAGTTTGATTAACCGTTCTGGTCAAAAGTTTGTATTCTCCTCTGTGATGAGGGCATCGGGTAAGAAAACCGAGAACCCTTACTCATTTGATTGGTGGATCAGTGATGATGCGGTATTGATCGATCCCGATGGAGAGCTATTGACCCAGAGAACGGAAGAGGGAAGCAACAACGGTGAGATGAGCAAGCGGCTCTGGATGCATTTTG
This sequence comes from Shewanella nanhaiensis, assembly GCF_019457885.1. Classification (GTDB taxonomy): domain Bacteria; phylum Pseudomonadota; class Gammaproteobacteria; order Enterobacterales; family Shewanellaceae; genus Shewanella; species Shewanella nanhaiensis. The sequence continues at coordinate 32,771 of NZ_JAHZST010000014.1, forward strand.
TCGAATGGCTGGATAAAACACGCAGCCGTCGTCCATTAAATGGGGTAGTCCTGGCTCTGGATATGGCAAATATGGTGAGTGCGCCAACATCTGATCGTAAAGCCTATGCTCACCTAATGCGTGCGCGTTTACGTGAGTTGATGGAAACCCTATCGACTCGTCTTCCTGTCTATATCACCTTGACTAAGCTTGATCTTTTGTTGGGCTTTGAACCATTTTTCCGTCACTACAACCAGGCTGAGCGTGATGAGATCATGGGATTCACCTTTTCACTAAACTCAGTCAATGATCTTGATAGTTGGCTTGAAGAGTTCAATGAAGATTATACCAATTTTATCAGTCGTATTAATGCCCATCTTCCACGCGCGCTACTTCAATGTCGTGATAAGGAGGAGCGGGCGGCCATCTACAGCTTTGTTAGGCAAGTTGCTGGTGCTCATCAAGTTCTTCAGGAGTTTTTTGCAGATGCACTGGCAAGCGATCAGTTCTCGACCTCTGCACTGGTGCGAGGCGTCTATTTTACCTCTGTGTATCAGCAAGGGGTGCCGACCAATGCTTATGTCGATAGTGCTTCTCGTCGCTATGGACTTAGAGAATCGATAAATAGCGCACAAAAAAGCGATAATTCAACGCCATATTTTATTCATACTCTGTTTCAGAAGATCATCTACCCTGAGGCAGGTTTAGCCTCTGATAATTTTAAAGTCGCAAAGCAGAAAAGGCGGCTTATGTTGCTCTCCTTTGTTGCTTGCTCTATCGCTTCTGTACTGCTGGTGGGCACTTGGCATCGCTACTACTTACAAAACAGCCAGCAAGCCGATGCTGTACTGGATAAGGTGACTGAGTTTAATGAGCTCAACGATCAAACCAGCTTTGATCAACTCGGTAAGAGTATTATTCCGCCGCTAAATACCATACGTACGGCTACGTTAGAGTTTGGTTTTTTCCGTGAAAAACCCAAGTTAATCTCTGACTTTGGGCTGTATCAGGGCCATACCATAGGTCCAAAAGTTGAAGAGACCTATTTAAAGCTGCTCTCTTACCGTTATTTGCCAGCACTGCTAAAGCAGGTGGCAACAGATATGTCTGATGCACCGACCAATAGCAATGAGAAACTGGCTATGCTCAGAGTGTTTCGAATGATGGTGGATAAAAGCGGACGTCATGATGATTTTGTGAAAGCCTATTTCACCCAAGCATGGCAAACATCCTATGAAGGCGACAGGATTTTGCAAACTCAGTTGATGGAGCACCTTGAGTACGCACTGCAACATACCGACCTTCAAGCGATGCGAGACGATGGGGCTGTGGAAGCGGAAAATAAGTTACGACCCTATGACCGCTTGATAGCAAAAACTCAAAGAGAATTAAGCAGTCTACCCATAGAGCAGCGGGTTTATCGCCAGCTTAAGCAATCAGCTTCTTCACAACTGGGTAGTGCTCTAGACCTTAAGGTTGCAACAGGTCCCGCTTACGAGTTGGTGTTTGAGCAAAGAGTGAGTGATGAAAATGCACCGAATGCGATGAAGATCCCACGTTTATTGAGTAAACAAGGTTTCGAGCGTTACTTTATCCCACAGTCTGATTCCATTGCCGATCTGGCCTTGATTGATAGCTGGGTACTTGGTCAATCTGAGTCAACGGATTTTAGTGATGCAGATAAGATAAGTTTGCGTAATAAGATCATTAACCAATACACGTTAGATTATCAGTCATCTTGGCGAAAGGCGCTAAACGACTTTGAATTAAAGGATTTTACAGACATTAACCACGGGGTATTAGTGATTGATAATTTTGCCATTAGCAATCGTCCTGTGAATCGCATTTTAGACAATTTGACTAGAAACACTGAGCTATTCCCATCGATGCCAGATGATGCCAGTGCTATGGCGGAGATTATTGAGACACCTCAATATCAGATAGCGGCCAAAATTGATGGTGATTTCACAGATTTAAACCAACTGACTAAGACTGATGGAACTCAACCTGTCTATTTAGATGAGGTGATGGAGTCTGTCGGGCGTTTACATGCTTATCTTAAGTCTATTCAAGATGCACCCGATGTTGGTAAAGCGGCGCTTAAAGCGGCTCAGGAGCGTCTGACACTTAATGATGCCGATCCTATTTATGCGCTGGAAAGGATCTCTGCCAGTTTGCCAAAACCTATGGATACCATGGTCGGCAAACTCGCGAGTGAAAGCTGGAAAGTGGTACTACAAAGTGCCATTAAACACTTAGAGGTGCGTTGGTATAACGAGGTGTATCAGGATTATCAACAAAACCTAGCGTCGCGTTATCCGTTTAATCCCGAATCGACAAAACAGGTCTCTATCGATGACTTTCAAAGTTTTTTTGGTCCCGAAGGCACATTAAGTCGTTTCTATAACGATCAGATGAAGATGTTTCTTGAAGAGAACTTTGATGCACTAAACCAATTTAGTAAAGGAGATTCCAATCTAGTACGCCGCGAGGTACTTCAATCGCTTAAGCAGGCACAACAGATCCAGAAAGCTTTCTTTAATCCGAAAGGAAACTTGGATGTGGAGTTCTCGTTAGAGGCGCTGCAGATGAGTCCAAATAAACGTCGAAGTGTGATGAATATTGATGGTCAGTATGTGGAGTACACTCATGGTCCTAAACGAGGTATCGATCTGGTGTGGCCAAATACGTTACGTGACTCTACCGTCAGTAAATTAACCTTGGTGCCAAGTGAGTCAAATGCGTCACCACGCTCGATTGTGTTCGAAGGGCCTTGGGCATTTTTCCGCTTATTAGATAGCGCAAGAATGTCCGGTAGTAGTTCAACCAGTATCGATTACCAGTTTGAAGTCGATAAAGGTGATGTCACCTACCGTCTACGTACGCGAGATAATGTGAATCCATTTACCAGCAAACTACTGAGTAGTTTTGAGATCCCAAAAACCTTGTATTAATTGATGACAGGGGATATTCCCCTGTTTTTACGTAAATAAAAACAACACTATACGTTGTTGGTGATACTTAAATGGACAACACGAGTCGTAAACTGGACTGCTTTAATCTTGCATCTGAATTAACAGAGCTTAGGAACAGCCCTGCTTATCAACAAATGAGAGTCGAGATCAATCGACGTAATAACCCACTGAGCGGTGGAACTGATTGGGAGAGGGTGTATCAACTCGCCCTGCAAATTTCATCGGGATTGGGTGCCGACCTATTAACCTCTGCATACTTCGTTACGGCTGCATCAAAAACGCGAGGGGTGTCAGGTCTTGCTTCGGGCTTAGATTTGATGCTATCGGTCGTATCATTCTCCTCAGAGTTAAGCCAACTTCCCAATGAAAAAGTATCTGAGATCATCAACTGGGCAGTGACCAAGGTCACCCCAGAAATAAAGAAGATGGCGGTCACATCATCGAATGTACGTGACTGGTATCGCTGTGAACATGCATGTCAGAAATTATTTGAATTGATCACTCAAAAGCAGCCTCAACATGTTCCAAATTTAGATGTGTTGGGCTACCTCATTTTCGAAAAGATCGATCTGCTTGAAACCAATAAGGTGAGCGTGTTACCCAGCACTGCTTCAAATACAGCACCGGTTAAGGTAAAAACCAAACGTTGGCCCTTATGGGGACTGAGTAGCTTAATTGTTATTTGTAGTCTGTTAAGTGGTTACCTGTCAGTACTCTACCATCAAGAGGTGGGGGAAAAATTACCATTATGGCTGTACCAAGTGCCTGAAAAACAAGTAGTACCTGAGTCATCGATTGCGCAGCGTATTGATAGGGCATTTAGCTTGCCACAGGGCGAGCCTCTAGTCTCTATCTATCCTGAACAGGTGAGCTTACTGGTTGAGTTAGATAAAAATTATCAGAGGTTTGCTAACGCAAGAACCATCATGGCTAATCTAAGTCAGCTTTCACAGGCTTTGCCAGAAAGTCGTGACAAAGTGAAGCAGGAAACCCTCTCTATTGCCCAATACGCCAGTAGTTTATCACCCATTCTAGGAAGAACTTATTACATTGGCGATCTGTTAGAGGACAAGAAGTACGGTAGGGCTGAAGTTGAACTAAATCAGCTAAATAGCCAGTTAAAGGCCTTATTGATAAAAAGGACCTTGCTTGCCCAGCAGCTTCATAATCAACAGTCTGATGAGTCTGGTACACCGCCACTAGAGCTAAGTTCTCAACCTAGCAGTGACGTTATATCTCAAGATGGGGAGAGGTAATTTCTTTAAATATTTCTACTAAAAGTCCAGTTGGGCCATTTATTGCTCGCTGGGCCATATCTTGCTCAACACTGGGCCATTTATTGCCCAGCCTACACCTAGATATAGCAATGGCCATTAATATCAACAACTTAAAAGTTGGCACGATACTCGCTAAATAGATATTAGGTTTATCACTAAACCAATTCTAATCCACTACTTATTTAAAAGGAATTATCCATGCCAACACCATGTTATATCTCAATCAAAGGACAGACTCAGGGCGATATCACTGCAGGTGCGTTTACTGCTGACTCTGTCGGTGACATTTTTGTCGAAGGCCATGAAGATGAGATGCTGGTTCAAGAGTTTGATCATATCGTGACTGTGCCGACAGACCCTCAATCTGGACAACCATCTGGCCAGCGTGTGCACAAACCATTTAAGTTCACCGTTGCGCTAAACAAAGCAGTGCCATTGATGTACAACTCTTTAGCTTCTGGCGAGAAGATCACTGAAGTTGAACTTAAGTGGTATCGCACTTCAGTTGAAGGTAAGCAGGAGCATTACTTCAGTACTAAGTTAGAGGGCGCGACGATCATCGATATTCAATGTCAGATGCCACACTGTCAAGATCCTAATAAATCTGATTTTACTCAGCTGGTTACTGTGTCTATGGCTTACCGTAAAATCGACTGGGATCATACCGTTGCTGGTACTTCTGGTTCTGATGACTGGCGTAAGCCGATCGAAGCATAAAATCGGTCGTAAAACTGATAAGCACTGGTTTACGTTAAGTAAGCGGTGCTTAAGGTGAATAAGCGGGGCACTTAGGTGCTCCTGTTTACATAGAAGGCTTAATTGGCACGGTTATGCTTCATATTTTTTCATGACAGTTTAATCAGTAAAGATCATAGGTTAGCGCATTCTTTTAAATGAATGTTGAATGCATGAGTTTTGAATGTTTTAGCCTTTGATTTTTAATCTCATTGGAATGATGAGGTTGCCCCATTTAAATAAGGATATTGGTATGGCGCTTTTAGGCTCCGGATTGCGGTTTCATTTTAAAGCGCAAAGCTTAGCTGATGATAGCTTTGACGTGCTTGATTTCAATTTTATTGAAAGCTTATCGAGTCCTTTTGAAGTCAAGCTCACTCTGCTGAGTCGGCTCGATAATCTGACCCCAGAGGCGATTGTTGATCAAACAGGTTTAATGAGCTGGTCGCAAGGGGAGAGTGTTGAGCGCCATGTTCATGGCATCGTCAGTCAGTTCAGTAAAGGTGACAGTGGTCATCATCATACTCAATACAGTGTCACTATAGTTCCTGCTTTATCACGCCTGAAATTAAGAAAAAATAGTCGAATATTCCAGCAGCAAAATGTGCTTGTCATCATCTCAACCCTGCTAAATGAGATGGGAATAAGTGATTACGCCTTTAGCTGTGATGCAAGGTTTGAATCTGAAATACGTGAGTACTGTGTGCAATACAGTGAAACGGATTTCGAGTTTATTAGTCGTTTAGCTGCGGAAGTGGGGCTGTTTTACTATTTTGAGCATACTCAAGATATTCACACACTTATCTTCTGTGACAGCACAAGTAAATTGAGTGGCTTAAAAAGCCCATTTCCCTATAACGCGCTCAGTGGTGGGGTTGCCGAAAACACCTTTGTTAATCAATTTAGTTACCAACACCAAATTAAGCCCGCCAATATCAGCTTAAAAGATTACAGCTTTAAGAAGCCTCAATATAGTTTTCTGCAAAGCAGTAAGGGCCAAGAGCTCAAGTTTCAAAAGCCTGACTATGAGCATTTTGATTACCCTGGTCGTTATAAAGATGATGCTGCTGGGGTTCCTATTACACAAGTTCGTCAAGAATATCTGCGCCGTGATGCTCAAGTTGCCACTGGGCAGAGTAATATTTTGCAGGCTATCCCAGGTTTTAAGTTCGATCTCATTGAACATAATGACCGAGCGCTTAATCGTGACTGGATATTAACGTCGATTGAACACACTGGTGAGCAGGGTGCGGCAGCTGAAGAGGCAAACACACAAAAGCCCACACGTTACAGTAATCAATTTCATGCAGTCCCAGGTAACAACCCTTGGCAGGCCGAGCCAAACAGTAAGCCTTTGGTTACAGGTCCACAAATTGCCATTGTGGTTGGCCCCAAAAATGAAGAGATATTTTGTGATGAGTTTGGCCGAGTAAAAGTCCAGTTCCCATGGGACAGATATGGGGAGAGTAACGAACACTCCAGTTGTTGGGTACGAGTGAGTCAAGGCTGGGCAGGCGGGCAATATGGCATGATGGCAGTGCCACGTATTGGTCATGAAGTGATTGTTAGCTTCTTAGAGGGCGATCCCGACCAGCCGATTATTACTGGTAGGGCTTACCACACTACCAATGTGACACCCTATATCTTGCCCAATCATAAAACCCGAACCGTAATTAAAACCCAGAGCCATAAAGCCGAGGGGTTTAATGAGCTGCGCTTTGAAGATGAAGCCAGTCGTGAGCAGATCTATGTTCATGGACAGAAAGATATGGATATGGTGATTAACAATATTCATAGAGAGGAGATTGGTTACGATCAGCATCTGACAGTTGATCATGACAAGTTTGAGCTGGTTAAACAGCACCGTCACACAACAATAGGGCAAGATGAGATAGCTCAAGTTGGGCGCGATCACCAAGTCCTTGTTGGGCGTAACCTTATTCACCGAGTGGTGGGTATGGTTAAGCGTTATATCGGTGGGGGTATCATTACTCAAATTGATGGCGCCAGCCAAACGAGTATTGCTGCTTCTGAAGAGAAAATTATTGGTGCCAATCAACAGATCAAAGTCGATAATGAGAGCTACCTAAAAGCCAGCAAAATAGTTCTTGAGGCTGGTGATGAACTCACCATTAAAGGTCCTGGTGGTTTTATTAAGATTGATAGCGGTGGTGTAACCATCTCTGGTAGTAAAGTGAAGATCAATGAGGGTGGCTCCCCTGGAACAGGGACAGCGCCTAAAGCGGTGAAACCAGAAGAGCCCGCTAAACCTTCAATCCCAGAAACTGCTGATAGGCGTTAAGGAAGCGTTATGCCAAAAGCAGCTCGATTAGGGGATAGTTGTGCAGGCCATGGGTGTTTTCCTGCAACACCGATTATCGCAGGCAGTGGTGATGTCAGTGTCAATGGCAAACCCGCAGCACGTAAAGGTGACCCGGTATTGCTCCATGCTTGCCCCTGTCCACATATGCCTCACGGCATCCATGGTCGCAGTATCTCTGCGGGTTCCTCCAATGTTTCTATCAATGGCAAACCTGCTGCCCGTGTTGGTGATGCTGTGGGTTGTGGGGGCTCAGTTGCTGCAGGCAGTGGCGATGTGCTCATAGGTGATACCCCCTATAAATCGCCGACGCACAAATGTGGTGAAAATGCGGTTAAAGATAACACGCCGCTGTTAGCGATGGCGCCTATGCCGATTTTAGCGGCCATCAAGTGGGGGAAGCCTGCTAATCAGTTCATCACCGCGGATTCTGTTGTTACAACGGTGAAGCAGAGAAAAGCGCGCTATCAGGCCCGTAAAAAGTTGGCAAGCTCCACGGCAAATGAAAGTGAGCCTAAAGTCAAAGCGGCCAGTGAAAGGTTAGATTTTAATAATGACAGTATTTTGCGTGCTGAAGCGGCGCAGTATGTCTACAGGGTTGATGAGAACCGGCGGGATCCCGCAAAATATCCACTGCCTGAAGCACCATTAGGGCTTGAAGTGCTTGATACTAAGGCTATTCCCGGGTTAGAAAATGCAGTGGTAATGAGTAAAAAATCTGGATTTGGTGCTGCTTTATTTAAATCAGAGATAAATGATGCCACCATGTTGACTTTCCGTGGCACCAATAATGGTGTTACGGGTAAACAGGATTGGAGAACTAATGGCGCTCAAGGTATTGGTAAACAGACAAAGCAATATGATCAGGCGATGCATTTAGCCCGGCAAGTTAAACGCTCTCTTGGTAAAGAGGTTGAAATTGTAGGCCATTCCTTAGGTGGAGGCTTAGCAGCGAGTGCGGTAGGTGTGACAGGAATCAAAGGTTATAGCTTCAACTCGGCTGGATTACACCAGAATACAGTTAGTCGCCAGGGAGGGTTAAAGATTGAAAAAATCAAGGGGTTGATACAAAGCCAGTCGGTTGATGGTGAAGTGTTGACTCTGCTACAGAGTAATAGAGGCGTTGTTGCCCCATTGTTAGCGGGTGTTGGCAGTGCATTAGGTGGCACAGTGGGCACTGCAATTGGTGGAGTCTTAGGCGCCGCGATTCTCAATAGTGGCGCCGCACCTGAAGCTCCGGGTAATATGCGAGAACTTAAAAGTATCGAAGGCGGTAACCCTGTTACCCGTCACGGCATGGATCAGGTGATTGCGGGAATTGAAGCGCAGAAAAAGCAGGATATCAGTACATTGACGCAATACCACTGGGGACAATAATGAGATTTAAACGAACATTTACCCTTGGATTATCGCTACTATTGGGCCTTTTTTCGGCTTGCCATTTTTCAGCCATTGCGAGGGAAGACACAAATATGAAAGCAGAACTGTTTTTTGAACCAAAGATGGTCCAACTGTTAAAGAGCATTCAAACAGATGATATCAACACTGCAAAACAGCTTATTGCTGAGGGAGAAGACCTTAATGTGCTGGGGGATGAGGGGATCACACCGCTACTCTGGCTGATCACTCAAACTAATGATTTAAAAGCGACACAACGCGCGTTGGATTTAGGCGCGGATCCAAATTTTTCCGATGGGAATGGTGACAATGCGGTCAACTTTGTTACCCGTGATTATGCCTCTGAGTGGCTAAAAATGTTACTCGAAGCGGGAGGTAACCCAAACTCTATCGATAGTGATGGTCAGCCTGCAATGTTTGATGCCATTGGTGGTGAGAACTGGGACAACATCAACACCTTATTGGAGTATGGCGCTGATGTGAACTTGAAGGACAGAAGTGGTAGCAATAGTGCTCTGTATCCTACTTATATCATGAAGTATGAGTTTGCCTATTTCTTTCTTCTTAAAGGCGCAGATCCCTATATTTATGACGATACAGGTTCAGATCTAGCGTGGAGCGTATATGAACCTATTGAAGATGAGATTATTGCGCCAGATAGTTTCAACTACCCCTGGGTTATGAAAATTAAGCAGCACCTTATTGAGCAAGGCGTTAAATTTCCGCCACCAACGCCACAAGAGGTGCGCGCTATGTGGGAGAAAAATGGCAGGCCAGCCCATTAAACAGCTCTCGTAAAGGTTAGGTAGTATCCACCCGTGAGGGTGGCAAGGATTTTAATGGCGGCTAGGAGGCTGCAGTCATGAGTGATAACCGCAGTCTTGCTGAGCATTCTAAGCAATACGATCTCTTTAAAATCTTAAGTGAAGGTTCAAACAAGCAAGTTTATCTGCTTGTTGATCCCAATCATTATGATGATTTTTGGACTTTTTGGTCCAGCTTTCAGCCTAAGGCAAGGCAGTTATGGTGTTATCTCTTTCAAGAGTCTGCCTATGAAGCGCTAATGTCTGCCTCCCCTCTGATAGTGGTTATAGAGGAGGGAGGGGCTGGTGAAACCCTCTATTATTGGTTACTTGAGCAGACAAGCTTATTCAATAAAGCCTGTATTTTGCTAGAAAGCCAATGTTCGTTGACTGAGCTACGTCACTTTTGGCACCAAAGGATATCCGCGATTTACCCTAATGGTGAGCAGGAGCTTCTAGCTTGTTATTCCCCTGTTGTGCTTGCAATGCTCTGGCCCAGCTTAGCTTCGAAAGAGCAGCTCGATTTCTTGGGGGCTAACATACAGATCTATCTGCCTAGTGAGTTATTGCTTGATGAAGAGCAAACAGTTCAAAGTGATGGAAAGGGGGAGGTTCGCTTTTCACTCTTATCCGTGCCTGCTGGTACTGCGGCGGCAACTGAAGTGATATTTAGTCGTGATAATCCCTACAGGCTAAGTGATAGTCAGTATGAGCGGCTTAGCCGAGAGCAACGTCGCCATCGTATGGTTAACGATATCTTTTTGCGGCTTTCTCAGTACTTTGCCTTTGAACTCAATATTGACCAACTGAGTTGGCTTTTCTTAAACAGCATCGAAGTAGCAAAAGAGGGTTACCCCGATGAGAGTGAATTTTCATTTGAAACATTCGCTGTGTACCGGTTTGTTTTAGAACATGATTACTTTGAAAAGGAGGCATTTAAAGCGCTGATGCTTAAGCATGACCTTCGAACAAGTATTCAGATGTTTAACCAACTTAATCCACCCATTTATGATGAGATTTTTCGAGCTAAACAGGCGTTGTGGCTCGCGGGTGTAGAACAAGGAAGTGATGCGGCATGACTGAAAAAAAGCATTCTAACGTGCAGATAGCAGACATTGATTCTGAGCTGTGGCTAAGCGCTATTGCTGAAGGTGGATGCTTTATTCTCGCAGAGTCAGCCATCAATGATGAGGTTCCTTCACTGGCTGAAAATATCAATGGCTTCTCGCTGGAGTACAGTCGCCTTTATTGGGGAGAAACGGGTCGAATACACGCTTCAATCTCGCCCTATCTTATCTATGTGACAGAAGATAACTGGCCGACGCTTAAAGAGAAGGTATGCCAGCAAGCAAATTGGGGAGTAGGCATTCAACTTGAGTGGTATATGAATGCCTATACGCCTGCCCAACAGCTAACAGAGCTACTGAGCCACCTTAGAGAGTGGACCTGGTTAGAGAGTCAAAACGGTGAACCTAGGCTATTACGACTAAGTGATTGGAAGGTACTGTCGACCTTGATGCAGGCCAGCAGTAACGATGAAATATCGGCCATTTTTGGCCCCATCGCTCAATTTATCTCACTTGAGGGTGAAGCCTTAAGTGCCATGACTCGTTTAGTGAAGCAAAAATCAGCTATTCCTCAACGCACACCTCAGCAGTTAAGTGAGCAGCAATGGCATGCGCTTGAGCACATGGAGCAAGGCGATCAGTTTGCTGCTTATAAAGATCATCTGAAAACTCACCATAAAGAGACCTTAAGTTGGCCTGAAGAGCGTCTACACAGCTTTGTTGAACAGCAGACAAAAGTGGCAAATGAGCAAGGTTTTAGTAATCGACAGGATACGGTGAAGTTTTTAAGTTTATCGCTCATTTTTGGCCAAAAATTTGTTAGTCAAGAGTGGGCAAAAAAAGTGTTAAAGGCGAAACAAGAGGGCACAAAAACTAAGATGGAAAAGCTCTATCAAGCTGCCTTAAATGAACTGGATAAGGAAGTTTCAGTATGAGTAACGATCGTAAGGCAGAGTTGATATCGAGTGAGCAAGCAGCTGAACAAAACTTTTCCACTGATAATGTCGTATCAGGTGGTTGCACTGAGTGTGGCTGTACCGCCTTGATCCATTACCACTATGACGATGGTAAGCCTGTCCCAGAAGCGCCTTTTATTCTTACCGACAGTAATAACAAAGAGATCCAAGGCAAAACAGATAAAAAAGGCTTATGTCTCATTAAAGATATGGGTTGTGGCGGTTTCGATATGCTACTCGATGAGGGGAGTGATGATTTCGAACCACCAAAAACGGTCATTAATAACCCTGTAATACAAGATAATCCTGAATATGCAGCACTGGCTGGAGAGTATTTTACCCTGTTTACCTTACTGCGTAATAAGGGGTACTTAGAGTACGACGCCAGCGACAGTTCAGATAATGAAGTCGATGTCGATGACACCAGTTTTTTTATGGATGTTGCCGATGAATATGAACCTGCCTACAAACGGTTTTGGGAGCTTAACGATCAGATTAATGATGGCAGTAAATCATTAAAAATTGCGATCAACAAAATTCACACCAGCCTGCCTGCAGAGGTTGTCAGTAAAGCGGGCGATAACAGTGCAGTACTGCTTTTTTGCCAAGTGGCAGTTGGTTTTATCCCAGTTGTGGGCCAAGCGGTTGATATTTATGACTTAGGTGATTGGGGCTGGCAAACCTATCGATATGAGGAGAATCGAAGTGATCCTTGGCATTGGGCTGCGGGTAGCTTAGCCGTTATAGGCTTTATTCCAGGCTTAGGTGATGCCCTTAAAAAATCAGGCAATGCCATTATCAAAGCGATGAAAAAATCTGATTCAAAGTCGATTCAGTTTGCGATAAAGACGCTAAGAGGCTTATCAAATGGCAACTTAGTCAAGTTTCTTTCGACCTTCGAGAAGAGCATACGAGAGAAGGGAAAAGATGCCATTGTCCTGCTCAATAAGATCATCGATGGATTAAGACGTACTATAGCGAATGCGGCTAAATCCAGCTGGATAATCCGTTTGATGAAGGGCGCATTTGAATCCTTAATTGACATAATGATGAAGCTGTCAAACAAGATAGATGAGATGATTAGTTGGATCTGCGCTAAGGTCTCAGATTTTATTGGCAAAATCGTTACTAAAGTCAGTGGAACACCTAGGCCTAAAGCAAGTAAAAAACCAAAAGTGCAGGCCAATGCGGGCAAAAACAGTGGTGAGGTAGACAATGCTGGCGCTAAAGCGGGAGTGGATAAGAAAAATAGAGGAGCATCAAGTAAGGAGGGGGTGTGCACTAAAGGCTGCCCTATTGATATGGCAACGGGCTATGTTGTCGATTGGCGTACCGATTTCACTCTTAACGGTCGACTCCCTTTAATCCAAAAACGTTTTTACCACTCTGCGGGCTTGATGTTACCTGGTTTATTAGGCTCGCGTTGGCGAAGTATTTGGGATATGAGCCTTGATCTTGAAGGGGAGCAGGCGACTTTCACCGACGAGCAATACACTCAAGCGGTCTATCTTTTGCCAAAAGAGAGGGAGGAGAGCTTTGCTGCTCATCTGCCTGAATGGCGTTTAACACGACAGAATAAGCAGTTGGTGATGCGCCATGTGAGTGGCCTTTTATATTGCTTTGATCATGCTATAGGCACCACCTTGCTGCTCACAAAAATCAGTGATGGTAAGGGCAACAGTAATCACTTTCTCTATGATCGTGGCACACTAAAGCAGATTGTTTTAGCCGATGGCCAGCAAATTCAGGTGGTTTGTCATCAACACCATATCAGCAAGCTCACGTTACTTGATAGTGAGCTTAATCCAATCCAGACACTAGCCCGTTATGAATATGATAAGCATGGGCAGATGCTCAGTTGTCGTGCGGCGCCCGGTTGCAGTTTTGATTATCAATACAGTGAAGAGGGGTATCTGCTGCGTTGGTCTGACTTAAGTCAGACTTGGGTTGAGCATGATTATGATGAGAAGGGACGTGCTATTGCATCGAGAGGCGCCGAAGGCCGCTTTAGCGATCAAATTCGTTTTGATGATACTAATCGCATCGTTTATTACAAGAGCGCTATTGATGGGATTCAACAGTATTATCATGACGAGCGTAATAATATTGTGCGGATCATCTTTCCTAATGGTGATGAAATCCACAACGAGTGGCTTGATAATCAGCTGGTGGCTCAAAGTAATGCCTTAGGCGAGCGAACCGAGTTTAGCTACGATGCGTGGGGGCAGATAGAGCAGGTTATTGCAGCCGATGGGAGTGTGACATCCTATCAGTATGATGATAACGGCCGATTGATTGGGCGTATTAACCCCCTTGGTGCAGTCTGGAAATATGAGTATGACGTCCAAGGTAATCTAACTTGTGTGTCAGACCCACTTAATCAGCAGTGGTTTTATCAATATACCAGCTTAGGTCAAGTGGCTTGGATGATTTCCCCCGAGGGTGCACAGACAGGTTATCAATATAATGATTCTGGTCAATTAACCGAGATCCTTCCCCCTCTTGGTGAGAAGCTGATACTAGATTATGACGCCTTGGGGCGTTTATCGACTCAGACTCGTGTGTCATCTGAGGCCTCTGTCGGTGAAGGGCTGGCAGCAGAGCGAAAACGAGTACAGCGGTGGCACTATCAGGGGAGTTTGCCCTACCCAAGAGCGATCACCCATGAGGATGGTACGCAAAGTGTTTATGACTATGACATTGAGGGCAATGTTACCCGCTTTACCGACGCACTAGGTCATCAATTTCATTATGAGTATGGCGCCTTCGACAAGATGCTTGCCAGTCTCGATCCCCAAGGTGCTAAGACGCAGTATCGTTATAATGGAGAGTGCCAATTTGAAGGTGTGATTAACAGTCAGCAACAAGAGTGGTGCTATCACTACAATACCAGTGGCCAAATTATTGAGGAGCGTCACTACGACGGTCGGATCACCAAATTTACCTATGACGGTGCAGGTCGTATTAGCAGTAAAACAGCTGCAGATGGTACCAGCCTGCACTATTTTTATGATGCTGTTGGTCGATTAACTCAAAAACAGAGCCGCGATCTAGATGCACGAATAATCGGTAATACCTATTTTGAATATGATGAGGCCTCACAACTTTTAAAGGCAGAAAATGCCCATGCGCTTATTGAGTTTGAGTATGATGAACTAGGACGGCGCATAACTGAGCGTTTAAATGGAGATGCAGTTAATAGCCAATACACTCAGATGGGGCATCGTAATCGTATCGAGTTTGCAAGGGCTGGCTCTGAAATGGATGAGTCAGATAAGCAAGCTGTAAAACATCTTGATGGACAAGCTCAAAATGCTATTGCGGATGCGATTGAGTTTAATTGGCAGCTAGGTCAACTGAAAGGTCTGCAGATAGGCGCTTATCATCCGTTAGCGTTTTCCCATAATCAATTAGGTCAAGAAACTAAGCGCAGCAATGGATTAGGTTTTCATTTAGCTCAGCAACATGGACCTGATGGATTACTGTTAAATCAGCAACTTATTCCTTCAGCTCATCATGCTGAGTCATTGATGGGTGAAGGGAGCGATCCGCTTAATAACGTACATCAAGCTACAGGAAGGGGCAAAGGTGACAGTCGTTATCAGCACCTTCAGCGCAGTTATCAATATAACGCATTAAATCAGATCAGCCAGATTGATGACAGCCACTGGGGGCTCAGTGAGTTTGAGCATAACTCAGTAGGTCAAATTACTCAGCATAAGCAATATGCCCCAGGGGTTGAAAATGGGACTGTAATAGGTGCTGCCAAAGATACAATAAAAGGCACTACGCAGACAGGGCAAGCACAACAAACACAGGCATTTAGCTACGACAGTGAGCAAAACCTGACGCAATCGAGCCAAGTGTTATCAGCCGATAACGGCAATGTGATTGATTTTGTACAAAAGCGAGTTGAAAAAGCACTTAAGTATCAACAAGCAGGCCGAGTTGAGACCGTTGGAGATCATACCTACCGTTATGATGCAAATGGTCGAGCGGTTGAGAAATGCACCAGAAAAGCCGGCTTTAGGCCGCAAACTACCTTCTACCAATGGGATGAGGAAGACCAACTCATTCAAGTGCGTCTTGCCAATGGCGATTGCTGGCATTACCAATATGATCCTTTCGGTCGCCGTATCGCCAAGATAAAACAGAGCACTAAGCATCAAGAACAGCGGCATACCCCCTCACAGTTTCGCTATCTGTGGGATGGCAATAACTTAGTCGAGCAGCAAAAATACTATGCTGATGGCACGCTTGCTCACACCACACAGTGGGTCTATGAGCCTAATAGTTTTAGGCCGCTAGCGCAGTTAACTCAAAGTCATGGTCAAAGTTCACATGAAACAGCTGAAAACTTAGCCTCTGAGCTGCACTATATTGTTACCGATCAGGCTGGTACACCGCGAGAGCTGTGTACAGAAAACGGTGACATAGAGTGGCGTGGTGAGCAAAGCTTATGGGGCGACCACCATAAGTGGCGTCTCAGTGTCCAAGCAAAAAGTAAGCATAAAAAGTACCTTGAAGATGCGGCAAATGATCCCGTAAACTGTGACCTTAGGTATCAAGGTCAAGTGTTTGATTCTGAAACAGGTCTGTATTACAACCGTCACAGATATTATGACGTAGATACCTGCCAATACTTAAGCCCAGACCCCATAGGCATGGCGGGTGGACTAAGACCCCAAGCCTATGTTCATAACCCATTGGAATGGGTGGATCCGTTTGGTTTGGCAGGGTGTGAGGATTCTACAGGTAGGCCATTAAATAGCCCACACTATTCAGTTTTACATGAGTCTAAGTTGGAAAAAGGTACTGACTTTCCAAATGTATCAGATAAAAGACATTTTCAATCTTCTAATAAACAACTGCATGAGGCTATGATGAATGATGCTGATTATGCTAAAAATTTAGAAGAACTATACCCTGGAATTTCTAAGGGGGCGGCACCTGGTCCAAGAGGAGCTTTTTCTAGAAAGTCACCACATAAGGATTTAACGTGGCATCATCACCCAGATCAAGAAGGGTTAATGCAGTTAATTCCAAAAGGCCAGCACCAAGCTAAAGGGGCTGTGCAGGCGTCGCTTCATCCGAATG
Source organism: Shewanella nanhaiensis (assembly GCF_019457885.1). Classification (GTDB taxonomy): domain Bacteria; phylum Pseudomonadota; class Gammaproteobacteria; order Enterobacterales; family Shewanellaceae; genus Shewanella; species Shewanella nanhaiensis. Next base: position 49,378 of record NZ_JAHZST010000014.1, read on the forward strand.
GTAAAGGTGGAATGCAAAATTGGGGAGGAGGAAGGTAGTATGAGTAAAGATACAGAGGCAAAAAATTTAGGTGACATTCTATATAATTGTGATGATATTGATTGGGATTTAGCACTTTATTTAGGTTCTAATGATAGTTTCAATTTAAATATGGAGGTCATAATCCATGATCCAGATGATGTTGAAGATGATGAAGATGATAACCCTAAGGTTGTAGAAGAAAAAAATTATATGTATATATTGAGTATTCAGGATATTCAAAGTATTAAAGACAATTTAGAACAGCAAACTAACAGAATAGCGACAAGAGAAGAACTATTACTAGCATTTGAGTATTATTATAGAAATGATGCTTTTATGGAAGTTGAACTTAAGTAATATACCACTCATTTTTTGTATCCCATGGATGGGAATATGTCATTAATATAAGCATAGATCTAGGATCAACAAACAGTTTGGTGTCTTATTGGGATGGTGAGAAAGCGGTCATCATCCCCAATGCATTTGGCGATAATCTAACGCCCTCGGTTGTTGGCTTAGATGATAACAATCAAGTCCTAGTCGGGGCTGTAGCCAAAAGCCTCATTACTCGCTATTCATCCTCTAAAAGTCCGTTATGACTATTACCAAGCCTGTGAATGTGAGAGCTGCTTCTTATCAGATAACTTGCTGACAATAGGCGAGTCGTTGACGAATATCGTCTAAGTATTGTGATGCTTGATTATCAACTAAGTACCAAAAAGAGGCGGTTTGTTCAGGTGTTTGGTTAAAGAACATCTGCTCACTGTTCAATAGCTTTTCTTGAGTTGAATGTTGTAACCAAAGCTCAATATGAGTTGTAGATAGGTAACTTAATATATTGAGCATGTTTACTGATGACGTAAATTCATTGTGTGCATGTTGATGAACCTGAGTGAGCAGTGCAAAGGGGCATCGATGTTTATAGTCTGCTAGCTCGGTTTGATTATCTAATACTTCATTGGATAAAGGTTGAGTTAACTGTAGTTCCGGCCAGCTAAGATTAGGCGCCGATATGGCTAAGGCAATGCGTCGCTCACCAAGCCAGTTGTGAACCATGCAGGGTAAGTGCTCCTCTATTGGCATCTCCATTTCACGTTTAAGACTTGGTAGTAGCGACATACGCTTTACCTCTATCTGTGTAGAGACTCTACTCATCAGAACTATGGTCACTAGTCCAGTTGATGGCCAACAGTTAAGCTCTTTCTCTAATGATTGCGCGATCTCAATAAGTTGAAGCGTGAGGGATTCGCTATCATGCTCATCTAATGAGCCAGAGATAACAAAAGGGCAGGTTGAGCCAGCAAATGGGCCATTGGAGATATTAATCAGGGTTTCGGCTTTTCCACTTTGGTTATTATCAGGTTTGGTACCGTTAAAAATAAAGGTGGCACCACTTGATGGGATATCTAACTTTCCGTTTGCATTGCCTATAATGGTCACTTTACTTAGTGTGGATAATAGTTCGTTTGAACTGACTGTCTGCATGCTAGCCTTCAACTGGAGTCACTTAGCTGGCCATTATACCCAAACAACTCTTCTCTACTAGTCCCTTCCTATTTAAACGTTTAATTGATTGTCGACAATTTAAGGTGGTTTAATTGACCTTCGCGTATAATTTGGCTATATTGTCGACAATCTATTGTGTAATGTGAATGTTAGCTACTATGACATTTTTTGATGAAACAGCAGTAACAGCAGCTGATAAGACCTTTTTTCAGTTACGCAAAGATATTGTTGAAGGTGTTGTTTTAGCCGGTTCAAAACTCAGTGAGACTGAGTTGTCGACAAAATACAGTGTCAGTCGTGCGATTATACGTGAAGCGATTAATCGTCTGGAGTCTTGCAACTTGGTAGAGCGCAAAGCCAATGTGGGGGCGCGTGTGGTGGCATTAACACCAGAGGGACTGATTGAACTGTATCAGGTTCGTGAATCCTTAGAGGGGATGGCAGCGCGCTTAGCTGCTAAGAATATGACCTCCCAAGAGATAGACGACCTTAACGCTTTACTTAATACCCACTTCCAAAAAGTTAAAACTGGTGAGTCCTATTACCAGGAAGCTGGTGATGTAGACTTCCATTATCGAATTATTCTAGGCAGTAAAAACAGACACCTTATCACCATGTTGATTGATGGGATCTACCATCTTGTGCGCATGTACCGAGTGCAGTTAGGGATGTCCGGACCTAGGATCACTACCGCCTTTGATGAACACCGACATATTGTACAAGCCATATCGAATCGTGATGAGGAGCTCGCAGAGATGCTGATGCGTCGTCATATCATGTATTCACAGAGAAATGTCGAAACCAAATTAGAGCAAAGTTAATAGAACAAGATTAAGCGTAATCGTTGAGATAAAAAGAGGATTTGAAAGATGAGTGCAGGGAAAAAATTTCGTCAGGCATTAGCAGATAACAAGCCACTGCAGATAGTCGGTACCATCAATGCATATACTGCAATGATGGCAAAACAGATTGGGCATCAGGCTATCTACCTTTCAGGTGGTGGCGTCGCTAATGCATCCTATGGATTGCCAGATCTTGGTATGACATCACTTAACGATGTGATTGTTGATGTACAGCGCATCACCTCAGCATGTGACCTTCCTCTGATGGTGGATATTGATACGGGGTGGGGTGGGGCATTTAATATTGCCAAGACCATTCGTGATATGGAGAAAGCTGGCGCAGCTGCTGTTCATATGGAAGATCAGGTTGCTCAAAAACGCTGTGGTCATCGCCCGAATAAAGAGATCGTCTCTACAGAGGAGATGGTCGATCGTATCAAGGCGGCTGTTGATGCCCGTACCGATCCAGACTTCTTTATCATGGCTCGCACCGATTCATTCGCTCAAGAGGGGCTCGAGGCTGCCATTGAACGTGCTAAAGCCTATGTGGCTGCAGGCGCAGACGGGATCTTTGCCGAAGCGGTTAAAACAGAGGAGCACTACCGCGCATTTTCAGAAGCGTTAGATGTGCCTATCTTGGCCAACATCACCGAATTCGGCCAAACTGAACTGTGGAATAAAGAAGAGTTAGGCGAGTGGGGCGCAGATATGGTGCTCTACCCATTAAGTGCATTCAGGGCGATGAATAAAGCCGCTGAGATGGTCTATACATCAATACTTGAAAATGGCGACCAAAAAGCGGTAGTTGATTCGATGCAAACTCGTATGGATCTCTATAATTACCTTGGTTACCACGACTATGAGCAGAAATTAGATAGTCTTTTTGCTGAAGGTAAGAATCTGTAATTATTTAAAAATGTAATGAATACCCTACAGCCTATGCATCTATAGAAGGTTACCCAAGAGAGTGATCAATGCATAGGTCGATAATTAAAAGGAATAGGAGCAAGTTATGGTAGACAAGAAACTCAGTGGTGCAGGTCTTCGTGGTCAAAGTGCAGGGGAGACATCACTTTGTACTGTGGGTAAGTCAGGTTCAGGATTAACTTATTGCGGTTATGATGTGGCCGACTTAGCTGACAACGCGACTTTTGAAGAGGTGGCATACCTACTGTTTAATGGTGAGTTACCTAATCGAGCACAGCTTGATGCCTATAAAACAGAGTTGATGGCGATGCGTGACCTACCTCAGGCATTAAAAGAGGTATTACAACGTATCCCTGCCGATGCTCATCCAATGGATGTGATGCGTACTGGTTGCTCATTTCTAGGTAATTTAGAGCCTGAAAATAACTTTAGTGAACAAAACCAAGCTGCTAACCGTCTACTTGCCGCTTTCCCTGCAATCATGTGCTACTGGTACAAGTTCTCTCATGACGGAGTTGAGATTAATTGTGTCACTGATGAAGATTCACTCGGTGGCCACTTCTTGCACCTGTTAAATGGCAAAACCCCTTCAGAGCAACATAGGCGCGTAATGGATGTGTCGCTGATCCTCTACGCTGAGCATGAGTTCAATGCTTCAACCTTTACTGCTCGTGTGTGTGCTTCGACTCTATCTGACATGTTCTCATGTATCACAGGGGCTATCGGTACACTTCGTGGTCCTCTGCATGGCGGCGCAAATGAAGCGGCAATGGATATGATCCAGAAGTTTAGCTCGCCTGCAGATGCCAAGGCGCAGATGGCGGGTATGCTTGAGCGTAAAGAGAAGATCATGGGCTTTGGTCATGCGATTTACCGTACCTCTGATCCACGTAATGTGATCATTAAGGCGTGGTCTGAAAAGCTAGCACAGGAAAATGGTGACACCTCACTATATGATATCTCAGTGGCTTGTGAAGAGTTTATGTGGGACACCAAGAAGCTATTTTGTAATGCTGATTTCTTTCACGCGTCGGCTTATCACTTTATGGGCATTCCTACTAAGTTGTTCACGCCTATATTTGTCTGCTCGCGTCTTACGGGGTGGGCCGCTCATGTGATGGAGCAGCGCTCTAATAACCGTATTATTCGTCCAAGTGCGGATTACACAGGATCTGAGCCAAGAATGGTTAAGCCTATCGCTGAAAGATAGTAGTAATAATTATCATATTTTTTGATGGGGTTAGAAACTCCTAACCCCATAATGATTGAATTTCTATTTATCAACTAATAATAAAGACTTTTTATCTATCAAATAATTTCATCTAACTATCGATATTTGGCCGATAAACAGCATTAAACCAGTATGTGAGCTGGGGATATCTTATGAATACAAGTTACCGTAAATCTTTACCGGATACCGATCTCGATTACTTCGACACTCGTGCCGCCGTTGAGGCTATCAGCCCTGGTGCCTATGATAAGCTGCCGTATACCTCCCGTGTATATGCTGAAAACCTCGTTCGCCGCTGTGAGCCTGCAAAATTAACAGATTCCTTAAAACAGATTATTAACCGTCAACGTGATCTGGATTTCCCTTGGTACCCAGCACGTGTAGTTTGTCATGATATTTTAGGTCAGACAGCGCTGGTGGATCTCGCTGGGTTGCGCGATGCCATTGCTGATAAAGGCGGCGACCCTTCCAAGGTAAATCCTGTGGTACCGACACAGCTGATTGTGGATCACTCATTAGCGGTAGAGCATGCAGGTTTTGAGAAGGACGCGTTCGATAAGAACCGCGCCATTGAAGACAGACGTAATGACGATAGATTTCATTTTATCAACTGGACCAAAACAGCCTTTAAGAATATCGATGTGATCCAGCCGGGTAACGGCATTATGCATCAGATCAATCTTGAGAAGATGTCACCTGTGATCCAAGCCCGTGATGGCGTGGCTTTTCCAGACACCTTGGTAGGAACAGACAGTCATACTCCCCATGTGGATGCATTAGGTGTGATAGCAATTGGAGTTGGTGGACTTGAAGCTGAGAGTGTCATGCTTGGCCGCCCCTCCTATATGCGTCTTCCTGATATCGTCGGTGTTGAGCTGGTGGGTAAGCGTCAAAGTGGGATCACTGCAACCGATATCGTACTGGCTATCACTGAGTTTTTACGCAGCGAGAAGGTGGTGTCTACCTATCTTGAATTCTTCGGTGAAGGCGCTTTCGCGCTTACACTTGGAGACCGAGCGACTATCTCAAATATGACGCCTGAGTTTGGCGCTACAGCGGCCATGTTCTACATCGATGATAAAACCATAGACTACCTTAAGTTGACTGGTCGAGATGATGCTCAAGTAAAACTGGTTGAAACCTATGCTAAAGTCAGTGGGTTATGGGCTGATAGCCTTAAAAATGCTGAGTATGAGCGGGTGCTAAAATTTGATTTATCATCGGTTGGCCGTAATATTGCGGGACCTTCAAATCCGCACCGCCGTGTTGCGACCAATGAGCTTGTTAAGAGTGGTATCGCAGGTGTGGTAGAGAACGAAGAGGGCTTAATGCCCGATGGCGCTTGTATCATTGCAGCTATTACTAGCTGTACCAACACCTCAAACCCTCGAAATGTGATAGCAGCCGGTCTGCTTGCGCGTAACGCGAATGCCAAAGGCTTAACGCGTAAGCCTTGGGTTAAAACCTCTTTAGCACCAGGATCCAAAGCGGTACAACTCTACCTTGAAGATGCCAACTTGTTACCTGAGCTAGAAAGCCTTGGTTTTGGTATTGTTGGATTTGCCTGTACCACTTGTAATGGCATGAGTGGAGCACTTGACCCTGTTATTCAACAAGAGGTGATCGACAGAGATCTTTACGCCACAGCAGTGCTTTCTGGTAATCGTAATTTCGATGGCCGTATTCATCCCTACGCTAAACAAGCGTTCTTGGCTTCACCACCGCTAGTGGTGGCCTATGCCATTGCAGGAACAATACGTTTCGACATCGAGAGAGACAGCTTAGGCACAGACTCTCAAGGCAATGAGATCACACTCAAAGATATCTGGCCATCGGATGAAGAGATTGATTCGGTCGTCGAGGCGAGCGTAAAACCTGAGCAGTTCCGTAAAGTGTATGAGCCTATGTTTGACATTAAAGTTGAGTATGGAACAAACAATAATCCGCAGTATGATTGGCGACCACAGAGTACCTATATCCGTCGTCCTCCTTATTGGGAAGGAGCACTGGCTGGTGAGAGGAGTATGAAAGGGATGCGTCCCTTAGCGGTACTGGGTGACAACATCACAACAGATCACTTGTCTCCTTCAAATGCGATCATGCTCAACAGTGCAGCTGGTGCGTATTTAGATAAGATGGGTCTACCTGAGGTGGACTTTAACTCCTACGCAACTCACCGCGGCGATCACTTGACAGCGCAGCGCGCCACTTTTGCTAACCCAAAGCTCTTTAATGAGATGGTAACCACATTGGGTAAAAATGGAGAGGCTGAAGTTAAGCAGGGTTCATTAGCTCGTATTGAGCCAGAAGGTGAAGTCTCACGCATGTGGGAGGCGATTGAAACCTACATGGAGCGTAAGCAGCCACTGATCATCATTGCTGGTGCTGATTACGGTCAAGGTTCAAGCCGTGACTGGGCCGCTAAAGGTGTTCGTCTTGCTGGCGTTGAAGTGATTGTGGCAGAAGGGTTTGAGCGTATTCACCGTACTAATTTAGTGGGAATGGGCGTATTACCTCTTGAGTTCACAGGTGGTGAAAACCGCCATACCTATCAAATCGATGGTACAGAAACCTTTGATGTGGTTGGAGAGCGAACTCCTGGTGCTAGGTTAACGCTTATTATCACCCGTAAAAACGGCGAGTCTGTTAAGGTTCCGGTTAAGTGCCGTTTAGGTACCGCAGAGGAGGTCTCTATTTATGAAGCTGGCGGTATTTTGCAGCGTTTTGCTCAAGATTTCCTTGAGTCTTCATCTGTTGCCTAAGTTTATTTGTCTGCTTGACGACTTGGTTGTTAATTATTAGGTATTTATCGTGGCGCTCTATTGCGCCACTCTTCATTAAAGGGTGATATTTATGTTTCATGATGAGAAAGGTAAGACTGTATTTTCTCCTCAGATAAAAGTACCTGCGACCTATATACGTGGTGGCACGAGTAAAGGAGTCTTCTTTAATCTTGAGGACCTGCCTGTGCAGGCTCAAGTTGCGGGTAAAGCCCGCGACGCACTGCTGCTGAGAGTGATCGGCAGTCCAGATCCTTACGGGAAGCAAACTGATGGTATGGGAGGCGCGACCTCAAGTACCAGTAAAACAGTCATTATCTCCAAAAGTAGTCAGCAAGATCACGATGTTGACTATTTGTTTGGGCAGGTTGCCATTGATAAGCCTTTCGTTGATTGGAGTGGTAACTGCGGTAATCTGTCTGCGGCTGTCGGTTCATTTGCTATTAGCAGTGGCTTAGTTGATGCTAGTCGAGTTCCCGATAATGGCATTGCTGTGGTGCGAATTTGGCAAGCCAATATCAGTAAAACCATTATTGCTCATGTTCCCATGACGGATGGTGAAGTCCAGGAAACCGGTGACTTTGAGCTGGATGGCGTCACTTTTCCAGCTGCCGAAGTGCAAGTTGAATTTATGGATCCCGCCGATGGTGATAGCTCCATGTTTCCAACGGGGAACCTAGTGGATGAGTTAGCCCTACCTATCGATGTTATTGCAGCAGGTAGTGTTAATGCGACAATGATCAATGCTGGGATCCCGACGATCTTTATCAATGCAAGCGATCTTGGTTATACTGGTGCAGAGCTTCAAGATGACATTAATAGTGATGCCGAGGTCCTTAAGCGCTTTGAAACAATCCGAGCACATGGCGCTGTTAAAATGGGGCTTATTAGCCATATTGATGAAGCGGCAGGCCGACAACATACACCTAAGGTTGCCATCGTTGGCAAGGCTTGTGATTACATCTCTTCAAGTGGAAAAAGGGTTCTAGCGACTGAGATAGACTTGAATGTTAGAGCGCTATCTATGGGGAAACTGCATCATGCCATGATGGGCACTGCGGCTGTTGCTATTGGAACTGCGGCCGCTATCCCGGGCACGCTAGTGAATACTGCAGCTGGTGGTGGCGAACGTGAGTCTGTTCATTTCGGCCATCCATCAGGTACATTGACTGTGGGAGCTGAGGCGAAATGCATTGATAATGAGTGGCGCGTAACTAAGGCTGTCATGAGTAGAAGCGCACGCGTATTAATGGAAGGATGGGTGAGAGTGCCTGGTGATACACTCATTTAGATAAACAGCTTAAGTTAAAGGCCGACTTCTATTATAGGAGTCGGCCTTTTAAACTTAGAAATTGAGACTATCTATATATTGGCTCTTTTGGCAAGCACACGCTCAACGGTGTCGACAATGGCTTGGGTTTGACTGTCTATCTCGACATTTAATGTCTCACCCGCTTTGATCATATCAAGATTGGTGAGTTTTAAGGTCTCTGGAATAAGGTGCAGCATAAAGCTAGTTTCTGTGACTTCACCAACCGTTAAACTACAACCATTTACGCCAACAAAACCTTTATAAAGAATGTAGTTCATCCACTTAGGATCGACTTCGAGTTTTATATCAAAATGAGCCTGGGTATGGCTCACTTCCAAAACTCTCGCTTGAGTATGTATATGACCGGAAAGAATGTGGCCACCAATCTCGCTGCCAAAGGTTAATGAGCGTTCAATATTAACCTTAGAACCAAGTTGTAAATTTGAGAGGTTAGTCACACTCAAGGTCTCTTCCATTACATCGAAAAACACCCTATCATCAGCAATTCGTGTAACCGTTAAACAGACACCGTTGTTCGCAACACTTGCGCCTGTTATGAGCCCTTCACGTAAATCGGGTTTCATAGCGATCTCTAGCGTATTTAAGCCATCTTTCTTATTTATCGCAACCACTTCGCACGTGGCTTGAACTATACCTGTAAACATATTTTCTCTCGTCAGAATTAAAGGCATTTTAATGAATCATTACGGCTTTCAGGCCAAACGTTTAGTGCAGCTTGCACTTCCCGTTCTTATTGCACAAGTTACTCAAACCATGATGGGCTTTATTGATACCGTCATGGCGGGTCGAGTGAGCGCGGTAGATATGGCCGCAGTCGCTATCGGAACCAGCTTGTGGCTACCTGCGCTACTGTTTGTGCAAGGCTTACTGCTCGCATTTACACCGGTATTTGCTCACCACCATGGGGCTAATAACCAAAAGGCTATTCAACCACTCGCTTTTCAAGCAGGTTATATTGCCATAATTGGTAGTCTAGGTGTGATCCTGTTTCTTAGTTTTGCAGAAAACATCTTCACCATGATGGAGTTGGAGCCTGAATTGGCCCGTTTGAGTATCGGCTATCTAGAGGGTTTTGCTTGGGGCGTACCTGCTTTTGTTCTTTATCAAGTATTAAGAGGATGCAGCGAGGGGATCTCTTATACCTTACCGACCATGATAATAGGTTTTGTAGGGCTTGCTGTGAATATTCCTGCTAACTATATATTTATCTATGGCCATTTTGGTATGCCCGCTATGGGAGGCGCTGGTTGTGGTCTAGCAACTGCATTAGTTTTTTGGGCCATGTTCGTTGCTATGGTTGTGTATATGCAACTACATAAAAAGTTTGCAGAGTTAGCGCCTTTTAAGTCATTTCATAAACCGCATCTCTCTACAATATGGGATATGACTAAGCATGGTTTTCCCATCGCAATGGCACTTTTTTTTGAAGTAAGCCTGTTTGCTGTTATTGCACTACTGTTAGCTCCCTTAGGCGCTAATGTGGTTGCGGGTCATCAAATTGCTCTGAATTTCTCATCTATTGTGTTTATGTTGCCTTTGTCTATCGGCATTGCGGTATCGATTCGCGTGGGATATTACTTAGGGCAAGATAAAACTGAGATCTCTGCCTTGATTGCCAAACTAGGTTTAGGTATCTCCTTTACATTAGCTATGGTGACTGCGGTCATTACAGTTCTGTTTAGAACTGAAATTGCTTATCTATATAACGATAACCCAGAAGTGGTGACATTAGCAGGAAGCTTAATGTTCCTTGCTGCTCTTTATCAATTATCTGACTCGGTACAAGTTGTCGCGGCGGGGGCGTTAAGAGGATATAAGGACACAAGAAGTGCTTTTTATATCACTTTGTTCTCCTATTGGGCTATTGGCATGTTGCTAGGTTATACATTAGCAAGAACAGATCTTATCGTGCCAGCTATGGGGGCTCATGGTTTCTGGATAGGATTAATCGCTGGCTTAACGACTGCGGCAGTGCTGTTTGCTTTAAGGTTACGCTATATTCAAAAGCGAGGTTTCTTTAAAGAGGCAATTGTAGATGCCTCAGATGCATAGTTAAATTGTGTATTTTAAATCGTAAAAAGAAGCCAAATTGGCTTCTTTTTACTTAATATGCACTATAAAAGAGCAAGTTGAGCAGCAAAGCAACACTTAAACTTAAATATGACATTTTTACTTGCAACAAAAACTGTATCCCGTATTATAGCGCTCGTTCCAAGGCAATAGCCGAAAGGACAGTTAGTAACACAGTCGCGGGATGGGGCAGTTAAAAGCTACTCAGGCTCAACTCTTATATAAAACATGGCGAAGGTCGTTGCCAAGCTTTTATAAAAAGTGATCCGGCTCCCGCAACCAATACAACCGTAGCTCAGTTGGTTAGAGCACTACCTTGACATGGTAGGGGTCGGTGGTTCGAATCCACTCGGTTGTACCAATTCTTTGTAAGTAGAATCAAAATAACTTATAGCGTTTATCGGACGCGGGATGGAGTAGTATAAAAGCTACTCGGACTCAACTCTTATATAAAACATAGCGAAGGTCGTTGCCAAGCTTTTGTAAAGAGTAATCCGGTTTTCGCAACCAATTCTTTTATAGCAGAATCAAAACAGTTATTAGCAATAAAACAGTCGCGGGATGGAGCAGTTTGGTAGCTCGTCGGGCTCATAACCCGAAGGTCGTTGGTTCAAATCCGGCTCCCGCAACC
>NZ_JAHZST010000014.1:60814-154883 GCF_019457885.1 Shewanella nanhaiensis
GGGCTCATAACCCGAAGGTCGTTGGTTCAAATCCGGCTCCCGCAACCAATTCTTTTATAGCAGAATCAAAACAGTTATTAGCAATAAAACAGTCGCGGGATGGAGCAGTTTGGTAGCTCGTCGGGCTCAACTCAAATAGAAAACATGGCGAAGGTCGTTGCCAAGATTTTGTAAAGAGTAATCCGGCTCTCACAACCAATACAACCGTAGCTCAGTTGGTTAGAGCACTACCTTGACATGGTAGGGGTCGGTGGTTCGAATCCACTCGGTTGTACCAATTCTTTGTAAGTAGAATAAAAATAACTTATAGCGTTTATCAGACGCGGGATGGAGCAGTTTGGTAGCTACTCAGGCTCAACTCTTATATAAAACATGGCGAAGGTCGTTGCCAAGATTTTGTAAAGAGTAATCCGGCTCCCACAACCAATACAACCGTAGCTCAGTTGGTTAGAGCACTACCTTGACATGGTAGGGGTCGGTGGTTCGAATCCACTCGGTTGTACCAACTATCTTCTGAAGAGTTGTCAGTTAGAATAAACTTTATCATTAAAGTTCTGTAGGCCAGCGAAAGCTGGTTTTTTTGTGCCTGTTATATTCCAACACCTAGTAGATCTGTTCATCACCTGCGTCCACATACAACTCTAGGGTGTGTCGCGCTTCATCCAAGTGAATTCTAAGGTGGATTGGATTACAACAGATCCTGCAGTCATCATAGTAATCTTGATCTCCAGAAGTCCCATCAACATCAATGTGTTGATGGTGGCCACAATGGGGACAACTGATTGTTTGAGTGGCAAACTTCATCGCTATTACCTCACTTCCTACAAACAAGATTTCTACTATGCGCCTATAGCGCAAGTATTACCAGTAGAGCGGTATTACCTCTATTATCAGTATAGGTGACAGGAAGAGCTTCACTTACTTCATAAAGCGGACTAGAAGCGTCTATTTAGCATTTTGTTGGGTGATTTTTGCAGTATCATTGTTAACGATTGCATCACTTGGAAGCTGAAGTAGAGCGCTTGTAAACAGTACTCAATTGATCATTTTTGCCTCCTTAGATATCTTATGGATAGAGTAGAGACCTGATATTAAAGGAACATGACAATAAAATTTTAAAATCATGGTATTAGCAAATGCAGATTGAGGTAGTTTTCTACACCATAAATCTTGGTAACCTCTTGCGTAGGACTGCCGTGATCTCGTAGAATTACGCTCTTGTGCTTAAGGTGTATAAGACTCTTGTAATGGCTTATCCCATAAGTGCTTTTCATTTTATTATTTAATTAGCAAGTGGCCCTACGTAGGGGTCACCACTGGATAAGGAATTTTCATGCCTGTTATTACACTTCCTGATGGAAGCAAACGTGAGTTTGCTAACCCTGTTTCTACTTTAGATGTTGCTGCCGATATCGGACCCGGTCTCGCGAAAGCGTGTATTGCTGGTCGAGTGAATGGTGAGTTGAAAGATGCTTGCGATATCATAGACACAGATTCAGAGTTATCTATCATCACAGCAAAAGATGAAGAGGGCGTTGAGATCCTTCGTCACTCATGTGCTCATCTGTTAGGCCATGCATTCAAGCAGTTATGGCCGGAAGCGAAAATGGCAATTGGTCCTGTTATCGATAATGGATTCTATTACGATATCGATCTTGACCACAAGCTGACCCAGGAAGATATCGATGTGCTGGAGAAGCGCATGGTACAACTTGCTAAGACTAACTATATAGTTGAAAAGCAAGTCGGTAGCTGGCAAGTCGCCCGTGATACGTTTGAAGCACGTGGTGAAACATACAAGATGGAAATCTTGGATGAAAATATCAGTAAAGACGATCAACCAGCGCTATATCACCATGAAGAGTATGTTGATATGTGTCGTGGTCCTCATGTTCCAAACATGAAATTTTGCCAGCACTTTAAGTTAATGAGTGTTGCTGGTGCCTATTGGCGTGGTAATTCTGACAACAAGATGCTACAACGTGTTTATGGTACTGCTTGGGCAGATAAGAAAGCACTTAAAGTACATCTAAATCGTTTAGAAGAAGCGGCAAAACGCGATCACCGTAAGATTGGTAAGCAGCTTGACCTTTATCATATGCAAGAGGAAGCACCTGGTATGGTGTTCTGGCATAATGATGGTTGGAGTCTGTTCCTTGAACTTGAGAAGTTTATTCGTCAGAAACTAGGTCAATACACCTATCAAGAAGTAAAAGGTCCATTAATGATGGATCGTGTACTTTGGGAACGTTCTGGACACTGGGATAAATACTCAGAGGCGATGTTCACAACTAACTCTGAAAATCGCGAATATGCAATTAAGCCGATGAACTGCCCAGGTCACGTGCAGATCTTCAATCAAGGTTTAAAGTCTTATCGCGATCTGCCACTTCGTATGGCTGAGTTTGGTTGTTGTCACCGTAATGAGCCATCGGGTTCACTACACGGCCTAATGCGTGTTCGCGGCTTTACTCAAGATGATGCTCATGTTTTCTGTACTGAAGATCAAGTTCAGCAAGAGGTGAGTGCTTGTATTAAGATGGTTTACGATACTTATGAGACCTTTGGCTTCAAAGATATCGTGGTTAAGCTCTCTACACGCCCAGAAAAACGCATCGGCGACGATGATATGTGGGATCGCGCGGAAGAAGCACTTAAACAAGCGCTTAAAGCGAATGATATCGCCTATGAAATCTTACCTGGTGAAGGTGCTTTCTATGGTCCTAAAATTGAATTCACACTCCATGACTGTCTAGATCGTGCATGGCAGTGTGGTACGGTTCAGCTCGATTACGCACTACCAGGACGTCTTGGTGCAACTTATGTTGCAGAAGACAATAGTCGTCAAACTCCAGTGATGATCCACCGTGCAATATTAGGCTCATTAGAGCGTTTCTTAGGTATTCTAATCGAAGAGTATGCGGGTAAATTCCCTACTTGGTTAGCGCCTATGCAAGCCGTTGTGATGAATATTACCGACAAACAGTCTGATTATGTCGACGAAGTCGTAAATATTTTAAAAGAAAACGGTATTCGTGCCTCTAAAGACTTGAGGAATGAGAAGATAGGCTTTAAGATACGCGAACACACACTAAGGCGTGTACCTTATTTATTGGTCGTAGGTGATCAAGAGATGGAAAATAAGGAAGTTGCGGTGCGAACCAGAGATGGTGTTGACTTAGGTAAGATTCAAATTTCTGAATTTGCATCTAAGATAAAAGAACAAATTTCGCTCCGTAGTCTCAATTTGTTGGAGGAATAGGTCATAAAGATCAAAAAAACAGCAGGGCGCCAGGCGGCCCCGAACAGAATTAACGAACTCATCACCGGAATTTCAGAAGTACGTCTAAATGGTTTAGATGGTGAGCCTCTAGGGTTAATGACAATCAGAGAAGCACAAGAACTAGCTGATGAAGCCGGTGTGGATCTTGTTGAAATTAGTCCTAACGCTGAGCCGCCGGTTTGCCGTATAATGGACTACGGAAAGTTTCTTTTTGATAAAGCAAAGTCTCAAAAAGAACAAAAGAAGAAGCAGAAAATTGTACAGGTGAAGGAAATTAAATTCCGTCCCGGTACAGATGAAAACGATTATCAGGTAAAACTACGCAACCTGAATCGTTTTCTAGATGACGGCGACAAAGCGAAAGTTACGCTGCGTTTCCGTGGTCGTGAGATGGCTCACCAAAGTCTTGGTATGAATCTTTTGAATCGTATTAAAGATGATTTGGCTGAGATAGCAGTAGTTGAGTCCTTCCCGAAAATGGAAGGTCGCCAAGCTGTGATGGTACTCGCGCCGAAAAAGAAATAGTAAGGCCAACCAAAAAGTAGCAGGGGTCTGTTAAGGTCTCTGCTCGCCTTGCGTTTTATTAATGTCCCAATGCGGAGTTTTAGCAATGCCTAAAATGAAAACAGACAAGGGTGTAGCGAAGCGTTTTAAGAAAACCGCCAATGGTTTCAAGCGTAAGCAAGCCCATTTACGTCACATTTTGACCAAGAAGAGCACTAAGCGTAAACGTCACTTACGTGCAAAATGTTTAGTAGCCAAGTCTGATGTGCCAGCAATTGCACGTCAACTACCATACGCTTAATTAAAGGAGCAATGAACAATGCCTAGAGTTAAGCGTGGTGTAACCGCTCGTGCTCGTCACAAGAAAGTACTTAAATTAGCCAAAGGTTATTACGGAGCTCGCTCACGTACTTACCGCGTTGCAGTTCAGGCTGTAACTAAAGCTGGTCAATATGCTTACCGTGACCGTCGTCAGAAGAAACGTCAATTCCGTCAACTTTGGATTGCACGTATCAATGCGGCTTCTCGTCAAAATGGTCTGTCTTACAGCCGTTTCATTAATGGTTTGAAAAAAGCCTCTATTGAAATCGATCGTAAGATCCTGGCTGACATCGCTGTTTTTGATAAAGTTGTATTTACAACTTTAGTTGAGAAAGCAAAAGAAGCTTTAGCTAAGTAATTAGTTGAATCTGCTTTAGAAAGGGACCTTCGGGTCCCTTTTTTAGTTTCTACTTTCCGCATTTTTATCCATAGATATTGATTGTCCACACCACTTTGCGTTGACATTAAACTGATTTAGCCTGCATGTTATCACCATAATATTTTACCTGGAGCGGCTATGTGGATGTTACTGTGGTCACTTGTGCACTTTATTCCCTCTGCCACACCATCTTTAAAGCAGAGTTGGATAGCTAAAACTAGCGATAAAGGTTACATGCTCTCTTAATCATCTCATCACTTTGTTTGATTGTTTTTGGTTGGAGAGCGGCGCCGATTGACTTTGTATACACACTCCCTCAAAGCATAAAGCCAATTGCTATGATTTTGATGTTGATCGCATCATTATTATTTGCTGCTGCAAAACAGAGAGCGAATATCAAAAGAGTTATTAGGCATCCACAACTGACCAGTGTATTAGTTTGGTCAATCGCCCATTTGATATTAAATGGTGATAGTCGCTCACTCATCTTGTTTGGTGGTATGTGTCTATGATCACTCTGGCAGATCTATTTTATCAATAAAAGAGAGGGAGCTTGGTCTAAGCCTGAGTTTGTTCCATGGCGCAGTGAGATAAAAGTGCTATTGGTTGGTGGAGTGATATTTGTGGTTTTAGCTCTAATTCATCCTTATCTTTCTGGTGTGGCTATAGTTTAACTTCCTGTAAATAGAGATAAAAAAGCAGGCCTAAAAGCCTGCTAGTTAGATTTATTAGCCTACGACTTAGCTGTTCTTAGCATCTAAGTAACGCTCAGCGTCTAATGCTGCCATACAACCAGTACCGGCAGAGGTAATGGCTTGACGGTAGTGTTGATCCATCACATCACCAGCGGCAAAAACACCTTCAATGCTTGCTTGGGTTGCGTTGCCATCAAGGCCACTTTGAACCTTGATATAGCCATTGTTCATCTCGAGCTGGCCTTCAAACATCTGAGTGTTTGGTTTATGACCGATAGCGACAAATACGCCCATGACCTCAAGATCTTTAATCACACCATCTTTAGTGCTCTTCATCTTAAGCCCAGTGACACCCATCTGATCACCAACAACTTCATCTAAGGTGTTGTCTAAGTGAAGAGTGATGTTGCCATTGGCAACCTTGTCCATAAGACGCTTAGTTAAGATTTTTTCGCTACGGAAAGAATCACGACGATGTATCAAATGAACTTCAGAAGCGATGTTACTTAAGTAAAGCGCTTCTTCAACAGCTGTGTTACCACCGCCAATGACGGCTACTTTTTGATTGCGGTAGAAGAAACCATCACAAGTTGCACAAGCTGAAACCCCTTTACCCTTAAACTCCTCTTCAGAGTCAAGACCAAGGTACATGGCTGAAGCGCCTGTTGAGATGATTAAAGCGTCACAGGTGAACTCACCGTTATCACCCTTAAGTTTAAAAGGGCGAACCTGAAGATCGACTTCATTGATGTGATCGAAAATAATTTCAGTTTCAAACTTCTCTGCGTGCTTCTGCATACGCTCCATTAATGCTGGACCGGTTAGGTCTTCAGCATCACCTGGCCAGTTCTCTACTTCAGTTGTTGTGGTTAATTGGCCACCTTGCTGAATGCCTGTGATCAAAACAGGTTTTAGATTAGCACGAGCTGCGTATACCGCTGCCGTATAGCCTGCAGGGCCTGAGCCCAATATTAGTAGTTCACAGTGTCTAGCTTGACTCATTATTATCTCCGTACCTTATAGCGAGTTGCAGGGATTGTAGGGAATTTACGCCAGCGGGTAAAGGCCTCTCTACTTATTCTTTTAGATTGTTCTAATCGAAAAAAGGGAGCCGATGGCTCCCTTAATTTTTACTTAGCTAAAATAGTTTAGCTAAGTAAAATTTTTGGGTCTACAAACTCAAAGTTAAGCGCTTCAGCAACTTCAAGACATGTGATCTTACCATGCATAACATTAAGACCGTTTAATAGGTGTTTATCATTCAAAAGAGCATCTCTGTAACCAAGATCTGCAAGCTTGATGATATAAGGAAGTGTTGCATTGTTCAGTGCAAATGTAGATGTGCGTGCAACAGCGCCAGGCATGTTAGCAACACAGTAGTGGACTACATCATCAACAATATAGGTTGGATCTTGGTGTGTGGTTGCATGAGAAGTCTCGATACAGCCACCTTGGTCAATAGCAACGTCGACAATTGCTGAGCCAGGCTTCATGCGCTTAATGTGTTCTTTTGTTACTAGTTTCGGCGCTGCAGCACCTGGTACTAGGACGCCACCAATTACAAGATCAGCTTCTAACACATGCTTCTCAATAGCATCAGCAGTAGAGTAGATAGCCTTAACCTTATTGTCGAACTGAGCATTCAAACGGCGCAGTGCGTCGATGCTACGATCTAAAATGACAACGTCAGCACCTAGACCAACAGCCATCTGCGCCGCATTGGTTCCCACCATACCACCGCCGATGATGACGACTTTAGCTGGTTCAACCCCTGGAACACCACCAAGTAGCATACCGCGACCGCCCATAGACTTTTCAAGCGCCATGGCGCCAGCTTGAATAGACATACGACCAGCCACTTCTGACATAGGAGCAAGAAGTGGCAATGTACCGCGGTCATCGGTGACGGTTTCATAAGCGATACAAACTGATCCACTTTTGACTAAGTCTTCAGTTTGAGGGAGGTCTGGAGCAAGGTGAAGGTAGGTAAATAGCAGCTGATCTTCACGTAACATTGCACGTTCAACAGCTTGTGGCTCTTTAACTTTAACTATCATATCTGCTGTTGCAAAGACCTCAGCAGCAGTAGCTAAAATAGATGCGCCAACGTCGATATAATCTTGATCTGTAAAACCAATTCCAGAACCAGCATTAGTTTCAATAAAGACCTTATGACCTTTAATGGTTAATTCACGTACGCTTGATGGGACCATTCCAACGCGATACTCGTGGTTTTTGATTTCTTTAGGTACACCAATTATCATCTTCGAGCCTCAAATTGCATAAAAACCCATTATATATGGGAATAATTGTGATTTTGTCGTGACCTGAACGTGATTAGTTCAGGGAAATCTAGTATAGTATCAGTTCGGCAGTTTATGCTGCTGAACTTTCGACATACGTAGTGATAAATGTTGTTTTAGTGATAAAGCAAGGTTAATAATATGGTTAATAATAAAAAGAGTCCAATAAAAGACTTAGATCGCATAGATCGAAACATACTTAATGAACTGCAGATGGATGGTCGCATTTCCAATGTGGAACTATCGAAACGTGTAGGGCTTAGTCCCACTCCTTGCTTAGAGAGAGTTAAAAGACTCGAAAAGCAGGGGTATATCAACGGATATACGGCATTAGTAAACCCCCATTTTTTGGGTGCTTCTTTACTCGTATTCGTTGAAATTACGCTCAATCGTGATAGTTCGGAAGTGTTTGATAAGTTCAATCGTGCCGTACAGTTACTTGACGACATTCAAGAGTGTCATCTAGTTTCTGGCGATTTTGACTATCTGTTGAAGACGCGTGTATCAGACATGTCTGCATACCGACGTTTATTAGGTGAAACTTTACTTAAGTTGCCATCTGTTTCTGACACACGTACCTACGTGGTGATGGAAGAGGTTAAGCAAACTAATAAAGTTGCAATAAATATTACCGCTGAATCTTAGGATTTAAAGGTAGTAATGACAAAGGAGCCAACTATGGCTCCTTTTCTTATTCCGCTATATGATCTTTCGAATGGCGATAAAATCATCGTTTACATTAATTTAGATTCATCTTATTGCCTTTAGATAGGTTTAACCGCTGCAAATTCACCATAATTTTGATATCTTACCTTTACCTGTCTTTATCTTTTTTATGGGTTTTCATTTGTCTAAGGGAAATAGTGTCAAAACGCTCACTGGCGTGCAGCGCCTTCTGGAAGGAGGCCTCATTATATGTTGCATGTTAGCAACTTACGTACTCCTAGCCCTAAGTAGCTTTCATTCTTCAGACCCAGGTTGGAGTCAGTCAAATTTCGAAGGTGAGATCTTAAACCTCACCGGAGCCGTCGGCGCTTGGTGTGCGGATGTGTTGTTTTATTTTTTTGGTTATACCGCTTATCTCATCCCTATCATTATGGCGTTAACTGGATGGTTGCTGTTTAAACGCACTCATAAGTTACTGGAAATTGATTACTTTTCAGTTGGATTACGTCTGATAGGCTTCCTACTTATGGTATTTAGCTTAGCGGCACTGGCCAGTATGAATGCCAATGATATCTATGAGTTCTCGGCCGGTGGTGTCTCTGGTGATGTGATCAGAGATGCAATGTTGCCTTATTTCAACAAGTTAGGTACTACTTTACTGCTGCTTTGTTTCGTGGGAGCAGGCTTTACGCTGTTAACGGGCATTAGTTGGCTCACAATAGTGGATTTAACTGGTTATTACACTATTTACCTCTTTAATCTTCTGCGAGGCCTGCCGGCTCGTTTTGATAGTCGAGCTGAAGAGACAGAAGATACTCGCGGCTTTATGTCTGTGTTTGATAAATTTAAAGAAAAGCGTAATCAGCATCGAGAGGATGATGTCGAGAATGAAGAGGAGTTTGAGGAACCTGAAAAGCCGAGCTCCAGATTTAGCTTGCTTGATGCTATGCGTAAAGAGCCTAAAGACGAGGTGCGTACAGAGCCAAGAACGGAACCAAAATTTGATCACCAAGAGAGTGAAAATAGTTCTGAGCCCGCTGATAGATCAGATCCTGAACCATCATTGTCAATTGATCATACTGAGCATGAAGAGATTGATTTCGATACCAGAACATCGACAGGTGCTGTTACTGCTGCTCAGCGTCAGAAAGTCGAAGAGGCAAAGATTGTTGATGGGATTGTAATACTGCCTGGACAAGAGGAAGAGGAGGCTAAGCAGCCCATAACTCCTCTGCCTTGTATCTCGTTACTTGATGTCCCCAACAGACAAGATAACCCAATCAGTCGTGAAGAGTTAGATCAGGTCGCGGCGCTTGTTGAAGTTAAGCTGGCTGA
Organism: Shewanella nanhaiensis; assembly: GCF_019457885.1. Taxonomy (GTDB): domain Bacteria; phylum Pseudomonadota; class Gammaproteobacteria; order Enterobacterales; family Shewanellaceae; genus Shewanella; species Shewanella nanhaiensis. The sequence goes on from NZ_JAHZST010000014.1 coordinate 70,301, forward strand.
TTTTAATATCGTTGCTAAAGTGATGGGCGTCTTCCCCGGTCCCGTAGTAACACGCTTTGAGCTTGAACTTGCGCCTGGGGTGAAAGCATCAAAAATCACTAACCTATCAAAAGATTTAGCCCGCTCTTTACTCGCTGAAAGTGTGCGAGTGGTTGAGGTGATCCCTGGTAAGGCTTATGTGGGTCTTGAGCTGCCAAACAAATTCCGTGAAACGGTATTTATGAGAGATGTGTTAGACAGTGAAGCCTTCTCTGAGAGTAAATCTCATTTAAGCATGGTATTGGGCCAAGATATTGCAGGCCAGCCTGTTGTGGTCGATCTTGGTAAGATGCCGCACCTTCTGGTTGCGGGTACAACAGGCTCGGGTAAGTCTGTTGGGGTCAATGTGATGATCACCAGTCTGCTCTATAAATCAGGCCCCGATGATGTGCGCTTTATTATGATAGATCCAAAGATGCTCGAGCTTTCAGTTTATGAAGGGATCCCGCATCTTCTGTGTGAAGTTGTTACCGACATGAAAGAGGCGGCTAATTCACTGCGCTGGTGTGTTGGTGAGATGGAGCGTCGATATAAGCTGATGTCAGCACTGGGTGTGAGAAACCTTAAAGGCTACAACGCCAAGATAAAAGAGGCGAAGGAGTCTGGGCAGCCTATTTTTGATCCGCTTTGGAAATCATCTGATAGCATGGAGCCAGAAGCGCCTGAGTTAGATAAGTTGCCTTCGATTGTGGTTATCGTCGATGAGTTTGCCGATATGATGATGATTGTAGGCAAGAAGGTTGAAGAGCTCATCGCACGTATCGCACAAAAGGCTCGAGCTGCAGGTATCCATCTTATTCTCGCAACTCAGCGGCCCTCTGTTGATGTGATCACAGGTCTAATTAAAGCCAACATCCCAACGCGAATGGCGTTTCAGGTATCGAGTCGCATCGATTCCCGTACCATTTTAGATCAGCAAGGTGCAGAAACCTTATTGGGCATGGGCGATATGCTCTATCTGCCACCTGGAACATCAGTTCCAAATCGTGTTCACGGCGCCTTTATTGACGATCATGAAGTGCATGCGGTTGTTGCTGATTGGCATCGCCGTGGCAAACCTCAATATATTGATGAAATTTTACAAGGCTCGACCGAAGGAGAGCAGGTACTGTTACCGGGAGAGGCCAGTGAGTCTGAGGATGATACCGATGCGCTTTATGATGAAGCGGTTGCCTTTGTCACTGAGACTCGCCGCGGTTCAATCTCCAGCGTACAGCGTAAATTCAAGATAGGTTATAACCGCGCTGCGCGAATTATTGAGCAGATGGAATCACAAGGTGTAGTGAGTTCACAAGGACATAACGGTAACCGTGAGGTGCTCGCGCCACCGCCACCTAAAATTTACTAATGATAGCCTCAAGATAAAAGCCGCTGGCTTTTGATATTTGTGGGACTAGACAGTGGGGGGGATTATCCCCCTTTGAAAAGAATTCTATGAAGGAATTAAGATGAGAAAAACCTTAACCGCGTTGATGCTAAGCTTGCCGCTATTGACTCCTCATATGGCTTTTGCTGATGAGTCATCAGTGTTAAAAGCAAAATTGACCGAAATAGCCACTCTTAAAGCTAAATTTGAGCAAACGGTTACTGACATCAATAACAAACAGATCCAGAAAGGAAGCGGTATCTTTGCATTGGCTTATCCTAACCAATTTTACTGGCATCTCACTGAGCCTGATGAATCTTTGATTGTTGCAGATGGCACAGATGTCTGGATCTACAATCCCTTCGCGGAGGAGGTCTCTGTAATGGATCTCAATCAAGCTATCAATGCTTCTCCAATTGCACTTTTAGTCCACAGAGATGAGGAGACCTGGTCTCAATACTCGGTAACCAGTGATAAGGGCTGTTTTAATATTAAGCCTAAAAGTATCGATGCAGGGGTTGAGTCAGTTAAGGTCTGTTTTGATGACAAGACGTTAACCGAGATGGTATTACAAGATCAGCAGGGCAATGTCAGCCAGTTTACACTCTCTGAGCAAACAGCCATTGATGATGCTGAACGTGCTATGTTCAAATTTACCGTTCCAGATGATGTTGATATCGATGATCAACGTCTCAATGCGATCAATTAAGAGGCCTTAGTGTCCAGTTTTAGTTTCGATTTTGCCCCCGACTTTAGACCACTCGCTGCGCGTATGCGGCCCGAGGAGCTGTCTCAATATATCGGTCAGTCTCACCTGTTAGGTGAAGGAAAGCCACTTCGTAAAGCACTTGAGGCTGGACGTGCCCATTCAATGATGTTTTGGGGACCACCAGGAACAGGTAAAACAACCTTAGCTGAATTAGTCGCGAATTATGCCAATGCACATGTTGAGCGTATCTCAGCAGTCACATCTGGCGTGAAAGAGATCCGTACCGCCATTGAGCATGCAAAGAATGTGGCTGAATCTCGAGGGCAGCGCACCTTACTGTTTGTGGATGAAGTGCACAGGTTCAATAAAAGCCAGCAGGATGCGTTTCTGCCTTTTATCGAAGACGGCACCGTCATCTTTATCGGCGCGACCACAGAGAACCCCTCATTTGAGATCAATAATGCACTGCTTTCACGGGCTCGCGTTTACCTGATCAAGAAATTAACCAACGATGAGATTGTGCTGATAGTTAATCAAGCACTGTTGGATGTTGAACGAGGTTTGGGTAAAAGAAAGCTGACCATTCCCGATGCTGTTGCGAATAAACTGGCCAATGTGTGTGATGGAGACGCCCGTAAAGCACTTAATTTAATTGAATTAATGAGCGATATGGTGGCCGATGGCGAAAGTTTTACTGAGGAGATGATTGTCGAAGTCGCTGGTCAGCAGTTAGCTGGTTTTGATAAAAATGGCGACCAATATTATGATCTGATCTCTGCCGTACACAAGTCCATTAGAGGCTCTGCACCAGATGCGGCGCTCTATTGGTTTTGTCGTATGTTAGAGGGGGGCTGCGATCCTCTCTATATTGCGCGTCGTTTATTGGCTATTGCTTCAGAGGATATTGGTAATGCCGATCCTGTGGCCATGACTGTTGCTATCAATGCTTGGGAGTGTTTTCACCGTGTAGGGCCTTCTGAAGGAGAGCGCGCAATAGCACAGGCCATTATCTACCTTGCCAGTGCGCCTAAAAGTAATGCCGTGTATACCGCTTTTAAAGCTGCTCGTCAGCTAGCCCGAGAAACTGGCCAAGATGCGGTGCCCGAACATTTGAGAAATGCTCCGACTCAATTGATGAAGGATATCGGCTTTGGTGAAGGGTATCGATATGCTCACGATGAACCAAACTCCTATGCCAGTGGAGAGTGCTACTTTCCTGAAAGACTCGCTGGAAGCCGTTTTTATTATCCGACGGAACATGGTTTTGAGAAACGAATTAAATCTAAATTAGAGCAATTGTCCCAGCTTGATAATGATAGTGAGATAAAACGGTATGAATAATATTCTATTTGTTGCACTCGGGGGATCTATTGGGGCTGTTTTTCGTTATCTGATCTCAATTTTCATGGTACAGCTATTTGGCTCAGCATTTCCTTTTGGTACACTATTAGTCAATATCATAGGCTCGTTTTTGATGGGTGTGATTTACGCTTTAGGTCAGGTGAGTGAAGTTAGTCCTGAAATAAAAGCTTTAGTGGGTGTCGGTCTATTAGGTGCACTTACAACGTTTTCAACTTTTTCCAATGAAACCTTGTTGTTGATACAAGGTGGAGCTTGGTTAAAGGCATTTTTAAATATCGCTCTGAACCTATGTCTGTGTATATTCATGGTCTACTTGGGACAGCAGTTGGTTTTTTCTCGCATTTAACTATTAAGAATATAAAACATGTTAGATCCAAAATTTTTGCGTAATGAATTAGAGGCAACGGCGGAAAGCTTAGCCACCCGTGGTTTTATTCTGGATGTAGAGCGTCTGAGTAAGTTAGAGGAAAAGCGTAAGTCACTTCAGGTGGCTACCGAAGAGCTACAGGCTTCCCGTAATGCCATCTCTAAATCTATTGGACAAGCAAAAGCCAAAGGTGAGGATGTTGCGCCTATTATGGCTCAAGTTGGTGATCTTGGCTCGCAACTTGATTCTAAGAAAGCAGAGCTTGCTGAGCTTCTAGAAGAGTTAAACGCAATTGCACTGAGCGTACCTAATCTACCTGACGCATCTGCACCAATCGGTAAAGATGAGAGCGAGAATGTAGAAGTTCGCCGCTGGGGCACAATTAAAGAGTACAGCTTTGAGGTTAAAGACCATGTAGAACTTGGTGAAACCTTAGGTGGGTTAGACTTTAAGTCAGCAGTTAAGATCACGGGCTCTCGTTTCATTATCATGAAAGGCCAAATTGCACGCATGCACAGAGCATTAGCTCAATTTATGCTAGATCTGCACACGACAGAGCATGGTTATACTGAAACTTATGTGCCTTTATTGGTCAACGAAGATAGCTTAATGGGAACAGGCCAACTACCAAAATTTGGTGAAGATCTTTTCCACACTAAACCTGCAACTGAAGAGGGGCAGGGACTGAGCCTTATTCCGACCGCTGAGGTTCCACTGACCAATATTGCTCGTGATACCATCATAGATGAAGCTGAACTGCCTGTTAAGCTCACCGCTCATACGCCTTGTTTCAGAAGTGAAGCGGGATCCTATGGTCGTGACACTCGCGGTCTTATTCGTCAACATCAATTTGATAAGGTTGAGCTTGTTCAACTAGTTAAACCTGAAGATTCAATGGCGGCGTTAGATACGTTGACTGGCCACGCCGAAAAGGTACTAGAGAAGCTAGGCCTTCCATACAGAACTGTTATTTTATGTACCGGTGATATGGGCTTTGGTTCAAGCAAAACTTTTGACATTGAAGTGTGGTTACCAGCGCAAAATACATACAGAGAGATCTCCTCTTGCAGTAACATGCAGGACTTCCAGGCTCGCCGTATGCAAGCGCGTTATAAAGCCGCTGATGCGAAGAAACCTGCTTTACTGCATACCTTGAATGGCTCAGGTTTAGCAGTAGGACGTACTTTAGTTGCTGTGCTTGAAAACTATCAAAATGAAGATGGATCAATTACAGTGCCAGAGGCACTTCGCCCGTACATGGGTGGATTAGAGAAGATTGGTTAAACCAATCCACAAGTAGTTAGTAGATCGGCGCTTAACAGACAAAACGATTAAATAAGTTAATGTCGTCGATCTATGTGAGTATTATTTTAGGGATACGTATTATGGATGCTGGAAGGCGCTACTTTCAGTGGCTTACCTATGTAGCTGTGATCTGTTTATTTGGCGCGATTATGTTCGCAACATTTGGCGAGGCTGCAATACTAGTTTTTCAAAATATCATGAGATAGCAACTGCTTTGAAGTGCTTTGGCGCTCATTATATCTGCTGGAGCTGATACTTATCAGTTTTAAAGCCTTATGCAGGTTCGCTTGTCTGAACAGCTTTAAAAGCCTCAACCAAACTAATGGTTGAGGCTTTTTTTATATACACTTAGCAGGTTTAGGAAGCCCTGCGATTTTTGTCGCTTGCTTGGCAGGTCCTACAGGGAAGAGGGTGTAGAGATACTTTGAATTCCCTTTGTCTGCGCCAAGCTTTAAACCTATCGCCTTCACGAGTACTCTAATGGCTGGACTGGTCTTAAATTCAAGGTAAAAGTCACGCACAAAATGGATAACTTCCCAATGTGCCTCTGTTAATTGGATCTCCTCTTTTGCAGCAATTATCTCTGCAATATCCTCATTCCAATCATTTACATTTTTCAGGTAACCTTGATGATCTGTCTCTATCTGAGTCTGATTGTATTTGATGCTATTTATTGTATCTGTCACCAGCTGATCACCTTTTCATGACGTAATGTTTCTTGAACAAATTGCTCGTAGCTAATTGAGGCGTATTGGTTAAGTCGTTCATCCAAACCTCTCGCTATTATATCTTCCTCTAACACTAACACGGTTATGTGGGAGAGTTTCTCTTGCCAACACGTCAGTAAAAGCGCATTAACGGCATTGCCAGACAACAAGAGAGTGTCTTGTTTATCTATATAGCGTAGGCAAGTCGATAATGCATTATCTTGAGCCGGCGATGTCTGTATCTTGTGTAAAATCATTAGAATACTAAAACCTCATCCGCACTGGCTAGTTGCTCACGAATAGTTGATGGGGTCACTATGCTAGGTGCTATGGTTAGCTCTGCGTTAGCTAAGCCGTATTCCTGTAATGAGGCTTCGCATGCCAGTATGGTGTCGATATCATAAAGGGGAAGGGCACCAAAGGTTGCAATAAAATCTTTTGCACCGATAAGCTCAGGTTGCTGCGCTTTAACTAGATTCAAGACCCCTTCATCGACAAAGATCAGCGACACCTCTTGCTCAAAGCTTGCACTTAATAGTGCGAGATCTAATGCCTCCCTGCCATGGGGGCTGCCGTGTGGTGCACGGCGAAATATGATAGTTAACTTTTTCATATCCAGTTTCTTAATTCAATTTTTACTCATACTGCACTTAAGCAGCGATCACTTTTTAGACGAGCTATTTAGAAGCTTACCAGTCTGTCTGTTTTCTCAATCCCGACCACTAGCTCACCAAGGCCACCCATCTCAAAGGGGCTCTGCATATTCCAGTGGGGGAGCTTAGACTCATCGGCTTCTGTTTTCGATATCACACCACGCCTTAGAGCGGCCGATACACAGTTGACTAATCTGACACTGTATTTTTGATTAAGTGAAACCCAGGCTTTAGTCAGATCAAACTCATCGGATGCAGGACTGTTTAATGAGCTGGTATTGAGCACGCCATCTTGATAGAAAAACACACAGTTAATCTCATGACCAGCAGCTAATGCTGCTTGGGTAAATTGGTAGGCGCTGTAACTGGCAGAACTGCCATAGACCGAGCCGTTAACTTGAATGATGAATTTGCTCATGTATAAACACTGCTGTTAAAAATGAAAAATGGGACAAAAAAATAGCCCCTTTAAGGAGCTATTCTAACGTAAAATACAGACTGAGAAATGTTTATTTACCCTTAGGTTAATGAAGTTCAATAATCCATATTTAACAGTCTGTGATTAATCATCACCGCCGCCGATACCCATTAGGTGCAGTAGTGCGATGAATAGGTTTAGGAAGTCTAGGTACAAGGAGATAGTCGCACGTATATAGTTGGTCTCACCACCATTCACAATACGGCTAGTATCGAACAAAATAAAGCCTGTCATTAACAGTGCAATACCTGCGTTAAGTGCCATAAATACAACACTGCTGCCGATAAAGATGTTCGCAATACCAGCAACGATAGCGATAACAATACCTGCCATTAGGAAGCCTCTCATAAATGAGAAGTCTTTCTTGGTTGTGATTGCGTATGCCGATAGAGTCACAAAGACGACAGAGGTCAGGCCAAGTGCCTGCATGATAAGCTGTGGGCCGTTAGCCATACCAGCGTAATGGTTGAGGATATAGCCTAATGAAGCGCCCTGCATGCCCGTAAAGGCAAAGACCCAAAAAAGGCCAGCAGCACTTTCAGCTTTTCTTAATGTCACGAACAGGACAACTAAGCTACCTAGAGACATACCGATAGACAGAAGAGGACCAATTTGCAATGCCATCGCTAAGCCGGCACAAACCGCTGAGAAAGCGAGTGTCAGCGAAAGTAGCATATAGGTATTTTTAAGAAGCTTATTCACTTCCATTGTGGAAGCGCTGGTTGAATACAGTGTCTGTTGTGTCATATCGATCTCCAGTGACCCTTTTTAGCAGATGTTCTTATCATATTACTTCGATTCGCTTCACTCAAAAGAGTTCCGCAAGTCGAGACGTCAGCTTAATTACCGCGTATCTATTACAGTAAGTTATTGAATCATACAGTAGCGAGTCTGAGGGGGAAAGCCACAAAGCGCTTTTCAGTACCTAAAACAGGCTCTTTATTTCCAATATTAACTGAACCTTAAATATGAGTCATAATATTACCGTTTCTTTATCATACGCCAGCCCAATAACACTGGCATAGGTGAATTTAGCTTTATGCACAAAGTTTAATGCACTCTATTCTCGGTTGTTTGAGCCTCTATCCGATATTAATTGGTGGTAGTGGCTTAAAGAAACCAGTCATTATGTAGTTTTTCACTGTCTCCCAAATAATCCAAGACCCAAGCCATAGCAGGGGACATGTTGGCGCCATTCCACGCTAGGCAGCAAGGACTAGGTGCCTTCGGTCGTTCAAGTTCTTTAGATAGCAGGGCCCCAGAGCGGATAAAGGGCTCTGCAAAGTGCATCGGCATATAACCGATCCCTAAACCTTCTCGGAAACAGTTTATGGCCCTTATCCAATCGGGCACAACTAAGCGGCGTTGATTTTCAAGCAGCCAGGTCATGCGTTTGGGGATCTCTCGGGAGGTGTCTTCAAGACAGATAGAGGGGTATTGACGCAATTCATCGTCTGTTAATGGCCTATCTATCTCTGCAAGGGGGTGTCGCTTACTGATCAGAAAAGCCCACTCAATCTCTCCCATATCACGGAAATGGTAATCACCACCGACAGGTATGGCTGTGGTCGCCCCAATAGCAATATCGCTGCGACCATTGGCAATGGATTCCCAGACACCATTAAATACCTCAATACGGATGATCAACTCAACATTGGTAAAGTGGCGATAGAAGTCGGCGATGAGCACGCTTATCTTGTCGGCTCTGACGATATTATCCAGCGCTATAGAGAGTGTGGGCTGCCAACCGTTAGCCACACGCTTAGTATCATCTTTCATCGATTCCATGTTGGTTAAAATAACACGAGCTTGTTTGACGAAATATTCCCCCGCAGGGGTCAGGCTAACACTTCTGTGGTGGCGTTCAAATAATGTGGAACCAAGTTCATCTTCAACCTGTTTTACTGCATAGCTGACAGCAGAAGGGACCTTGTGAAGTTTATTGGCTGCAGCGGTGAAACTACCAACACGAGCGACCATATCGATAAGTTGTAGTGATTGTTCAGAAAGCATACCAGCAGTTCCTTGCTATGAGAAATTTTGAAAGCTAAGGTCAAAAATAAACGCTTCACAAGGATTTAGCAAGTCTTTAGACTGCGCAGCCTTAGCTATTATTCACTTTTACAATATCGAAATTTATATGAATTCTCTCGAAAATACCAAGTACTTTCTATTTCTTAGCTACTTAGCCTTGTTGAGTATGTTAGGTTTTATTGCCACTGATATGTATCTTCCTGCTTTTAAAGCGATTGAAGATACAATGCAGGCAAGCCCTGCCCAAGTGGCCAGTTCACTGACTTGCTTCCTGGCAGGTTTAGCTATTGGGCAACTTCTTTATGGGCCTCTGGTTCAGCGAATTGGTAAACGTAACTCTCTGCTATTGGGTTTAGTTATCTTTGCTGTTGCCAGTTTCGCGCTTGCATCAAGTGAAACTGTACTCTCTTTCAATATTGCTCGCTTTTTCCAAGCGTTAGGTGCATGTAGTGCAGGTGTGATCTGGCAAGCTATCGTGATTGAGAAGTATGATTCAATCAAGGCACAGAATGTATTCTCTAACATCATGCCTTTGGTTGCGCTCTCTCCAGCACTGGCTCCTCTGTTAGGTGCATTTATTCTCGATATCAGTAGTTGGCAAAGCATCTTCTTACTGTTAACGGTTTTAGCTGTGGCCTTGATGCTACTTACACTGGCTTTTGTACCTAAAGAGAAAGCGGCTCATAGTGATGATGTTGCAGTTGCGCCAATCTCATATTTGGGCCTGTTAAAGAATCCTAAATATCTTGGTAATGTGATCATATTTGGTGCATGTTCAGGAGCCTTTTTTGCTTACCTGACAGTGTGGCCGATAGTGATGGAGCAGCATGGCTTTGCGGCTAAAGAGATAGGATTAAGCTTTATTCCACAGACGATCATGTTCATTGTTGGTGGTTACGCCAGTAAGATTTTGATCCGTAAAGTTGGTGCTGAGAAAACACTCACCATTATGCTGGCCTGTTTTGGCTTATGTGTGCTTTCAATTGTATTGAGTTCACTGGTTTTTAAAGCTGAGAGTATTTTGCCTCTATTAACGGCGTTCTCGATATTGGCTGCGGCTAATGGTGCTATCTACCCAATTGTGGTGAATTGTGCGCTGCAGGAGTTTACTAAGAATGCCGCTAAAGCTGCTGGTCTACAGAACTTCTTGCAGATGAGTATCGCCTTTGGTGCATCGAGTTTAGTGGCTTTATGGGCTGCATCGGGTGAAGTTGCAATTGGTTGGGGGATCTTATCTTGTGCAATATTAGTGTTAGTTGGGTACAAGTTAAGAGTTAATGGCTCATGGAGTGAGGTTAAAGCCCATTTTACTACGCCAGATCCGGCTCGTATTGCTCTAGAGCAAGATAAGCTTAATCGTGATTAAGCGTTGGATTTATCTTCATTTAGCTAGTTAATAGTCGGTGAAATAGTCAGTTAAACGTTTTTTTATTGAAAGTACAGATTAGGACTTTACATAGAAAGCGGGTCGCTATATTATTCGCCGCGTTCGGAGGGATGGCAGAGTGGTCGAATGCACCGGTCTTGAAAACCGGCATGGGTTTATAGCCCATCTAGGGTTCAAATCCCTATCCCTCCGCCATATTCAAGACGAAAGGCTACTCGAAAGAGTGGCCTTTTTTCGTTTCGAGGCAGTAGCTGACCTCTAGGGTTCCTATTATTAAAATCAGCAATCCCTCCGCCATATTCAGATGAAGCCCCTAGTACTTCTGGTATTAAAGAGTACTTGGGGCTTTTCGTATAAGCGGTTTCTAGCACAAAATGTAGGGTTCAAATCCCTATCCCTCCGCCATATTCAAGACGAAAGGCTACTCGAAAGAGTGGCTTTTTTTCGTTTCGAGGTAGTAGCTGACCCCTAGGGTTCCTATTATTAAAATCAGCTATCCCTCCGCCATATTCAGAGAAGCCTGATATCGAAAATGTCAGGCTTTTTGCTATTTGCCATTTGTACACCATTTAGAAGAGAGATGCCGAAGGTGTTATTCATTTTAATGTGGAGGTGATTTATAACTGTTTGTTAGCTGTGTTGAACTTTTGATTTGCAAGGATAGTATCTTTGTTAAATTTGACATGATTGAGTGAGTTTTTCTTGTCATAAGCGCTGAACTGGTTCAATCTGCCATTTTTGTCAGGATGACAAGTGCTTGTCCTGATCTTGTTACTAAAAGGATTTTCCTATGCAGTTTAAATTGAAAAAACTTGCCTTACTCTCTTCAGTTCTTATTTCTGCTTTTGCATTGCAAGCTTGCGATAGTAAAACCGTTACTCCAAATCAAGATGGCTCAATAGCCGATAAGCAGCTCACAGAAAAGGCCAGCGTGATGAAATCACTGGATGTGAACGTGATCTATTTAGATCGCAGAATGTTACCGCCTAATGCCGTACTTGAGGTGACACTTGAGGATGTCTCAAAAGCCGATGCGGCTTCAGAGCTTATTGCCAGCCAGACAGTAACAGAGCTTGGTGCACCTCCCTATGCGGTGAGTATTGGGTATGATTCAAGCAATATTTTAGATAAACATAGATACAGTTTACGCGCGACAATTAAAGTTGAAGACACCTTAGTGTTTACATCGACAAGCCATATTGATCCCTTTGCTGACAATCAGGTATCACCTATTGAGATAAAACTGGATCGTGTGGTACGAAACAATGGTGCAGGTGTTAACGCTAATGCTGAGTTTAGTCATACCCATTGGGAGTTGATGAGTTTAGCCGAGGCTCCAGTTGCTATGGGTGAGGGAGATAACGCGCTTTTTATTCAATTTAATAGCGACAAAAATGCGGTTAATGGTTTCTCTGGTTGTAATAACTTTATGGGAAGTTTTCAAACTCAAGAGGGAAAGCTGACCATGGGACCTGTGGCGGGTACGCGTAAAATGTGTGCCAAAGGGATGGAGCAAGAGATGGCGTTTCTTGCTTCACTGGAAAGTTTTGCAAGTTATCAAGTTCAAGGTGAGACCTTAATCGTTAAGAATAACATGGGAAAAGTTGTAGCAAGGTTTGAATCCCGCGACATGGAGTAACAGTTTAACTTTAAGTGACTGGGTATCATATATTGCTTTAAATTTAAGCATAAATACTCATATGGTCCTGAAATAGTTGTCAGTCCAATAAAAAATGCCGCTTCTGTTAAACAGAGCGGCATTTTGGTTTATGACTATTAGGTATAGCTATTAGATTATTTTATCGGCTCAGGCACTAGGTTACCCTCAATACTCACTCGTGACTTACTGCCAACCAGCTTCTTAATATCCTCAATGGCAAGATATAGACAAGGTATCAACATTAAGGTCACCACTGTGGCAAACAGAACGCCAAAGGCGAGGGAAGTTGCCATTGGGATCACCATCTTCGCCTGCATACTGGTCTCTGTCATGATAGGCATCAGACCGATAAACGTGGTTAAAGAGGTGAGCATGATGGCCCTGAAACGTCGACAACCCGCCTCGAGTACTGCTCGCTTCATCTCTATGCCCGCTTCTCTGGATTTATTGATGTAATCAACCATTACCAGTGAATCATTCACCACGACACCTGCTGCTGCAATGATACCAAATAGGGAGAGGGCGCTTAAGTCGATCCCCATGATCATATGACCCAATACGGAACCTATGACACCGAAGGGGATCACGGCCATGATCATAAAGGGCTGTGAGTAAGATTTAAGTGGGATAGCCAGTAAGCTGTAGATGATCAGTAGAGAGATAATAAAATCCCTTAGCTGTGTTTTAGCACTGTCCATCTGCTCTTGGATATTACCGGATACTTCACTCTTAACCCTAGGGTACTTTTTAAGTAACTCTGGCATAAAGTTATCGCGGATCTCCTCAGCCAGTTTGAAGGGCTCAGCTTGATCGGCATCGACCGAAGCCCAAACATTAATGGTACGGTTACCATTTTCACGGCGGATCCCGTTCACACCTTGAGTGACTTTGATCTCGGCAACTTCCGACAGAGGTACTTCGGCGCCTTGGGGAGTTAAAATCATCACTTCAGAGACCTGAGCAATCGAGTTACGCTGCTCTTCTGGGTAGCGAAGCATGACTTTAATCTCTTCACCATTTCGCAATATACGCTGGGCTTCAAGGCCGTAAAAGCTGTTGCCTACTTGAGATGCGATGTTAGCTAAGGTTAAACCGAGCCCATAAGCTTGTGGTTTTAACTCAAACTGCACCTCTTTAGCACTAGATTGCCGGCTATCGTTGACATCACCGACGCCTTTAAGGGTATTGAGTTTGGCCTTGAGCTCCTTGGCAGCGGCAACCAGTTGTGTTTCATCCTTTCCTTCAAGACGGAAGCTGATGTCGCCATCATCTCGGCCTCCACCGAATAGATTATCCTGTACATCGAAGGATTTCATCCCTGGGATCAGTGGCATCGCTTGACGCCAAAGTTCGGCAAGTTCAAAAGTATCTAATGGTCTTATTTCAGGATCCACCAGCTTAGTCATCACCTCGGCTGAGGTACGCCCCCTGAGATCAACCTGCATATCAGAGATCATGCCTTGGCCATATTGCTCCTCTAAGCGCTTATCCACGTCATAAATTGCTTTTTCGATAGCTAGCGCTGCTGAGAGTGTGGCTTTCTCTGAGGCGTCAACGTTCATCTCGAAGCTGACACGCGGGAAGTCATGGGGGATTTTAGGTTGACCTACATAACGGATCATCCCACCTGTATAGAGGCCTGCGCAGATCAAAATGAAGCTAATAAACATCATGATAATGGCGTAGCGATACTTTACAGCGATAGTGAGTGCTGGGCGGTAAACCTCTTTAATAAAATGCTGTAAGCCTCTATCAATCTTACCTTGGATATAGTTGACACCGTTTCTCAGCCAGTCCAAGGGGTTGCGAGAGCCTGGCTGTATCACTTTCTTCTGTTTCATTCTCGCCAAGTGAGCAGGCAAAATAAGTTTTGACTCCACTAAAGAGAAGATGAGACAGAGTATGACGACATAGCCAATCGCTTGCCCGAACGCAGAGGAGGGGCCTTCACCAAGTGTGATAGGCAGGAAAGCGGCAATGGTGGTTAATACACCAAAGGTTGCTGGCATAGCAACACGCTTTACGCCTCGTATGACACTTTCTAAGCTTTGACCACTGCGCTCACACTCATCATGGGCGCTCTCTCCCATTACAATGGCATCATCGACGACAATACCTAATACCAAAATAAAGGCGAAGAGACTGATAACATTAACGGTTACGTCGATCATTCCCATTGGCATAAAGAGTAAGGTACCAAGGAAACAAACTGGTAGTCCCATCATTACCCAGAATGCGAGCCTAACGCGTAGGAAGAGGGCAAGCATCAAAAAGACTAAGACAGCGCCCGATTTCATACTGTCGAGCATGAGATCTAAGCGACCCTCTAGGTAGTAGGTCATATCGACCCAGGTCTCTAGTTTTAGGCCTTCAGGTAATACCTCTTGCTTTTCGGTGACATACTTTTTAACTACATCGGCAACATCGGTCATGCTTTGATCGTTAGCTGCGCCGATAAAGAAGGTGACAGAGTTTTTACCGTTGAATTTAGAGTGCTGTATTCCCTCTTCGAAGCCATCAATAACTGTGGCGATATCTCCAAGTAATACCGTTGTACCATCATCTAAGGTAATGAGTGGCAGGTTTTCAAACTCATAGCCAACATAGGCTTGGTTTTGTACCCTGAGATTGATATAACCATTTTCGGCGCGGATCTGGCCAGCTGACATGTTTCTTGAAAATCCACGCACCGCATTTGCCACGTCGTTAAAACTTAAACCAAACTCCCTTAATCTGTCTTTACTGACCTCGATGGCGATCTCATAGCCAAGCCCGCTATAAAACTCAGTGATATTGACTAATGGGAGTTGCATTAACTCATCATGAATCTTTTCACCTAGCTCTTTTAGCTGTCTATGTGTCATATCCCCGTAAAGACTCATATAGAGCACCTCTTGACGGAGTTTTATGCGCTCGACCTTTGGTCTCTCCATGCCATCTGGAAAGCTTGAGATTGAGTCAATTTCAGATTTAATCTCATCGAGGACGATTTGTGGATCGTATGAGTCCTCAATTCGAAAATAGCCTGTGGCCGAGTTACGATTTGAATAGGTGATCACACGCTTTAGGCCTTGAACACTCTCCAGAGCCTCTTCAACTTTAATGGTGATCCCCTCTTCGACCTCCTGTGGTGCCGCACCAGGATAGAAAGCATTAAACTCAACCCAGTTTATTTCAACTTGGGGGAAAAACTGTTTACGTATGGTGTCTGCTGTCAGTAATCCACCAAGAATGATGATGATCATGAGTAGATTGGCGGCAACACTGTTTCTGGCAAACCAGGCTATGATCCCTCTTTCTGTATCTTCGTGAGAGGGGGGAGTCGTGCCTTTTTCGTTGGTTACTGTCATGGATTACTCCTTCTCTTCCATGGCAAGTTGAGTATCAGGCTCTTCACCTTCACTATCTTGCTGCAGTAACTTATCTTCTGGTAAGGCTAGTTTCATCCCCTCGACTGGGTAATCTAATGCAGAGGTGATCACCTCCATGTCTTGAGTCAAACCATCAGATATCACCACCTCTGCGCCAGATTGACGGATCACATTGACATCTTTATAGCGAAGCTTCTTATCGCTATCGAGTATGGCTATCTGTCCATTGATGACTAAGTGTCTTGGCATAACCACGACATCGCCAGCATCAGTACCTGCAATATTCGCTGTTACATAGGTACCGTATCTGAGCTCGCTCTTATCGGACTCTAAACCGTAAGGGTCAATGACTTCGGCAACTAAATAGGTCATGCGACTACGACTGTCAATCACGCCTTCGCTTCGAACTATCTTTCCTACCCACTCCTGTTTGCTGCCACCGAGATCGGCCACTAAAGTCACATCGGCATCTTTGCCCTTATTAACTAGGTATTGGATCTCTTTATCCGCCAGAGGCAAACGGATCTCTGCTTTATGGGTGCTCAATACTTTTCCAAGTTTTGTTCCCATGCTTACATAAGAGCCTAAGCCAATATTGCGGCTCTCAATGAGTGCATCGTAAGGGGCTTTGATGATGGTGCGCTCTACATTACGTTTTGCGCGTTTAAGGCCTGCTTCTGAGGAGTTTAGCTTAGCAAGCTCTTGGGCAAGTTGTGGTTTACGTAAACTCAGTTCAGTAGGCACGCCATCTTTAATGCGTTTCCACTCCTCTTCTGCGACTTTACCAAACGCTTTCTCTTGGACTAATGTGGCCCGAGCCGAAGCAAGTTTTGCTTCAGCATCAATGAGATCGGCATCATAATCACTAGAGTCGATTCTGGCGAGGATATCGCCTTTTTTAACAAACCCACCGCGAACAAAGGTATCAGATAGAAAGACAATCTCCCCATTTACCTGAGAGACTAATTCTGTTTCATACTTAGCATTGACAACGCCGTATGAGTTTACCTTAAAAGTCATTGGCTCAAGCTTTACCTGCTTTACGGCAACGAGTGGGGTGTTGTCTACTGCTTCTTTCTCTTCCGGTGGCTTTTTCAATGCTGAAATTGCTAAGAAACTTCCAATCCCTATTGAGATAACAGCAATAGGCAAAATAATCTGTTTTTTTGTAGCCACAAACACTTCCTCTTGTTGAAGCCTGTATTTTTTGTTTTACGACAATCTAAATTATTTGAATGACTTAGGTTGTCTATTCTATTAGGTGGATAAAAAACTCCCAACGCTCACATGTTAATGGATGTGGGGGAATGTTACATCCGTATTGTGTAAATTTATGTGTCGTTTATATTTTTAACTAGGAGAGTGCTTAAAAGAGCGGCTATTTAATCTGTTATACCAATGATTGCATGGGATGTAGATTATTAGGCGAAAATGCTTATGTTGTTGATCTGTATCAATCTGAGACTGGATTGAGCTTGTTTGGTGTTTTTTGTGTTATCAGAAACTGGCATGATGATTATACCTAGTCAAGGTTAATTAGAGTAAGGGTTAAATGCTCCCTAAAGCCCGTTATTAGCAGTTCTAGCTTAAGGACGATATATGAATGATTTAGACCATAGGCCCGGCGTTAAAGAGATAAATTTAGTGAGGAGAAACCTCAAGTTAGAGGGGGTGACAGAGGATAATAGAGAGGCGATTATCTTGGAGATCGATACTCTAGTGGGGATTGAGAGTGTCTCCTTCGATGCATCAACGGCGACGATTAATATGGCCTACGATGCGACGCATTGCGATCTCGATGGCATAGAGGCCTTGTTACAAGCCCATGGCGCGGATACTTCACAGGGGTTATGGACCAAAATTAAAGAGGGTTATTATAAGTTTGTCGATCAAAACATCAAAGATAATGATGAACACGACCCTCATTGCTGTAATGCTATGCCAAAGGCGCTGCCAGGTAGCCGGAAAAAGTAACCTATTTCGACCATGGGCGCATGAAAGAGTCGGTTTAGCACTGTACTTTTAACATATTGCTTTGAACACAGTGCTTTTAACATTGAGCCTTTAACTAACATTGAACTTTCGGTAGATCGTTCCAGCACGTGGTGTATTGTGGAGTCAGGTATTGCCGTTTCATGCTCCATTTAGGTGAGCTTCCTTGCGCGGCCATAAAGAGAGAGTCTGGGCCATATTTTAGGTTTAGGCTGTCATAGACCTTCATTAAAGCGGGATCGACAGTTGGTGCAAAGAGGTCTTGCTGCAGGCGCTTCTCATTGATGAGGTCAATTAAACCCACGCCAATTTTATAGTAGCGTACGCCTGAGCGAAACTTTTCTGCTGCCACTTGGTTGGCTACTCGCGTAAGCTCCCCTGTATCATTGGTTGGATAGGCGAAACGCTGGGTGTGTTTAAAGCTTGATGGTCGAGAGTCAAAAGGGGAGCTGGAGGCAAAAACGAGTAATACTGAGCACAAAGAACCTTGGGCTCTTGCCTTGCTGGTGGCGATGCCAATATGTGTGCTTAGGGCTTGCTGCAAAGAGTTGAGATCGGTGATCCTATTTCCTACACTTCGAGTGGAGAAGATCTGCTGTTTATCGGCTCTGACTTGATCCCAACCTTTACAGATCTCCCCGTTAAGCTCGCGAACGGTACGCTCAACCTCTGTGTTAAACTGTTTCTTCACTAGACTAGGTGCCATCTGCGATAGCTCATAGGCGTTTTTTACTCCCATCATATCAAGCTGTTTAGCCAGACGGCGTCCTATTCCCCATACATCTGAAGGGAGCATCTTAAGTAGAATCTCTTTTCGTTGGAATGGGTTATCTATTACGCAGACACCTTGGTATCCCTCCTGTTTTTTAGCTGCATGATTAGCGGCTTTTGCCAAGGTTAAGGTGGAGCCAATCCCAACGCTAACAGGCAAGCGCGTCTCCTTCCAAACAGCGCGTCTGATCTTATGTCCATGTTCTATTAAACAGGGGATAGCGGGGTAGCTACGCTCAAAAGAGAGAAAGGACTCATCTATGCTGTAGATATGTTGCTCTGGAGCAAATCGCCCAATCACCTCCATTAATCTGACCGAGAGGGAGCCATAGAGCTCATAGTTCGAGCTTAGTGCAATAATCCCTAAGCGTTCACATTGAGCTTTTATCTTAAAGTAAGGTTCAAACTTGGGGATCCCAGACTCTACGGCTTGACGATTAGCCGCAACGATGCAGCCGTCATTATTGGAAAGCACAATAATGGGATGTCCTCTCCACTCTGGTCTGAAAACTTGCTCAGCACTGCAATAAAAAGAGTTGGCATCGACGAGTGCAAACATGGTTATCTCGGCTTTAGTATATAGATGAGGTTAAAAAAATTCATCATAATTGACATAGATTAGAGCCTCCGCCAGTAAACAGTGGGCTTGCTCTGTGGCAGCGTATTGAGCGGATCACAACCCCCTCTATAGAAAACTGATCATATTCATGTATGGTGACAACTTGATGCTCTTCGTTAGCTGAGAGTAATAACTTTCTTTTGGTATCAATTATTTTGCAGACAAAAGAGCCATTATAGTTTGCAACAATGATGTCTTGATTGGTGACGGTAACATGCCTGTCAACAATCAGAATATCTCCATCAAATATTCCTACACCTTGCATTGAGTTTCCGCTAGCCCGAGCGAGAAAGGTGGCACTAGGGTGCTCGACCAGCAGTTCATCTAAACTTAATTCGAGTTGTTTATAGTCTGCTGCCGGGCTTTCGAAACCTGTAATACCTGCGCTGGCAGAGATGGTGATAAGTTTCATAGTTGATAATGTTACCGTGCACTGTGTTTTTATACAGTATTAGTTTAGCAGTAATCTTTACACTGGCAATCTTTTTCAGGAATTAGGGGTTAATCAAGCGCTAAGATGCGACATTGCGCAGTTCTTTACAGTTAATCGTTTTCAAACCAGATGAATTTGGTAGAATAAAGCTGAATAATAGGAGAGTTATCAATGTCAGTTTATGTTGTGGGCCATAAGATCCCAGATTCAGATTCAATTTGTGGTGCAATTGCACTTGCTTACCTGAAAAATCAGATCGGTGAAGCTGCGATTGCGGCTCGTTTAGGTGAGTTGTCGCCTGAAACAGCGTTTATTTTAGAGAAGTTTGGTTTCGAATCGCCAGAGTTTAAGACAAGCTATGCAGGTGAAGAGGTTTATATCGTCGACCACTCTGAGCTAACTCAGGCTCCGGACGATATTGCTGAGGCTACGATTGTTGGTATTGTCGACCATCATAAATTAGGCGACCTGACCACATCTACACCACTTGAGTGCTGGATCCGTCCTGTTGGTTGCAGTAATACCATTATTAAGATGATGTACGATTTCCACAATGTGGAGATCCCACAAGATATCGCCGGTATCATGATGTGTGCCATCTTAAGCGATACGGTTATCTTCAAATCTCCAACCTGCACAACTGCTGATATTAAATGTGTTGAAGCACTGGCTGAGATAGCTGGAATTGAAGATTTCAAAGCTGTTGGCATGGATATGTTCAAGGTGAAGTCTGCCGTTGAAGGTACACCAGCACGTGATCTTGTTATGCGTGATTTTAAAGACTTCAATATGAACGGTAATAAGATAGGTATTGGCCAACTTGAAGTTATTGACCTATCTGTGTTTGATGACATTAAAGCTGAGCTTGAAGCCGATATTGCGGCCTTGAAAGCAGAAGGTGAGCGTCACAGCGTGATTTTATTGCTGACCGATATCATGAAAGAGGGCTCTGAGCTACTTGTGGTGAGTGATGATTCAAACTTAATCGAACGCGCTTACGGTAAAGCATGTGAGAATGACAGAGTTTGGCTCGATGGTGTATTAAGCCGTAAGAAGCAGATCGTTCCTCAATTGCAGGAAGCATTAGCTTAAAGCAGAAACCTGCTTAGTTAATGAATGAAAAGCCGAAACATCACTGTTTCGGCTTTTTTGATCTTATACTTTTTGCAGTTAACTCTCTAATGTTTACACTCTTCAGGCTGTGAAGGCTTATCAAGCCTAAGTAGGTTTAAGCGAGATTGGGCCAGTCCAAAAATGGAATCGCTGGGGTGCTCAAGCTGACCCATAGTCGTAGTGCCATTGACGCCGCTATGTAAATTAGCGAGACCTGCGCTATATCCTGTCAAGATCTCAATAGCTTGGGTAACATGTTCAATGGCCCAGATATTAAATTGTCCCTTCTTGACCGCATCGACAATATCACTGCGTAACATCAGGTTCTGTACATTTGATTGCGGAATGATCACTCCTTGTGTTGAAGTGCGTCCCTTAATCATACAAACATCAAAGAAACCCTCTATCTTCTCGTTTACACCACCAATAGGCTGAGCTTCACCAAATTGATTCATTGAACCTGTAATGGCGATATCTTGCCTAATAGGCAGTTCAGAGAAAGCGGAGATAATGGCACAAAGCTCTGCCATACTGGCGCTATCGCCATCAACGCCACCATAGGACTGCTCAAAAGTGATATGGGTGGTAAGTGGGATCTTTGCTGTTTTCCCCAGAATCGATGCCAGATACGCTGAGAGGATCATCACTCCTTTTGAGTGTATGCTGCCCCCTAAATCGACCTTGCGCTCAATATCAAAGACCTTGCCTTCACCAAATGCTGTGGTTGCTGTAATGCGGTTAGGTGCACCAAATTGATGATTGGATGTACTGATCACCGAAAGGGCATTGACCTGTCCTACCACATTATCTTGGGTACTTATCAGTGTTGTTCCGTTAACAAAGCTCTGCATGACGTTATCTTTGAGGCGACAAACCCTGAGCTCATGATTATGCAGTGCCTGTTCAACATGACCGACTCGGATCATATTGGCATTTGCTGCACGGGCGCAGTAGTTAGACTCACGCAGTAAGTTTGCAATGTCAGCCGAGTGGAGAGACAACTTGTTTTGATGGTCGGCTTGTCGTGAACTAAATTCGATAATCCGCTTTATGGCATTTCTGTCGCAGTGCAGCATCTTATTATCGTGAACGATACTGGAGATAAACTGCGCATATTGAGCTTCAGATTTATCGGTTCTTGGCATCTCGTCTTCAAAGTCAGCAGTGACCCTAAAGAGCTCTCCGAACTCAGGATCATAGTGTTGCAGTAGCTGATAGGTCTGATAATCCCCAAATAGGATTATCTTCACGTCTAAGGGGATAGCTTCAGGATCGAGAGAGATAGTGCCTGAGAGTGTCACTTCACGCTCTAGAGAACTAAGGCTTAGCTTACGAGAGCGCAGCGCACGTTTTAGTCCATCCCAGACATAGGGCTGCTCCAGTACCTTAGCCGCATCTATCATTAAGACACCGCCATTGGCCTTATGCAGGCTGCCAGGACGGATCAGTGAGAAGTCAGAAAATATGGTGCCCTTAAAGGTCGCATTCTCTATATAACCAAAGATGCTGTGGTAGTTAGGCGTCTCTTCGATGACGATCGGCATCTTGCCTTCATCTTGGTTGATTAATACATTGATCTGATAGCGGCGCGGCATCTTCTTAGCTAAGGAGGCGTAGGAGAGGGCTAGTTGCTCCTCGTTATCCTCCAGAAAGAGATCTAAGTTATCTAAGATATCTGTGTGCATATCGGCAAGGTAGCTTTTGATTGGCGCTTGGTCGCTATACTTCTCTTTTAGCGCATCGGTTAAGTGGGATAACACATCTTGAGCAACAACTTCATCCTGCTTTTGCTGCTTATCTGTGTACTCCTCCTCCCAAACGGTAAACTGCCTGACGATCACTCTTAGCTTTGACTCAAGCTCAGTAATATTAGTTTCAAGCTGATCTTGCTCCTTGGGGCTGAGCGCTGCAAAACTCTCTTCGGTATAGGGCTCTTCGCCATTCATCGCCACAAGTTCATAACTGCCCTGAGGAGTGATGGTTAAACTCACATTAGATTCTTTAGCTTCAGTGGTGAGTCCCTGCAGTGCCGCTTCCTGTTTTCCAGCTAATAGACTTTTAAGTTTTTCGGCTCGTGAGTAGTACATCTCATTGTCAAAGGCTAGCGGCAATGCTTTAACCAGACGCACCATGAGCTTTTCTACATCTTTCTTTAAGCTCGTGCCCATGCCTGCGGGCACTTTTAGTACTTTGGGGGTGCGCGCTTCATCGAAGTTATTGACATAGCACCAATCGTAAAGCGTATGCCCATGACCATTAGGCTCATGACGATTGAGATAGCGCATTACCATAGTGCGCTTTCCTAGGCCATTACGGCCAATTGCATAGATGTTGTAGCCCTTGTCTTTCATTGACATGGCAAACTCAACAGCCTGCTGGGCACGCTCTTGACCCACAATTTCATCGAGTGGCGTTAGGTGTTTTGTTGATTTACATTCAGGCGCAAGGTTATTGAGAGTGGATTGACGGTAAAGCTGGTCACTGCTAAGAGGAGAACTAATCGGGAGTTTAGACATAGGGAGAACCTCGTATATGACTCTTGATGTTTTCAGTGTAGGCATGAAGATTTTAAATTTCAGTAGTTTATTTCAATTGTTAACCAATTTATTCACATTTGGAGTGTGATTGCCTACTTTATAAACAGTAGATGAGATAAAAGTAAAAATATAGAGGATATTGAGGTAAGTTTTAATTGTCTAGAAAGCTGGATTTTTACAGAAACGGTGAGACATTATCTTTTCAGTGACCTTTTATGTCGTGATATTGGCAAAAAATCATCATCAAAAGGTAAAGAAAGCAATCTTTTACTAGAAAACTGCATCATAATAATAGTGTCATCGCATTTTTGAGAATATAGCTAAATGAATATGGATAATTCGCTACTAAATTCTGAACTGATCACTTTTATCTCATCTAACAGCCCCTTGCTACAAGTTTTGGTCGATACTATGCCAGTTCCCATCTTCTATAAAGATAGAAAAGGCTGTTATCTTGGTTGTAATCGAGCTTTTGAAGAGTTTATCGAACTTCCCCGTGATGAACTTATTGGCCGTAATGTATATCAACTGTATGACAAGGAGCTTGCTGATGTGTATGCCGCGGCTGATAGGGAGTTGATGGAGAAACCTGGTAAGCAAGTTTATGAGAAACAGATCCGCACCTTAAAAGGGCTTACACGTTTTGTTAAGTTTCATAAAACCAGTTTTGTTGACAGTCAGCAAAATGTTGCGGGGATTATCGGGATTATTTTTGATATTACAGAGCAGAAAAGACTTGAGATGCAACTAGTAAGGCATGCTACCTATGATGACCTAACTGGTTTATTGAATCGTCGGGAGGGACTTAATCGGGTTAGCGAGCGTTATGAGCTAGCAAAACGAACTGCAGAGCCGTTCTCACTGCTCATGATGGATGTGGACCATTTTAAGCGTGTTAACGATCAACATGGCCACCTAGTTGGCGATAAAGCACTTAAGTTTATTGCTGAGTTGCTTAGAGGCGTCATTCGACAAGAGGATATATTGATCCGCTATGGTGGTGAGGAGTTTATGCTTTTGCTGATTAACGTGGATGAAGCGCTCGCACTTGAGTTGGCGGAGAGTTGCAGATTTGAACTTGCGAGACGAACGATGAAAGTGGGTAAACACCAAGAGATAAGCTTTACCTTAAGTATCGGGCTCTCTTCATATAGGGAGCAAGTACTGACCGAGCTTATCCATGAAGCCGATACTGCACTTTATGAGGCTAAAAACCGCAATAGGAATAATGTCTGTATCTATTAACGTGTATTGAGTCATGGGAGTCGGAGTGAGTCTAACAATGACTCAACATTCGTCTTAAAGAGAGAGGCTTTTACTGCTTAACCTGCAGTTACATTCTAGAGAGTAAGCGACTGTCCATGGAGAACTCCAGTTCAACCATCTTATCTAATAGCTGCTGGAAGTGCGGGTGATTGATATTTAGCAGGTAGTTACTCTCCCTCGCTACGATACTAGAGGGGACACAGAGCGCGAGGCTGCTTTGGCTACAGAGCCACTCATCTCCTAGTTCTGCGGTTTCAGATGGAGCTGGGTCTTCCTGCCAATTCTTAGGTAGAGCCTGAGTTTCGAGTAAGAGGATATCCTCCTCTTTTAGGGTGACAGAAAACAGAGCATATTGATTTATCTGTTGGGCATTTTCCAGATGAACTAACACTTCCAGAATTGCCAGAGATTCAGAGCCTGCAAGATAGACACAGGATTGACCACGACTGTTCCAGCGTCCGCCGTAAAGCCTAGCCCCTTCACCGTCAAAGGCATTGCTTGCCCACTTCTTTTTAACGATCCGATAGCCTGTGATCACGCAAATACACCGTGTTCTAATCGGCCTATTAGGTTTAATACCGCTTCAGTTTCCGCTGAGGTCGACAACATCTCAATAGGGCGTTTGTCACCGAGACCACGTACCGGGCTTTTAAGCCAGTTGGAGGCATCATGATTATTGCCTTCAAATAGATCTAAAGCGGATTTATAAACTTCAGCAAATCGGTATAGACGATCGCTTTCATCTTTATTGAATCTCCCTGCTTTAGCTCGGCGCTGCAGTGTTGCGCTGGCAATAACAGTGGCATTGGCTAGTTCAGACTTTTCCAATCCAGATACCTTAGCCAACTTAGCGTAAACTTCAAAAGGGAGCCCATTGTGCAAAGCTGTATATAAACTAGCCCCGCGAGCTGGAACCCCGACTAATTGCCAGAAACTCACCACCTTGTTTGCTGAACTTGTAGGGGTAAACACATTCATCGTTGTCATTGCTATAGCCCTCACAGATAGTGCCTTTATTTGCATAAAAGCAGATTTATCCAGATCATTAACGTTTAACGAAAATATCATTTGATAGGTTTAGTGTATATCATTTGATAAAAAAGTGATACTTAATAAGCAGAACATTGTCAATTAAGTGGGAAGGGCATTGGCTGATAGCAAAGGGGCTCACCCAATTGAGAGTGAGCCCTTAGATAAACGAAACTATTAAACTATTAAACATTATCTAGGTTGAATCGTTAGTGGTGCTAAATGGGCGTTGGCATTTCCGCCTGCACCTGAGTGATTAGTATAGGTTTCTCCCTCTTGTAGCGTGTAGTACACATCCACATAGTCATCATCATTGGTAAACCAAGCATCGGGCATAGCGGCCAGAATGCCATTGGTGATGGTGGCAATAATTGCAAAACCTTGCACTTCAGGATCGGGAATGGCTTTTAAGATCTGCTCTGCAGCAAGTAGAAGCGCCGAGGCTAGCTCCTTGTAGTTTGTACCGTCATCATGCTCCATTAACACGAGATCGGCCGCAGCCCAGCGGTAGCGCTCCCAATGTATCATGATCTGATTAGGGTAGTACTGCGTGTCCGAGTAATCCAGGTAGGGCATCTCAATGATATCAAGCACAGGTTCATCACGGCTAGGATTAACGCCGGTAACAATCGCGTATATTTCAGCCTTACCTGAGATCCAAGGCTCCTGATCGTCCTGAAGGCTTATTCGCTTGAGGACTGTGGTTGAGATCGCTTGATCCTCTGAGCTGGTGGACAATGATTTGGATTGGCGATGCTTAGACTTTAATGGTTCAGCTGTGCTTGATTCTGTGCCTGCGGCAAACGTCTTGCGCATAACAGCTAAGCCTTCACGGATCACCGATTGCTTATCGAGGGCAATCACCACAACGGGCCTTTGGGGTAGTTGGTAAACATCGAGAAGATGAAGGTTGCCATCGAGATCATAGGCTTCAATATTTACCCACTGTTTATCATCTCCATCGGGTTCGAATGCAAACAGTGGGGATTCTCCCTGTTGCCAAGCCTCTAACATACTGAGATCAGCAAGACGAAACTGCACAAGACTGTTTTCGGTGTCGCTGGTGCGATAATCAGAGCTAGACTTATTCTTTTTGGTATTGATTGAAAGACCTTTAGCGGCGCGGATCTTAACCTCTGCCTGCTGTAACGTGTGAGCGTCAACCTTACTCTGCGCAAATACTTGCTCTGCATCCATGGTTAACGAATATTGGTTAATGTTTGACTGAAGTACAGGCGCTATTTGTGTGTATTGACGGCTGAGTTCAATGGCTATTTCGCGTTTTGCCTCTGCTACGCTATGGCCTTGGCTTATCTGTTGGAGCTCAGATGAGTTACTTAGGTTGAGCGGCTGAGCACTGACAGAGGGAGATGTGGCAGTGAATAAGGGCACCGTTAACATTAGCAAGCTTAAAGAAAGGTTTTTCATATCATTTCCTTATAAAAGTCTCTTATGGACAATATTGAACTGTTTTATGTTTGCTTTTGTCTGGTCCGACTTCATAAGAGCACACTTACAAAAGCATGTAAATGATATTTATTATCAATAAGTGGATGGATATGCTGTTGATAGTGTTTTAAAGGAGGGGAAAAGGAGTAAATCACTAAAGTAGGCAAAGCGAAGCAGGTAAAAGCGGGCTTGCTCTAATAGGGATACTTAGTTAACCTACTTATATTCATACTGCTTAAATTAAGGTTTTCCATGACTCAATGCATCACTTGTATTAGAGCCAATCGCTGCCCCCCGCGCAGTTAACTCTGATAGGTGAACTAACGCTACTTTTAATGAAGCTAGGTTAGTTACACAGCACAAGTTTATTCCTATGACGAAACGTCAGTTATCCTCTAACTGATGAGTGATAGGTGTTGCATAAGTTATTTTGAAGATGTTGATACCGAGAGGTATTAACTAGCTTCTCATGGAACTGTTATGAATATAGATACCATTATATTGTTCGCGGGGATCGTTTTCCTCATTGCCATCATTCCTGGGCCTAACGCCTTACTCGTGCTCTTTACCGCATTGACTAAAAGCCGTATGCAGGCATTTAGTAATATCGCGGGTGTCAGCATTGGTTTTATTGTCCATGCTTTTATCTCTGCACAGGGATTGAGCTTGTTATTGAGTCAGTCTACTTTCGCTTTTACCTTGTTTAAATGGCTTGGAGTCGGTTATCTGCTTTGGCTGGGGATAACAAATATACGTGCGGGCCTTAAAACAAAAATGCTCACCCTTCCAGCTATGCAAACTGAGGTTGCGGATAAGCCTCAAGCAAGGGAAGGGCTTATGGGGAATTTTATTAAGGGTTTTTTAACCAATATGCTTAACCCTAAAATCGTACTTTTCTATCTGTCGATATTCCCGCAATTTGTTTCACCTCAAACCGTCTTGGCTGACAGTATGTTATTAGGATTAACCCAAGCGATTGTGGTTTCTGCTTGGTTTCTAGTGGTTATTTTGCTGGCTGAGCAGTTTAAGGTGTTCCTCACCAATGCAAAAACAGCCAAGTGGATGAACTATGCCGCTGGCAGTCTTTTCCTAGGTTTTGGGGCTAAACTCGCTACTGCTAAACTCTAGATTGAAGTGAAAGTTAAGGGAGCCACCTCTAAGGCTCCCTTTTATTATGAATTTGTTTACTGCTGGTGGTTTCTCACTGCTCCCGTTTAACATGCTTTCGATATTTGTCTTAGTAGGTAAGGGCTCAATTGAGTTTGTATGTTAGTCGTAAAATAACTAAAATATTCGCTATTAATTTTTGACAAGATGTAACCGAATGACCACCGAGCTATCTACCCAGGAGTTTGTGACTCCTGAGACTTCATCCCTAGATCTTTATTTTATTTATGATTCCCACTGCCCTTGGAGTTACGCAACTACGCCTTTGGTCAATGCGCTCAGTGAAGCGTTTCCAGATATGAAGATTCACTTGCTGCATTGCGCCCACTTTAATGGCAGTGATGCTGCGGGTCAGGAACAGGTTGATTCAGTATTAAAGCTAAGTGGTGTTAAGTTTGGCAGGGAGCATATTCGTTATGTTAATAGTCCTAAAAATGCGGTTAAAACGGCAAACTTGATGGCTTGGATGCAAAATAAGCAACCTAAAAAACTTCTACCTGTACTGAATGCGCTACAAAAGGCTCATTTTGTAGAGGGCAACCCGTTAGATTCTAAGCATGACTTTAACGATATTGTTGAGCTGTTTAAGTTGTCGCCATCGAATAAGGTATTTAAGGATGAACTGAGTAGCGATGCTGAATTTGTGCTTGCCGATATTGCAGAGATTCAGGCAATGATCGAAACCAACGCGTTCCCGGTATTGCTGATGATAGCCGATGAGCAGGGGATCTTTATCGATCACTCGCAACATCTAGGCGCGCCCTTAGGTGTGGTTGAAGCGGTTAAAAAAGAGCTGTCTGCACTTTAAACTAACTTGTCAGTATTTAGTGTAAAGTCACTTCAAAGCCAGAGTTCAAAACTCTGGCTTTTTGTTATTCATAACGTCTTGATGTTGCTCATGAGAGTCCATTCTAGATGAATATTACTGCCCTAAGTCTGGCGCGCAACCTAAGCCCGATTTTACCTGTCTTGATCGTGACACTTGATTAGTATAATAATTAACCAGCTCAGAGGCTGTCTTACAAAGTAATATCAGTAGTTGGAATCTTTGCCGATTAAATTTGTTTACA
This sequence comes from Shewanella nanhaiensis, assembly GCF_019457885.1. Taxonomy (GTDB): domain Bacteria; phylum Pseudomonadota; class Gammaproteobacteria; order Enterobacterales; family Shewanellaceae; genus Shewanella; species Shewanella nanhaiensis. The sequence continues at coordinate 99,185 of NZ_JAHZST010000014.1, forward strand.
TGCCTATGAGTAGCTCGATGAATAATCAGGATCTTTTGTCACATAAAAGGAAGTTTATGATGAATTTAAGAATCAAGAGCAGTGGAGAGGAGGTGAAAAGCCTTCAGGAGTTACTCACAGTACTCCATTTAAACCCTGGACCAATTGATGGTGAATTTGGAGATAAAACGGAGGATGCCGTTTTACAATTTCAGGAGCAACAGGGCCTATATGCCGATGGTGTTGTTGGCTCTATCACTTGGAATGCGTTAAAAAAAGCGGCTGTGGTGCAGCTAGATGAGCAAAACCAACCCGCAGTAGAATCAGATAATAGGCTAATGAACTGGCAACGGGTTGCTGCAGATCCTTATAAAGATGGTTACAACCGCTTTTATCTGCGTGAAGATGCAGCAAAGGCTTACCTTCGTGTCTATGAGAAAGTAAAACAAGCGGGGGGCTTGTTGACCAGTTCTGGTGCTCGCCGCGCGCTTAATGCCGAAGTTAATCCATCACGCAGTGCGACTTCTTTTCATTACACTGGCAGAGCGTTAGATCTGTTTGTCGGCAGCGGAATGGAAAAAACAAAGACCGATCCCTTTATTATCTCCTCTGATGGCGACAGGCTATGGCGTGTGTATGCTCGAGCCGAGGGGGGAGAGCAGATGGATATAGAAGCGATCACTTATGGCTCTAGACAGAGAGGAAAGTTAGTCACAGGCCGGTTTGTCGATCTGACATCCCTGTTTAAAGAGGAGGGGTTTGAGCGGATCCGTGCTCGGCGCTCCTTTTTTAAAGGGGGAATCTGGTTAGGCGCTGAGTGGTGGCATTTTCAATATGAGAAGGGGTTGGAAAAAGGGAAGTCGACGTTTGGCAATGAGCTTTTGAAAGTCTACCGTGAACAGACCCTAAGTTTGACACCTGTATGGCAATATCGACACTATATTTTTGGAGATAAGTGGAATTAATCCAACGTTTTACTTTATCTTATGGCAATAGCTAAGGAGTTGGATATGAGACTGTATAAATACCGTGGTTTTGAGAACCTAGAATTCGCACTGGATATATTTATTAACCAGCGTCTGTTTGCGGCAGATTTTAAGTCTCTTAACGATCCTATGGAGGGGCGTTATATCTACTCCAAAGGGATGTTGTCTAAAGAGGAGATATCAAGGATCCGTGGACGAAAGTCTGAGTTTAAAATTCTCTCCTTGAGCGAAACCGCTGTCAATATGTTGATGTGGTCCTATTACAGTGAGGGTCATAAAGGATTTGCTGTGGGTGTTGAAGTCTTAGAGGAAGGTGTCTCTATTGAGCCTGTTACTTATGTGGACGATCTTAAACTGAATAAAGAGGAGGGCGATATCGCAAAAGCCATACTCACGAAAAAGCTGAAATTGTGGTCCCATGAGAGAGAACATCGAGTCTTTGCTCAAGGTTCGCCCTTTGTTGCTGTAAAAGTAAAGGAGCTGGTATTTGGTATTAACACCGAACCAAGACAGAGTGAGTTACTCACAGCTATTGCGAAAAAGTTTTGCCCTGGAATTACTGTTCGTCACTTAGCGCGTACAGACATTGAAACAGGTGAGTTGGATGAATATGAGATATAACAACAGTAATGGATGAGTGTAATGAGTATTGAAAAAAAGGAAGCAAAGAGAGAAACAAAGTACAGCCGTCTATGGGGAGTCCTTGTGGTGCTAGTCATCTCATTTGTGGCTTGGAAGGTTCAGCCTATCAGTTTGGAGATAAACGATCCCGTTGAAAAAGCGGCATCACTCTTAGGCACATTGATCTTCTTATCACTGTTTGTTGAAAGAGCCATAGAGGTGTTTCTCTCTGCTTGGAGAAGTGCTGGTGCCGATGAGCTGGACAGAGAGATCGGGATAAGGACAAATGCACTTGAGAAATATCTTCAATCACAACCCGATGAGGTTGCAGCTGAAGAGTCTGCCCAATACAAGAGTTTATCGACAAGTCTTGAGGAGATAGAGAAAGAGAGAGCCGAATACAGAGCCGGTTCACGGTTTATCTCACAGTGGTTAGGTCTTGGAATGGGGATGATGATCGCCTTTATTGGGGTCAGGATCATAGGCACGATTGTTAATGTAGAGCAGGCAAATCTTGAAGGATATCAAGCTGCGCTCTTCTTGATTATCGATATTATCTTTACTGGCGCCGTTTTAGCTGGTGGCTCAGATTCTATCAATAAGATAATGAAGGTCTATAACAGTGTGATGGCGAAGACGATTAAGCAGGCGAGCTAATATCAATCAGTATTGAGTGTTAAAAAATAGCTCCACTAAGGAGCTATTTTTATGTTGCCGTATACTACTGTATAAAGCTTGGTATTAGATCACTGTGAGCACATCTTGCATCGCTAAGCGGGATTTTGGCAGTGCGGCATTGTAATCCTCTTCTGAGTGATGGTAGCCAGCAGCGAGGGCGACTTCACACACAAATCCATCTAACTCAGTTTTAAATATCTCACCAATCAGCTCACTGTCAACGCCCTCCATTGGGGTTGAATCAATGCCCAAACGAGCCAATACATGCATGGTGTTGCCCAGTGCTAAATAGGTCTGGGACTTTGTCCATGCAGCGTTGTTACCGTTAGCGTCAGTATTTAGCTCGGCAAAAGCATAACCGCCAAATGCTTGCTCTCGATCTTGTGGTTTCGTACGTCCATCCTCAATCCCTTTATCGACCACATTTGCATAATCATCACGAGTATAACTTGGGTTATGGGCAAACAGTATGATGTGAGAGGCAGCTTTAATATGAGGTTGATTAAACTGATATTTATTAGCAAACGTTTCATGCATTCGCTGTTTGGCCTCATCACTCTCAATCACGATGAACTTCCATGGCTGAGAGTTGATGGATGAGGCAGATAGGCGCATCGCCTCATAAATAATCTCTAGATCGCTCTGAGATATACGCTTTGAAGCATCATACTTTTTTGCTGTGTGGCGCTGGTTAAGGTCTTTAATAATAGGGTGAGTCATAACTATTTCCATTCATTTATCGTTTCTATGATGAGTCATCGATTCGACAGCTCTTCCATACTTCATTGTTTGCACTGTTGTCTGTTGATTTAAGCTATCTGAGTCATCTCACTGAGGGTAAACTGCTCAACACTATCTTGTGTTTCAGTGATATAGGCCTCTATATGCGCACTGCTCATATGCTGTTGCCACAACTCTCTTGACGTCCAGTTTTCATAGAACGAAAAATGAGCAGGGTTTTCATTATCTTGATGAAGGTCGTAATTGACGCAACCAGGTTCAGCACGTGTTGGTTCAATGAGCTTAAGGAGTGCAGCCTTCACCTGTTTAACCTTGTCAGTTTTTGCGATGATGTTTGCCTGAATGGTTAAGTTTGTCATTGTTTCATCCTCAATAATGGGTGAGAGCGCACACTCTTTGTCGTCGATGCAGAGAGTTTAGAGTTAATGTGATTAATTAAAAACAGGCTAATAAAAGAATCTTTATCAAAATAATATTGATAATAATCGAGACTACTTCTCCCAATAAGGGGTTTCGCCGAAATGCTCACTTAAAAAATCGATTAACATGCGGACCTTCTTGGGGAGGTAACGGTTTTGTGGGTATACCGCATAAGCGTTCATTTGAGCTAGTTGGTGATCAGGCATCACAGATTGAAGTGTCCCACTAGCAAGTTCTTGCCAAACGATAAAGCGAGGTAGAAAGGCGATCCCATGACCTGAAACCGCCATGGCTTTTAAAAAGTCTCCGTTGTTGGCGATACAGTGACTCTCCATAGGCACGGTAAACTTTTTATTCTCTTTATTGATGAGCTCGATACCTGCGAGCGGCATTCGGGAGTAACGCAGCAGTGGGTGACTTTTTAACTGCTCAGGCGTTGAGGGACTGCCGTTAAGTGCTAAATAATCAGGACTAGCACACAAAATGTGACTGATAGGTGCGATGGCGCGAGCATGCATACTTGAGTCGGCTAAAGTACCGATTCGAATGGCAAGATCAAACCCCTCTTCGACGAGATCGATATAGCGGTCTGAAAAATCAAGATCCATCTGCAAACTAGGGTGCTGCTTTGCAAATAGCTCTAAAGCTTTGACTAAATGTACGACTCCAAATGAGAGAGGCACCGCAAGCTTTAATGCGCCATTTAAACTCTGTTGGACAGAGGAGATCTGGCAGTTAAGGTCATCGACCTCCTCTAAGATCAATTTACATTTCTGATAGTAGGCATTACCCGCCTCGGTGAGGCTAGATTTACGAGTTGTACGGTTAATGAGCTTGACGCTTAGCTGCTTCTCTATCTCAGATAGTCGCTTACTGACTGCCGACTTAGCGAGGTTGAGCTGCTCTGCTGCTTTAGTGATCCCACCAGTCTCAACGACCTTGATAAAGATCTGCATATTTTCTAACTGACCCATGTGTTATCCGCTCCTACCTATAATTTCTCAGTAGACTAACAAGTTTGTTCTCATACTGCGAACAATCTGTGCGCATAATTACTGTTTATTCATTATGGGGGAGTGGTTAATCTGCATAACAACACATTAATTAGGAGATGAGCATGGGATTATTAGTAGAGGGTAAATGGCAGGACACTTGGTATGACACTCAATCTACCGGTGGCAAGTTTGAGCGTAAAGCATCGAGCTTTAGAAACTGGATAACCAAAGATGGCTCAGCGGGACCTTCTGGGATCGGCGGTTTTAAGGCGGAGGCGGATCGATATCATCTTTATGTGTCCTTGGCCTGTCCTTGGGCTCATCGCACCATCATCTACCGCAAGTTGAAGGGGCTGGATAAGATGATCTCCATGTCAGTCGTGAATGCGTTTATGGGCGAGGAGGGATGGAGCTTTGAATCTGGTGAAGGTGTGGTACCGGATCCGATATTAGGAGCCAAGTATGCCCACCAACTCTACACAGAGGCGGATGCTAACTATACAGGCAGAGTGACGGTACCCATTTTATGGGACAAGCACACCCACACTATTGTCAGTAATGAGTCGGCAGAGATCATACGTATGTTTAATTCCGCCTTTGATGAGGTTGGTGCAACGGCGCTGGACTTTGCTCCCGAGAGCCTGATCAGGGAGATAGATCAGATGAACGATTATATCTATCCCAATATCAACAATGGTGTTTATCGAGCGGGATTTGCCACAACACAACAGGCTTATGATGATGCGGTAGATGAAGTCTTCACTGCGCTAGATACCTTAGAGAGCAGACTTGAGAGCCAAAGATACCTGATAGGTGATGAGATCACTGAAGCTGACTGGCGTCTTTTTACCACCTTAGTGCGTTTCGATCCTGTGTATGTGGGCCATTTTAAGTGCAATAAAAAGCGCATTGTCGATTACCCCAATTTGTGGGGATATTTAAGAGACCTCTATCAGCAGCCAGGCATTGCCGACACGGTCGATATCCCCTACATCAAGGCGCACTACTACGGCAGTCATGAATCGATTAATCCAACGCGAATTGTGCCAAAAGGGCCGTTAGTGGATTTCACCACTGAACATCACAGAGAGAAACTCTCAGAAAAATAGGGTTGAAAAGGTATGGGAAAGTTAATAGAGGGGAGGTGGTTTACCGATCCTCAAGTAGAGGCATTTGAGAAGCAGCAGTACCAAGAAAACCAAGGCCATTTTCAGCGTGGCAGTGCGAAATTTCGAAACTGGATCACAAAAGATGGCAGTGCGGGGTCGAGCGGCATTGGTGGGTTTAAAGCCGAAGCTGGACGTTACCATCTGTTTGCCGCTTTGAACTGCCCTTGGGCGCACAGGACACTTATCTATCGCAGTATAAAAGGGTTAGAGGAGGTGATCAGCTGTTCCCTAGTTAAGCCACTTAGAAGCGATCAAGGCTGGGTGTTTGATAGTTCTGGACGCTTTAGCGATGAGCTGTATCACTTAGAGAATATGCATTCACTCTACAGTTTAGCTGCGCCAGATTATACCGGTAGGGTCACAGTGCCTGTTTTATGGGATAAGCAGCAAAAGAGCATAGTCAGCACTGAGTCTTCTGAGATTATTCGAATGTTTAATCAATCGTTTAATCAAATCACTAACAATAAGGAGGATTACTATCCAGCGTCATTAGCTGAGCAGATTGATGAGCTTAACGAGTTTATATATAGCAATCTCAACAATGGCGTCTATCAAGCGGGTTTTGCCCGTGAACAGCAAGCCTATGATGAAGCTGTTACTAAAGTCTTTATGGCGTTAGAGACATTGGAGCAGCGGTTAGCGCAGGGTCCATATCTCTTAGGAGAGCAAGTGACCGAAGCTGATTGGCGACTGTTGCCGACGCTAGCGCGCTTCGATGTGGGTTATTACAGTGCATTTAAATGCAATATTAAGGCGATACGAGATTATCCAAATATCTCCCGTTATTTAACAAGGCTAGTTGAGTATCCTGGCGTGTCGCACACCATAGATTTGGATGTGTACCGCAAAGGTTATCACTCAAAAAGTCCATTAAGAAACCCTCACGGTATTGTACCTGTGGGGATGTCATCGACACTTATCCAATCGGTATAAGAATCAGCTAGAGACTAGCTAACAGATAAAGAGGCAGTTATGAGAAATATCAATAATAGCGTTCAATCATCAGCAGAATTAACTGCTTTTGTTAACAATGAGATGCGACAAGATGGTCGCTATCACCCAAATCTAGGAGGAATAACACGAAGTGGAATGGCGAATCATTTTCCTATGACCATTATGAGCTTAGCAGCACTTGGGGGAAGTGATACTGATATCAAGCGATTTAAACGTCACTGGCCAGCATCAAGGTATAGAAGCTTGATTGAAGATCTGGGGCTAAGAGAGACCAATTCAGTCACCCTGAATAACTGGCCTGATTATTTGGGGAAAGCTGAGTTTCTTGTTGAATTTAAACGGGTCTTCTTAGAAGGGATTGAAAATCTGGGCGCAGATCGGTTTATACATCATGCACTTAATATCATGGCGGATTCACTGCCCATGGGCTTGTTTCATCCTTTAATTAAGTTAAGTTTTGCCAAAATGCAGGGCGATGATGCCTTGATAGCCGATGCATTGGCCTATTTTGCTATTCGTTATCAAGACCTTTACGGCAAGCTGAGCTCGATGAAAGCTGATGAAGCTTCGGGTATTGATGTGAGTGATGGTCAGGATGCGCTACTTACATCCTGGAGCAGAGCGGCCCGTAAAGTTCAAAGTGGAGAGGTAAAGCTATCTACTTCAGGGGCGAGTTTACCCGTTAGCGAAGCACTATGTGGATCTCACACTGTGCATCAGCTGGCACTCAATCAAGGTTTTTTGATCACTGAAGCTAACTTTTCTTGCCAGATGGCTGAGATCTGTAAAGCAGCCGCTGCACTGTATCTTTATGAACCAGCCCTGACCACCTTGCATGCCGTCACCTCGGCTCAAGCGTTAGCGGATTTGACATTATCGCTACAAAATAGCGATCGTAAACTGGCTGTAAAGTTGTGGCAAAGGTATTGGATCTGGTTAACTGGTCTCTATCTAGAGAAAGGCGCACCTAAGCTTACCTTCTCTGGAGTTTATTCTGCAGCAGATCTGCTGCCAGACTGGAATAGTCTCGCTAGTACAGCGGTTAAGATTGATGAGGTCCATGAGATCAAGATGGTATTTTCGTGTAAGTGGCTGGCTGAAAACCTAGAAGATCATGAGATCTATCGTATTGTCGCCAGTCAGGTTTTAGCTGAATATTAGAAATACAGAGCACAATGATGAAGCTAGTGAGTATCAATTTTTAAATCGAAACTTTTTTTGGCTTAAGAAAAATAAAGGAGTTAACAATGACCACAAAACTTATAGCAGGAGCTTCTTTTCCCTCTATCGAGTTGCTATCAATAAACGATGAAAAAGTAACCTTAGGTAAGCCTCAAAATGGCGCGGATTGGCAGATGGTAGTCGTGTATCGCGGTAAACATTGCCCTTTGTGCACTCGTTACCTTAATGAAGTTGAAAAACTCAAACCTGAGTTTCTTAAACTTGGCGTCGATATCATTGCTGTTTCTGCGGATAGTTTAGAGCAGGCAAGAACTCACACTGAGCAACTCGATGTGAGTTACCCGATTGCTTATGGGCTAACGCTTGCTCAGATGCAGCAGCTTGGCTTGTATATTTCTAACCCTCGCTCGGCTCAGGAAACAGATCATCCATTTGCAGAGCCAGGTTTATTTGTAGTCAATGAACAGGGGCAGGCGCAGGTGATAGATATTTCCAATGGGCCATTTGTTCGTCCAGAATTAGGCGTGTTGCTTTCAGGACTTGGTTTTATTCGAAATCCTGAAAATAATTACCCAATCCGCGGTACTTATTCCTAGGCTAAAATTTTGCTTATCAAGATTGAACACCACTTTCGATCTTGATAAACATGCTAAAGGCACCAGTGACAGCGTTGCTGGTGCTCCCACAAAAATTGTTCTCTTCAATCAGTTACCCACCAAACAAAGTAAACCGTTTGCACATTAATTAGTTATTTCTTATTGATTAACCTTTGAGCTAGTAGTAGTTTTAATAGGCTATTAATCAGATGCATACGAGTGATCTAGACGAAGCCTGTCTAAAACCGAGGAAGATTATGCTTTCAACTGAAACAAAGGTGTTTTCTGAAGTCACTACCCTGTTAGATTGTTACCTCTGTGTACGCAACGATACCACAGATATTTGTCAGCCATTGACCATAGAAGATCACGCCGTACAACCCAGTGCAGAGGTGAGCCCACCTAAATGGCATCTAGGTCATACGACTTGGTTTTTTGAAGAACTCATTCTGGTTCGTTTTATGCCAGAGTATGAACGTTGGAATGAGCAATATCGTGTGTTGTTCAACTCCTACTATAAATCGGCGGGTGAACACTGGATACAGGGCGAGCGCGGTAATCTATCAAGGCCTACAGTTGATGAAGTGCAAGCGTACCGTAGTTACGTCGATCATCATATGCGCCTGTTTCTATCGAGTGAAAGCCTGCAAGATAAAGAGAGTGATGCTGAAGTGATAGCAGAAGTCGCGGAGATACTTGAGATAGGTTTACACCATGAGCAGCAACATCAAGAACTGCTCTATATGGATATTAAGTACATTCTTGGCGTGAATCCCATTACAGTGACCTATGATGATACTCAACTACTTAAAGCGGTACCTGCAACGGGTGAGCTCTGGACAAATTTTGAAGAGGGAGTATATCAGCTAGGTCACAGTGGTAGCGACTTTGCTTATGATAATGAGTCCCCACGGCACAAAACCTATATCTATCCTTTCGCTATGGCCAACCACACTGTCTCTAATGGTGAATATCTCGAATTTATTGAAGCTCAAGGTTATCGTATCGCCAAATATTGGTTAAGTCAGGGCTGGGATTGGGTCACTGAAAACCAGATAAAACAACCTCTGTATTGGTTACAGGAAGATGGCGTTTGGTATGAGTTCACGTTAAATGGTAAACATGCGCTTGACCTTAATGCCCCTGTCACACATATCAGTTACTTTGAAGCTGATGCTTTTGCCAGTTGGAAGGGGTGCCGTTTGCCTACAGAACAGGAATTTGAGATCTACCTGCAACAAAGTACGGCCGAGTACGGTCTTACAAAGACAGCTTGTCAGCCAAACGATACAAGTGCTGATGCGGGGCAGGTGTGGTGTTGGACCCGCAGTCAATATTCGGCTTATCCCGGCTTTAAGCCCTATCAAGGTGTGCTAGCGGAGTATAACGGTAAATTCATGTGTAATCAGTTTGTGTTAAAGGGCGGTTGTGTCGCAACGCCACTAGGGCACTACCGTCACACTTACCGCAACTTTTACCAACCTCAACAGAGGTGGATGTTTTCTGGGATCCGATTGAGTAAGGATATTGAATGGAGATAACTAAGCTAATTGATGAAGGCTTGTTCGATGAAGAGGCGCAAAAAGAGCAGTTTGCCATTGATGTACTGACGGGCTTATGTGCCAAACCTAAAAAGCTCTCAGCTAAATATTTTTATGATGATGCCGGCAGTGAGATTTTTCAGCAGATCACCCAACATGTCGATTATTACCCAACGCGCACAGAGTTTGAAATTCTTGATGCGATTAAAAACGATATCCCCAAGGTGATTGGTGAAGAGGAGATCGACATCATAGAGTTGGGAGCGGGCGATTGTCATAAGAGCAAACTCATACTCGATGGCTTTCTCAATGCTGGGTGTAAGGTCAATTTCTACCCGATAGATATCTCTGAACAAGCGATGACCTTGCTGCAGGATCATATCGCATCACATCCGAATTTGACCGTTCATGGCGTCGTTGCAGAATACTTTGATGGTTTACGTCTGGTACGGAAAAAGTCGAGTAACAAACAGTTAGTGCTCTTTTTAGGCTCAAACATAGGCAATTTCGACCGAGTGCAAAACCAAGGCTTTTTAAGGCGACTTTGGATGAGTCTCAACGCAGGTGATTTTGCATTACTCGGTTTCGATCTTAAAAAAGATGTCGGCGTGTTGACCGCCGCTTATAACGACTCAAGTGAGCTAACCAAGGCGTTTAACCTGAACTTACTCACGCGGATAAATAGAGAGCTAGGTGGTAATTTTGATATTGAAAAGTTTCAGCACTTTGGGGTCTACAGTCCGATTTTAGGTGCCATGGAGAGCTATGTGTTGGCTACCGAAACTCAAGAGGTCTACATCTCAGAGCTTAAACGCTCTTTTCATTTTGAAGCCTTTGAGCCAATACATCTTGAGTTTTCCTTTAAGTTTTTAAAGAGCGATATTGAGTACATCTGTCAAAAAAGTGGTTTTACAACCGTAGAACACTTTACCGATCCTAAGGCGTATTTTATGGATTCACTCTGGCAGGTGAAGAAATAAGCCTAAGGCGCCACTCAGTGTTAGCGTCTAACTCATAAAATTAACCATTTATCTGCAAGGAGTTGATATGTCAAAGCACTTTGATCTTATCTGGATTGGCACAGGGCAAGCCACCATGAGTATTGTTCCTCGTCTATTGGCCGCAGGTAAGAGAGTGGCCGTAATTGAGTCCGGTAACTTTGGTGGCACCTGTGTTAATACTGGCTGTACGCCAACTAAAACCTTAGTTGCCGCAGCAAGGGCTATTTTTCAGGCGGGCCGTGGAGATAATTTTGGTTTCAGCGTCGATAACTTGCAGGTCGATTTTGAGAAGATCATGGCGCCGCAAAAGCGCAATCGAGGCAATGCGACCTCAGGAATCGAGCAATTTCTGACAAATCATCAACACTGTACTGTGTTTAAAGGACGCGCTGAATTTGTAGACAAAAAAAGCATTAAGGTTAACGAAGAGACCTTAAGTGCTGAACATATTGTGATCCACGTGGGAGCCCGCCCGGTTAATCCCGAACTTCCTGGCATAGACAGCATCGAGTGGCTCGATAATGAGAAGTTACTTAACTTAAGCGAGCCGCCTCATCATCTGGCTATCGTTGGCGGCGGTTATATCGGGCTGGAGTTTTCACAGATCTTTCGTCGATTTGGCAGTAAGGTCACTATTTTTGAACGTGGCGCCGCTCTGCTTGCAAGAGAAGATGATGATATTGGTGAAATAGCCGAAGATATCTTAGTCTCCGAGGGGGTTGAGATCATCTATAACACTCAAATAGAGTCGGTCTCAAAAGGTGAAGGAGTTGATAAAGTCAATATTCACTACACACAGTCTGGTGAGCCGAAAACCTTAGCCGCTTCACATACCCTGTTTGCTATTGGCCGTGTACCAAACAGTGACAGTCTAAATTTAGCTGCAGCTGGGGTAGACACGGATACTCGCGGGTTTGTAAAGGTCAATCAGAGGGTTCAAACCAATCAGCCTCATATCTATGGGGTGGGCGATGTGAATGGAAAAGGTGCATTTACCCATACCTCAGTCAATGATGGTGAGATATTTTGGGATCACTATAGCCGTTTAATGGGCCTGAATGATGAGGCGCCTGAACTGGACCGTACACTCTCAATGCGTGATACCACTTACTCTATGTTTATCGATCCACCGCTGGCGCGGATCGGGATCAGTGAAAAAGAGGCGCGTCAATCTTCACGGTCTGTGCTGATGGCAACACTGCCAATGAGTCGTATCTCTCGGGCCAAGGAGAAGCAGGAAACCAAAGGAGTGGTGAAAATCTTTGTCGATGCAGAGAGTGAAGAGATTATAGGGGCAACTGTGTTTGGTACCGGTGGTGATGAGATCATTGGTGTCTTTGCTCCGTTTATGCAGAGTAAGGCCTCCTATAAAACCTTTCGCCGAGCTGTGTTCCCACACCCAACGGTTGGGGAGTTACTCCCCTGGGCATTAGATGACTTAACTTTGCTAACGGACTAATGAAATTTGATAGACAGTGAGGATAGGCCCATGAAGGCAAGCTGGAACGGCGCTGTGATCGCGCGATCTGATAAGACGATAGTCGTTGAGGGAAACCATTATTTCCCTCCAGATTCAATTAACAGTGAATATTTTACGCCAAGTGATTTTACAAGCCACTGCCCATGGAAAGGCCACGCACAATACTATTCAGTGGTTGTCGATGATAAAATTAATCAAGCTGCAGCCTGGTGTTACCCCAGAACATTAGATGCGGCAAAAGAGATAGAGAACTACATCGCCTTTTGGCGTGGTGTTGATGTAGAAGAGTCGTAAGGTTCCCCTATTTTAAGATAGGTCTAGCAGTTAATCTCAAGTCAAAAGAGGTAGATGATGAAGAGTTATGAGAAATCCGCAGCAGCAGTCGCAGCCCTAACTGAAGAGCAGTATAGAGTGACACAAGAAAATGGCACAGAGCGTCCAGGTACTGGCGAGTTGCTCAATAATAAAGAGCCGGGGATCTATGTGGATCTGGTATCAGGAGAGCCTTTATTTGCCTCATCAGATAAATATGAGTCAGGTTGCGGCTGGCCGAGCTTTACCAAGCCGATTGAGAATAACCATGTTAGTGAGCTACGTGATAATACCCATGGTATGACTCGAACTGAGGTTCGTTCAACCCACGGTGATAGCCATTTAGGTCATGTGTTTCCCGACGGCCCAGCCGATCGCGGTGGCTTACGTTACTGCATCAATTCAGCTTCTCTGCGCTTTGTCCATCGTGATGATATGACCGCCGAAGGTTATGGGGATTACCTTGACCAAGTTGAAGAGCGTTAAGCAGATAGTTAAGCGACTATAATTAAAACAGCCATCATAGTAGTAAGGGCTTGAAATGAGTACTAGTCAAACTAGCACTAACATGTTTGATGCTGATAGCACCGTAAAAATTCGCACCTTTTGCAGTTCTAACGATCATAGTCGTAAAACCTTGCCCGGCAGTTTGCAATATATTCATCTCTACTCCTCGAAAGCACGCGCAGAGTTTGCAGCTGCAAACAGTAATGTGAGTGATGGTTTCGATCATGGTTTTGTCTATATCGAGTCGCCGGGTAAAGCCTATGTAAGATGGCGTAATATCGCAGGGGAGATCCAGTTCTGTGGTAGCGGCGCCTATGCGCTTGCTTGGCATATGTTAAAGGATGAGACAGTAACTCAAGTATCGCTGCATACCATTCATCGCACACTAATCGCAGAGTCTAGTGGAAAGTCTAATGCAGACTCAGGCGCTATTTCTACCAACCCCTCTATTAAAGGGCTCAATACCGCGAGTTGTTACTTATCGATCCCAAGTTTTCATCCTGTTGAGGTGACCCATTTCAGCACTAAAACCATTATAGAAGGGCTTGAAGAGGCAGGGCACTTGTATGTCGATTGCACCTCTGGCATCTATCTATTGCAGCTAAATGATAGTGAAACACTGACAGATACCACTTGGTTAGCGAGTAAAATTGAGCAGCTTTCCAGTCTCGATATACACGGTTTTTGTGCATTTAATTGGGATAGTGAAACCAGTAGCGGCAAGCTCAGATACTTTGTGCCTTGGCACGGCCGTGACGAAGATTATGTCACAGGCTCAATTCAACAGTACCTAACCTCACTCGTGCATGATAAGTACGGCGCACAGACTCAGTATTGGCAGCAGATATCATCCTCAAGCGGTAGGCTGTTAAGTGAGTATAGAGACAGTCATATTCGATTAAGTGGGCAGTGTGAACAGTACTGACTTGTGGCGCACTTCTATTTTGAACAAGGGCTTTATAAGAGCTTAGCTAAGTCACTGTATGTCGAGCCCAAGGCAGGACTTTCAAGCACTCGAACCCGATAGGCTCGCCAGTTTGTTCACACAAGCCATAAGTGCCAGCCTTTAATCGAGCCATTGCACGCTCAATCTCACTCAGCTGTTGCCGTTGTGACTCTAACACCGAGTATGCCGCCCTTTGAGCCGCTATCTGGCTTGCCAAGTCGACTGCATCTAAGTGCGAGCATTTAGATGTTGCCTCTGTCTGTATCTCGAGCTGAGCAATATTACTACTGACCTTCTTGAGTTCATCATTGAGTAGGACTTGCAGAAAAGCTAGCTGTTCATCCGAAAGCTCAGCGTTAGTGTTTGTCATGGATTAACTCCATATTTCTTCCTTAGATTGATTAATTACCCCGTGAAGAGTAGGTTATACCGACGATAGCATAGATATAAAATATCTTAGATATGGATTGTAATTGATAAGCGAAAAGGATTTTTATCATGGCAAATAAGCTGCTTTTGGGACCCATTTTAGGGTTGGAATCTAACATCCTCTACACCATCATTTTTGTGACTGACAGTAAGATCACAAGTCCCCAAGTTAACTCACCAACCGGCACCACACTAGCCGTTAAAATCGGTGAAATGGGCGCCGGTACTGTGTGGCGAGCGGAACTGAATATCCCCCTTGGCAATGCAAGAGATATCACATACTCCATTGAATCGAACGGGCAGAGCGTCAGCGATGCACGAGGTGAATCAAAGTGGAGCTTCTATGTACCAGCAGAGCATGAGCCGCCTAAAATTGGCTACGCCTCATGCAATGGCTTCTCCGATTATAAACTCATGGCATCAACTGATAACCCCTATCGTTTGTGGGAAGAGATGGCTGAGCAGCATCAAGAAGCGCCATTTTCACTGCTCTTGATGGGAGGCGATCAGGTCTATGCGGACTCCATTTGGACCACAGTGCCAACCTTAAAGGCTTGGAATGAAGGTTCCCGTAAACAGAAGATTAAGTATACGCCGAGCAAGAGAATGAGAGACCAACTGGATCGATTTTATGTGGACCTCTATCTCGACCGCTGGAATAAACCAGCCATGGCCAAAATGCTTTCATCTATTCCATCGATAATGATGTGGGATGATCATGACATCATAGATGGTTGGGGCAGTTTTCCTGCCGATATACAAACATGCGATGTCTACAAAGCTATCTTTACCAGCGCTAAAAAACTGTTCTCCTTGTTGCAGATAAGAGGCGATTCCAATAAAACACTGCTTTGTGAACAAGCACAAAGGGCGCACTTTAGTAGTTTCGTGAAGTTTAGGCGCTTTAATATCCTCACCTTAGATAACCGCTCCGAGCGCTCAATTACTGAGGTGATGTGTAATGATCACTGGGAAGATGTACTCACAACGTTAGATACACAGTGCACCGATGGCGATCTATTAATCTTAAGCGCCGTACCTGTGGTGTATCGTGATTTCTCCTTCGCCGAGAGCGCACTAGATGCGACCCCTTGGGAGGAGGAGCTCACTGACGATCTGAAAGATCACTGGCGGGCAAAGGAGCATGAAGGCGAGCGACTAAAGCTCATCATGGGATTGCTCAAAAATGCCAAGAAACGCACGGGCAAGACGGTAATCTTATCCGGTGATGTGCACTTAGGCGGCTTGGGGATCATTCGTGACGAGCGCGGCGGCTCGACAAACAACATCCATCAGGTGATCTCATCAGGTATCGTGCATCCTGCGCCAACCTACATTCAGTGGTTAGGCATTTTAGCCGTGACCAACGATGATATGGAATACCTTGATGAAACCCGTTTAGTCACAGCCAATATGATAAAACCCCACGGCTCAAACAAATATATCCGCAACCGAAACTTCGTGACCCTGCTCGAAGGCAGTGACAGCAAGTTATGGATCAACTGGATCTGTGAAGGTAAAGATAAACCTTCCTATCCGCTGCAATAGCGCGCTGCAAACTTGCAGTCTCAGGAGGCATAGGGTGGTGATGAATAAACTAATGCTTATTTTCAAACCATCCCATGGAAATAAGCTCTTAGGCTTTTTTCTACTCGTTTTGATAGCGATAGTCACCCTTGCCATATTTCAAGACTACCTGCACTCCAAAAGAGGGGATTATCCCTTCTTCTTTTCTGAGTCTCTACTGTTTAAGAGCCTGTGGTTTCTCTTTCCACCTATCCTTTTACTTATTAAAACGGTGTTTCAACAGCGAACGATTACCACGCCACTTCAAATGGGGTTAGTGGTGTGCGTAGCCACACTTGCTCATCTATTCTTAGTGCCGCTAACCATATGGTGTCTATCTGCTATTTTTCGTGAGCAAAGCTATGGCTTTGTTAAAGTATTGACTTTTACACTATCTAACGACTTAGTTAAGATAGTATTGGTTTATGGTGTGTATCTATTTTTACTCAACTATTTAGGGGCTAAGAGTAAAAAATCTCAGTTAGAAAAGCACAAGGTTCCGTCTCAATACCTCAGCGTTAGCAATGGGAAAAATAACACTCGGATTAAACTGAGTGACATCTCTTATATTAAAGCGGCAACGCCCTATATCGCGATTCATGTAGAGAACAAACAACATCTACATTCTGAAACTTTAAAGTCCATAGGAGATAAGCTAGATCCTCGCTTCGTTAGAGTTCACAAATCAAGTATCGTCAATATAGAACACGTGCTCTCCTATAGATCACGCTTAAACGGTGATTATGATCTACTGCTTGAAGGTGGCACTGAAATCCGCTTAAGCAGAAACTACGTCAACGATTTCAAAAAATGCTTCGAACCAACTCCTCAGCTTACACAATAAACTCATCGTTTCAGGTTATTTGGCTTTGACTTCCCTCTAAACAGAGCAGAGTTTGAATCAAATATTGATGAAATCTTATGCCATTGCTATCTCTTGAGCAGAGTCTAGTTCTAGGTTGCTAGCAGCCACCACACTAAGAGCGCTATGGGTTTCATTCAGTTTCAAGGCTACTGAGGAGTGCAATATGAAATATTCAATAAAATCTAGGCAGCTAATGATACTGGCAAGCTGCCTGATATTATTTGCTTTAATGGTGAAACAAGGCTGCGCAGTTGCTGCAGAAGGTCTGCAACAAGGAAAAACAAAAACTCAAACGATTCAAATGTCGGTAGAAAGAGCCGCACACCAAGCTACAAGGCTTAAAAATGGTAAGATACTCGTGTCTGGAGGTTGTGCTCAATCTGGCTGTGAAGTCATTCATCGCTCAACTGAGTTATTCGACTCCTCTAAAAGGAAGTTCTCACCTGCAGGCGATATGCTTGAGCCTAGAGTTAGCCACGCAAGTATCTTACTCAATGACGGTAGAGTGCTTATCGTGGGAGGTTGGACGGGCAAGGGGATAAGTCGAAGTGCAGAGATATATGATGTAAAAACAAATGTATTCAAAGCAATAGCCGATATGACAACTGCGCGTATCGGCCCAGTTGTTACCCCACTTAAAGATGGCCGAATACTTATCACAGGTGGCGAGCCTAAACCTGGTTTTGGATTAAATAGCAGCGAACTGTTTGACCCAGACAGATTAACCTTCTCCCTATCAGGCAAAATGAGCGCTAATCGTGGTGCACATGTCGCCGTCGCCCTTGCCGATGGAAGAGTCTTAGTCACAGGCGGCCACAGTGCAAGAAGTGAGATTCTAAGCTCCGCTGAGATATATGCTCCTGAGACAGGCAAGTTTAGCCCCACTGGAGAGATGACAATACCACGCCACAAGCATGGGGGAATACTGCTGCCAGATGGGCGGGTGTTGCTTGTTGGTGGCTCAGATAAGCAAGATTTTCGTGGCCGCTATGCAAGTACCGAATTATTTGATCCTGATACAGGCAAATTTACTGCAGGACCGACAATGCACTGGCCAAGATTTAAAATTCGCCATTCACTGGTTTTACTGCCATCAGGAGCCGTACTGGTGGCTGGCGGCGCTGTAAAAAATGAAAGGCTTGAACCTGACTCCTTCAAGTTTGTTGAAACAGGCGATGAGTTAGCTAAACCACTGATGTTCAATTCAACATCTCTATTGCCATCGGGAGAAGTACTGGCTGTTGGCGGCTATGATGAACGAATTCAGCCATCGAAGGAAACCTGGTTAATTGGGGAGCGTTAATGCTGAGCGATAAGAGAAGGGCGCTTGTTACTTTCTCTACCTGCGTCTCTAGATAGATTGCACTCTCTACTAGAGCTCAAAGCTAGAGCGCACTAATAATGTGATTCACTAACCTTTTGGTGAGGGTATGGCGGCGAGAGGCATCTGGCCAGATGGCGATAAGTGGAAATGAAGATAGCTTCCAATTTGGCAAGATATGAACAAGCTTGCCCTCTGTAACGGATTGCTCACAAAGTGCTATCGGTAGATTGCCTATACCAAGACCATTCTCGGCAGCCGCTTTAGCACCATAGATGTTATTGGTATTAATCTGACAGATTGTATTATGAACCTCGACCTTTTGCTTGCCACGTGTGAGTGTCAATGTATCCCCAAGGCCATCCATCGATACATAGGGAAGTTTGGCAAGTTGTACTGGTTCTTGGGGCATCCCGTGTCGACTAATAAAGTTGGGGGAGGCAACCAGTATATGTTGGGTTTGAGCTAGCTTTCTGGCGATGAAGCTGGAGTCGGGCGGATTGCCAAGTCGAATGCATAAATCAAAATTGTCCTCTACCAAATCAACCAAGGTATCTGAATAGTTCAATGTGATGGAGACATGGGGGTGAAGTTCGATGAAATTTAAGATCGCATTTTCCACTTCTGGCTCAGGGACAAATGCTGGCAGAGATACATTTAACGCACCTATGGCTTCATCTTGCGCATCCATGATCTGATCAACTGCTTGGGCAGTGCCATCCAACCATTTTTTTGAGGCATCAAACAGAATTCGGCCATGTTCTGACAGCGACACTTTGCGCGTGGTTCGGTAGATAAGTGTCGTCCCTAGATGTTCTTCCAGTTTAGAGACATGGTGACTGACAACAGATGCTTGTACGCCGAGAGCGTCGGCGGCTTTGTTAAATGCGCCCGCCTCTGCGACAGCGATAAATGTTGCGATACTTTGTAGGTGCTTATACATTGTTCCAATTTATCAAACTATTAATTATAAATACACCATATTATCACATCATCACTTGTGACTTATGATAGTTATCAATATGAAACATGACTACTAAAGTGATAGTCAACTGATTGAATCTGTATCAGTAATACCTGCGCTTAAGTCTGTTCACAGCCCCACTTATCACGCTTGTCACACTTATCTACAAAGCCGATGCATCATGTATCAGTTAATCTTAAAGTTAAAGGAGTACACCCTATGAAGAAAAGTATCATTGCTGCTGCAAGTGCAGTCATCGTAAGCACTGCCGCTTTTGCTGATACACCGAAAGGAGTTGCAGTTGCTGAAATGGCATCACTGTTTAAAGACTTCGATAAAGTGCAGGCTGCAGCAACCATGGCACCAGATCTTATTCAACATAACCAGGCTGTGCCTAACGGGGCGGCTGTGCTTATCGATTTAATTCCGACACTGAAAGAGAGTGGAATTAGTGCGACAACGCACCGTTTGATCTCTGAAGGGAATATGGTGGTTGCCCATAATGAGTACAAAAATGCTAAGGTTTTTGGTGGTGATCATCTTGCTGCATTTGATGTCTTTCGTATTGAAGACGGTAAAGTGGCTGAGCATTGGGATAATCTGACACCAGTAACAGCGCCAAACCCATCGGGTCGCACCCAGTTTGATGGCACCACACTAGTCACTGATCTCGACAAAACAGCAGAGAATAAAGCTGTGGTGACCAGTTTTGTTTATGACGTTTTGCACGGAAAAGCACCGGATAAAATTACTGATTATGTCTCCACAGAAACATATTTGCAGCACAATAGCGGTGTTGCCGATGGTTTAGATGGCTTAGGCGCAGCACTTAAAGCGATGGCTGATGCGGGTTTATCCATGACTTATAGCGATACCCATATGATCATTGCCGAGGGGAATTTTGTGTTTACGGCTTCAGAAGGTGAGTTTTCTGGCGACCACGTGGCTTTTTATGATCTGTTTCGCGTCGATGGCGGCAAGATTGTTGAGCATTGGGATGTAATACAAACTATCTCTGAACAATCTGCAAACGACAGCGGTAAGTTTTAAACTATTTTTACATAGTTTGCAGACTGCTTTCATATTGCAGTGAGCTGCGGCGTTAACGTGTCGCTGCTCCGTTTTGCGTATAGCTAGAGGTCGCACTAAAGTATTTGAAAGGAGAGTTCATGCAACTTAAAGATTATGCTGACGATATCCAGCTGTTTAGCGCTTCTTTAAAGCGGAAAGGGATGTTGCGGCTCCACTGCAACAAGCCGTTAATGCCATTGCTGCAGATCCTATGTCCGCCTCATTTGTTGCGCGCTATCCGGTTCCTCATGATGCTAAAGAGCAAAGAGGGTGGTTGCAAGCGGCATTGACTGTCAGAGAACCTGGTCAACTTCTACCGGAGCTTGTTATTTGTGTCGATCAAATTCTTCAAGCTGAACTGGCAGAAAAAACGATCACTGATGCCTCAACTTTAGCGCGTCTAACAGGCATCTATCCAGCTGCAAGTAAAGTTAGTATTTGGAATGGCGATATCACCAGATTAAAAATTGATGCGGTGACGAATGCGGCTAATGATCAGATGCTAGGATGTTTTCAGCCGTTTCATAGTTGCATCGATAATGCGATAAACTGTGCTGCTGGTCCTCAGCTTCGCGAAGATTGTAGCCGATTGATGCAACTGCAAGGTAGTGATGAAACAATAGGCTCTGCAAAGATCACCAGAGCCTACAATTTACCGTCTAAGTTTGTTTTACACACCGTTGGGCCAATTATCCAACAAGGAGAGGTTCCGTCACCAGGTCAAATTGATGAATTGGCCTCTTGTTACAACGCCTGCTTGTCCCTTGCCGCTGAAGCTGGTGCGCGGTCTGTTGCTGTGTGTGGGATCTCAACTGGCGTATTTGGCTATCCCTTAGATAAGGCTGCTAATGTTGCATTACAGGCCGTTGCAAATTGGTTTGAGCTAAATCCAAATAAGCTAGATCATCTCGTCTTTAATACGTTTGGCGACAACGCAACTGAGATATATCGCAGGAAAATAGGGGAGTGGCAACATGGATCCATTTGAGCAAGCAAGAGAGGTTTTGGCCGATGCAGAGGTGGTTCTTATTGGGGCTGGTGCGGGTCTATCAGCTTCAGCAGGTCTTGATTACACTGATCAAAAAGCCTTTGCTGAACGCTTTCCTGGCATGTTGCAATATGGCTTTCGCTTTCAATATCAGCTTATGGGTTATCCATTTGATGATGAAGCCTTGAAGTGGGGTTATCTCGCTGCTGGGCTTAACCATGTTTATCATTCGCAGAAAACACAGGTATATCAAGATTTACTCAGCTTAGTGGACGATCGTGACAGCTTTGTCATCACTTCGAATGTTGATCGCTATTTTCATAAAAACGGGTTTGATACTGCAAATATCTATACACCCCAAGGTGATTATGAACGCTTTCAGTGTATGACGCCTTGCACAGATCTTGTGTGGGATGGCCGTGAATCAGTTGCATCTATGCTGCCTTATATCAACCCTGAAACCCAGTATGTAGAAAATGGAAGTACATTGCCGGTTTGTCCTAATTGCGGGGGGCCAGTTTTCATGAATGTACGTGGAGGCAGTTGGTTCATTGAAAAACCTTATGAGGCACAAGCTGATGCCATCAGTAATTGGCTCAATGATAATCTTAATCGCAAAATGGCAATTGTGGAGATTAGTGCAGGCTTTAATACGCCAGGCGTTATCCGTTTGCCATTAGAGAGCATAGCTAAGCAGTTACCAGGTGCAAGATTAATCCGGATCAGCAAAGATCACGCCGATGGACCTTCTGGAACCATTTCACTTCAAACAACAGCGGATGATGCGCTTACGCAAATCATTTCTGGCTGAGCGTGAGAAGGTTTAATAATAGCGCGATAACAAACGATGATTCGATTAAAAGTAAACTCGAACTGAAGATAGAGGGAAAACAGAAGCTTCAATGTTGATAGTCTTACTCATACAAATCCAATTTAACTAATCCCTCTTCGATTCCGTATACACAAGTTAATGTTCTATAAAAAATTATTTAAATCAATATCATGAAGTGTTATCCATAGCAAATGATGAGTTTTTAATATTTATAACTACATGTAATAGGCAAATTTCAGCATTTTCCACACATTTATCTTTAATAATTACATGAAATATTGGCTAGGTATTATAGAGGTGTGGCATGCCTATATTGGTAGGGCGTGATTTTGGCTTGTAATATACAATTAATTTTAAAGGTTATAGGTAAAATGAAAAATGAAGGCCACAGGTGGCTCATTGAGTTGCTATTTGCCTTATCACTAATGCATGTTCTCTATTTATATCGTCGATGATTATTTATGGGGGGGAAACTTTCTTACAAAGAAGGAAGCTAAGAGATAGCACTTTGTCTCGATGTATTTTCATTCATAGAGCACAAAACTTTACTATTAGCTAATATTCCTTTAGCACTTCCTTTCGTTTGCTTGACGATCGAGATAACACCCAGCCTATCGACGAAACAAGCAACATTATCACCAGCGACAATTTGTGCAATTTTACATTGTTCTACAGGTAATGTGATTTGTCTCTTAGCGTTAACTTTCATGATTACACCTCTTCACTTTTATCTTAATATTGCAGGCTGCGACCAGAAGCGCTAGTAAAAGAAGTGTAAAATAATGTTAGTTTATAAGATTTAGACTCTTTCTTGCTAAAAAATTAGCTTATTGGGCGTGTTAGTATATTTGAAATCATTGTAACTGTATGACATAAGCAAACAATTGTTTGAACCCATATTCAACTTCATTGTTTGATGCAATTGCTTTAGATATTAATCACCTTAAGAATGAGCGTCTAAGTGATAATGAACTAAAATATGGGGATAAATTGCAATGTTTACTGATGTTTCTTAGTGTCCATAAAAGAGTAATCATCGATTTCATGTGGGTAAGGTAAAGAGGAAACTCTTATCAACCTATTTGTGATCTATCGCTTGCAGCGTGCTTATGTGCAAGTAATCTCTCGGTACGCTGTAAACCCACCCTTGGGCGCTCTACGATTTCATCCCTGAAATCGAAGTTCTCGAGCTCACTTACAACTGTTCATTTGTCTCTTCGATTTTGACTTTTCTGAGTAAGTCACTAACACGGAAATGCCCCTTTATTAGTTAGTGCTTTTACTTATTTAGATGCTGTTAATGTGCATTTCCCTTATAAAAATTTATCTGAATTAAGCGTATCCAGAAATGATGTTTCACCGTGCTGTCTAACTTGTTAATTCGATCACGAAACAGTTAATTTAAAATTGAAGACCTAAATGAAAGACTGCACTATAGAGGGATGAAAGACTGCGCTTAGCAGTCTAATAAGCGTTATAAGCCTCGTAGAAAAATAAATTATAGAGACAAATTAATGGGTGATTACGCAGATTTTTGCGAGAGTTATGGTGGAAGTGCTGGTGATCCAGAGTTTATGGATAGGTGGTTAGAAGAGAACGTTTATCCATATAATGAGGATGAAGAGCGTGAATGGTATTTAGAAAACGAGAATAAACCACACTATCAATTGTTAATGGAACAACTTGAAAGTGTCGATATTATGCTCGATTTGGATGTTCCAGAAAAAGCAAAATTTAGCTTCTTAGTCATGGTTCAAGCCCACGTTGTCTCTGCTACTGAGGGGTATTTAGCTGGTGTGTTCATCCATCATGTGTGTAATTCAGATGAGCTAACACGAAAATTGGTCGAAACAGATCCTGAGTTTGCCAAACGTAAGTTTACTCTTAAGGAGATCTATCAGGAAAAAGATGCGCTAAAAGTAACAGTAGCGACTTACTTGAAAGATTTAATCTTTCATGATGTCAAAAAGATTAAGTCAATGTATCAAGCAGTATTAAGTCACAAATTTGAAAACCTGTCTTGGTTATTTAGAGCCGTAGAATTGCGACACCATTGTGTTCATCGGGCAGGATATGACAAAGAGGGGAAAATGATAGATATTTCAGTTGAGTCAATTTTAGAACTCTTGGGTGATGTAACAGATCTAGCAAATGAAATTGATACCACCATCGACAACCTAAGTTCCGTCTTATAAAGAACGGCTGTAGAGGGATTTGCAACGTATGGAATTTTGACTATGTGCAGCACTTACTGCTTAGGTTTGTAGAAGTTTAGGTATTGCAACGGTTTAGAGCAAAAAATCTAAACCGTTTTTGCCCCTTTCCAAGTTAGCACCCTTGTTGCATCACACTTAGCCCCCTCATTAATTGACTTAGATTTTCTTATGTATGATCTTGTATGAAAAGCAAAAATTGCATCATTAGAGGTTATTATCCAAAATGCATTATTCTTATTCCCCATTCAAAAAAAGATTGAATGATATAGACCACGAAGACCTTTTGTTGCTTAGAGACGTCTCAGAAGGCTGGTATGTAGACTACAAGATCAAAGGCCTTAAAGTAGCGGACTTCGCAAAACACCTTTCTGCTTTTGCTAATCAGTATGGTGGTTGGCTTATTATTGGCATTGCTGAGTCAACAAATGGCACTCGTACTGCTGGTGACTTTGTAGGAATTGAAAACTCTCATGTCGAGAAGGTATGCACTGATATCAGAGAGGCTTCATCAGCGCATATAAATCCAGAGGTGTTTTATGATGAACGAATAGTGAGGGGCCCAATCAAGGAAATAGGTTTAGAAGCCGGTAAAAGCATTATCATCATATGCGTACCTACTAGCTTCAACACTCCTCATATTCACTCGTCTGGTCGTATCTATAAACGTGTAGCAGATCAGTCTAAACCAAAAGAAGAAACAGACCGTTATCAACTCGATAAGCTTTGGTTGAGAAACCAAGAGCACAAAAAGAAAGTGTCTGATTTATTAACAACTATTCCTGAATTATCGAGCATTCAGAGTAGCACTCCGTGGCTACATGTATATCTAAAGAAATCTGATTTTCAAATCCCGCCATCAGAAAATCTTAGTTTCAGCTCTTTTCGATCAATTGTTCAAGAGCAGGGTGACAAGTTACTTCGGTCTTTTGCGCCGTTAGAGTCAGTTTCAACTACTGCGAATGGTTATATTGCAAGACAGGTAAAAGGCAATGCACCTATGTGTAATTGTTTAACATTAAGATGGTTTCACGACGGTGTTGTTCGCTTAGATATACCACTCAATAGCTATGGAATAGAAGATTTTTGCATTCAGTATAAGGGCAATAAAAACGCAGTAGAGTTTTTCAAGAATTTGCGTGAAAATGTTGACCAGAAATATTATGAGCATATACGTATTGTTGACTATTCTTTGCTAGCAACGACGCTTAACTCATTGTATGGCACGTGTTTGTATTTATTCAATGAAATAGACGATGTACGAAACAGCTTCTCATGTTTTACTCTAAGAAATACAGCACATTCTTTTCCATTCTTTGATACCGAAAGTTTTATCGAGAAAGTCAACCAAGATGGATTACCGTTAACCCATGAAAATCTTATATCGATGCCAGTCAATCCGACTGAAGAGAGTATGGATCTTATAGATATAGATTATGATTCTCTCGATTTCTCTAGCTGTATGGATGTAACCATGGCTATAACTGAACTTAGTGTTAGTACTATGACAAAAGTACTGTTTACTGTTGGAGCATTTATTGAAACAGATGACTTTAACAAGGTAAGTGATTTTTATGAATTAAAACTATCTAATAAATGACGTTCACGCCATTTTTTGCACCAAAACTGATTAGCCTTCGAATGAAGACTGATTACATTTTTTGTTGGGGGTCATTTGGTTGAAAGTGGCTTCCTTTGTCGCTCCGGCAGCACTTTTAGCCGGAGTCTAGTGGCATTGCTGTTGTCTTGTTCTTGGCTAGTATGTGTGAAAGTTCAGCCTTCAAAAAGAACATCATAGCCTATTGACCCTGAAAACCGATGCTTAATACCGCTATCCATTGCTTTAATTGCCTTAACTATATGATCTCTAGTCATTCCATTTGGTATTGGGTGTGACATCGAGACTCCACTTTCATACTGATAACATCATGTGTCGCCCTATAGCTTATAGTTGTTTGGCTTCACGTAAGCCTTTATCTTCCCTTTAATTCGTCTTTTACTACCAATAGTATGCCAACTAACTCTTCAAATTTTAAACCTTTCACTACAAAGTCATCGATACCTTTTTCCGTTTCTTTGAATAACGCATCTAGGCAGTAATCAACCCCTTCTAGCACCTCCAGAGGAGATCGGCCACTCTCAAGTTCTTTTTTATCAATGTCTCTCATTATCTATACCAAGTTTCCCATATTTATCTCATTGAATACCACATGGTTAAATATACTACAAGCTAATACAGCATAGCTAAGTTGATTCAATGGCCGAAAGATCCGCTAATGGTGGCAACTGCATAATATATTTGAAGTAAACATAGGAATACAAACCTATTTGTTGCCTCGAAATTGGACGCATGTATGATAGTTCTCATATGTGCTTCCTGCTAAATAGCAGTAAGCAGATACCGCTTTAATCCTCCAACTAATGATGAGTAAACTAAATATGGACGTTACACTTTTATTCCGTTTTCGAGATCTATCTTGCCCTTCAGGTGAAACCATAAAGCGCCATCAAGCTATCTGCGATCAAAAGGACTTTGTATGGTGGGGGTGGTGGAATAAGGGGCATGAAAAGCTTCCTACAGAGACAATCCAAGAGCTAGGGTTACACAAGGAGCTTACTGATTTTTTTGTATACCTTTTTGATAGTGCGAGCAAAAAATTTTATCAGGCAGAGCTGCTTAAGATTAAGTCAAACTTAGGCGAAAAACTCAAAACTGATAGTTTGGAGCATACGCCTAGTTATTACGTTGAGAATTCACATCAATTATGGCTTAAGTTTAAAAAAATAGCTGAGGTGGAAGAAAACGAAATTATTGGCTTGAAGTCATATGAACCTATGAATGATCTGTTTTTACCAGACTCACACTTTGATATGTATGATAATAAAGTAGTGTCTTCGCCTGAGGAATTAGCTGAGCAGAATAGAACTATCTGGAAAATTAGAGATAAAAAAGAAACTGATAAAACTAATGAAATTCGGTTGAAATTTTTAACTGAGGTCCAACCAAGGCACTTTGACCGTTCATATAGAGCAACCTCTAGAAACAGCATATTATGGCTTTCGGACCCCCACTTCACAAATGATGGATTTCATGAGTTTGCACTGAATGACGACAACCCGAACCTGCTTACTCTATCCAAAGTTATCGACGGAGCTTACTTTAAATCTGATACTCATCAGATCGCTTCTCTTCTAATTTCTGGAGATTTAACTTGGAAGGGGCTGGAAAACGAATTCAAGTTAGCTAGTAAGTTTATTGACTATATACATAGTATGAACTCTATGGACAAATCATGGTTATCTATATGTCCAGGCAATCACGACCTATCATTTTATGAAGGAGCTGACGACGCTATAAAAAACAATGATAAAGCAATTAAGGAAAACTATGCTAGAACTCGTCAATGCTACGGAGATTTCTATTCAAAGTTTTTCGATATAAACCCAAATAAGTCAATGGCTTCAGGGCGAAGATTCTTACTCAATGACACCATACCTGTAGAGATCGTTTTACTAAATAGTGTAACTCTCCAGCAAACTAAAGATAGCTTCCAAGGGCATGGGTTTATAGGGTCTGAACAGCTTACTGAAGTAGAAAATAGAATGGGCTTATCTACATCTAAACCTAGAAATGTGACTAGAATATGCGTTATGCATCATCACCTTCTTCCTGTATCACTCACGCAAGATGCGTATGAAGATGCTAAGTACTCCACTGTTTTAGATGCTGAACGATTGTCTAGGTGGCTTACAACACATAAATTTGACTTCTTATTGCATGGGCACATGCACCAGAATTTTAACTGTACTATTGAAAGAGGCGTTATTACGCACGAAGTTAATCCCAATGAAAAGAAAAATAAGCTCCATGTTTTATCTCTTGGGAGTTCGGGTGTATGTAGTAGCCACACAGGAGAAGCAAATGGAAATTGGGCATGCCGAATTGCTTTTGGTCATGATAAAATAAGGTTTCACTATGCGAAAATCAGTCCTAAAGATGCTAACTTGACCGGAGAATACACTTTGGAGTTCGATTACAATGACTAAACTGCTAATTACAGATTTAGATAACACCTTGTACGATTGGGTTTCTTATTTTTCTCAGTCTTTTGAAGCTCTAGTTAATTCTATTCAGGAGATTACTGGAATTGATAAAGCACAGCTTTTGAAAGATTTTCAAACTGTTCACCAAAAATATAATAGCTCAGAGAGGCCATTCGCAACTCTTGAGGTCGAGTCAATCATCAACTATTTTGGTACCAATGACAGAGATGTTTTAAAACAAAAGCTTGCACCTGCATTTAGTAAGTTCTCTCAAAAAAGGAAAGAGACCTTAAAGTTGTATCCGGAGGTAATAGAAACTCTGGAAAAGTTAGAATCTAGCGGCATAAAGGTTGTGGGGCATACAGAATCTTATGAAGTTAACTCTGTGTATCGAGCAGAAAAGCTTGGACTTAATAAATACCTAAGCCACCTTTATACAATCAGTTCAAGTTCATCTTCCCACCCAAACCAAAATAAGCCACTACTAGACCACACTGATTTAGACTGGGTTATCAAACTACCTGAGTCAGAACGGAAGCCGAACCCTAGACTTGTGCTTGATATCTGCGAGCGTGAAGGAATATCGCCTGAAGATACATACTATATTGGCGACTCTATAGTGAAAGACATATCAATGGCAAATGCAGCTGGAGTGAACTCTGTGTGGGCTAAATATGGTAAGGACTTTCACAGTGCTAACTGGAAATTATTAGTCAGTATCACACACTGGACTGATGCAGATGTAAAAATTGAAGAGGACCTAAAAACCATGTACTCAAAAGAGCGCCCGAAGTTTGAGGTGTCTTCATTTTCTGAACTGCAGAATATATTCTCAATTTAACATTTAAAGGCTGAATAACTAAAATATTCAGCCTTTTTACTTCCCTATATGACTCTCAACCTACTTATCATTTCTAGCCAGCAAAGACCCCCAAAGCTGTCTTAGCACGAGATGTATGGGTGAATGTCTAGCAGAAAACATAAAAATAAAAGTAAACGTCCGCTGAACTACGTCTAGCCGAGCTTAACATTCCATGGCAGCAAGTCTTGAAGTTCAGTCGGTGATTTCGCTAGAGCTTCCAAGCAATGATTGATGTAATCAAAAGGGATGAGGTCGTTAGCTTTTGCCGTTTCGATTATGCTGTACAGCATGGCGCTGGTTTCTGTACCTTGGTGATTGATATTCGATAAAGGGGTCGGAGCGAATTAGGAGGCTAAGATACTTTTTCTAATCTAACACAGGTTAGCTAGAGTGATTGCACTAACTGATTATTGTCCAGTTACGTCTTAGAGTGATCCTTCTAAGACGTTTTTGCCCCAAAATCATTCAGAGTAAATACTCATTCACATTCTGTTAATGAGGCTTTGCCCTATAAAAAATTATCCGAAAGTGCGCGTGTTTTTCTACTGAATGCAAGTAGTGGCTTTGTGTAGTATTAAGCGACTATAAGTCGCCTTAAAATCCTAACATCTAAGCTAATAAACTGATTTTACATTGCATACTGGCGAGAGGATTGGCAATGTACACGAAAAAAGACGACCTAATGTTGTCTGATAAGAGTTATATTTATTTGAGGTCAATATGGAATCAATAGTCACTGATTCGTTTTTAAACATGGTTAGAACCTATGAAAGCCTGTTACAGGTTTTTTATCCTGCTCGAGGTGCGACCGGCTTTACGGAGAGTAATCAGGTCCACATATATGTGAACTCATTAATCGAATCACTCGATGACCCTTCTGCAATATCTTGGCTCGAGTTTCCATGGGAAGATAAAATGCAGCATATAGATGCATTTGTTTACTCACCAAAGTATAAAACGGTATTTTATATTGAGGCTAAGCGACTTTCTATCAGTCAGAAAAAAGATGAAATCATTAATGATATTGCTCGAATCGTGAATGC
The DNA here is from genome assembly GCF_019457885.1 of Shewanella nanhaiensis. GTDB lineage: Bacteria > Pseudomonadota > Gammaproteobacteria > Enterobacterales > Shewanellaceae > Shewanella > Shewanella nanhaiensis. The sequence continues at coordinate 129,491 of NZ_JAHZST010000014.1, forward strand.
TGATAGAGTTTTTTTAACAGAGCACTCTATTGAAAATATCGAGAATGAATATGTAATTGCATTATCTGATGTATGGCTTGAAACTAAGTGGAAGAAGTCTATGCCTGAATGGTGGTGCGGCTTTGATAACGTACCAAAGCAATTGTTAGAATGGGAAGCTGAACCAAACAATAAACTTGTTAAACCTCTATCTGTTTTAGAAAATGAACTCACGGTTGCTGACTGGTCGACTGCATGTAAACATGCCCATTGGCTCGGAGAGGCTTGTAAAAAAGTACCCAACTACTGCTTGTTAATGGCGAACCTAAAAATATAACAGATAAGGATAAGTCTCCCAGGAAGTGTCGGCATGTTTATGCCTGTCTGCTGATTTCTGCTTAATCACATGCCGAGTTACCCCGTCATGCGCTATCGGTTTTCATTTGGTTTGCTCTTTGCACTGCTGCACCATTTACGGTGGCCATTAGATCACGTGATTTCGTCGTCTTGTGCCAACTCACCTCTAGCCTAAACCTCATATGATGTTCTTGTTCATCACCTCACAAATTTGTTAGCGGCTTCCTTCAGACCAATCCTCATGGATAAGCCTTGCCATTCGCTAGTAGTTAACGTTTAATAACAACACGTTATAGAGCGGTGTTCTTCCTACAGAGGACTTTCACCTTATTAGTTCATGGCCATGCTGGGCGTACGCAAGAACCTGCACCAGCACGGCGCTGGTTTAGGTTAGCGTTATGCAGCTTTGTGTACTCAATGAAAATGGAAGTATTATTTAAATGACGATTCTACAGGTGAGGAGAGAGCTTGCCAGTTTTAAAAAAATATCTGTCATAATTTCTGAAGCTAAAGGAATGCAAGAGGTTAAGGCTTCTAAATCAGAAGTAGAGACGAGCATTAAAGCTCTAGGTAGTAATTTGGAACGCAACCGTTACAGTGAAGCTGTAGCTATCACGTTATCACTCCTCTTATGGGATGCTGATGCTGCTATCGCAAGACTTCGGCGCTCTGGTTTACTAAGGGCATCAAGATACAAATTTCGTTCTAAGGGACTCGAGATGGTTCTTGACTCCGCTTTAGAATTACTTAAACAGATCCAATGCCGGCCTGACAGATTGAAATATCTGGTTTCCCTGAGAGTTTTATTAAAAGCTGCACCTCATGCATATAAATTACATCAAGGTCTCCTGACTCGTCTTAAAACTCGCAAGACAATTGTTTTGAAAACTCTATTAGTTTTGGTGAACGAGCTTTTTGTCAACTATAAGCCAGTAACTCCTAATTTAGATTCGGATCAGTTCGAGTCTTTGGGAGCAGAGGATGCAGCTCAAGCTTTTTCATATATTTTAAACCTGATGCGTGAAGAAATTGGAGTTACACCAAATTGCTGGATTCATGTTGATGATCATTTATGTGGGAGGTTTGATAATATCTACACTAATTTATTGATTGATGCCGCTAAGTTAAACGAGTTTATAGAAGTTGAAACCCTAATCGAGGGGATGCCTTATGAAATCAGTGAAAACGGACAGAACCTTATGGTTTTCTCGACAGACAAGTCATTTGAGATGTCTATTCGACTTGGTTATATTCAAGCAGAAATTCAAGGTGCTATTCGAGTACAGGGAGTCGTGAAGCATTTATATAAACCTGATAGCGGCTGTCAAACTATGAATGAATTCATGGCTTCAGCGTTTCAAGCTGGCATGGATGAACTAGTAATAAATATACTGCACCCTAAAGAACGCCTAGTATTTGCTATGCCAATGAGTAAAGGGTTTTTCTCCCCCATCATGTCAGATTCTTTTTTCTTAGAAGAAATTCCAGATGTCATGGGAACTGGGATTGATAATTTTCTCAATGAAGATGAAGATCCTTGTAAAATCCGTATAAGTGAAAATTTAAATATAGTTGATATGACCAAAGTGAAGCGGCTCTTCAGTTTTGTAAGCACTGCATTTGAAGAAAAGCTAAAAGGCATCGAGGATGAAGAAAACTGTCGAATTTTGAAAGTCAGATCAGTAATTCCGGTCATACGTCATGATGCACTATTGCAAAAACTGATGATGATTTTTCCACAAAACAAGGCGGAGGAAATGATTAAAATTTTGACGCTAGAAGAAAATGAAGGTTTTATAGATATTCAGTACAAACCGTTTATTAAAAGCGGTGAGTACTATATTGTCTCTCCAGCGCTAGTTGCTCGTTCAAATCTAAGCAGAAATACCATTATTGCAAATAGAATGCGGAGTAAACTTTTAAAAAAGCCTGACCCAATGCAAAATGCAGTTGCAATTGCTTTGAGAGAAACGGGGTTCAGAGTTAAAGAAGAGTTTGATTTTAATATCAATGGTATGCGTGAGACAGATATATTTTGCTGGCTTGATGGGCACTTATTCGTTTTTGAATGCAAGAATTCATACCATCCATGTTCAGCACATGAACTGAAAACAAGCTATGAGCATATCAAGAAAGCTGAAGAACAATTAGATATTCGTCTTAATTGGCTTAAAACTCCAGAAAATCAAGCTAAATTATTTATGGCTCTGGGTTGGGATATACCTATAACGAAGTATATCCATACTGGAGTAGTCACAGCTAACAGATTATTTACTGGGTACACTAAAGGTGACCACCCCGTTAGGCAAGCACATGAACTAATTAATGTGATATTACGTGGGCAGATTGGAAGAGATCCCCTTCCTGCAATCAATTTTTGGAAAGGCCTTAAGTTTTCTGTAACTGATTTAGTCGACTATCTCGATGGTGGAAGTATAGTCCATATGCAGATGTCACAGTTACAACCATTTGAAAAAAACATCCAGTTAGGTGATGTTTCTTTGAAACTTTGTAGCTACATAATGAACCTACCTCAATCTTCGCAGGGGAAAGAACCATTTGATAACCTAGATAAATAGAGTGGCCACCTAACTGTGGTAATAGTGTGTATATTATTCATTGAGAATGGTATTTGTTTTAAGTAAGCCGCATAATCAACGGGTAGCCGGAGATATCTAACCTCCAGCTACCACACCACCCTGCATGCGGTTCCGCGCAGGGCGGTTCATCCATCTCTCAGTGAAAACAAGCCCGCTTTCTTCACTTCTTAGATGAGCTTTGCATTAGCTAGCACTAGCTGTATTCCCAGTCATAGCATTTAATAAGAACCAAGCTTCGCCATACTAGAAGTTATCTGAAATGCTTAGAATAGAGCAAATACTTTAACAAGCTTTTGTCCAGAAATACGTTCTATTGAGGGGCATCTTACCTTTTAGCGTATTAGCTATGTATGGCTAATACGCACCAAGTTAAGGTTATCATTGTGCCTATTTATTTAAACACAGTGATTTATGGTTTCTTTCGGTAACGTCCTCTAGTTTTTTTGTGGGTTTGCTTTTGAATTGGCAATAACCAAGGATAGTCACCGTTGAACCAACAAAAGCGATAGCTAGTTTAGTTGCAAGTTCAGCATGTGGATTATTGTTAATTACAAGATAGCTAAAAATAATAAAGCTTAAAATTGCTAAAATAAGGCACAAGTAGGCAGGAATTAGAAATCTTTTCATGGAATACTCATCGTTGAAAAACATTATAAAACCCAAATGAAGATGTGGCATTTAAGCCCTTCGATTTGAATATATGAATGTCATTTCGTCGATCCGATACAGAAAAGCTCATCACAATTACTAGACCTCATTACAGTAACGGTTGGGGAACCGACAGTCAAGGTTCCCCTATGCCAATATTAATCTTACAGAGAGAGGGGGGGGAGATATGCTCCTTTATCCTAACAACCTAACCTCTTCAAAATTTTGTCGTCATCTTTTAATCTGCTAGGTAAAGAATAGGGAACTATCTGCCTCAACTCTGAAATCGATTTCTTCGTTTTGCAGAAATCAGTGTTGCGAGTTAATGATTGGCTCATTAAAAAAGCCGTAGAATTGCCATTGTCATCATAAACGATTTTGTAATAATCCGAAGGTATAGAATGAACCTCATCAGCCTTTGGTAAGCCGTTCATTGGTTTGTTGTATAAAGTGCCGGTAATGACGTAAAGGGTTTTTCGGAAACCTACAGCATCTCTAACTTCTTCTTCTAGATTTTTCCAAGGCCCTTGGTTTAAAGCTTTTGCTTGAGGTGTGATATTCGATAAATAATTCAACGTTGACCAGTATCGACTTCCTACAAAGCTAGCTAAAGGAGCTTGATGACCTCGGTCTACGCCAAGCTTGCTTGATGCGTCAATGTAGTCACTTATTTCTAGTCGCTCCTCCTCTTCGAGTAGTGGATTATTTTTCCAAGTACGATTCGTCGTAGTCCCAAAATTCATCACATTCACTTCATAAGCTACCCAATCAGCAAATTGAGTTTTTTGGTTTTGAGAAAGGGTATATAAACGCTCGAATATTACGATATTGTCTTCAATTTCTAGACTTGGGCAACCGATAGGGCAGTTAGGGGTTCGAAACTCAGTGGCTTGTACAGATATTGAGAACAGGAAAGATAGTGGTATCCATTTCTTCATTTTAGGTTCCTTGTCAAAGCTCTTTTCAAATAGTAAACAAGTAGTTTCTCTTAAACTTTCAGTTTTTTCCTCGTTTATGTAACTCACGAATAAGGTATGGAGAAATAACTCGTTCTATATTTTTTTGAATACCAGTCATTTTTATCTGTTGGATGATATTAATCAATGACTCTGTGTTATCAGCAACTTGTTTTCTGGCTTCATCTACTTGCTCTCGAAGTTTTGCATTTGTTTTAATGAGCTCTAGACGACTTTGTGTAGCTCCTGAGCGAGCGCTTTTCCCGAAGGTGCCGCCGACTTCATGTAGCTGCATTTTCTTATATGTCTCAATAATCTCTTTTCGACTTGTCAATGTACTTATAGAGCCAGATATAATTCCTTTCTTTTTCAATCGGTCAAACAAACTCTTATTGGTAATAGGAGATAGTGAATATCCCTCCCGAACCATCTCACGCAGCTCTTTTTCTATTACATCATTTAATGCTTCTCCCGCTAGTCTCATGATTTAGCCTCTATTTTCATGTGTTCTGATGCAAATATCGTTGCCAGTGTCACAGCTTTTCGGTGCTTATTCAAAGCAACTAAGTTAACTTTATGTTTTGTCATTTCAATTTGTGCCGAACATATCTTTATGTGTTCTAAATGCTTCTTTTTAGATAAAAGTTCCGTGTGAATTTCCTCCGCCTCACTTTGACTTAGCTCACCAGACTCTAAGCACTGCATTACATTTTCAATGTGATTGTTTATGTTAAAAACCTTCTGTATAAGTTTTTGTCGTTCATCCGCACGCCCAATTATAGTGAAATAGGGGCAGGGAGTACCATCTTGACATTTCAAAGCGTAAGGGCATGCCCACGATTCTAACTTCCTCATACAGCTGCCAAAATCTAAAGGGTGTAAATCTGAGTGCCTCTCAATTAACTGCTTCTTAGCTATAGAGGACTTTTCCATCTCATAGGCATTGCCTAAACCAGCCATGATATCTAAAGTGCTAGATTCAAACACATCAGCGATGAAAGATGACTTGTCTTCTTTTGTTGTAAATGTGTGGGTGTTTTGCGCTATAGCATTCTTAAGATCAAGTAATGGGTTAATACTAATGTTGGCAGATTCTTTAATGATATCTAATGGGTTTGAAAGCGGGGATTCAATGCTTGAATTATCAATATACATTTCAAGTTCTTCAAATTGAGTATTCATTGGCACAATCGCACTAGATAACGCTCTTTGCTCAATGGCTAAGTGCTGGTAATTTTCGTTTTGAGAAATATCAACACGCCCCATCATAGCAGCTTGAATGTGATCTGAAATACCTGCTATTGCAAGAAATGTGTTTATGGTATGTCGTGGCATATGTGTTGTCAGATGTGAGTATTGACCACTTTTATCCATCAAACTGTACTTTTGAAACAATGACAACCCATTAGATCTACCTAAAAACATCGCCATATTCGAAATTGATACAGAGCATGGTATAGGTTTTACAACCATTGTCTTTGCTAATGCTGTTGAACCATCGGGCACGATGAATAACAGCTCCTCGATATTTAATTTGATTGACTCACCGTTGCTAGAGTCAACAAAATTATATGTAAAATTAGAATCATTTACGTTTGCCGAGCTTGATGCTCTCAGTTTCAAATATCTCTCAATATCTGTACTTAAATAATAGAAAGCTTTCCTACGCCCACTTAATTTACAGATCCTTGTTGGAGTAATATTAAATCTGGCAAGAGCATTTTTGGAAAAGTGCCTCTGCATTGACCGCCCACGTGCCAGCGCTGTTGTTGAGAGTGATTCAACTATGTAATTTACGACGTCATCTAACAATATCTCATCTTTCAACTTAAGTTCTTGAGGAAGGAGAGAGCTAAAGCCCTCACTGCGACAACTTGATACATGCTCTCTAAGGGGGCTAGTTAAATTTAATGTGTCTCTGTATATCGTTTCTACCAACTCAATGGCCAGAGGTTCAACCCAATGAGTACGGGTACCAGCGGATTTTTCACCTATGTAAACAATTCCAAGGTAATAAGCTTTCAAACCTTTTGTTTTAAGAATTTGTTCAATAGCTTTATCCTCAATCTCCATTTTTTTAAGTGAATCAAACCGTAAACGTTCTAATTCTCGATATCGGAAGCCTGTGATCATCAATAGCATAAGCATATTGAGCATGATTTTTTCACTATCGGTTTGAACCATACTGCGCACTGCAACTATATTTAAGAACGTTTGGATGGTGATTAGTTTTTCGTTCTCATCGTCATCGAGATCATCAATTACATCAGCTTGATGGAAAGCCTTTGTCTTTGCCTTCTTTACTGAATCAGTATTTTTGCTGGATGCACGCTTTATTGTGACATCAAATGTTAAAGGGTTTAATGTCACACCAATATGACTTAAGTCGCGTGCAACTGTTCTCATCGCTGTGTGGCTGTCTGACGAATTAGCTATCTTTCGTATTGATGATGAAAATGTCGTCATCATTTGATTAACTATTTCATTATCTATATTCATTATTTTTGGAGAAAGGTGTCCATTGATAACCATTCGCAAGTAGATACGTTTAAGTATCAACACATCTCTATTTAATGCACTCATTGAAATTTTACTGTTCTTAAGGTGTATTTTGAACACTACATAAGCTTTCATGAATTCTTGAAATTCTTGATTGATCTTTATTGCTTTTGGTAAAGGTGCTTCACCCTTAAAGTAAATACCTTTTCTGACCATTGGAGTAGTAAAACATAGTGAGGAAATCGAAGAAGCAGAAAAGACTCCCTCATTTCTGACATTTGAGATCCAACTGTCACTTTCCCAATTAAATTTTACTTTAGGGGAAATGTTTAATTCAAAAAATGCTTTTTGTTTTGAAATAAAGTCATTTAGGTTGTCTTTCGCTCTCTTCATCGACACCCCCCCCCTTTAGACGATTGATAACCATTTGAACTTCTAATTTTATATTTGCTAAAGTCGCTATGGCAGGGTTTCGAGAATTGCCAGATTTTTCGCTAATATCTATGATTTCTATAAGCTCTTTGTCTACGCATCTAAGAACAGCTCTATGCTTTCGGAGCTCACTGAAAGGACGAAAGTAAAAACATCCATAGCAACTTCTAACTTTTGCTAAATGACATTCTTCATTGACTCTATCGCAGCCACCTACTCGTATATGTAGTTCACCACCAAGGGTTCCAGAGACTGTCTTACCAGTCCATTGAGATTGCTCAACTGTGTAACCTGTTATTAGGAGGTTGACCATATTTTGCCATACTGGGTTATTACCTAGTGCTTTACTTTTAATCATTGCTAGCTCAGGAGTAGCCATAATGTAATGCGCAGCCGCAATAGTAGAGGAGTGCCCCATTATGTAGGCTATTTCATCAGCACTCGCTCCGGACATTGCAAGTGAATGGCCAACATTATGTCTAAAATCTACAACTGTGAGTCTAGGCAGAATGTGTTCTCTCTTGGCAACAGCACTTTGAGTCTCATTAGATTGAATCGATAACAGACTTCTCTGCAAAGCATTATTAATTTGTGAACTGAGATTAGTATTAAACTGTATAAATCGATCGTTTGGCTCTAGACTATTGCGCTTGATATATTCGTTAATTATCAAGCCTAACTCCATTGGAAGTGCTATTTTGATTTTTTCTGAAGTGATTTTCGTTTGTTTAGCGTAAGGTACTTCTAGGCTATAACGAATTAATTCAGAAGTGTCATTTTTGGTGTCAATACTGAAGCTGTTAACTGCTAGTTTAGCAAGCTGAATTTGCCTCATGCCTGTAAAGTAGCAAAGTCCTAATATCACAATATCATGCAATTCAGAGGTAGAAATGGCATCTACGTTTTTACTTTTTTCGACGATGGAATGTGAAATTTGGCTTTTTAATGCTGAAGGGAATGAGTTTTCTATATCCTGATATTTTAAAAATGGGTTGAAGTGGTTAGGTATAGGAATAAAAGCTAAATCCTCTAAATTATCCAAACTAAAACCTGGGAACTCCAATTGGCATAACAAACGTGTTAGAGACTTTAAGTCGAAAAAATATCTATCGTTGTCATTACTAGAGTGTAATTCTAGTTTTTTCTGATATTCGATAAATGTCAATTTAACTGATAATAGACACTCTTTAATGGTTGTGAATTCTGTGGATCGCAAGACTCGCCCAGTAGAAATTAAGTTCGTACAACAGTATTTTATTAGCTTTAGTAGGTGAGGGGAGCTTACATCTGAAAAATTGAAAGAGACTCTTTCGCCTCCAATGTAGAACACCCACATTGGCTGAGTAGTGGAAACCTCAGTAGTATCAAAATCAGAGTCTGTCTGAACTTGAATTTTTTGTGGCAACCATAATTTTGAAATATAACACTCTTGTTCAAGTGTTAATTCCTGTTCTAGTATACTTTGTACTGAGTAAGTTACTCGCATTTTCGACTTCTTAATCACTTTCTGATGTTAGGAAAGATGCATCCCAAGTATATTTAGTGAACATTGAGAGATTAATTTTATTTGCATTTTCAGCGATAAACCGTCTTGCATAATGGCTTGGCATATCAGAATTATCGGCCCAACCACCTAGTACTCTTAGTTTATCCTTTGCAGATTCCATAATACCTTTGACATTAACAGCATTAGCTCTAATGAAAGCTTTTTTTTCTTGATCATATAATGCAGCCAAGGTGTTATATGCCCATGTATGACGAAGCATATGAGGGTGTATGTTTTCAAGATAATCTACGTTAGTTGGAGCAAAGTGCTCTGGGAAACGTTTTTTAGCAGCTTCACTGGCATTTATGACCACCTTGTATGCTGCTTTATATGAAAGTGGCTCAAAATTACCAATTGATGATGTAAATACAAAGCCATGATCGCATCTAAAATTCACATCTTTAATAAATGACTGAACTAGCGTGTAGTCTTGATAGCTGATTTCGAGTTCTCTGACACTATTATTTGATTTTATACGAGGTTTGTTTCTGCGGGAGTCAATACCATCTTCAAGTGTATCTATTAGCATGACGAATTTAGTAGCTTTCAAGTTTGTCTTGAATGATGTCCCTCTTAAAAGTAAAGCCTCGCCAATTCTAAGCCCATAGCTAACTAAAAATTTTACTAAGATAAAATCACGATACTGCCTATAAAAAGAGGGCTTTAGTAATCCGTTGTACTTTTCAGGTTCGGCATTCGTCGAGAACAATGAGACGAAGTCTTTAAGTTGTTGAGTCGTTAGACTTCTGTATAAAGTTTTCTTTTTTTTCACCACTGAACTAGAGTATTTTGAATATTTTTTTGACTCTATGGATAGTTTGGCCATAAGAGCTCTTTGGCAAGCGTAAATCTCATTAAAGCTTTCATCTAAATAGTGTGTGTTTATATAAGTTTCAATCAACCAACAAATAAAACGGCAAATAGTTTGGTAGCGAGAGACAGCGGTTACAATCTCTTGAATGGTTACTTTCGAATTCACAATGGGAAAAAGAGAAAGGTTCTCAACATAAGTCCTTTTATGACAAAGGTATATCCAAAAGCCTTCAAGCTCCGAAATCATCTTAGCGATCTCGGTTCCTGAAAATTCTGATTGGTACATTGAGTAATCAAGTGTATAGCCAAATTTAGCATACCAATACTCATGAAAATATTGAACGTTAACAAGTGTGTGTTTTTGGTAGTTGATAGATTTACCGAATAGGGAATCAATGCAGAACTTTAAGGATAAAAAAGTAGGTTGCATTATCGATGCATCGAACAAACAAGCTCTTTCATCGTCAATATTAATTACCTTATACATGCATCAAGTAACTCATAGTTATCGACAATATATGTAGTAACTTAATTCAAGACATTATAGTAGTCAACGATACAGTACGAAAAATATACATTTTCATTTTTAACGTATAACTTATAATGATTTATCTGATAGAGCCTTAATGAAGAAGAATGATTGATGTACTTAATACATAGTGTTTTATATTTAACATAATATACATTGTACGCATAGGTGTGTGTATCTATATATGGTGAGAGTATGCTGTGTTGTCTATCTCAATTGATTGATTTCAAAGCTATCACTTAGGTTCTTATATAGTTACTTATTTAGGTTTTTATATAAGTACTTATACACATAGGTACACTATTTCTCAAAGCACTGTAATCAAACTCTTACTCAGCTTTCATAGCTGCAAACAGATTCTGTTTATCTTTACTCATTAGAATGAAAGCTTTCTGGAAAATGCTAGCCACGCAATGCCAATAACAGCAGATTGTTTTTGGCAAACCTTGCCGGAATAACCAGGCTCACTAGTTAAACAACCTTAGGTTAGCCATAACTAAAAACGGGTTTTCGACGTTAAAGTAAACATTGAGCGATACGTTCAGCAATTGCGACTAATCACTCAGAAACATGTGATTATTATCGTGCGCTACGTGAAATCTGAGCGCCAGTACCCCAAGAAGTTTTAAAGCATGCACGTAGCAACGCGTTGAATTAAGGTGGATTATTGAAGTATCTATGTTTTTCCTCTAAACCCTAGCTGATTATAGTTAGCCAGTTTATGCCTGGAACATTACTACTGATATACACTTTTAGTCAAAGTATTGGTGGATTGACTGCTAGAACGTCTAGATCTACTTAAAGGTTTGCTCCATGTTCCAGCTTCTTGTCAATGTCGATAACCGCGATATTACCAAAACTAACGGGTATTGGTTTATGGACAAGTAAGCTTTCAATTGAGCATAATTTAGGTTTGCAAAGCACTAAAGCTGATTAACAAGCTCACTAAGATATGTAATTATCGCTATTTCAGATAAGTAAAATTAGTGCGTTATAACGCTTTCGAATCACTCTAGCCCTACATAAATAACCCTGCATGATAGCCCTCATAAGGAGTTAAAAAGAGAGTGATAAAATCTTACCCCAATTGCCGATAATGATACTTATCGGCATTAACCTACTGATGAATTTGTAGATAAGGCAACTATACATTTCTGAATGGGCATTCAGAAAAACTAATCTTAGGTTCTATACCATATAGTTGGCATAGAAACTCTAGCCCTAATTTTGCATTATCTCGATCTAGCACTGGTACTATAATGATCTCTTTGATAAAGCCCCGCTCAAAAAAAGACTCTATGTAAGGTACAAAAATTCCATTTCCATTAATTCTATATTTTATATCTTTGTCTTTATATTCTATGTCAGAAGCATGAGCATCATCACTAAAAAAGCTCATTGGTTTTGAGCCATTAATCACAACAGCCTCAGGAAAGATCGTCACTAACCTTTTTTCCTGTTCGTCATTAAATTTATTATGCTTTATAGATGCAAAGGCTAAAATAGCATCAACAAACATTTGATACATATGCTGACCTATATGAACCTCAGCTTCTCCTTCAAACAAAAAATAATTGGATTTAATTTCCTTCAATGAATCCACTAGCTTTACTACTAAATAAGTTAGTGTGATACTTTTCAAACTCTCCTGCTCTTCCTTATAGCTTGAGTACTCTACGTGTTCTAATGTGGTTATAGAGTTACGGAACCTTTTATGCTGTTCATTTCGGATTCATCACAAACTATGCAGTATTGGCCACCATAGGTTAACCAATGAGTAAGACTATCTCTTTCCGAAGTAAATGATGATACAAATACTCCTACCTTATCAAAGTTTTCTCTTAAAGATTGAATAAATTCATCAAACCTTTTTTTATAAAAATCAGTTTCTTCTGTATTTTTCGCATATTGTCTTATTTCTGAGTCGAAAATTATTTCGACTTCATTGATATTGTCAAAAAAAGCTTCAAACCCTTGACTCATCTCAGTGTAATCATTCAAAAACTTATGGTACGTAGACCATATATTTTGGTTTTTGATTATTCCTTCTAAACCATAGGCAGTTGTATAATGATAAATTGTCATCGTTATGAGAGTGCAGTTAATAGTTTGAGTCTATGATACACAAAAAATCAATGAAACAGTGCCTTATAGCACATACATACCTTTGTCTTACTTCATATCTTAGCTTTTACCGTTCAATCGGTACTCGACAATAACTAAGCGACTATCATTATCTGCAACAACTATATTTAGGTCGGCAATGCTCGTTTATGCGCTTTAATCTCCCTATGCGAAATAGCATGGTGTTACCGATTGCTGTTTTATCAGACTCTGCTGGGCGCTGTGTAAGTGCAAAAATGAGAGATAGGCCACGTGCCCTACCTTTCCTTATGAGCTGCCCCCACCAATAAGGCGCTTTACTCGGACTTATAACATCGGCCGTTTCTTCGGCTTTTTCTTTTGGCTACTAGGGCCGCATTACACCAAGGGAATCCGCAGCGCGACCAAAATTCAAACGCCTCCTTACCATTGGAAACAAAACACTTTTAACGCGCCATGGGGATAACACTTAAACGCTACTGTTATTCGATACCCTGCAAGTGATCTAATGGTTTGTTCTGAGCACTGTGATGTCGCTCAATTTGTGAGGTGTGCAGGTATTGTGATGTGGTATCGATACTTTCATGACCTGCGTCTGCTTGTACGTGTGACAGCGGCCGACCATTAATATTGATGTCGTGGGTGATCCCTGTGTGCCTAATATTATGTGCCGTTAACTTTCTCATCTGATGGGCATCTTCGAATAATCCATCATTTTCGATACTTTTAGCTGCATTTTCGATGATATTATCTATCTCTTCACGAATTTGGCGTATTCCTAGATTCGCGTTAAGTGTGCCAACTTCCCTGCCCCTACCGGCTGCACGATGGCGAATAAACAGCGGATGATTCTCGCCAATAACCGGGAAATCTGGAAGCTTAAGAAATCGTCTGTACTCAACTAGTCCTGCTAATAATCCCTTTGATATTGCGACTGTGCGCTGCTTGCCCCCTTTACTCTGCGGAATATAGAAGCTCCAGATCCCCGTTTGACTGTTTTGTCTGAACTGCTCCATCACAGGTGTGTAACCCGCCCTTGCACTAACTTCTGAAATTCTCAGGTAGCAGAAGTAGATGAGCTTAATAAGAAACAAGCTGCGTTGATGAAGCTCAGGTTGCTCTTTTGCGAGTTTTTCGACGGTTGAGATCACATATGACCATTGCAGTTCAGTAAACGAGAGCATACTGCCCTCTTCATCTTTTATCTGGTATTTCTTCTTTGATGAGAAGCGGCTGTGGTTCATCCAAGCTTGTGCTGGATTACGTTCACAGAAGTCCTCACTCATTAAATAGCTATAAAAGGAGGACAGAATCGCGACTTTGGTTTTCAAAGCGTTTTCACTGAGCGTATAAACCTGCTCTTTTCCAAGCTTCTTTTTACCAACAAAGGGCCGCCAAGCAGGATTTGGCATCCTATCTCCACTGGCTTTATCAAGCTTAAACTGGGCGACATTAAAGTAGCCTATTAACGCTTTAGGCGGGTGCTCACAATAATCAAGATAGCGGGATATCTCTCTCCTAGTGAGCTTTGATGGTGAAAGTTTGGCGACATCGAAGCACCAATGAAAGAAGGTCGTTAATTCACTTCGATAGGCTTTATAGCTATTTTCGTTACTCTTCTGCTCATAAAGAAGTTCAGTTGCATGCTCATAGAGCAGCCCCGCATCATCGACTTGATTGATACTGATTTGAGTAATGTATTGGTTGATATAGCTATTCCCCTCGTGAATATGGATTGAAGATTCAAATAGGGGTAACACTGGGGGCATATACATAGGCGCTCTATTTATAAAGGTAGGAAACACATTTTTGATGTTTCACATCTCTTTGAGAAATTAACCTATTGATCTTAACGTGTAAATCGTCATAAGTCATGAAGTTGTGCCGATTTGATTGTTGCTGACGCCTATGGTGAATTTACCGCCTTATTCATTAAGGTGCTTTGGGTTATCGAGCCGTGAAAATTAAATTATGTTGGTGATTTTGTTACCAGAACTTGTTATTTCGTCAACTTGTTCAATACTTGTATTTGGATCGGGCTGAGTAACAAAGTTGGTCGATTGGCTGCAAGGTGTAGAGCATGGGTTAAGGCAACCGACTCTTTTACTGCAACACAGTAGACATAACTGCCATACAGTTTGCTTAGATTCATGATCTAAACACCGAAAATCAGCAGCGCATAGCTCACCAGCGTGGATTAATTTGGCGAGTTTATCGGCTGAAATTGACAGATTAACATGGGAAGTTCGCATGGGATCACCTTGTAGAGTAGCGTTAACCAGATATTACACTTAAATGAGAATAATTATCAACTACGTGCAGACCACTTTGAGCTTACCGTCTCACTTACTCCTTTTTTTTTTGACTATTTTCCACTGTCCTTGACATTGTTCTACACTCAATGAACAGGGATAAAACTTTTTAACATTGTTGAGGTTGTCTAATGCTGATCGATATAGCAAAGAAGAGCCCACTCTTTTCTGGTAAAAAAAAGGCGCCACAGGCCAATTCCGGGCCTGCATGGAAGATCCTTATCGTTGATGATGAACCTGATGTCCATACAGTCACTAAACTTGCGCTATCAAGATTTAAACTCGATAACCGCACATTGGAATTTATCAATGCATATAGCGGTGAAGAGGCGAAACAGATATTACTCAAAGAGAAAAATATTGCGATGGCATTCGTTGATGTCGTGATGGAGAGTGATCACGCAGGTTTGGAGTTGGTCAGGTGGATAAGGGAAGATCATGTCAATAAGGCTATCCGTTTAATTTTACGAACCGGCCAGCCAGGTCAAGCACCAGAAGAGGATGTTATCGTTAATTATGATATTAATGATTATAAGGCCAAAGCTGAGCTGGATTCGAGAAAGTTAGTCACTAGTGTTTACTCTGCATTAAGATCTTATCGTGACATTATGCAGATAGAGGAAGCCAAAGAGAGTCAAGTTAGGCATCGCAAAGGTCTTGAAAGGGTTGTTAAAGCCACCTCTGGCCTATTTGAACTGAGAACCTTACATAACTTTGCTGATGGGCTGTTAACACAGGTTGCAACTTTGCTTAATTTTGATAGTGAAACCCTACTCTTCTCCTGTAGTTCGGTTGACGCTATGAGCGAACAGGTCAACGCGAATAAACTCAGAATCCTTGCAGGCACGGGACAGTATTCAAGTCACCACGATAAAGCGATCCCTGAAAATATCAAAGAGAAGCTGCTGCAGGCACTCAAAGAGAAAAGCTGTGTCTATGAGAAGGATTGCTTCGTTGGCTATTTCCCTGCTAAAAGTGGCTGGGTAAATCTTATGTATATGGGTGGGATCAATAGCATTGATGATCTCGATAAGAAACTTATTGATATCTTTGCTATTAATGTCGGTGTTGCATTTGAAAACTTGTTGCTGAATAAAGAGTTAGAGGATACTCAGTCGGAGCTTATTCTACGTCTCGGGGATGTCGTAGAGAGTCGCTCTAAAGAAGCGGCAAACCATGTAAAACGAATGGCTGCTTACTGCTTTAAATTGGCACTGATTGCTGGGCTTGATGTGCAGGATGCTGATTTAATTAAGCACGCTTCTCCTATGCACGATATCGGTAAGATTGCCACGCCTGATGCGATACTGCTAAAGCCAGGTAAACTGGATGCTGCTGAGTGGAGTATTATGCGTCAGCACCCTCAAGTTGGCCACGATATTTTATCAAAATCTGAACGTCCCATTTTAAAGGCTGCCAGTATTATCTCATTACAACATCATGAAAAGTATGACGGTTCAGGTTACCCTTCTGGGTTAAAGGGAGAAGAGATCCACATTTTTGCAAGAATCGTCGCCATTGCCGATGTATTTGATGCGCTTTCACATGCACGCTGCTATAAGCCTGCATGGCCTTTAGAGGAGGTGATGAAAGCAATGAAAGAGGGGTCAGGTAGTCACTTCGATCCTGTACTGCTGGACCTGTTTATTGAAAACATTGAGGTCTTTAATATGTTAAAGGAGAAGTTACACGATTAATGATCACCGATTTTTCTAGAGAGTGAGTCAATTTCCCTCCTAGACCACTCTCTAACTTTACTCTTTGTTTTAGGCTTGGTTATCGGCTAAAAAGTCAAAGATGGCCACTTTTGCCTCTCCATTTAGGGTAAAACTAACAAATGCTCGCCAAACCATATAATCACTACTGCAAGAACCGTATATTAGCTCTCCTTTATATATGTTTTCACCTGCTTTGTTCATATTTACAGGGATAACCCCCATAAACATATCCCTACCCTCAATTCTAACGTTAAGATTATCAATCTCCTCAGAGGTGATAACACTGATATTCAGTGGCTTTTCACTTGGGGTATTAAAAGGGGTGATTAAGAGTTGTAAGTCGATGTCGGCAACATTTTTATCACAATAACCTAAATGGAATTGGCAAAGTGTATCATCCTGTACAAAGTTGCTTGTTTCAGGTGACTTTTCTTTGGAGCATCCCATGAGACTAAAGATGATAAGTAGTGGAAAGTAGAGCTTTAATTGAGACAAAAACTTAACAGGTAGCACAAATATTAACCTTTAGTGGTAAAGTCTTTACATTCTATGGAGTAGCTTGATCTAGATCAACTTTTAACACACCTCAATTCCTATCTTTTTTGACATAGCTCAAGTATCATTGCTTTACCTTGCAAATATCACAAAATTGCAAGGCAACACATTGACATGCCCTCGTGTGTTCCGTAGGGAATGCATAGTTATGTCATTTTTCACGGGTAAAGTTTTAGTTTACTCACTATAAGTATAAGTAATAAGCAGTGGAAGCAATAAAATGAACCATTCCCAGCCTCAAGGCGCTGATTACAATTACACCGTTGTTCGCCAATTTGCACTCACGACCGTTTTGTGGGGAATTATTGGTATGTCAGTCGGTGTATTGATCGCGGCTCAGTTAATCTGGCCACAACTAAACTTCGATACTCCATGGTTAACTTACAGTCGTCTTAGACCTCTGCATACAAATGCCGTGATTTTCGCGTTTGGTACTTCAGCTCTTTTCGCAACATCCTACTACATTGTTCAACGTACCTGTCAAACCAAGTTATTTGCACCTAAAATAGCCGCATTTACCTTCTGGGGTTGGCAAGCCATCATTCTGTCTGCAGTGATCACTCTGCCTCTTGGTATTACAAGTGGTAAAGAATACGCTGAGCTAGAGTGGCCAATTGATATCGCAATTACCTTAGTTTGGGTATGTTACGCTGTAGTCTTCTTCGGCACGATAATCAAGCGTACTACATCCCATATTTATGTAGCGAATTGGTTCTTTGGTGCCTTCATTATCACTGTTGCTGTATTGCACATAGTTAACTCTATGGCTGTACCTGTTAGTCTATGGAAGTCTTACTCTCTATATGCTGGTGCAGTTGATGCTATGGTACAGTGGTGGTACGGACATAACGCTGTAGGCTTCCTGCTTACTGCTGGTTTCTTAGGCATGATGTACTACTTTGTTCCTAAGCAAGCGGGCCGCCCTGTTTACTCTTACCGTCTCTCTATTGTTCACTTCTGGGCATTGATTGCTTTGTATATTTGGGCTGGTCCTCACCACCTTCACTACACTGCACTTCCAGATTGGACCCAGTCACTTGGTATGGTGATGTCTCTTATCCTATTCGCTCCTTCTTGGGGTGGTATGATTAACGGTATCATGACCCTTTCAGGTGCTTGGCATAAACTAAGAACTGACCCTGTTTTACGTTTCCTTGTTGTTTCATTGTCTTTCTACGGTATGTCTACCTTCGAAGGCCCAATGATGGCAATTAAGACAGTAAACGCACTATCTCACTATACTGATTGGACGGTTGGTCATGTTCACTCTGGTGCGCTAGGTTGGGTTGCTATGGTGTCTATTGGTTCTCTTTACCACCTTATCCCGGTTCTATATGGACACGGTCGTATGTACAGCTCAAATTTGGTTAATGTCCATTTCTGGCTGGCAACTATCGGTACTGTTCTATATATCGTTTCTATGTGGATCTCTGGTGTGATGCAAGGTCTGATGTGGCGTGCAGTTAACTCTGACGGTACATTGACTTATAGCTTTGTTGAGAGTATCGAAGCTTCATACCCATTCTACTTTGTACGATTCCTCGGTGGCTGCTTCTTCGTAACCGGTATGCTGATCATGGCATATAACGTGTTCAAGACAGTTAAAGCACCTAAAGAGTCTTTGCCTGCATTAGCAGAAGCATAAGGAGTAGATTTGATGAAATTTAATCATGAGTTAGTCGAGAAAAACATCGGTCTTCTGGGTATCTTTACTGTTATCGCCATTAGTTTTGGTGGTTTAGTGCAGATCACTCCTCTGCTCTTTCAAAAAGACACCACTGAGCCTGTAGATGGATTGATTCCATACACTGCGCTGCAAACTGAAGGTCGTGATATCTATATCCGTGAAGGTTGTTATAACTGTCACAGCCAGATGATCCGTCCACTGCGTGCAGAAACTGAGCGCTATGGTCACTACTCTGTTGCTGGTGAGTCTGTATGGGATCACCCATTCCAGTGGGGCTCTAAGCGTACTGGTCCTGATCTTGCCCGTGTTGGCGGTCGCTACAGTGATAAATGGCATGAAGTTCATTTGATTGACCCACGTGCAGTGGTACCACAATCAAATATGCCAGGTTTCCCTTGGTTGGCTGAAAACAAGCTTGATGGCAAGTTAACAGGCCAGAAGATGGAAATTCTACGTAATCTTCATAAAGGTGGAAATAAAGGCCAAGACCTTTATACCGATGAAGAGATTGCGGGTGCTCAGAAAGCCGTTGAAGGTAAAACTGAGATGGAAGCACTCATCGCCTATCTGCAGTCCTTAGGGCATGCACTGAAATAATTAGGAGGCAATTATATGGATTACGGAACAATACAAGGCATTATTACTATTGTCGTGATGTTTACCTTTATCGGTATATTTGCATGGGCTTACAGCTCTCGTCGTAAGGATCAGTTTGACGAAGCGGCTAACCTTGTTTTTTCAGAAGATGAACTTAACAAGGGTTCAGGAGAACATAAGTGATGGCATTGATGACTGACTTTTGGAGTATATGGATATCTGTACTCACTATTGTGGTAATCGCAGGGTGTTTCATCCTATTAAAACTCGTCTCTAAAAACACCACTGGTGTCGAAGAAGGCGAATCAATGGGCCACAGCTTCGATGGTATCGAAGAGCTAAATAACCCACTACCGAAATGGTGGAGTTATATGTTCTACATCACTATCGTTTTTGGTGTGGTTTATCTTGCCCTCTACCCAGGTCTTGGTAACTACAAAGGCCTTCTTGGCTGGTCGAGTTCAAACCAGAGTATCGGTACTGAAAATGGTATTAAGGCAGACTCAGTAGCAGCAATTGAACTTGCCGCTAAAGAGGGTCGTTGGGTTCAGTATGATCAAGAAGTTAAGCGCGCCGATGAGAAGTTTGGCCCTATCTTCAAGGCTTATGCTGAAACACCGCTTGAGGAGCTCGTTAAGAACGAAGAAGCGCTAAAAGTGGGTGGACGCCTGTTCCTACAAAACTGTTCACAGTGTCACGGTAGTGATGCACGCGGCAGTAAAGGCTTCCCTAACCTGACTGATAATGACTGGTTATATGGTGGTGAACTTGCCACGATTAAGACCTCTATCCTTAATGGTCGTCACGGTATGATGCCTCCTAAGGGCGGACTACCAATCGAAGATAGCGAGATCAAAGGCTTAGCTGAATACGTCACTAAACTTGCTGGTCGCGATCACGATGAAGCACTTGCTGCACAGGGTCAAGCTTCCTTTATGAAAGGCTGTTTTGCCTGTCACGGTATGGATGCTACCGGTAACAAGTTTATGGGTGCCCCTAACTTGACTAACAATGTTTGGTTGTATGGTGGTAGCCGTGGCGCTATCGAACAGTCGATTATTAATGGTCGTAGTGGCGTGATGCCTGCTTGGAAAGATGTGTTAGGTGAAGAGAAAGTTCACGTAATCACAGCTTATGTTTATAGCTTGTCAAACAAGTAGTTACATCTAAGTAACAGGAAGGCCTCGATCGTATCGAGGCCTTTTTTTTAGGGTGCTAAATCACACTTTTAACGTTAAGATAGTCGCAATTTTTCTCATAGGTATTTAACATGAAACAACCTCAAGCCTGGTATAAGCAGTTCTGGCCTTGGTTCCTAATCATCTTGCCGCTATGTGCTGTGGTGGCGAGTATCAACCTACTCTTCATCGCCATTGATAATAAGGATGCACTCGTTTCAGAAGATTATTATAAAGATGGTAAGCGTATTAATATGGATCTGAAGAAGATCAAGTATGCCAAGCAACTCGGTATGCAGTTTGAACTTCAGGTTGACGATAATGAATTAACTATTATTCAACACGGTGGTGAGGAGTATTTAGCTGCACTAAAAGTTGAGTTTTACCACCCAACAATAGAGAGCCGTGACTTTAAACAGGTCGTAACGGCCAGTGGTGATAAGGCCTACCGTGTCTCTTTGGATAAGCCTATCACAGGAGCTTGGGAGGTTAGATTAGAAGGGTACGATCAAAGCTGGCGCATTCAAAAGCGTCTGCAAATTGCCGATGATACCCAGTACTGGCTAAACTAATTAATCCTCTTTTTGAGCGGCCCTGCCCGCTCTCTTGCTTGCTGTATATAACTGGTTAAACTAGATCAACTATGAAGCACTGTGATTGTTTCCATTGCGGTGAGCCCGTACTGACAGGCTCTCAATTTACAACACGTATCAATGATAGCGATGAGCTAATGTGTTGCCCAGGTTGCCAAGCTGTTTCTCAGGCAATTATCGATGCTGGGTTAACAAACTATTATAAGTTCCGAACTGAATCTGGCAGTAAACAAACCGCACTCGTTCCCAATGAGTTAAGCACCTTTTGTGCGTTTGACCTACCAGAAGTACAGCAGGATTTTGTCTATAACAAGAGTGATACCTCTACGGTTTCGCTCTCTATCGATGGGATCACCTGCGCCGCTTGTGCTTGGTTAATTGAGCACAAGCTGAAACATATTGCCGGTATTCAATCTATTGTGGTGAATACGACAACCGAGAGAGCGCAGGTCAGTTGGTTAACGGATCAGATTAAGCTCAGTGACATCTTAAATCATATTAGTCAGATTGGTTATCAGGCGGCGCCCTATCAAGTTGATGAGCAGGAGAAGCTGAGTAAAGAGAGCAGCCGTAAGTTTCTATTAAGACTTGGTCTTGCTGGCTTTGCGACGATGCAGGTGATGATGTTTGCCCTTGCACTGTATGCTGATTTCTTTACCGATCTTGATATTGAGTATCGTGATTACTTTCGCTGGGTGAGCATGATATTTGCCGCGCCAGTGGTTTTCTATTCGGCTCAACCTTTCTATTTTAGCGCCATTCGCTCCATGTTTAGCGGTCGACTTAATATGGACGTCTCGGTTTCCATTGCCATACTGGGCGCCTATGTCGCTAGCTGTATCGCTACCGTCAATGGAACTGGTGAAGTCTATTTTGAATCCGTCAGCATGTTCACCTTCTTTCTTCTACTTGGCCGTTATTTTGAGCAAAATGCTCGGCAGAAGGCCTCAGTAAGCTCAAGTAACCTGCATAAACTTATTCCAATTACGGCCCAGTTAGTCACTGAGTCAGGCCCTGAAGAGGTGCCGGCAAAGCGCCTGAAGCTTGGTGATGTTATCTTGGTTAAGCCTGGGGAAGTGATCGCGGCCGATGGTGTGATTTTAGAGGGAGAAACCAGCGTCAATGAAGCCATGTTAACTGGTGAGCAGATGCCAGTATTGAAAGCATTGAACCAAGAGGTGTTTGCTGGAACCATTAACGTGGATCATCCCGTTAAGGTCAAGGTTACAGCCATTGGACAAGATCAATTAGTCGCTGAGATTATTCGTTTACAGGAGGCAGCATCAAATAATAAACCTAAAGTCGCCTTGTATGTCGATACTATCTCAAACTACTTTACCTGGACCATACTGGCCATTGCGCTGATGACTTATATTGTTTGGCGTATCTATTGGCCAGAAGATGCATTTTGGGTCACGCTAGCCGTATTAGTCGCAACTTGCCCTTGCGCCCTAGCCCTTGCTACCCCAACTGCGGTCACATGTGCAACGGGTATATTTACCCGCATTGGCGTCATCGCTCGTAAGCCCGGCGTATTTGAAAAGTTGACCAATATCGAGCAGGTCGTTTTTGATAAGACGGGCACCCTCACCTGTGGCACCCTCACCGTTGAGGATGTGACCCTCTATAATCAGGCTATTAAGCGAGAGGTTTTATCTATTGCTGCTGCATTAGAGAGCGCTTCATTACATCCCATAGCGAGAGCATTTGAACCCTTTAGATGCAGTGAGATACAAGCCACCGAGCAGCAAAGCACGGTTGGTGGAGGTTTAAGCGGCGTTATTGGCGGGGTTAAGTATCAGATTGGCAGTGCTGAATTTATTGGTGTGGATAACGATCTATCTCAATCAGTTTACTTGGCTCAAGAAGGACTATTACTGGCAAAATTTACACTTGTAGATGCCATTAGAGAGGATGCGGTTGATACGGTCAAGACGCTTAAAAGTAACGGCTACAAGTTAACCATTGCCAGTGGAGATAGCTCAAATCACGTTGACGAGATTGCCCGCCGAGTGGGAATCGATGAGGTTTATAAAGGCTTGAAACCAAGTGATAAACTCACCCTTATTCAAAAGTTACAAACTAAGCGCTCTGTGGTCATGTTTGGTGATGGCATTAATGATGCACCTGTACTAGCCGGTGCTAATCTCTCGGTCGCTATGGGCAGTGGCTCGGCTATTACTAAAAACAGTGCTGATCTTATTTTACTCGGCGATCAGCTTTCTCGCTTTAATGATGCAGTTGATGTTGCTAAGTTGACCAATAGAGTCATTAAACAAAATTTGTATTGGGCGCTTGGCTACAACCTGTTTATAATCCCACTGGCCGTGACCGGTCACGTATTACCTTATATCGCTGCCCTAGGAATGTCAGCCAGTTCTCTCATTGTTGTAGCTAACAGTCTAAGACTCTTAAGGGTTCGTTTATGAGCATTATCTATGTGTTAATTCCCATTGCCATGTTATTTGTGATCATCGCTATTGGGATCTTCTTCTGGGCAGTAAAATCAGAGCAGTTTGACGATCTTGATAGGCAGAGCGTCTCTATTCTTTTTGATGAGGATGAATCTACGCCTGCTAGTAACAAAAAGGTGGAAGATAAAACAGAGACTCCATCTTGATTGATTACAACATCACAGGTGCATTTCTTGTTGGTTTAATGGGAGCAGGCCACTGCATTGGTATGTGTGGAGGCCTAGTCGGTGCATTTTCATCTCAGCTTGCCACAACACCGGGACAAAACCTGTTTGCATCTAAGTTAAAGTTTCTACTGACCTATAACTTAGGCCGCATCTTAAGTTACTCGCTTGCTGGTGCATTAGTGGGTGGCTCCGCGAGTGCATTGGGGATGTTATTTGATATCGATCTTTACCTCATCACTTTAAGAGTCATAGCCGGCGTGATGATGATCATTACCGGTTTGTATATTGCCCAAATATGGTCTGGAGTGGTGCAGATAGAGCGGCTAGGTAAGTTTATTTGGCGTTTTCTATCTCCTTTAGCTAATCGTGTTGTGCCTATTAGAACACTGCGCCAAGCGTTTGTTGGCGGAGTCTTATGGGGTTGGCTTCCCTGTGGTCTGGTTTATAGCACATTAACTTGGGCTGTTGCCTCACATTCGGCCCAGCAAGGCGCCTTGATCATGTTGGCATTTGGGCTAGGCACACTGCCTGCACTACTGAGTGCGGGCGCAGCAGCCAATATGTTAGGACAATGGGTACAGAAAAGAGCTGTGAGAGTGGTTAGCGGCTTAATATTAGTCCTATTTGGTTTACAAACTTTGTACATTGCAATTGCGCAGCTAAACTAGCTCAGCTTATTAAATTAGTTTAACATATGCGTAATAGATAAATTTGAGAGAGACTATGACAGACAACAATAAAAGTCGTCGTGCAGCTGTTCCAGGATGTGCTATTCATTGTCATGATTGCAGTATGGGGACCTTATGTATCCCTTTTACCTTAAATGCTACTGAACTTGATCGTCTTGACGAAATCATTGAAAGAAAGAAGCCTATTCAAAAAGGTGAGCAGATCTTTAAGTCAGGCGATACATTAAAGTCTCTTTTTGCTATTCGCTCAGGTACCATAAAAAGTTTTACTATCACCGAACAGGGTGATGAGCAGATCACAGGTTTTCATCTCGCCGGTGATGTGATTGGTTTTGATGGTATTCACGCCCAAGAACATAAAAGTTTTGCTCAAGCATTAGAAACCTCAATGGTGTGTGAGATCCCCTTCTCTACTCTAGATGATCTCAGCGGCACGATGCCTAAACTCAGGCAGCAGATAATGCGATTGATGAGCAACGAGATCCAAAGTGATCAGGAGATGATTCTTCTGCTAAGTAAGAAGAATGCGGAAGAGAGATTAGCAGCATTTATCAGTAACTTAGCTACTCGTTTTGGCAGCCGAGGGTTTTCACCAAAAGAGTTTAGATTAACCATGACTCGTGGCGATATCGGGAACTACTTAGGGCTAACCGTAGAAACCATAAGTCGATTATTAGGCCGCTTTCAGAAAGCTGAGTTAATCGAAGTTAAGGGTAAGTACATTACCATCGTTAATTTCGATGCGTTAAATAAACTTGCGGGTAATAGCGCCATCGCTCGTTAAGCGACTTCTAGTCTCTAATTTCAACTTGTTTGATCATCTAAGCGTCAGTATTTTGTTTTCAGCCCTAAACCACCTACTTCAGTAGGTGGTTATCATCAATTAGGCTTTGCCTGAATATCTACTCATGTTAATTGAACTCTAACTTTTAGCGAAGTCATAGAGGATAAAAAACATGAG
>NZ_JAHZST010000015.1 GCF_019457885.1 Shewanella nanhaiensis
ATCTACTCATGTTTTTTATCCTCTATTACTTCGCTAAAAGTTAGAGTTCAATTAACATGAGTAGATATTCAGGCAAAGCCTAATTGATGATAACCACCTACTGAAGTAGGTGGTTTAGGGCTGAAAATAAAAAAGCCCATCAGAGATGGGCTTTCAAATAGCTTTTACGCTAACAATTAACCTAGCACAGCAATCAGCACACCAGCGGCGACAGCCGAACCAAGTACGCCCGCCACATTGGGTCCCATAGCGTGCATTAACAAGAAGTTATGTTGGTTAGACTCTAGCCCAACTTTATTAACCACCCTTGCGGCCATGGGCACAGCAGAGACACCTGCAGCACCTATTAGTGGGTTTATCTTACCTCCTGATAGCTTACACATCAGCTTAGCCATCAGTACACCAGTCGCAGTACCAATAGCAAATGCAACCGCGCCAAGAAGCAAGATCCCTAAGGTCTCAATCTGCAAAAACTTATCCGCCGACAACTTTGAGCCCACCGCTAAACCTAGGAAGATGGTAACGATATTGATCAACTCATTTTGAGCCGTATTCGATAATCTATCCACCACACCGGATTCACGCATCAGATTTCCAAGACAGAACATCCCCACTAGAGGCGTCGCTGCAGGCAGAAACAGAATAGTCAAGCCCAGTACCATAAGCGGAAAGATAATCTTCTCCTTCTTGCTCACTTCCCTTAGCTGCTCCATCTTTATCTGACGCTCAGCCTCAGTAGTAAAGAGTTTCATAATTGGAGGCTGAATAAGAGGAACCAGCGCCATATAGGAGTACGCAGCCACTGCAATAGCTCCAAGCAGATCTGGGGCAAGCTTGGAAGCAAGGAAGATAGCTGTAGGTCCATCTGCACCACCTATGATGGCGATAGCACCCGCATCTTTCATACTAAAATCAAAACCCGGCACAAAATTTAGCGCCACTGCACCGATTAAGGTTGCAAAGATACCAAATTGAGCTGCCGCCCCTAAGAGTAACATTTTAGGGTTAGCTATCAGGGCTCCAAAGTCGGTCAAAGCACCAACCCCCATAAAGATCAACAGGGGAAATATGCCCGTTTCGATACCCACATGATAGGCAAAATAGAGTAAGCCGCCCTCATCGGTAAAACCACCGTTTGGAATATTCGCTAAGATAGCACCAAAACCGATAGGCAAAAGTAACAGAGGCTCGAAACGCTTTACTATTGCTAAGTAAAGCAGTAGTGCGCCAACCCCCATCATAAATAACTGACCACCAGTAAAATTAGCAATACCGGACTCAGACCAAAATGCAATTAACCCGTCCATCTAAACTCCTATGCTAGACCTAGCAGTTGATGGCCTACGGCGACAGAGTCACCCTCTTTAACCCAAATTTTACTGATCACACCGTCAATCTCAGCACGCACTTCGGTCTCCATCTTCATCGCTTCTAAGATGATAACCACATCGCCTTGGCGAACGGTATCACCCGGGGAAACATTCACTTTAAAGATATTGCCTGAAAGTGGCGCGTTCATCTCAAGCTTGATTTCACCACTTTGTTCTGGTGCTGTCGCTGCAGGCGTAAAGGGGACCACATTCTCAGCCGAGCTGATTTGACTAATTTCGCCCCCCTGCGACACCTCAACAACAAAGCTTTGCCCTTGAACATTCACCGTATAAGTTTCAGGTTCTCGCTCCTGTTTGGCTACTTGCTGAGTGCCTGCGACTTGTGCGGCCAACTTAGCAGCCAGCTCAGGTTTAGGCTCAAAGGCATCTGGATTATTTCTGTTTTTAATGAACTTCAAACCAATTTGTGGAAACAGAGCGTAGGTCAACACATCATCGATAAGCTCGCTCGCCAACGCCAAACTCTCTTCGGCTGCTTTTGACTTAAGCTCATCTGTTAACCTTTCCAGTTCAGGTGATAGCAGATCGGCAGGGCGACAAGTGATCGCTTCAGCGCCATTAAGTACCTTAGCTTGCAGTGCTTCATCAACAGGTGCTGGTGTCGCGCCATACTCACCTTTGAGTACCCCTTCGGTCTCTTTAGTCATCGACTTGTAACGCTCACCAGTCAATACATTGATGACAGCTTGCGTTCCAACTATCTGAGATGTTGGCGTCACTAAGGGAAGGAAACCAAGATCTTCACGTACTCTAGGGATCTCCTCTAACACTTTATCTAGCTTGTCAGCAGCGCCCTGCTCTTTTAACTGGCTCTCCATATTGGTCAGCATACCGCCTGGCACCTGAGCACGAAGAATGCGGGAATCAATGCCCTTGAGCTCCCCCTCAAATTGAGCGTACTTCTTGCGCACATCTCTAAAGTAGGCAGAGATCTCTTCGAGCAGAGCCATATCATAACCGGTTGCTCTATCAGTCCCTTCAACCATAGCAACGAGTGTCTCTGTTGCGCTGTGACCATAGGTTTGGCTCATGGAGGAGATGGCGGTATCTAGCACATCAATTCCGGCCTCTATCGCCTTCTGGTAGGTTGCAGTACTCAACCCTGTGGTGGCATGACAATGCATAGAGACCACAAGGTCAGTTTGAGATTTGATCTGACTGATCATGTCAAAAGCATCAAAAGGCTTAAGAAGACCCGCCATATCCTTAATACATAAAGAGTTACAGCCCATATCTTCAAGGCGCTTGGCCATATCGACCCAGGTATCCAGATTATGTACAGGGCTTGTTGTGTAGGAGATGGTTCCCTGAGCATGACCGCCCACTTCAACCACAGACTTAACAGCAGTCTCAAGGTTGCGAACATCATTCATCGCATCGAAAACACGAAATACATCAACACCATTAGTATGAGCACGCTCAACAAACTTATGAACAAGATCATCAGCATAGTGACGGTAGCCTAACAGGTTCTGTCCACGTAAAAGCATCTGCTGAGGAGTATTAGGCATCACCTTTTTCAACTCACGGATCCGCTCCCATGGATCTTCGCCTAAGTAACGAATACAGGAATCGAATGTGGCTCCTCCCCATGACTCCAAAGACCAGAAACCAACTTTATCCAGTAGTGGTGCGATAGGCAGCATATCTTCAGTGCGAAGACGCGTGGCCAGTATTGATTGGTGTGCATCTCTTAGGACGACATCGGTTAACGCAAGTGGCTTACTCATAGAAAATCCCTACTGCTTTATTATGCTTTAGCGCGATATTGCTCAATGGCGGCGGTGATAACAGCAACCATTTTGGGATCAACTCCCTGATTTTGTGTCGCTGATCCGTTTTCAACTGGTGCTTTAGGCGTAATAGGCAGAGGAGCAAATCTCCACGCCACCAACTTAACGCCTAAAATAAGTACCGTTAAAAAAACAAACACTAACCCCATACCCAATAGCATGATGCCAAACGATTCAACAATTTGTTCTGATATCGAGTTCATACCATCCTCTTTATTAGCCCAGAGCATAGGAGAGATAGAAAGCATCCCCACAGACTCCAGTACTCTATCAACTAGGGCTCACAGCCTAGAAAATAACTTTTTATTCATTTTTGATAATATAACCAGTCATCCTGACAGTCTTGTTTGTTAGCATCAGAGCCGAACATAAGCTCTCTCTGACTGAAAACAATAACTAATCTATAACAAAATAGCGAATGCGTTGTAAATTGGTCATACCAAAATAGTCAAAAGTATCGCTAGATGAATAAGGAATTAATAAAATATAGCCCAATAAATTAAGAAAACACCAATCCCCTAACGCAATATGATAATTCCTATGCAGAAAGTCGTAGCTAAAGATATGTGAAAATCAAAAATGGAAGCTATGATAATAGTGAAGTGAAATTTTATGCAGTTTATAGAGAGGACGTTCAACCTTTTATTCGATCTAAGCAAAAGAAACGCCCAGATAAAATAGAATCAAGTCCACTCAGAGGCCAGATCCAACTCAGTACCTTGTACCGAGCTTGAATATAAGTGTTCCAGACACAAAAAAGCCCACTGATTTCTCAATGGGCTTGATTGATGGCGGAGAGGGAGGGATTCGAACCCTCGATGGGATTTAAAGCCCATACTCCCTTAGCAGGGGAGCGCCTTCGGCCACTCGGCCACCTCTCCTAATCTTATTCATAAAATGAATAATGGTGCGCGTGGGAGGATTCGAACCTCCGACCGCCTGGTTCGTAGCCAGGTACTCTATCCAGCTGAGCTACACGCGCAAATCTATCTTCTGCTTACCGATAAAGATAAACCTATTTCGAGTTAACGATAAACACGAAACAAAATATGGTGCGGATGGGAGGATTCGAACCTCCGACCGCCTGGTTCGTAGCCAGGTACTCTATCCAGCTGAGCTACATCCGCACAAGTCTACAACCTTTTTAGTAAGTATGGTGCGCGTGGGAGGATTCGAACCTCCGACCGCCTGGTTCGTAGCCAGGTACTCTATCCAGCTGAGCTACACGCGCAAATCTCTTACTTGACTGAAGCTAACACTAGAAACGATCCAGTGTATAACTCTTGTCATCTCTATTTTTAGTATGGTGCGGATGGGAGGATTCGAACCTCCGACCGCCTGGTTCGTAGCCAGGTACTCTATCCAGCTGAGCTACATCCGCATCGAAAACTAAAAATATCTCGCCCAAATCACATTATAAAACGATTTAGCTTTATAACCTAGGGCGACAAAAAAACCCGCTGATGATATCAACGGGCTTGATTGATGGCGGAGAGGGAGGGATTCGAACCCTCGATGGGATTTAAAGCCCATACTCCCTTAGCAGGGGAGCGCCTTCGGCCACTCGGCCACCTCTCCTAATCTCGTCTTATTCAATAAAGAATAATGGTGCGCGTGGGAGGATTCGAACCTCCGACCGCCTGGTTCGTAGCCAGGTACTCTATCCAGCTGAGCTACACGCGCAATTTACTTTTACTTATCAGTAAAGATAAGTAAGCTCCGAGTTAACACTCAACTCGAAACAAAAATCATGGTGCGGATGGGAGGATTCGAACCTCCGACCGCCTGGTTCGTAGCCAGGTACTCTATCCAGCTGAGCTACATCCGCACATATAAAACATCACATGAACATTAATATTGAATGGTGCGGATGGGAGGATTCGAACCTCCGACCGCCTGGTTCGTAGCCAGGTACTCTATCCAGCTGAGCTACATCCGCAACGCGTTTCAATATATCCGTTCTCTTACAAAATGGTGCGGATGGGAGGATTCGAACCTCCGACCGCCTGGTTCGTAGCCAGGTACTCTATCCAGCTGAGCTACATCCGCATCGTATTTGTAAGTAAGAAATGGCGGAGAGGGAGGGATTCGAACCCTCGATGGGATTTAAAGCCCATACTCCCTTAGCAGGGGAGCGCCTTCGGCCACTCGGCCACCTCTCCGTTTCTTGGCGCACATATTACTGTTTGAAGAAAATAAGTCAAACCATTTCTTATAAAGGATTTCTGTTTGGAGTGTTTTTAGTCAGATCAAACAAATAATGCACGTCTTCAATATATAAGGGCTAATCTTTATCCATAATAGATGGAGGATAAAGCCAAATTCTCTTATAGCAAAAAACAAAAAAGCCAGTTAATAACTGGCTTCTCTATAAATTCATGTTTAAAGGCTGCAATAAACTAAAAATTGCCACCTTCTGAAGAGTTCCCAGCTTTCTCAGACTGAATACGTTGATAAATCTCTTCACGATGTACCGAAACTTCTTTAGGTGCATTAACACCTATACGCACTTGATTACCCTTGACGCCTAATACGGTGACAGTTACTTCATCACCAATCATCAGTGTTTCACCAACACGACGAGTCAATATCAGCATTAGTTTACTCCTTTAGTTCTAAACTCTGCTTTATACGGCACTAATCCGTTATATGCTTATTATAAGGTTAGCTTAGTACAAATTAATAGTACTCAAGCTCAAAACCACCATTTAAATACAGCTTATTTAACTATAAACCGCAATATGAGCTTACTACACTAGCCTTACACTCAAAATGAGTTGGAATCAGTAGATGATACTACAATCTACAACAGCCTTAACCTAGCACTAAAAATGAAAATCCCCAAGGACAAAGCATTAACCGCGGCAGATTAAGACAAAAAACAGACAAACCACAACAATAAAACTCCAAAATGAAACGCAAAAAACACATGAGTAACCAGATATGATACGACTATCAGTGTATCTGTCCGAACTATCTACAATTAAGCGTTTGTGATTTGAAGCACAAAAAAAGCGCTTTAGTTAAAGCGCTTTTTAGAGACAGTGCATTTAGCCTAAGCTAAACGCTCCTCAAGCCAAGGTAAAACTTGCTCTAAGGCACCATCTAACTTTTCTGGCTCTGTTCCGCCAGCCTGAGCCATATCTGGACGTCCGCCACCTTTACCACCCACTTGAGCAGCAATTGAAGCGACTAGTTCACCCGCTTTTACTTTAGCGGTAAGATCTTTAGTCACACCAACAATAAGGTTTACTTTGGCTTCACCAGCAATAGCAAGCACAACGATACCTGAGCCTAACTTCTGCTTAAGTTCATCTTGCAACCCTCGAAGAGCACCAGCATCAACGCCTTCAAGCTTCTTAATCAGAACCTTAGCACCATTAATCTGCTTAGCTTCACCAGCTAGATCAGCACTAGTGGCTGCCGCAAGCTTATCTTTGAGTTGAGACAACTCTTTTTCAAGTAACTTAGTGCGATCTAATTGAGCCTTTAGCTTAGTCACAACTGAGCTGCTATCTGCTTTAAGCAAGGCTGCCGCCTTATCTAACTCAGCTTTCTGAGCTGCCACATAAGCCATAGCTGCCGCTCCAGTGACCGCCTCAATACGACGAACACCTGCAGCAATACCACCTTCTGAGGTGATCTTAAACAAGCCTATGTCACCAGTTCGGCCAACATGAGTACCACCACACAGCTCGATTGAGAAATCACCCATGGTGACCACGCGAACTTCATCTGTGTACTTCTCACCAAACAGTGCCATTGCACCGCGCTCTTTGGCTTGCTCCATATCCATCACTTCAGCGGATAGTTTATGGTTGCGACGAATTTGAGTATTGACAAGATCTTCAACCGCTTTCAGCTCTTCAGGTTTTACACCTTCAAAATGAGAAAAGTCAAAACGTAACCTTTCTGCATCAACCAAAGAGCCTTTCTGAGTCACATGCGTACCTAAGAGTTGGCGCAATGCAGCATGCAACAAGTGAGTCACTGAGTGGTTTAACTCAGTGCGGTGACGAAGCTTCTTATCAACAATCGCCTCGAGTGTATCACCCACGCAGATGCTGCCTGAATTAACCGTTCCCTGATGTCCAACGGCTTGACCATACTTTTGTGTGTCTTTAACGTCAAACTCAACGCCTTTAGCTGTCAGTAGGCCTTTATCACCACACTGTCCGCCTGACTCACCATAAAATGGTGTGCTATCGAGAACGATAACCGCCTCTTCACCAGCATTTAAGCTATCTGTTGACTCGCCAGCTTTATAGATAGCGGTAACTTTGCCCTGTGCAGTGAGTTCGGTATAACCAGAAAAGTGAGTCTCTTCATCAATTTTAAGAGAATCATTGTAATCAGTGTCGAACTGGCCTGCCGCTTGAGCACGGCTTCTCTGCTCGGCCATAGCAACTTCAAAACCTGCCTCATCAACAGTGATCTCGCGCTCACGGCAAACATCAGCAGTTAAATCAACAGGGAAACCATACGTATCATAAAGTTTAAATGCTGTCTCACCGTCAAGTACATCACCTTCAAGCTCATTAAGCGCGCCATCAAGAATGCCTAAACCACGCTCAAGTGTACGAGCAAACTGCTCCTCTTCCGCTTTCAATGATTTCTCAACAATAGCTTGTGTCTCAACCAGTCCCTTAGCTGCATCTCCCATCACCTCAATCAGTGTTGGTACCAGCTTATAGAAGAAGGAGCTTGTTGCGCCTAACTTGTTACCATGACGGACTGCACGGCGAATGATGCGACGAAGCACATAGCCTCGACCTTCATTTGATGGCATAACACCATCTGCAATTAAAAACGCACATGAGCGGATATGATCAGAGATAACCCGCAAGGATTTGTTTTCTAAATCGGTAACCCCTAAGATCTCAGCCGTTTTCTTGATCAACGCCTGGAAGATATCTATTTCATAGTTAGAGTGAACTCCCTGCATAATCGCGGCAATACGCTCAATCCCCATACCGGTATCAACAGAGGGCTTTGGCAGCGGTAACATCTCGCCACTAGCTTGGCGGTTGTACTGCATAAATACGATATTCCAGATCTCAATAAAACGATCGCCATCCTCTTCAGGCGTACCAGGACGACCGCCCCAGATATGGTCGCCATGATCATAGAAGATCTCAGAACAGGGACCACAAGGACCTGTATCACCCATCTGCCAGAAGTTATCAGAGGCATATGGAGCCCCTTTATTATCGCCGATACGGATCAAACTCTCAGCTGGGACTCCAATCTCTTTAGTCCAGATATCAAAAGCTTCATCATCAGTTTCATAGATGGTGACACACAGACGCTCTTTAGGAAGCTTTAACTCTTGGGTCAGAAAGTTCCATGCAAAGCTGATTGCTTCACGCTTAAAGTAATCACCGAAGCTAAAATTACCTAACATTTCGAAAAAGGTATGGTGACGAGCGGTATAACCCACATTATCCAGATCATTGTGCTTACCACCAGCGCGCACACAACGCTGAGAAGAGGTAGCTCGTGTATAACTACGTTTATCTTCCCCTAGAAACACATCTTTAAACTGGTTCATACCTGCGTTAGTAAACAGCAAGGTTGGATCATTTACAGGTACCAGTGAACTACTGTCCACAACCTGATGACCGTTAGTGCGGAAATACTCCAAGAAAGCACTTCTTAGCGCTGCAGTGGTTTGATACATGAAATCATCCTGAATTAATTAAGCTAACAGTGAATATAACATTCACCGACATACTATTTAGCCGGACATTATAATCAGTCTAAAGGATAACAACCAGAGATTTAGCAGCGGAAAAGTCGGAAAGAGCCGAAATTTAGAGGAAGCGCTAAGCTAGCAGAGGGAAACTGAGTCACAGCCGATAAAACAGTTTAGAGATTATGCCAATCGGTATAATAATCGCGGTGGCAAGATACCACCGCGAGATAGTGAGTCGCAAATGCACTTCTGAGCAATGATGGAAACTGTTAAGCTCAGTTCTTAGTTATAAGTGTTTAGAATATTTCGCCTGTTTCAAGATCAACATTCTCATCACCCACTTCAGACTCAACTGCAGGCTCAACAGAGGCAAGCAACATGCCACGTAGTGCTGTATCAATCTCCTCTGCAATCGCTGGGTTATCAAGCAGGAACTTACCCGCATTTGCACGACCTTGGCCTATCTTATCGCCTTTATAGCTGTACCAAGCACCGGCTTTTTCGACCAGCTTATGAGCTACGCCTAAGTCAACCAACTCACCTGTACGATTAATACCTTGACCATATAGGATCTGGAATTCAGCCTGCTTAAATGGTGCAGCAATCTTATTCTTGACCACTTTCACGCGGGTCTCGTTACCAACAACCTCATCACGCTCTTTGATGGCACCAGTACGGCGGATATCAAGACGAACAGAAGCATAAAACTTCAGTGCGTTACCACCTGTAGTGGTTTCAGGGTTACCAAACATAACACCAATCTTCATACGGATCTGGTTAATAAAGATAAGCATGGTATTGGTTTGTTTTAGGTTACCAGCAAGCTTTCGCATCGCTTGACTCATCATACGAGCCGCTAGACCCATGTGAGAATCACCAATCTCGCCTTCAATTTCCGCTTTTGGTGTTAAGGCAGCAACCGAATCGACAACGATAACATCAACAGCACCAGAGCGAGTTAACGCATCACAGATCTCTAACGCTTGCTCACCTGTATCAGGCTGTGAACAAAGTAGGTTATCGATATCCACACCTAACTTTTTAGCATAGATAGGGTCTAGTGCATGCTCTGCATCGATAAAAGCACACACCTTACCTTCACGTTGAGCGGCAGCAATAAGCTCAAGAGTTAGGGTAGTTTTACCTGAAGATTCTGGGCCATAGATCTCAACGATACGTCCCATTGGAAGACCGCCAGCGCCTAAGGCAACATCTAAAGAGAGTGAACCAGTAGAGATAGTTTCAACATCCATTGAGCGGTTTTCGCCCAGCTTCATAATAGAGCCTTTACCGAACTGCTTTTCGATCTGGCCTAAAACGGCGTTAAGTGCTTTCTCTTTGTTCGCGTCTATCTTCATTCCTGTATCCTCAGAGTCACAGCGGTTGCGCTGATTAAAATCTTGTGATGACTCCAGCGTCTATCAAAAAGTGCGTAAAAGGAGTCTCAATATGCAAACTAGTATACTGTATAGTCATACAGTATCAAGTACTGTGGAAGAATATTTTTCTTCACTCCAGATCACTGGATAATAAGTACTTATTTCCACAGATATTATTCATTCTGATTTTTTATCACGATTAAAAGCTTAATAATGAGAAAAATATTGTTAATATTGCCGCCAACCAGTAAAGGTCGATTTAGATAAATGCGGCCAGTTTAATACGTCATAAAAGAGACGAGCAGTAGATGAAAGCGATCGACAGCCAAGATTTAGAAAAACATACTCCTATGATGCGTCAGTATTTGACGTTAAAAGCCGAAAATCCAGATGTACTTCTTTTCTACCGTATGGGCGATTTCTATGAGCTTTTTTACGATGATGCCAAGAAGGCATCTGAGCTATTAGGGATCTCGCTTACAGCAAGGGGCAAGAGTGGTGGCGACCCTATTCCCATGGCTGGTCTTCCCTACCATGCCGTAGAAGGCTACTTGGCAAAGCTGGTTCAACTGCGCGTTTCGGTTGCTATCTGTGAACAAGTTGGCGATCCTGCCACATCTAAAGGTCCAGTTGAGCGCAAGGTGGTTCGACTCGTCACACCAGGTACACTCACCGATGAAGCGCTACTGCAGGAGAGACAAGATAATCTACTTGCAGCCGTTTATCATGGTAAAAAAGGCTTCGGCTATGCCACATTAGATATCAGTTCAGGGCGATTTGTCATTGCTGAGCTTGAGTCCTGTGAAGCACTAGAAGCAGAGCTTCAACGTACCAGTCCAGCAGAACTTCTCTACAGTGAAGACTTCTCTGAGATGAGCCTTATTTCAGCATTTGAAGGCACCCGCCGCCGCCCTGAGTGGGAGTTTGATTTCGACACCAGTCAAAAGCTTCTGCTTGATCAATTTGGCACCAAAGATCTTCAAGGTTTTGGGCTAGATGGTGCTCGGTTATCTCTTCAAGCTGCGGGTTGTCTCATGCAGTACGTAAAAGACACTCAACGCACGGCGCTCCCTCATATCAACTCAATAGTCAGGTTTAATCAAGGTGATAGCATCATCCTAGATGCCGCAACCAGACGTAACCTAGAGCTAACGATGAACCTTCAAGGAGGTCACTCCAATACGCTTGCCACTGTGCTCGATAACACAACGACTCCGATGGGAAGTCGTATGTTACAAAGATGGATCCACGAGCCACTACGTGATCGCCAGCGTATCGAAGCGCGTCAAAGCGCCCTCGAAGAGATATTGGAAAATGGTCTCTATGATGAGTTACACCCTCTATTAAAGTCACTGGGTGATGTTGAGCGGATAACCGCGAGGCTTGCATTAAGAAATGCACGTCCCAGAGACTTCTCTCGCCTTAAGCATGCCTTAGCGATACTGCCTGAGATCCAACAAATACTGGCCAGATGCCAATCGGCTCACCTTCAATCTTTAGCTAGAATTATCAGCGAGTTCCCAGAGGAGTTAGCATTACTTGATAGTGCCATCGTCGATAATCCTCCTATGCTTATCCGTGATGGTGGGGTGTTAAAGCCTGGCTACAATGCTGAATTGGATCAATGGCGCGACCTAAGCCAAGGCGCAACAGACTACTTAGCTGAGCTTGAGGCAAGAGAGAAAGAGGCCACTGGTATCTCGACGCTAAAAGTCGGTTACAATCGTGTACACGGTTACTATATTGAGGTCAGTCGGAGAGAATCTGATCTTGTACCTTTGAGTTACCAGCGCAGACAGACACTGAAAAATACTGAGCGTTATATTGTCGCAGAGCTAAAAGAGCACGAAGAGAAAGTACTCTCCAGCCAAGGCAAAGCCCTAGCCCTTGAGAAGCAACTATGGGAACAACTGTTCGATCTTATCTTGCCCCAGCTCCATGAATTGCAACTTTTCGCCCAAGGTGCAGCAGAGCTGGATGTACTTGCAAATTTTGCAGAGCGAGCCGACACGCTCAACTATCAAAGACCCGTGCTAACCGATATCCCAGGTATTCAGATAGAGTCTGGCCGACACCCAGTGATTGAGCAGGTGAGTCAAACTCCATTCATTGCCAATCCAGTGACCTTAAGTCCTGCGAGAAAGATGTTGATAGTGACAGGTCCGAATATGGGCGGTAAATCGACCTATATGAGACAAGTGGCTTTAATCACCTTGATGGCACATATAGGCTGTTATGTTCCAGCTCAAAGCGCGACTATCGGCCCAGTTGATCGCATATTCACTCGTATAGGCGCCGCAGATGATCTCGCCTCCGGTCGCTCAACCTTTATGGTCGAGATGACTGAAACCGCCAATATACTTCACAATGCGACCCCAAAGAGTCTAGTACTGATGGATGAGATCGGTCGAGGCACATCGACTTACGACGGTCTCTCTCTAGCCTGGTCTGCAGCGGAATATTTAGCGCAGAAAATTGAAGCCATGACACTGTTCGCCACACACTATTTTGAACTGACTCAACTGCCAGAACTAATATCAAATGTGGCGAATGTACACTTAGATGCAATTGAACACGGTGACACAATCGTCTTTATGCATGCAGTGCAAGATGGCGCGGCTAGCAAGAGTTACGGACTTCAAGTTGCGGCACTTGCAGGAGTGCCTAACCCAGTCATTTTGGCGGCAAAACACAAGCTACACCATCTGGAGAGCCGTGATAGTCACAATACACAGCAGACTGACTCAAGTGGTGTACAGCAAAGTATGGTATTTCCAGATCCCATTAGATCACCTCTTGAGGAGGCGATGGAATCAATCCGGCCAGATGAGCTTAGCCCTAAACAGGCTTTGGATATCTTGTATAGATTAAAGGATTTAAGTTAAATCTCATCATTCATCTAAATATCAGGCATTAAAAAGCGCACATAACGTGCGCTTTTTATCTCTTATTTGGCGTTGTAAGAATAGATGTCACCACATTTGTTTAGTCGATGAACATTGCCAATTAAAGCAAAGCTTTAATTAACGCCAAATAATCATACCTACCTCTAAGGAAAGAGACTCTCAAATGCGTGAGGTAGACGTAATAAGCTATTAAATTTTAAAAATAGCCTCTACAGATAAGCCCTGAGCACTAAGCAGATCTTTAAGTCTTTTCAAAGCTTCTACTTGAATTTGACGTACTCGCTCTCTGGTTAATCCAATCTCTTTACCTACATTTTCCAGTGTAGAAGGCTCATACCCCAACAAACCAAAACGGCGCGCTAACACCTCTCTTTGCTTGGTGTTGAGCTCATCTAGCCATTTAACCACTGATTTGGACATATCCTCATCCTGAACCTTATAATCAGGACCGACATTATCATCATCAGCTAACACATCGAGAAGTGCCTTGTCGTTATCACCGCCAAGAGGTGTATCCACAGAGGTGATCCTCTCATTGAGCTTCAGCATACGACTAACATCTGCACTAGGAAGATCTAGCTTTTCAGCGATCTCTTCAGCTGTGGGCTCATGATCTAGTTTATGTGCCAACTCTCTTGCCGTACGAAGATATACATTCAGCTCTTTCACTACATGTATAGGAAGTCGAATGGTACGAGTTTGATTCATGATGGCACGTTCTATGGTCTGGCGGATCCACCAAGTGGCATAGGTAGAAAATCTAAATCCTCTTTCAGGATCAAATTTCTCAACGGCTCTAATAAGACCTAGATTTCCCTCTTCAATCAAATCAAGCAGAGCAAGACCACGATTGTTATAACGACGGGCAATTTTAACGACAAGTCTTAGGTTACTTTCGATCATGCGGTTTCGGGATTTATCACAACCTTTTAAAGCTTTACGTGAAAAATACACCTCCTCCTCCGCACTGAGTAGGGGGGAAAAACCAATTTCGCTCAGATAGAGCTGAGTTGCATCTAAGTTTTTTTGTAAATCATCCTGAACCTGATTTTCAAGTTCGGCGCTTTCTGTTTTCGCTGTTGTTGATTCGATATCGGACTCATTCTTAGCTAAGTCCACTAACGGCTCCGCTACTGCGGTATTTGCTTTACGACCCATAAAATGATCTCCCAAATTTTGCTCAATTTGATTACTGCACGTTAATATCCTCCAATTGCCAAAACGGCCCTAAACCATCATTGTTTAGGTAAGTATTTCAGTGGGTTAACAGATTTACCATGGTGACGAATCTCAAAATGTAACATGATCCGATCTGTACCTGTATTACCCATTTTCGCTAATGTTTGCCCTATTGTGACAAACTGTTTCTCTTTGACTAAGATGCTGTCGGCATGGGCATAGGCACTAAGGTAGTCGTCGCTATGTTTAACTATGACTAAATTACCATACCCTCGAAGTGCACTTCCCGCGTATACAACTCGCCCATCGGCTGCGGCTTTTATTATGTCACCTCGGTTTCCAGCTATCTTTATTCCTTTATTTCCCTGCTCTTTGGCAGAGAAAGTACCAATTAACTTCCCTTTTACCGGCCATAACCATCGAGTCACTTTTGTTGGCAACTCTGATTTCGGCCTGTGGACAACACTGTTAACATCATGTTGACCAGTTGTTACAGGATACGCAGACTTTTGTTGCTGATCAAGTGGTTTTTTTGGCGGTGGAGCTTTAGTGTTTTTAGCTACAACAACAGGCTTAACCTCTTGTTTAACTTTAGGTTTAGTAGATTCAGGTACAACTTTATGACTATTTTTTGACGGGGTTTTAGTCAAACTTGTATTTGTAACATTTGATGTCACATTTAGATTTAACTTCTGTCCAGGAAAGATGGTATAGGGCTTCTTCAGCTTGTTTTTATTAGCTAAATCCAAAAAATCGTTATCTGAAGCCCAAGCAATTGAGTAGAGTGTGTCACCTTGCTTTACGTAATAAAAATCTAATTTTAATGCACCTTTATTATAAGCTGTCTTCACTGGTGTAGTTACACTGGCGACAGGAGCAGGCCTTTCGGACTGAAAACTACAGCCAACATTGAAA
Organism: Shewanella nanhaiensis; assembly: GCF_019457885.1. Classification (GTDB taxonomy): domain Bacteria; phylum Pseudomonadota; class Gammaproteobacteria; order Enterobacterales; family Shewanellaceae; genus Shewanella; species Shewanella nanhaiensis. Next base: position 15,259 of record NZ_JAHZST010000015.1, read on the forward strand.
AAACAAACCATACAGATAATTCGAGCATGCCAGCTCATAGTCATTTCAGCAAACAAAGAAATCTCCTAATTCAATCACTCATTAAGACAAGTCTCAATGCCAAGAACTCAAAATTAGTTCAGCTATCTTATTGAAGCTCTGAAACGAGCATCATGAGATAGCTTGGGTATATAACTTAAGCAAGCTCACCATTAACTAAAGGTACAAAACGAACAATCTCAACAACTTCAGAACTGAACTGTTCACCCTGGCGTACCACTTTCAATAACTGTTGTGAGGTATCCCCAACAGGGATAATTAGAACACCGTTATCAACAAGCTGACCTAGCAGCGCTTCAGGTACCGTTGCCGCAGCAGCTGTAACCATGATGGCATCAAAGGGACCTTTATTAGGCCAGCCTTTCCAACCATCGCCATACTTAAATGAAATATTGTGAAGATCTAAACGCTTTAACCTCTGTCTCGCCTGGATCTGCAAAGACTTAATTCGCTCAACAGTGCATAGCTCAGGAGAAAGCTGCGCCAAAATTGCCGCTTGATAACCAGAGCCCGTTCCAATCTCAAGTACTTTTTTAGGCTTATGCTCCAGCAACAACTCCGTCATTCTGGCGACAATATAGGGCTGTGAGATAGTTTGACCCATTCCAATAGGTAAAGCTGTATTCTCATAAGCCTTATGCCCCAGAGCTGCATCGAGAAAGAGCTCTCTAGGGGTATTAGCAACCGCCTGTAAAACGGATTCATCCCTGATCCCTGCGTCACGCAAGCTTTTTGCTAAATTCAGTGCTGCAGTTGTCGCGACCCTGCTCATAGTTTATCTATCCACTCTTTCATTGATGTTATTTGATTGAAAGCCGTGAGATCCACAGTCAGTGGAGTCACGGAAACGTAACCATTAGTGACAGCATGGAAATCCGTGCCCTCGCTCGCATCTTGCTCTTCACCCGGAGGGCCTAACCAAAATATATCTCGCCCGGCTGGATCTTGTGTTTTAAGCATACCAGCCGCTTTATGCCTAGCCCCAAGGCGCGTAACTTTAATACCTTTTATCTGCTCTATGGGTAAGTCAGGCACATTAATATTCAAAATTTGATCTTGAGCGATAGGACTCACTAGCAAACCTTTAATTATCTTGCTGGTAAAATAAGCTGCACTGTCATAATGCTTAAGCTTAGAGCCAACAAGAGAGACTGCGATTGCCGGCAACCCCAAAAAGCGCCCCTCCATTGCCGCAGCAACAGTACCTGAATAAAGGGTATCATCCCCCATATTAGCGCCAGCATTAATACCAGACACCACCATATCAGGTTCATCCGTATACAACTCACGAATCGCTAAATGAACACAATCAGTTGGGGTGCCACTTACAGACACATAGCCATTACTCAAGGTATTAATTCGCAAGGGGTTAGTCAAGGTTAAAGAGTTGCTTGCCCCTGAGCAGTTACGATCGGGTCCCACTGTCATAACATCATAGGAACTTGCTAACGCATTGGTTAGTGCCACTATTCCAGGTGCGGTGACCCCATCGTCGTTACTTACGAGAATTTTTATCATCGACTTGCCAATCTCTATTTTACTTTACTTGATAAATCTAGTTTAGGACTCAGCAGGCGCTTTCCTTGCCTGCTGACGCTCCCGAAACTCCCTCTCTTTGACATCTTCATAGTCAAAAAGCTCCCTAAGCACAGAGGTGGCATAGCAACCTGCTGGAAGAGCAAACTTAATCAATAAAGTATCATCACCCTCTTGCTCATAGCTCAAATGTTGTGGCTCAGATAGCAAAGTACGTCGCTCTTGGGTTAACCCAGCATGTTCAAGACCATCTCTATCGGTTTCAAACTCGGCTAATGCTTTTGCTTCAAATTCAGCTGCATCACCTTGAGATAATGCAGCACCTCTTCCCCACAAAGGAGCCGATAGCTGAATATCTTTCTCATCGAGACGCTTTATCGTCGCATCATCCCACTGCTCAGCAGTAAAGTAGCTTTTAGTTCCAGCAAGCATGACACAATCGCCAGCGAGTTTACTCAGGCCATGTTCGGCTAATCTTGCTGACACAGAAATATTGAACAGGTAAGATCGAACAGCCGACAGGTAGATGCTGCGTTTCTTTCTGTCTTTCACTTTTCTTCCGGTCAGCATCTGGCGACCGAAAACAAGATTTTTACCGTCATGACCGAAACGCTGCTCACCAAAATAGTTAGGCACACCTGTCTGTTTAATCAACTCAAGCCGTGCAATAACCTCATTCATTTTGGTCACATTACGAAGCGTTAGGGTAAACCGATTTCCCGCCAGAGCCCCTATTCGCAGTTTTTTACTGTGGCGACTACTAGAGAGAACCGTTAATTGGTCACTATTAAGACTTGCCCAGTCTGGCGTCTCCTTACCAGGGATCCGCACACCAAACCACTGCTCCGTGATGGCGTTTTTATCCTTCTGCCCAGCATAGGTCACCTCTTTAGGATGAACATGTGCAAAGCCTGATAGAAGAGTCGCAACATCATTGGTATTGAGCCCCTCTTTACGGATATGAAGCAGATGATGCTCCCCTTCACCCGTGGGTACAAAAGGCAATATCTCCTGAACCTGAAAATCGCTATTGTGAGTACGAAGATCTGCTTTAGAGGTAGGCTTACCGTGTAAATAATGAAGTTCAATCATGATGACTCTGTTCTCTCAATCGGCCTTACCGATCTAAATATATGTATGACTCATCTCAAAGAGTATGAGTAAAACCTGTTATGCCTTTGTCAGTAAGATAACCGCTTCCACAGCGATCCCCTCTTTACGACCAGTAAAGCCAAGCTTTTCGGTCGTCGTCGCTTTAACATTGATATTATCCAAAGCAGTCTCAAAATCACGACTCAACACTTCGCGTATGGCTTGAATATGGGGTGCCATCTTAGGTGCTTGTGCAATAATGGTTACGTCTAGGTTTCCAATCACAAACCCTTTATCTTTTGCCAGTTGGTAACAGTGACGCAGTAAATGACGACTGTCAGCGCCCTTGAAATCGTCATCGGTATCTGGAAAGTGCTTGCCAATATCACCCAAGGCTACCGCGCCTAATACGGCATCAGAGATTGCATGCAGTACAACATCACCGTCTGAATGCGCGATTAATCCTGTTTCATATGGCACATTTACACCACCTAACAATAGTGGTGAATCCCCACCAAACTTATGCACATCAAACCCATGACCAATACGTATATTCATGTTAAATCCTGTTACCGAGAGTAAAAAGCCGTTAGCTGAAATCGATTATAAACATTGAGAGACAAGACCCCTTTTTAAAGCTCCTCAGCCAAAAATAGCTTAGCCAGTTTAAGATCATCAGGATGGGTGATCTTAATATTCTTTACATTACCTAATACTAACCCTGGAGCAGTTCCTGCCCACTCCATAGCCGAAGCTTCATCTGTAACTGTCGCCCCCAGCCTAAGTGCCGATGCCAAGTTATCTCGCAGCGCAGAGCCTAAAAAAAGTTGAGGCGTCAAAGCGTGCCATAGCAGCTCCCTACATACGGTTTGCACTATAGTGCCACCTGTGTTGCTGCGTTTCATGGTATCTCTAACTGGCGCAGCTAGAATTGCGCCTTGGGGAAACTGTACGCGAGAAGCAAGCAGTTTATCGATATCCTCATGGCTCAAACATGGACGTGCAGCATCATGCACTAAAGCCCAGACATTATCTTCGATTTCACTTAGACAAGCTAACACTGAATCCGCTCGCTCACCGCCACCAACCACTGTGCGCAACTTAGGATGAGATGACTGGGGCAAGGTATGAAACAGCGTATCTTCTGGGTGCAGTGCCACTATCACAGTGTCTATCTTAGGGTGAGTCAAAAGTACTGTTAATGTGATATCTAAAATAGGTACGCCGTTAATCTCCAGATACTGCTTTGGGATCTCAGAGCCCATACGGCTGCCGATACCAGCCGCCGGCACAAGAGCAACGACCTTATCTTGGGGATCATTCATAATTGAGAGCTCATACTTAATAAAAGGTAAAATTAATGATTTGAGAGCTGGCTAGTACGCTTATCGCCGACAACACGGAAAAAGGTCTCGCCTTTCTTAACCATACCAAGCTCATTTCGAGCTCGCTCCTCTAACGCCTCTGTGCCACTACGAAGATCGATTATCTCCTCTCTTAAAACTTGATTTCTAGCGATCAACTTTGCATTGCTCGCCTCTTGAAGAGAGATCTGCTCTCGCAGCTGAAACGATTCCGGCAGGCTGTTTACTCCTAACCAAAGCTGGTATTGAAGCATGCCTAGCAGTGACACTAAGAGGAGCAGGATACGTCGCATTGTAATTAAAAAACCCGTCAGTGAAAATTCGACAATATTTTAGCGATAGTAACAAAAAAGGCCACCAAATGGTGACCTTTTCAAGCTTAGCAGTAATTTTATCCCTTTTAACCTACTACCTAACTAAACAGATAAGCAGGTCAACAAAAAATTATTATGCTTGGCCTTTAATTTCACTACGACCACGGTACGGCGCTTTCTCACCTAGCTGCTCTTCGATACGAAGCAGTTGATTGTACTTAGCAACGCGATCAGAGCGGCACAGTGAACCCGTCTTAATTTGACCAGCAGAGGTAGCAACAGCAAGATCAGCAATCGTCGCATCTTCAGTCTCACCACTACGATGAGAGATAACTACGGTATAACCCGCTTCTTTAGCCATGCGAATCGCTGCAAGCGTCTCAGTCAAAGAACCGATTTGGTTAAACTTGATCAAGATTGAGTTAGCGATATTGTTGTCGATACCGCGCTTTAAGATCTTAGTGTTAGTCACGAATAGATCGTCACCAACAAGTTGGATCTTGTCACCCATAATTTGAGTCTGGTAAGCCCAACCTTCCCAATCTGACTCATCCAAACCATCTTCGATTGAAGCGATTGGATACTCTTCAGTCAATGACTTAAGAAAATCTGAGAAGCCGTTTGCAGAGAAGACTTTGCCTTCACCTGTTAGGTCATACTGACCATCTTTGTAGAACTCAGAAGCCGCACAGTCAAGAGCAAGAGTCACATCTTCACCTAGCTTGTAACCCGCTTTCTCTACAGCAACCTTGATCATGGCAAGTGCATCAGCGTTTGACGCTAGATTAGGTGCAAAACCACCTTCGTCACCCACAGATGTGCTCAAACCTTTCTCTTGAAGTACTTTCTTCAGGCTGTGGAAGATCTCTGCGCCAACGCGTAGAGCTTCACGGAACGTCTTAGCACCAACAGGTTGTACCATAAACTCTTGGATATCAACGTTGTTATCAGCGTGCTCGCCACCATTTAGGATATTCATCATAGGAACAGGCATAGAGAACTGACCAGGAGTTCCATTTAGCTCTGCGATATGTGCATATAAAGGCATACCTTTAAATGCAGCAGCTGCTTTAGCCGCAGCAAGAGAAACGGCAAGGATCGCGTTAGCGCCTAGCTTATCTTTGTTCTCTGTACCATCAAGGTCAATCATCAACTGATCAAGCTCAGCTTGAGCCGTTGCATCTTTACCCATTAAAGCATCACGGATTGGACCATTGATGTTAGCAACAGCAGTCAACACACCTTTACCCATGTAGCGAGCTTTATCGCCATCACGCAGCTCTAGTGCTTCACGGCTACCAGTAGATGCACCAGACGGTGCAGCAGCCATACCGTTAAATCCACCTTCTAAGTGAACTTCAGCTTCTACAGTTGGGTTACCACGTGAATCCATGATCTCACGACCAATGACATTAATAATTTTAGCCATAATTCCCTCGGTTTAAGTTTAAAAATGAAAAATAAAATTTGTTCACCAAAATCGACATAACCAAAGCAACTCCTAAAGCTTCACTTTCTTGAAAGAGAGCGATCTCACTGCGTAGCAACACAGCTGACAATATGACTTTAGGATATCTACTCCATAGACAAAAAAGCCGCTCCCTAAAATAGGAAGCGGCTGAGTATTTGGTATTAGCCTAAATCGCGTTTCTGATACGCGGCGGCTGCAGCAACAAACCCGACAAACAGTGGCTGTCCATCACGGGGAGTTGATGTAAATTCTGGGTGGAATTGACCTGCAACAAACCAAGGGTGGTTCGGCAGCTCAATCATCTCGACAAGTTGACGGTCTGAAGACAGACCACTAAATACTAGGCCAGCTTTCTCAAGACGATCTTTATAATTGTTGTTAACTTCATAACGGTGACGATGACGCTCAACACAGGTGTTAGCTTGGTAAGCTGCTGCGGCTTTAGTGCCCTCTTCAAGATGACATAGCTGTGCGCCTAGACGCATAGTGCCACCAAGATCTGAGCTTTCATGACGCTGCTCAACATTACCATCTTCATTTAGCCATTCGGTAATCAGACCGACGACTGGATGCGGCGTCTCTTTTTGGAACTCAGTTGAGTGAGCCCCTTCAAGGCCTGCAACATGACGAGCAAACTCAATCAATGCCACCTGCATACCTAAACAGATGCCGAAATAGGGAAGATTGTTTTCACGGGCATACTTAGCCGCAAAGATTTTACCTTCAACACCACGCTCACCGAAACCACCAGGTACCAAGATACCATCTAGGCCTTGAAGCACCTCTTCACCCTTAGCTTCAACAGTTTGGGAATCGATATACTTGATATTAACCGAAACGCGGTTAAATAAGCCGGCGTGCTTAAGCGCTTCATTGACAGACTTGTACGCATCAGGCAGTTCAATGTATTTACCAACCATACCGATAGTCACATCACCAGTTGGGTTAGCTTCTTGGTAGATAACCTGCTCCCACTCATGAAGATCGGCTTCTTTACATTCAATACCAAAACGCTTAGTCACTAGCTCATCTAAGCCTTGAGCTTTAAGCAGTGCTGGGATCTTGTAGATGCTATCAACATCTTTAAGTGAGATAACCGCGCGCTCTTCTACATTACAGAAGAGTGAAATTTTAGCTTTTTCATTTGCAGGGATAGCACGATCACCACGACAAACCAGTACATCAGGTGCGATACCGATGGAGCGAAGCTCTTTGACTGAGTGTTGTGTCGGTTTCGTTTTCACTTCACCTGCAGCGCCAAGGAATGGCACTAGAGTCAGATGCATAAACAGAGTGCGCTCGCGGCCCAGCTCAACACCTAGTTGACGAATTGATTCCAAAAATGGCAGAGACTCAATATCACCAACGGTTCCGCCAATCTCAACGATTGCCACATCATGCCCTTCACCGCCATCAAGCACTTTCTCTTTAATCGCATTGGTAATGTGTGGGATCACCTGAATAGTGGCACCTAAGTAGTCACCACGACGCTCTTTGCGAAGTACTTCAGAGTAGATACGACCAGTCGTAAAGTTATTACGACGGTTCATCTTGGTACGAATAAAACGCTCATAGTGACCTAAATCAAGATCGGTTTCTGCGCCATCCTCTGTCACAAACACTTCACCGTGTTGTGTCGGGCTCATCGTTCCCGGATCCAAGTTAATATATGGATCCAGCTTCATAATGGTTACATTTAGGCCACGGGCCTCTAAAATTGCTGCTAACGATGCTGCTGCAATGCCTTTACCTAGTGATGAAACCACGCCACCAGTAACGAAGATATACCTTGTAGTCATTATGAACCTGAGAAAATGAGTTGGAAATATGTGCTTGCAATTAAGCACTAGGACGGGGCGATATTATACCAAAGCCCTAGCGATTCGACAAACAAGATTATTATAAAATTTTTTACTGAAGTGGCTATTCTCGTAATTTTACTTCATCCCAGTATTGATCTAGCTCATCTAAAGTGTGTTCTTCCATCGGCTTTTCAGCTTTATTTGCCATCGACTCAACCCCTCTAAAGCGGCGCTCAAATTTTCTGTTTGCCCCCCGTAATGCCTGCTCAGGCTCAACACCCAGATGTCGTGCAAGGTTTACCACCGCAAACAGCAGATCTCCCATCTCATCCTGAACCTTATCAGGATTCACTTTTTCTTGCTCAACCTCATGTATTACTTCATCTATCTCTTCATGGATCTTATCCACTACAGGTCCAAGTTCAGCCCAATCAAAGCCAACACGAGCGACCCGTTTTTGAATTTTTATCGAGCGAGATAACGCGGGTAGCCCCACAGGAATATTATCTAAAATAGAGTGCAGATCCCTCTCGCTACGTTCTTTAGCCTTAATCTGCTCCCAGTTCTCTTTGACCTCGTCGCTACTCACACCTTTAAGCGTTCCAAAGACATGGGGGTGACGTGAAGTAAGTTTATTACAGATTTTCTCTACCACATCGGCAAAATCAAACAGCCCCTGCTCTTTACCTAATTGGCAATAAAAGACCACCTGAAACAGCAGATCTCCCAGCTCATCGGGAAGCTCATCAATAGCCATTCTCTCAATGGTATCAGCCACTTCATAGGCTTCCTCAAGGGTAAATGGCACTATTGTTTCAAAGCGTTGCGCTATATCCCACGGACATCCAGTTTGAGGATCTCTCAACTTAGCCATAATATCGAGCAGAGGTTGAATATCATTGTTGTGCATAGCGACACCTTCAAATTTCTTTCAAAACATAAAAATGACGACCTGAGTCGCCATTTTCTCTCTATCTATAATCAGTCATAACAAGGTGCAATTAAAGCCTTCTGGCTTCACTCACCCCTTCCACTTGGGTAATTTTAGATATTACTCGTGAAAGTCCATCTAAATTATACAGCTCAAGTTCCAGCTCAATCGCCGCGGTCTGAGTCTTAACATCCGATGAGGAACTCATCGCCATCACATGTGACTTTTCAGCCGCCAGTACTGAAGTGAGATCTCTAAGAAGCCCTGAACGGTCATTGGCGATAACTCGTAAACGTATCTTATAGCCACCTGAGTAATGCTCCCCCCAGACCACATCGACCGTCCGCTCTGGGTGAACTCGCATCAACTCTTTAACTTGCTCACAATCGGCGCGATGCACAGAGATCCCTCGACCTTTAGTGATAAAACCAAAGATCTCATCACCAGGCACAGGCTGACAACAACGCGCAATATGGCTCATCAAATTACCGACGCCATTGACCTCAACCTGACCTTTACCCTCTTTTTTGGCTTTAATGCCACTCTTCTTAACCAGATCTTCAACAGCGGCTTCATCGTCAACCTGATTAATGCGCATCTGGCTCTGAACATGATTAACCACTTGGTTAAGGCGTACATCACCACCGCCAATACTGGCAAGCAGATCATCCATACTCACAAGGTTAAAGCGTTCAACTGCGCTTTGAGCATCTTTTAGCTTAAGTCCAGCTCTTGCCAGTTCAGACTCCAACATCTCTTTACCGGCAACAATATTTTTATCTCTATCTTGCTGTTTAAACCAGTGCTGTATTTTAGAGCGAGCGCGAGAGGTGCGGATATAGCCTAAATTAGGATTTAGCCAATCACGCTTGGGATTAGGATGCTTTGAGGTGATGATCTCAACGCGTTCACCAGTTTCCACTTGGTAGGTAAAAGGCACAATACGGCCATCAACCTTAGCACCGATACACTTATGTCCCACATGGGAGTGAATATAGTAGGCAAAATCGAGCACGCTAGACCCAGATGGCAGATCGACCACTTCACCACTTGGCGTAAAGACATACACTCTGTCTTCAAATACCTGACTGCGCACCTCTTCAACTAAGTTGCCACTTTCAGCCACATCTTCCTGCCACTGAAGGATCTTGCGTAGCCAGTTTATCTTCTCTTCGTAGCCACTTTGTTTACCACCACCTGCGCCCTCTTTATATTTCCAGTGGGCGGCGACACCTAACTCAGCATCTTCATGCATCTGCTCGGTTCGGATCTGGATCTCGACGGTCTTCCCTTCGGGTCCAACAACTATGGTATGGATAGATTGGTAGCCATTTGGTTTAGGATTTGCGACGTAATCATCAAACTCACGTGGGATATGATGCCAAAGGGTGTGAACCACCCCAAGGGCACCATAGCAGTCCTGCAACCTATCGGTCACGATCCGCACAGCGCGAACATCAAATAACTCATCGAACTTAAGATCTTTGCCCTTCATCTTCTTCCAGATGCTGTAGATATGCTTAGGGCGGCCATAGACCTTGGCCCTTATCTGATCTTTATCTAATCTGGCCTGAAGCTGCGCAACAAAATCATCAATAAAGGTTTCGCGATCCAAACGCTTACCATCTAGCTGCTTGGCTATCTCTTTATAGGTCTCCGGGTGTAGGTAGCGAAAAGAGATATCCTCAAGCTCCCATTTAAGTTGACCTATACCTAACCGGTTAGCGAGAGGCGCGTAGATATCAGCAATCTCACGGGCTAGCAGTACCCGCGTCTCCTCATCGGCATTTTTCACTTCACGTAGCAGACAGATCCGCTCGGCAAGTTTGATGACCACGGCGCGCACATCTTCCACCATCGCCAGCAACATACGCCTGATATTATCTATTTTCACATCACTGGTGCGAGAGTCATTATCCACCTTAAGAGCGCCGATGGCATTCATGGTTTCAACACTCATGACCAAGCGGCTTAACTCAGTGCCAAATCGCTCTTCAAGGTCCTCTTGAGAGATGATGCCAGCTTCAAACACCACAAACAGAACCGATGCCTGCAGGGTTTCGATATCCATATTCAGTGGCGCCAAGATCTCTATCATCTCTCTGGCACGTTGGAGCTGCATACTATTATCCTGCTGGCTCCCACTCACCATGGTATCGATTCGACAGAGCAGTTCGAGCAGAGTTTGAGCCTCATCAGTATCACTAATGTAGCGGTTAACCCACTCCTCTAGTTGAAAATTAGGATCACTAAAGTGCGCTTCTCGAACTGATACCATCTCAATTTCGTCCTTAACTTTGAATCAAAATATGTGCTACAAAAATCCTGCAGCACAAATCAATAATATAGCTATCTTCAGCATTGAGCTGTCATTGTCAATTAACAAAGGCTGAATATCACTTGTTTAGCTAAATTTTCATCATATTAGCTTAATTGAAGCTGAAATTAACTCAACTCAAACAGTGCCATAGCTTCAATGTGATGTGTTTGAGGAAACATATCGACTAAGCCTAGTTTTTTTAGCTTATAACCATGCTTTAGCAAAGGTTCACTGTCTCTGGCTAGGCTCGAGGGATCGCAAGAAACATAAACGATTGATTTAGGTTTCATCTTCTTTAACCATTGCAAACTCTCAAACGCCCCTGCCCTTGCAGGATCGAGCAGTAACTTATCCACTTTACCTAGCCAAGGCTCTTTAGAGAGATCAGCACTTAAGTCGGTATGAAAGAAGGTCACATCAGACAAATCGCTCTGCTTAGCATTGATTCTCGCCTGCGCCACCATCTCAGGGACACCTTCAACACCGATCACTTCAGCGCCCGATTTGGCAAGAGGTAAACTGAAATTTCCAACACCACAGAAAAGATCTAGCACTCGCTCATCGGCTTTTACATCCAGCCATTGAACCGCCTGCTCAACCATAGCTTTGTTTATCTCACCATTGACTTGAACAAAGTTCCCCGGTGTAAAGCTCAGTTTAATCTCATGGTTTAATGTGTAAAAAGGTAACTCTTTTGGCCCTTTAATGACCGAAAGCTCCCCTTCATTGCCCTGAACAATCAGGTTGACCTTATGCTCCTGTGCAAAAGAGAGCAGCTTCTCTTTGTCCTTATCCGAGAGCTCTTTAGTCACTCTCACCACCACAAACTGACCATTATCCACATCAATAAGCTCTACATGCCCCAATGCTCTTTTTCCGGCCAGTTGATTTAATAACTTAGACAAAGGTGAAATTAACTCAGACAGAGATTTGGCTAACACTGTGCAAGAGGAGATATCAATCACCTCTTTACTCGACTGAGCTCTAAAGCCTAATGTGGTTCTCTTTGTTTCTTGATGGTAAAAAGTGGCTAAACGAGCACGGCGACGATAATGCCATTGTTCGCCTATAATAGCCGGAACCAAAGCCTCAGCTTCAGTGTGACTTAATTTTGCCATTAAACTGACTAATGCAGACTCTTTATGAAGCCGTTGCTTCTCAAGGGCAAGATGCTGAAGATCGCAGCCACCGCATTGATGATAATGGGCACATTTGGGCTCAACACGGTCGATAGAGTGAGTCTCAAGATTCAATAACTTCGCTCTGGAGTGCCGTTTTTTCTGCTCAGTCAGCTGAACCATGGCTTTTTCCCCAGGTAATACACCGGGAATAAACACAACTTTGCCATTATGTTGAGCAATGCCTGCCCCCAAATGATCCAACCGGGTGACTTGGAGTGATACTTTTGCCGAAAGTTGCTTTGAACTGTTTGGTTTTGCTTTAAAAAACTGTGCCATTTAGGCCTCTAAATCAATAATAATACTGGCCAAGACTGCCTGACTTCTGGCAGTCTAGTGTTAACTGTGTCAAGAACCGAGTAGATCAGCGAACCTAATGAATAAAGCCGACAACATGACCAAATATAGCCTGAGATCATGGGTGCTTGTATTGGCGTTAGCTCCAACTATCCTCGTTGGGATCTTATTAGGCAGCTATTTTACCATAAATCGTTTCTATGAACTCGAAGAAACACTCATTGAGCAGGGTGGAAATATCATCGAGCCACTCGCTATTGCCGCCGAGATAGGTCTCGAGAAGCAAGATTTTGAAACAACGAAAAAATTGATCACCGCAGCCCAACTCAATAAATCCTCTCTGGTTCAGTTTATTGCCATTTTCGACACTGAAAATCGCGTTATCGTCACCTCTCATCACTATAAAGATCATGAGCTTATGCGCTATGATCAACCATTAAGTAGTCTAATGAGGACTGAGCTTGAACAGGTGGGTGACAGCTTGATTCTGCGTAGCCCTATCTTCTCATCAGATCATGAACTTAAACTGACAAACTTCGATGACAGAGACTCCCAGCAACTCTCAGCCGCTAAGCTGGGTTATATTGCGATACTGGTCAATAAAGAGAATTCACTTCTTGAACAACATAGAGCTGCCGTTGCGGCCTTTATAATTGTCCTAATTGGGGTGCAACTTAATTTACTCTTTACCTTTCGTCTGGTTAAAAATGTGACCCAACCTATTACGGAGATGGTAAGGGTCGTAGCAAAAATTCGTGAAGGTAAACTGGACACTCGAGTCGATGGAAATCTTATTGGTGAGCTTGATCTGCTTAAACGCGGTATTAATGCCATGGCAAGCTCGCTCTCTGAATACCATGATGAGATGCAACAAAATATCGACCAAGCAACCTCAGATCTGAGGGAGACACTGGAACAGATCGAGATCCAAAACGTCGAGCTGGATTTAGCGAAAAAACGAGCCCTTGAGGCCAGCCGGATAAAATCTGAGTTTTTAGCCAACATGTCCCACGAGCTTAGAACGCCACTTAATGGTGTCATCGGATTCGCCAAGCAGCTACTGAAAACGCCCTTGCATACGAGTCAACAGGACTACATCAACACCATAGAGAAGAGTGCAACTAACCTTCTTGAGATAATTAATGACATCTTAGATTTCTCTAAATTAGAGGCGGGAAAGCTGGTATTAGAGAACTTGCCTTTCGCCCTACGCGAACTGGTTGGTGACACAGTAACTATACTGTCAAACAGTGCCCGAGAGAAAGATATTGAGCTCGTTATCGACATAGATCAATCTATCCCCGAAGCCCTGTGCGGCGATCCTATGCGAATAGGTCAGATCCTAACAAACTTAATAGGTAATGCTATCAAGTTCACCGATAGCGGTAGTGTTCACTTAAGTCTAAAACTCACAGATGGCACCAAAGATAAGGTAAACATCAGGTGTGAAATAACAGATACAGGGATTGGTATAGCCCCTCAACAGCAGGAGATACTTTTTCAAGCCTTTGGCCAAGCCGACTCCTCGATTTCACGTCGCTTTGGCGGTACTGGACTGGGTTTAATTATCACTAAGCGTCTGGTTAACCGTATGGGGGGCCAGATTGGGTGTAACTCTAAAGCCAATGAAGGTTCAACATTCTGGTTTACCCTTCCATTAGAAACCAGCCAATACCCAGTAGGTCACTTCCTCACACCTGAGAAACTACTCAACAGATCAATATTACTGGTAGAGCCAAGAGAGTTGTCCAACAAGGCACTACTCAAACAGTTTCAGCACTGGGGGATGAAAACAACCAATATTGGCTCAATGGGCCAACTTGCAGAGTGCTCGCTATCTGGTTCAAAAAAATATGACTATGCCGTCGTGAGCTGCAAGGCGCTTAACCCTGATGAGGACTCTACTGAACAGTTAAAGTCGATTAAAGAGTTATCTCAATTTGTCCTCTACCTTGTGTGTACGAATGAGCAAGACACTCACGCCATATTTGATACCGTGGATAAAATATTACTGGCTCCAGTCAATGAAAAAGTTTTAGCTGAAACACTTATCGATCCGAAACCCGATACAAGCAGTCCCCATCAATTAGAGGAGCATACCCAAGTTGAGCCTATAGCCAGAGAAAACCTCAACGTATTAGCGGTCGATGATAACCCTGCAAACCTCAAGTTAATCGATACCCTGTTAAAAGAGCTAGTGAGTCAAGTCACTGTGATAGACAATGGTCAGGGAGCGGTGAATATCGCCCAGGAGCGCAGTTTCGATCTCATCTTCATGGATATTCAGATGCCAGGCACAGATGGAATTAGCGCCACTAAACAGATTAGGCAGCACTCGCTTAACCGTAACACACCGATTATTGCAGTAACCGCGCATGCGATTGCAGAAGAGCGAGAGATGATCCAACAAAGCGGCATGGATGGTTATCTGCCTAAACCTATCGATGAAGCGGCGTTAAAGAGCGTGATCAATCGCTGGAAGACGCGCCCTAAGTTTACTCATTTCGATCCATTTACCCTTAACTGGGAACTGTGCCTCACACAAGCCAATCAGAAGCCAGATCTGGCACTGGATATGCTCAAGATGTTAGTGGCATCGCTGCCTGAAACCACAGATCAAATAAAACAGGCATTGGAGGAGTTTAATCAAGAATCTATGCTCGCTTCAGTGCATAAACTCCATGGCGCATGCTGTTATTGTGGCGTACCTACCACACAAAAGCTTTGTCAGGAGATAGAATCAAGTTTGAAACGCGGCTCGGCCGTTGCCGATGTCGAACCAGAAATACTAGAGTTACTTGACGAGCTAACTAAGGTAGAATCAGCCGCAAATCAAGTGATATCACAGTTATCAACGGATGTAATAGATGACAACCAAACTAGGCTTCTTTAAGCGTGTAAAAGCATTAGATTTCCAACAGAAAAAAGTATTTGCAATAGCCCTATGTCAGCGCATGTTGCCCAACTACCAACTTTTCTCTGAGGTCTGCGAATTTGGTGATCCTCAGGTATTAGACACAGTGCTAAATCTGTTGTGGCAATCCAGTTATGATTCAAAATTAAAACTCAATATCGATATCTACTTAGAAAGGTTGGAGCTAAACACCCCTGACCCGGCTAATTTTGATGTATATGGTGTCTACCCTGCGATGGATGCAACCACCGCATTAATCGCCCTTTTAAGTGCACTTCAAAGCAAAATTGAGGAAGATATTGTCAACATCAGTAAACTGTCATCGAGTACAGTGGCAAACTATATTGAAGCCATCTCAGATGTTGAGCTCGACGAAGAAGCGTTCGACGATTTTATCTTCAATCATGAAGTGATGCTCGACGAGAAGGCGCTGCAAGAGAACCTGCTAACCCTTATTGAAGACAACCCTAAACTCAATGCTGAGTTTATAAAATCCCTGCGCAAAGAGATTGTCGATGCAGGCGTATCTAACATAGGTGTAGGAATGCAGGAAGGCTAACCTTTCTGTTTAATTATGCGTAAGTTAATTTATCAAGGTTTTATTTTAACGAACAACAGGGGATTAACTGATAGCTGGTCACTATCAATTGGTGGACAAACTCGAACAGGTTCACTGTTTGAGCTAAGAAGGCAGATCAATTTCTATTGTGAATTGGGTGTGTTACCGCCTAACAGAAATACGATTCAGACTAAGGTTAATGCTACGCCGCTAAAGCAGCGCACCTCATCTCGTCGTAATACAACGAAATAACTCTAGGCTGAGCCAACTCCTGCTCAGCCTAATTTCTTATGGCCATTGATATAAATAATAAGTAGGTCATAGTTCCTGCTCCCTCAGTTATGGTATTTTAACTGAGTATCACGCCAATCTGGAATTGCTTTTAATGTCACCAATCTTAACTCCCCTGTTCGCAGTACTCGCCATGATGTTATTAGGCTCCTTGGTACAAAAACTCAAGATCCTACCAATTGACACGGATCTGGTGCTAAACCAGTACGTCTACTACGTGGCATTTCCGGCCATCATGTTGATCGCACTGGCAGAGACCCCAATCCACGAGATACTACAGTGGGGCTTTATCGCTGGATACAGCTTAGCAATGCTACTAACCTATCTATTGGTGGTTTTGGTTTCACACATCACCAATAAGGGACGAGCAGATCTGGCGGCTCTTAGGGCATTAAATACCACATTCGGTAATACAGCATTTATCGGGATCCCTCTCCTATCTATGCTTTTTCCTGAGCAACAAAGCGCGCTTACCGCAGCAGCCATTGCCAGTTTGCTCTCCGTTATCGTTTTTGCTTTGGTGCTAGTCTCAATTGAGCTTTACCAGGAAAAAGGCGACAAAAAGAGAGAGAAAAAACAGTCACCCTTGCTGATTATCTCGCTCTCCTTAGTACAGAATCCAGTAGTCATTGGCAGTGCTATTGGTGTATTTCTATCCGCCATAGAGCTTAAACTGTTCGAGCCTCTCTCCATCATGCTAAGAGATATAGGTATGACATCCAGTCCCTGCGCGCTCTTTGCTATCGGTATGGTGCTTGTAAAAGCGAGCGGCAACCATGAAATCAGCCACCAGAAGCCAAAATGGCTCGACTTAATTGCCGAGTTGAGCTGGATAAACCTAGCGAAATTGTTCATTCAGCCTGCGCTGGCCTATATTTTATTATCAGCGTTTGGAATTGAGGGTGACTACTTCGTTATGGGAGTCCTGCTAGCAGCCCTTCCGACCGCAGCTAGCGTCTACCTACTTGCCGAACGATATCAAATTAAGGTGATGGTGAGTGCCCAAGCCATTATGTTAGGAACACTGTTAAGCATTATAACCTTGCCCTTAATACAAAGTTTTTTGCATTAGAACTCGCTGAACAATTACTTGATAATCAAAGTGTTTAAAGCGTATGCTCCGTTAGTATAAGGTTAATTTTCACACAAGGCTTTACTGTATATAAAATCAGTATATACTGTTCATAAACACAGTGCCCAAAGTGAAGGGGTCTCATCATGCTTTGCCAACTCAGCATTAATAATTTTGCCATTGTTCGATTTCTCGAATTGGATTTTAAACCTGGAATGACCAGCATTACAGGTGAAACAGGTGCAGGTAAATCTATTGCAATTGACGCCTTGGGGCTCTGTCTTGGCAATCGTGCCGATGCCAGTACTGTTCGCCCCGGTGCATCGAAAGCTGAAGTCAGTGCAAGGTTTTCATTAGGTGATGTCCCCTTAGCAAAGCGTTGGCTTGAAGATAATGATCTCGAGTTAGATCAAGAGTGTATTTTAAGGCGAACCATCAACAGTGATGGGCGCTCAAGGGCTTACATAAACGGTAACCCTGTCCCGCTTATTCAACTTAAAAGCTTAGGACAGCTATTAATTGGCATCCATGGTCAGCATGCTCATCACGCTATGCTGAAGAGTGAGCACCAGCTAACTCTATTAGACAGTTATGCTAATCACAGATTACTACTCGAAGCCGTCTCTTCTGGCTACCAACGCTGCAGATTAATTGAGAAAGAGCTTAAGGCACTACAGCAAACTCAGCATGAACGTATCGCACGTAAGCAGTTACTCCAATATCAAGTTGAGGAGCTCAATGAGTTTGCCCTCAATGAGGGTGAATTTGAGGAGATTGAAGCTGAGCACAAGAAACTTGCCAATGGTACGGCCCTTATTCAGGCCTGTAAAAGTGAACTCTACATACTGCAAGAGAATGAACAGGGCAGCGTTGAATCACTGATAAATGCTGGTATCACTCAAGCTCAAGAGCTCGAAAGCTACGATCCTGCTCTTAAAAACATAGTCAGTATGCTTAATGATGCACTTATCCAAATTCAGGAAAGCAGCAGTGAAATAGAACGTTATTTAGATAAATTAGAGCTAGATCCTGAGTATTTTGAGCAGCTTGAACAGAGACTCTCTAAATTGATGCAGCTTTCGCGTAAACATCAGGTACTTCCTTGTGCCCTCTATGAGCATCACCAGGAGTTATTAGCAGAGCTTAACTCACTAGATTCAGATGAGGACGCACTCACTCAGTTGGAGGAGCAAGTCAATGCCAGCAGAGAGAGCTACCTTGCGCACGCTAAAAAGCTTAGCCAAAGCCGAAGTCGATACGCCAAAGAGTTAGATAAAAAGGTCACTCAATCGATTCATGAACTCAGTATGCCAAAGGGCAAGTTCTGTATCGCTGTCACCTTCAATGAGGAGCAGATATCACCTAATGGTTGCGACAGCATAGAGTTTCAGGTCTCAACAAACCCAGGCCAACCGATGCAAGCCATCTCTAAGGTTGCATCTGGTGGTGAGCTCTCACGTATCGGACTTGGCATTCAGGTTATTACGGCGAAAAAAGTATCAACACCGACACTGATTTTTGACGAAGTTGATGTGGGGATTTCAGGTCCAACCGCCGCAGTTGTAGGCCGTATGCTTCGCTCCCTTGGAGACTCGACTCAAGTATTTTGTGTGACTCACCTACCCCAGGTTGCGGGTAACGGTCACCAACATATGTTCGTTAACAAGCACAGTAAAGCGGGTAAAACGGAAACCTCTATGGTCTCTTTAGATAAGCTCCAGCGTATCGAAGAGTTAGCAAGATTACTTGGCGGCGATGTGATCACCAGCAATACCCTAGCCAACGCCAAAGAGTTACTTCAGGGCTAACCTCAATATTATACCGTTCGGTATTAATCACATCTTAGTGGGCATCATCGATGCCTGCTTTTATCTGCTATTCAACTAACTTTTCCTTTATGCCCCAACCTTAAGTAAATATTCGAAATAGAGTGATCTATGCTCTATATTTTAGCCATATGCTAATACAACAGTAAAAAGGCAAAGGATATGAATTATTTACTGAAAAGCCTACTCGCGCTTCTATTATTCGGTCTATTTCCCAGCCAAAGCCATGGAGAGGTCAGCTATTTCGGCTATATCGCAGCCACCACAGATCATAGAGCCTATGGTGTATCACTGACACAAAGCGATCCTGCCATGCAGTTACATGCAGGACTAGCGACGGAAAATGGTTTCTATGTCGGCACCTTTATCTCAACATTTAATTTTATCGATGACGCTAGCCCCTATGAAGCGGGAGAGAACCTTGAAACAGATCTCTACGCTGGCTACCGCTTTGGGTTAAACGAGGAGCTTGTCCTATCTGTTACCCTCTATCAATATCTTATTCAGGGTACTGACAGAGGGATAAGTCTAGACTTTACCGAGCTCATGATTGACCTACACAGCCCCTATGGTCAATTCTCCTTTAGCCATACGCTAAACGATATATTAGGAGATCTAAGCCAAGACAGCGCTTATCGAGTTGAATATAACAAGTCCCTTGCTTTATGGGACACAGCTCTCTCTCTGGACATTCAACTGGGCCATTGGAATACAAAAGATGCCTTAGGTGAAGCCTATCTCTATTATAACCTCGGCATCAGTGCCCCAATCGGACCAGTCATGGCATGTATTGCCTACAATGGCACCGATAGCTCGGGAGAGACTCTGTTTGGCGATATCGCAGAAGGAACCTATTACGCCAAATTAACCTGGGCATTCTAATCACTGTATAGATTTCAATCGCCAGCTTTAATCGTTATCTTATGTAAACTCTCACTGGGCAACAGAGCGGTACTCTTTTGCTTGGCATAATCATCAAAACCACTACGATAATAATCAGATAAAGGATGGCCCGATTGCCCTCCAGGAACCATCATCACAGCCTGCTCCTCTAAACCTGGCTGAACAATAAAACGTTGAGATGCACCAAATGATCCTCGTTGAACCGCAGGCATAAAGGAGTCGCCATAACCAGCTATTTTGGGCATATCTAAAAAGCGGCTTAGTAGAGGAGTTTGCCGGCTAAAAGGGTGCTTTATCTCCAATTGATTAATCTTTCCCCATTGCAGATCTGCAAATTCACCCTCTTCACTATGCTTAGCGAGCAAACCTGTAACCGATGCTTGGTAGCTAGAGATGATAAACTCATCCCAACTACTGTATTGAGCAGGAAGCCAACTCTCTGGCTGCTCAGTGATAATTTGCCAAATTGCAGGCTCTAAATAACGCTTCACAACAGATAAACTTAACTCTATCTCATTCAACTCAGTTTCAAGTGGGGCAAAAACCGAATCTATTAGCTGAGCTCTAAACCCTCTCACCAATGTATACCCTACAGAATCGGCACAAGCACACTTCTGCCAGTCTCTTAGCAGCTGAATATCTTTAGCAAAACGCTTAGGTTGAGTAGCCAGTAGTGTGATCAGGTATTGGTGCCATGAACTTAAAAAACGTGCTTCATTATCCAGTTGAAGCTTTAAGAACGACGCCTCTGTGAAACTTGTCGATTCAAACAGCCTATCTCTTATCTGCTGAGCCCTAGCCCCCAACGCATAACCACCATCACCAAATCGCTTAGCCGCTTTTGACGACATAACTCTGGAGTTTGCAGACCATAACCGTTGAGATTCTGGATTATAAACTTGAGGCAAAACAGCTTCATCTTCCATCCAAGCGTTAATTTGAAACCTGTTGGCCTTTTGAGCGGTATTACTGGGGTTAGTGCGCGAAGGAACAGCGCCGGCAGGCGTCCAGCCAGCGTTACCATCACTGTCCACCAACATGATATTTTGCACCGGAATACCAAAACGAGTGGCCAAGGTTAGCCCCTGCTTAACACTATCAGCTGTTTCCAACTCCATAAGCTCCATATCCACCGCGTAATCGCGATGAGCAACCCAAGAGAGGCCATAAGCCTGCTTGTTAACCCGCTTAACGGGCCCAAACCTTGAAAGCTCGATAGTGTACTCAATACTGCTGTCTGGTAATGCGATTGTCTCAACCTCTGTTGAGATCTTATCCGCTGGCGTTAACTCTACCCAATCTGCGGTATCGATATAAGCGTTAGTAAATCCCCATGCAAGCAGACCGTTTGTCCCCACAACAATAGCTGGCGCGCCAGGCAGAGAAACACCTGTCACTTGCACCTTCTCTCCCTTGTTAGCTGCGGTGTTTATGTAATTCAGTTGCGCTCTATACCAGATAATGGGCGCAGCCAGTGATAGGTGCATATCATCAGATAACATCCCCTTGCCACTTTGAGTTAACTCCCCTGTCACAGCCCAGTTATTACTGCCTATATCCAGAGGCTCCTTAATATCTGTCATCTTTGCCGCAAGCAGGCTTGAAGGTGATAATCTTGGTACTGCGACTGACTCAGTAGGAAGTAAGCTGCCATCAAGCGCTGCCTGATAGGGGCTATTTTGTATGATGAAAGCCAACATCTCTTGACCATGTAGCTTCTCTATCTGAGTTAACACCATATCTCTTGTTGGTGTCCTCCCTTGGAGATCCAGATACATACTATAGATAACCAGCAGGCTATCAGCAGGAACCCATGGCTTAGGTTTTGTCCCTGTAGCAAGATACTCAAATGAAGCGAGATGTTGCTCAGCAAGGGCATCGTTAACCCCATTTGCATAGGTCTGTAGCATCATCTTTTCGGTTATCGGTAGATTAGCCACTATTCTCTCAGCGCGTTTTCTGAACTGATGGAAGCGGCGCTTTTTATCCAAAGGAAGTGCTTTCTCTCCAAAAATCTCAGACAGCTCACCTGCCGCATTACGCCTTAACAAGTCCATCTGAAAAAACCTGTCCTGTCCATGAGCAAAACCTAAACCATAAGTCACATCTTTACGGCTCTGACCTGAGATAACAGCCGTGCCTAAACGGTCGCGCTCCAGTGTTATATCTTTAGAGATGTGAGCACTAAACAACTCGCCAGAAAGTCGAGGTAAACTCAAATTCATGGCGAAGTAGATGCCACAAGAGAGGATGAAAACCAGTGATAATGTACCGATAAGGAATATTTTTATTATTTTATACATTAACTAACACCATGATTTATGAGCTTTTACATCATGATATATCAAGTTAGTGAAATGTTATATTTCTAACCAAAATATTCCTATATGTGGTTTATATAATAGGTGGGAAATAATTTTACATGCATTGAGCCAATGCGCCTTTCTTGGTTGCCGCCATCACGCAACCACGTTCACTATCTGATGCAGCCTTGCAATCAGCCATCATGGTTTTACCATCAGGAGCCATACTACCAAGCACTTTTTGTGCGTGCTTGACCACCTCTGAACATTTTTCAACAGGCACAGGATCATAGTTGCTGCATCCGCTAAGTGACAGTAATGATACTGCCATTAATATTAATGCCACTCTACCCGCACCATTTCGGTTATCAGAACTAGACATATTTCATCCTCAAGCTTCTTCTCATTGATACTAAAAGACTAGATGAGATCTATAACTTCTGCCTTTTCTAGCAAAGCCTAATACCAATTTATGGCCTCCCAACCTTCAGTCAGCCTAATCTTGACTTAAAGATGATTAAACGTAAGCTAAATACAACTTATTCAATTCAATTAGAACGATGGCTAAACCCAATAAGAAAGGCCCTACACGAACTGTCGATATCTTCTGCGTTAAGTGTAAAACTCAACTATTTAAATATCGTAAAGGGGGAAAAGGCGCACTAGTAAAATGTTTCAAGGAGCGGATAGTAGAAGATCACACACAAACACCCTGTATCTGCCCAGGCTGTGGACAAGAGTTTGCCCGAGATACACTAGTAAGAGGAACCCCTTCACTAAAGATGATTGGCGGTAAAGTCAGCTTTAGATAACAAGAGGTTTAAACAATTCCTCACTCAAGCTTAATTTAAGCTAGTTCATCAACACCTTGCCACTATCCTTACCTTTAAAACATCAAACAATCTCACTTGAGCTAACGGCTATGAATAAGGTCTGTTTTACAGAGCAAATGAATATTTCTCGTTGAAACAGTTAAAAATGAAAATTCCGCTTGCGATAAATGGCTTCATGGAGAATACTTTTACAGGGGACCAGACCAATGAAATCTGATTTAAAATAGTGCATTAGGTTAGAAGTTTGTACTTCCATCTCGCCATGCACAGCAGAAGGATCACTATGCGATATATTATTCTGTTAGCTAGCACTTTAGCTATGGTCTCTCCTATCTCACATGCAACAGAGATCCTGCGAATATTTACCTGGGATGGCTACATCACCCCCCAAGATCTCACCGCAATTAATCAGCAACTCAAAGCTCACGACTACAATATTGAAGCTCAAGTCATTAGCCCGCTTGCATCCGGTCCTGAGCAGATGTTTGATGTTATCCGCTCCGGCAAATGTGATATCTCATTTCTGACTCTTAATTACATCAAGATGCAGGAGGAGAAAACCGCCAAGCTTCTTCAGGTAATTGACACCCAGTCTCCCAGAATGCCTAACTACAAGAACCTAAAAGCTGAGCTAACTACGCTTCCCATGGGAATTGTTAAGCAAGGTAGTGTCTATATCCCCTTTGGAGGTGGAGCCTATGGTATATGGGCTAATATGAATAAGTTAACGATAGATGAGTTACCAGTATCGGTAAAAGATCTCTGGGATGATAAATGGAAAGGTAAACTCTCTCTGGCCAAAGGACAGATCCAGCCAAATATCGCACTAGTCATGCTCGCTATGGACAAGCCCCCTTTCTATATTAACGACCTCATCAACTCAGGTAATAGACGACAAGCGATGCAGTTTGTTGCAGATGAAGCGCAGCTGCAAACTAACCTTTTATATCAACAGGTTCACTCATTTTGGGATGGGACTCCTAGCTATGATCAGGA
The DNA here is from genome assembly GCF_019457885.1 of Shewanella nanhaiensis. GTDB lineage: Bacteria > Pseudomonadota > Gammaproteobacteria > Enterobacterales > Shewanellaceae > Shewanella > Shewanella nanhaiensis. Next base: position 39,300 of record NZ_JAHZST010000015.1, read on the forward strand.
GCTACTATTAACCTCAAGCTATGGTGTTGAGATTGCGAATAAAAATGCTGAGGGTGGTCAATGGCAATATGTTCAATTCGAAGAGGGTAGCACTGTTTGGCTAGATACCATCAACTTCGCTAAACATCTAAGTGGAGCAAAGCTCGAAGCTGCCGAAATCGTCGCTAACTACTTTATCGGAAGGTCCGTTCAAAATCGGCTCGTCAATGAATTAGGCATGGTATCGGTTAGTAATCTTGTCGAAAACAACCCATTACTCGATAACAATCCAGACTTTTTTTCCAAGCAGATGTTCTGGCAACCTTATGACAAAACCGCCGACAACATCATGGACCTCATGTCAGATGCTGCGATGACACAAGTTATTCCATAACGCTTAAAAACCTACAGATCACATTCAAAACTGAGCCAAAAACTTTGACAGTAGGATAAAAACAGAACAAAATTCTCGGTTTGACATTAGTAGGTTTAATTATGTGCCAGATATTTTCACAGCAGCCCATAGAGCACTACCAATACATAACTCGAGCAATCCGTATTGATGGGCATGCCACCAGTGTCAAACTCGAACTCAGCTTCTGGGAGATACTGGAACAGATAGCAAACAATCAAGAGATGTCTGTGCCAAAATTTATCAGCAATATCTATAAAGAATCGATGGTACACAATGGTGGCGTCACCAACCTAGCCTCAATACTTCGCTGTTCATGTCTTATCTACCTAAAACAATCAACAGCCGTGTAGCGACAAAAATTCACTATTCATCTCCTGTCGTACTCCAGTACTACCAAGCAATAGGGCGACAGGAATATGCTAGCTCCTTTTTAAAGAGGAGCTCAAGTGAATATCCATACAAGCAAACTGATCCATACCATGATCCGAGTCAGAGATCTGGAGACCTCCATCGCCTTTTACCAAGCAGCACTTGGACTTGAGATAAAGGAACAGTTTATTTTCGACGAATTCACCTTAACTTACCTAGGTAACCAGACAACTGATTTCGAACTCGAACTCACCTATAACCATGACACTGACAATGACTATAGCCATGGCAGCGGCTATGGACATATAGCCGTGAGTGTCGAAGATATTGAGGAGAGCTTCCACGGGCTCACCTTATTAGATATGAAACCCACCAATATTAAACATCTCAATCATAAAAACACCCATCTCGCGAGTTTCTTTTTTATCCAAGATCCCGATGGATACAAAATCGAATTTCTTCAACGCAGCAAAAGATACCGTTAATCTAAACAGGAGCCGTAATGATAAATCTAATTGCCACATTCCAAGCAAAAACAGGAAAAGAGACCGAGTTAAAACGCTTACTGTTAGCCATGCTAGCCCCAAGCCGTAATGAGCCAGGCTCAGTGAGCTACAAGCTATTTAATGTTCAGGATGACTCAGCCACATTTATCTTCCAGGAGTCATTTACCAATCAAGCTGCCTTCGAGGAACATTGTCAACAGCCATATTTCACTCAACTATTAACACAACTTGATGGGCTACTCGAACATGAACCAGAGATAAAGTTTTTAGAACTGTTAGACATTTAGTGGCTATAAATTAACTTTTATTGGCCTTCAAAAAACAAGCCGAAATCCCCTTGTTAAATTAATGGAACATAAGTATTAAAAATAAATACATCATAAATAAATCTAATATAACCAAGGTGTTGATTTAAGTGAATTTGATACAACATCAAAAATGGTAAAACTGAATATTAAATAAATTAGAGATTAAACTTAATCAACAAAGCTTGAATGGATAAACCAAAAGGATAAAATACATTGTCCAAACGATGTTATACGTTTAAAAATGTGGCATTAAAATCCCCACTAATATTAACCAATTTGAAAGGAGTTAGTATGAAATATCCATTTTCATTACTTACATTGATATTCATGGCGATATTAACAGGGTGTACATCAACGGCCGAAAATGCACCCGTTGATAATTACATCACTCATGATGGCAACCTTGCCATCATCTGGAAAGATCCCAATCAGTATACAGATATAGAATCAACCATCTGGCTACAATCTAAATTTACCCCCTACCTGTTTACAGAGCTGACAGAGGAGTTAGGCAAACAGGTTAACCCTGTACTAGGAAAAGATCAGAAACTAGACATTATGGTCACCAATCTTGATTTGGCTGGCGATGTTCAACCCACCTTTGGTGCCTCAGCAGATGATATCAGGGTTGTATCCGAGCTCTACCCACCAAAAATCAATTTCGATTACAGCTTAAGTCAAAATGGGAAAGTGATTAAATCTGGCTCAGAGAAACTGCAAAACATGAGTTTCTTATTTGGTATTCAACCAATTACGAGTCAACCTTTTGCATATGAATCAGATCTATTAAAGAAATGGTTTAAAAAAGAGATAAAGCCCGACTTGATTAAAAGATAAAGTAATATCGAGGTGGCTAAAATAGCACCTCGAAACATTAAGTAAAAATAAAAACGGTATCTATAATAACTTTATTAACTATTCTTTTCCCCTAATCCAATACCCACCTCTTTCATATAATTAAGCAATGAAATAGCATCTGTGTTGCTTTGATTTGCTAAGCCGTTTACCACGCCGAGTTGATCTGCTGGTTTTCTGTGTTGACCTAACTTTTGCTTTCCCTGCATCTGAGTGATATTGATTTTAAAGCCTATCACTCCCTTCGCTAACCTATCTCGATGCTCATCAGTAAGAGTCTCACCAGTGAGCAGCAGCTCAGGCTCATAAGCCATCACCGTTTCATCTAATATCTTAATGGTGTCATCAGCAGGTAACAGCTCCATCTCTCCATGGATATGCACTGCGCCATAGTTCCAAGTTGGTACCGCTGGCGATGAGGCATACCAGCTCGGTGATATGTAACTGTGAGGCCCTTGAAGAATAACCATCACAGTGCAGCCATCTTGTGTAGCCAAATGTAGGTTAGTTCTAGAGAAATGCCCATATAGCGTACCAAGCTCCCCTTCGGATCTTTTCAGCAAAAATGGTAGGTGATTAGCCTCAAGTTGTTCAGAGATAATGGCCCCAAAACTAAAAGTCTCAATAAACTGATGAATAAGCTCGTGGCTTCCCATCTTCATTGTTTTAGGTATGTGCATTAATTGACCCTACTGTTTGCTCCATTTTCCCCTGTAGAGCTGATTTCACCTGCGGCCAATCTTGCTCAATAATGCTGTAAAGGGCGGTGTTTCTATAGCTGCCACCGGGCAAAATTCTACTATTACGTAATATCCCCTCGAACTCGGCCCCGATACGTAGAATGGCGCTGCGAGACTGTTGGTTTTTTTCATGGGTTCTAATCTCTACTCTGATGGCATCCAATACTTCAAACGCATGTTGCAAGAGTAAATATTTTGCTTGAGTATTCACATGACTACGCTGAAATTCTGGTGTGATAAAGGTATGGCCTATCTCTATATTCCTATCATCGCGCCTAATTGAGCAATACCGAGTACTGCCTATCACCTTTTGGCTTTGCTTATCGATGATCACAAAGGGAACTTGGTTACCTAACTCCTGCTCTACCAGCACTTTTTCAATCCAAGCAGCTGTCATCTCAAGGCTTGTACAAGGGTTAGGCACTACCCATTGCCACAGTTTTTCATGATTGCCAGCAAGCTGAAAAGCCTCTACATCTTCTCTAGTTAATGGTCTTAGTTGGATATCCTTAGATTCCAATGTTATGGGCTTAGGAGTAAAACGGGTTGATGTGTGCAAGTGAGCTCTCCGATTCAAATTGATATGGTGATTCTTGCAGCATCTGGTATAAATAATAGGCCCAGATATTAAAATCTAACTATACCAGAGATGAAAACACTGACCCTGACGTTAACCCAACCAGCTAAACCAAAGTTTTTGCAGATCGCCAGAGCCATAAGCTTCGCTATAAAGCAGGGACAAGTTAACGCTAAAGAGCCACTTCCTTCTGCTCGTCAACTTGCTGCTGAACTGCAAACCAATCGCCATACCATCATGGCAGCTTACCAAGAGTTGATCGCCCAAGGCTGGGTGCAATCAATAGAGCGCCAAGGCTATAGGGTTGTTGAATCAATTCCAGTGGAATCCAGTCGTCATGCTAAAGAGAGCTTAAAGTGCGAACAAAATAAATTTATATGGCAGACAAACCTTGCAACTTTTGAACTCGATAACAGCAAGCCAGCTCATGAGTATGCTTACAACTTTGCAGGAGGGAATCCTGATATCTCCGCTTTTCCTTTCCATGAGCTTAAGCCTTATATGAGCGATAGCCTCACTCGCCCACGTCTTAATCACCTGTCATACGGTAATAATCGAGGAGATGACCAGTTTATCTCTCAACTTGCTACCTACTTAAGACGAGCCCGCTCAATCACAAATAAGGAGATCATTACCGTTAACGGATCACAGGAGGCGCTGTATTTGCTTTCTCAGGTGCTATTAAAACCCGGTTCTAAAGTTGCTGTGGAGTCTCTAGGCTACCAGCCTGCATGGAATGCTTTTACTACTGCCGGAGCAGAGTTAATAGCCATCAAACAGCACCCAAAAGGGATAGATATTGAGCACTTAACCCTATTAGTTAAGCAGCAAAAAATCTCACTTATCTATCTAACCCCACTACATCAATACCCCACCACTGTGACTCTGCCAATCCATGAAAGGGTGAAAATTTATCAGCTCGCCGCGAAATACCAGATAGCCATCGTTGAAGATGATTATGATCATGAGTTTCACTACTCAAGTCAGCCCTTAGCACCTTTAGCTGCAGACGATCCACAAGGGCTAGTTATCTACCTGTCAACATTCTCAAAAATTATGTTTCCCGGCTGCCGTATTGGCTATATGGCGGTCGATAAATCATTAGCACCAGCACTTATCAACTATCGAAGTGTGATGAATCATAAGCCCAATGTGTTAATGCAAGATGCCATCGGACGTTGGATGAAGGAGGGATCCTTTGAAAGACATTTGCGGCGCACCACTAAACTATACCAACAAAGACGCAATAACTTAGTCTCCCAGTTAGAAAAGTACCAAGCACAAGGGCTAGATATTAGCTTCACCATCCCCGCAGGCGGCATGGCCATCTGGTTAGATGTGAAAAAAAATGCCAAAGAGCTTGAGAGGTTTGCTTTAGCCCATGATATCTACCTAGTCTCTGAGTCGGGTTTTCATTTAGATAAAGAGAATGATGAAAATCGCTATATTCGTCTTGGCTTTGCAGGGATGAAACCGGAAAAGATGAACCGGGGATTGGCCATACTGTTCAATTATTTTAACCAGTGATATCTACTGCTTATCAAAGCCTGCAGTACCCCTTTTAAATTAAGAGGTACTGACTTACCTACTTTGCGTTAACTCACTTCCCATTAAATAGGTCTATGGCACTGCGTGTCATCGCTCGTACACCAGTGCTAATGGCAAGAGGATAATCTGGCGCAAATTGGCTGGAATGCAATGAAGGCAAGCTAACTCCGCTATCAAGGCTAGCGTCATATTTAGCAGGCTCTACCGTACCTAACCAAAACAGGGTAATAGGTACCGCCTCAGTAGTACGGCCATAAAGACCAAAATCTTCACCCGCCATCACAGGATCTGCATTAACAACATTTACTTTGCCAACCTCTAACTCAATACTCGCCTTCACCTTGGCCGCCAGCTCAGGGTTATTGTAGGTTGACGGAACGGTCTCATCATTATGAACCTGCACAAGGGGCATAAGTTCATCTGGCAAACCAGCACTCACAGCGATCCCCTTAGTTAATCGCTCAATTGCCGCAATCTGTTGCAAGCGAACTTCTGGATTGTAAGAGCGCAGAGTCAGCTGTAACTTCACCTCATTAGAGATAATATTATGTTTCGAGCCACCATGAATAGAACCAACGGTCACGACATTAGGCTCAAGTGGGGAGATCTCTCGACTTGGAATTGTTTGCAGCGCCAGCACGGTGCGAGCAGCAAGCACAACAGGATCAACTGTTAAGTGAGGATAAGCACCGTGCCCCCCCTTCCCTTTAATGGTGATATCTACCGAGTCGACATTGGCCAGAGCATAACCTGATACAACCGCAACCTTACCTGCAGGAATAGAGGCGCTGACATGCAGCCCTAGCACCTTTTCAGGTGTGGGAAACTGTTTAAACAATCCCTGTTTGAGCATCGCCTTGGCCCCACCACCAACCTCTTCTGCTGGTTGAGCCACCATCATCAAGGTGCCCTTCCAGCTCTCTTTTTGTTTAACTAACTGCTCTGCTGCACCAATCATGCTGGTCATATGGATATCATGACCACAACCATGCATCACGCCAACAGTTTTACCCGCTGCATCTGTTGTGGTCACGGTCGATGCGTAAGACTTACCCGTCTCCTCAATAATGGGCAATCCATCAGTATCGGCGCGGATCATCACCACAGGGCCCTCACCGTTTTTTAAAATCCCAACTACACCATAGCCACCATAATTATCAGTCACCTCAAAACCCAGCTTAGATAGCTCCTTAGCCATACGCTGACCAGTGGCCTTTTCTTGATAGGAGAGCTCAGGATTTTGATGCAGATGTAGATAAAGCTTCTCAAGCTTAGGCATGGCTTGCGCTACTGAATCGCTCAGCTCCAGAGCTTGCACAGAAAAGATGCTCGACAAGCTAGTAGTAACGCCAAGAGTCAATGCTAGTGCAATGGTATTTTTAGTTAGTCTCATCGGGTATCTTCTTATTTTAAATGGTGGTTTTATCGATTAAGACTAACCTAGCACAGCAGCAATAGTTTGTTTATTTTTAAATCACGAAAAATATCTCCGCACTTAAAGAGAGCATAAAAAAACGCAGCACGATGGCTGCGTTTATCTATATGCTCTCCAATATGAGAGCTAACAAGATTGTCACTTATAACTGATAACTGAAGGTCAGCTTGGCATTACGCTCTTCACCTGGCATGCCACCGAGAAACATCGCTTTATTGTAATAACTTTCATTGAGCAAGTTATTGACGTTAAGCTGCAGCTTCCAGCTATCGGCCTGATAACTTACCGCCGTATCCATCACTGTATAACTAGGCACATAACCATCAGGAATACCGAATGAACTTGAGTTCGTACTGCGCTCATCGACATATTTGGCCCCTAAGCTAATGTTTAAAGGGCTTGCCAACGAAAACCACTCTGCACCATAGGTTACCCAGGCACTGGCAGTCACATAGGGAACACCTTTTTGACGAGTATCAAAGCTGCTTCTAGTTGGATCTTTTTTATCTCTGGCATCTTGATACACACCATTTAGATTCACAGACCATTGATCATTAAGGTGAGCATTCATATCCAACTCAACACCCGATGTCTCCTCACTGCCATCATTGAAATACTGTGACACGCTTGGCCCAGAGACCCCATCCTCATAATCTGGATTTGTATACCTCAAATTGGTTCGTGAACTTTTAAAGAACACCAAGGAGGTCAACATCTGATCATCAAAAGCCTTATAACGCACGCCCAGATCATCACTCACCGACTCAGAATCTGGCCTATCACTATCACCTCCCGTTACACTGCCTAAAATACTGTAAGCCGTGCGGCCTTTTGAGTGATTAACAAAAAAGGAGAGATTATCGGTCGGCATATAGGTCACACCTAAGTTATAGGTGATGCCATTATCGGTGGTATCTTGCTCAGGAGTAGGCTCAGCTGCGCTAGCGCGATAACGAGCATCTACACCTAAATGCTCATAACTTTGTTTAATTTCATTAAATGCCACACCAACACGAGTGGTGAAGCCATATCCAAAGTAGCCCACATGTTGCAAGCCGACACCCCAAGCATTAACCGTCTTGTTGTAATTACTGGTAAGCAGAGGATCGTAATCTTCAAAGCTGCCAGTTCCCCAATTAGGGTTACGAATATCGTAGATGTAGGGGTGGATACCTTGGTAGATAACATCACCCGCTTTGTTCTTAATCACCTTATCGGCATCATAGATAGAGTGTTGCTTAAAGCGAATACTGCGGTCTTCAAAGTTCGCATTGACCAACAACTCATTTTCAATTCCACCAAGCTCAAAATCATATCTTAGGTCGGCGAAATACTGCCAAGAGGTCTCATCGGCTTCAACTTTACGGTACTCCTGACGACGCGCAGCAAAGGGATGGAGCACCCCATTTTCAACCAGTGGCGCACGTGGGTCTGCATTAATGCTTCCTCTTCGATTCCAATACACATAGTTGTAAGCACCTGTCTGGCGGGCAAACCCAGAGGTGTAATCCCGAAACTGGAGCTGCTGATTTAGGAAAAGATTATCGTTAAAGTAGATATTATGAGTCAGCTTAAACCTAAGTTCCTCACCCTCATTATCTTTTGCGATAGGAGAGATAATGCCCGCCTTACCAAACGCGTAAGGAGTTAAACCATCACCAGCGGCGAGGGAGTTTGCTAACTCTTGACGTTGCGCCTCTGTCAGCACAATCCCCTTACCATTAGGGTCGTTTATTAAATCCTCCCAGCCAACTTGGTCTGCGGATTTACCATCTACCGAGGCGGAATTATAGATACGTATCGGATGACCGATGGAATCCACTGCGATAGCATCTTTAATATAGGAGGCCGACAACATCAGATCCTGAGAGTCATCAATCACATACTTAAGTGAGGTATAGACCTCATCCCTGTCTGTGCCTATATCTCGATATCCATCGCTGCGGGCAGTTTTAGCGACAACTCGGTAAGCCAAGTTATCGGTTAAGCCGCCAGTACTGTCAATTGACAGAGCGTAGGTATCCCACTGGCCTAGCTCAACACCAATCTCATTTTGAGATTCAAATTCTGGCTTCTTCTCGATAAGGTTAATGACACCTCCGGCGCTTCCCATACCGTATAACCCCGTTGCAGGCCCCTTTAGCACCTCAATAGACTCAACATTAGTTAACGAACGAGTAGGATTAAAGGTGTTACCTAAACCTGCACCGCCATACATGCCATCAAACGTGTAGTTAGCCCCCAAACCACGGATAACTAAGTTATCGCCAATGCCATAGTTATTACCAGCTTGAGTAACCCCACTGATATTGCGCACCAGATCCTGCAGGCTATCAGCGCCTTGTGCCTTAATGAGCTCCTCATCGACGATAACCACCGCTGCAGGAGTCTCCATTAAAGACATATCTGATTTAGTCGCTAGGCCTGAATTCATAACCACTTGATTCTGTCTTCCATAGACAGTGATATGTTCTACATCCTTGTTTTTCAGCTCTTTAGCTTGAGATCCAGAAGGTTCAGAGTACTTGTTTTCAACCATATCAGCAGCAAAAAGACTCCCTGATAAAAAGCTGGATGCGCATGCGACAGCAAGTAGTGAAAAACGAAATTGTTGCATTAGTTAATATCCCCCATAAGTATTACGGCGAGATGATAACGATTATCATTAACATTGCAATAGCTGTTTCACTGACTGATACAAAGTTGAGCAATTTGTATTATTTTTTATGATGTTATAAAAAAACTTACAAAGTAAATATTTAGTAAAGAGTATCAGACACAAAAAAGGCGTATAAACGCCTTTTTATACCAATCAGTATTAGAGGAATGAGATATAATTAGAATTGGTAATTAATACCCAGATAGAGATTAGCAAGTTCTGAATCAATAATGTCATCGGACGTATCATGCTCAAGATCGGTTAATATCATCTCATAGCCAAGACGTATATTCACATTGTCGGTTATCGCCATATTAAAGCCAGCCCCCCACATCCAACCAGTCGCAGAGTAATCATCGATACCTGCCGACACATCAGTGCTTGCAACCCCTATTTTAATAAACATGGAATAAGTTGGACTAAAAAAGTGGTTCAGTTTTGCAGCCAGTGTGACAGATCTCGCCTTAACATCTCCCTCATCGGCTAAGTTGGCCGTTGTAAAGAAGGTGCTCTCAATGGCCAGATCTTTGCCAAAGCTATAACCAGCATAGCCGCCGTAACTGGCAGCAGACTCATTAAACTCATTGGCTTCGAGCTCACCATAACCACCCATTGCGCCAATATAGTAACCTTGAATGTCTGGAGCCGCTGTTACTGGTGTCGCTAGAAATAGCATCAATAGCGCACTTCCCGTCATAAGTACTTTTTTCATCTCCCCCTCCCTGAAACTCTTCCTATATCTTATTATTACTATTGAATTATCTACTAAAACTTAGCCTACCAGAAAAGAGGACGATAACAACTACGTAACAAGCATATATTTTATTGGGCAGTTTAGGATATGGCTAGCGTGGCAGGAGTGACGGGTATTGTCGGCAAAAACTAACCAAATTTTCGGTTAAACGAGCATAAAGATCTTCCTCAATGTAAGGCAGCTCTTCATTATAAACTCTACTGTCTAACTCTGTCGGCAGGATAAAATTCCCAAGACGGTGCAGGTCGCTCTCTATCTGGCTCTTGGTTTTCTCATCAAAGAAGGCCGACATGGGTGAGGTATCACCTAGATAGCTCTCTTTTAAATAGGCTAAAATATCATCGAAGCTCTTATCCCAGTTTAAATTCGAATTATTTTGCGCTTCCCAGGCTAGCAACTCGATACAGCGCATCACCTCTCCCTGCGCACTAGCAGCCCTGCCACTTTTAGGTACTAAATTCTCCCAGATCCACAACGCCGTATCTTGAGTATTACCAATAATTCTAACTTGCTCTACTTCACGCATATTGTCGACAGTCATAATCAAAAAGGTCATTAACTAAAATCGTTAAGTATATTACCTTCAAATAAGCATAAACCAAAGCCGACAGAGGTCGGCTTTGGAAGATAGGCTTAGACTAATATCATTAGGGCTAATGCTTAGTCGATAAGCCTCTTAATCTAGCTAACAGAGCTAAGCCAACTAGTACCATAAAAGAGAGCGAGCCACCACCATGGCCTTCACTACTGCTATTGCCATTATCAATATAATCTCTATCGCTACTCTCAAGTGGCAATGCATAAAGGCTGTCAAAATTATCAGAGCTGACCGTCGCAACTATGTCTGTATAACCCACTTCATAGAGATCGATTAACACATCATAATAATCAGCTGAATAACCTGAATTAAGAGTTGTTAACACTTCAAAATCATCCTCAGTCGAATCCCCCACAATGGTGAAAATATCTGTGGTGTAATAGTGCTCCCAAGGCCCGCCGTTGCGGCTCAAATACATCTCGGCGTAAACCTCTGCATGCTCATTCTGATAAGCACCATATACATCGGCATCGAAGGTGACACTAAAGGTTTGGTAGAAACCATCATAATCATTATCTTCAAACAAACGGCTGCTGGCATCATAGATGGCAAACTCGTTATAGATAGGATTAGCAAATGCCGCTGGTACATTAGCTTGGGAGTCTCCTTTTACCTTTTTTGGCTGGTATTTTACTGGAATTAACCCTTTTTTATGGGCGCTTATCATCTCTTGTCGAGTTTTAGGTTTCACTCCAGTTGACTGATTATTTTCAGCATTTAAACGCAACTGGTTTAACTGAGTTTGATCAAGCTCCGCCAGTGAACCGATACGTCCCGAATCCACAGTGGTTACCTCAGCACTGCTTAACTCTCGGCCAATAGAGCTGTTTACCTTATCGACAGTAAATCCATCAACATCAAGCTCTGTGGCACTCACCTGTCCTGCCGCCATGGTTAACCCCACCACTAGGCTCAAGGATTGCAGTGTCTTACCCATCTGTGTTGTCAAAATTGCTTGTGTTTCCTGTTTCATATCCTAAGCCTCATCTAATCTTGGTTGTTGAGGTCATTAGAGACGATTTAATGTGAACAGAAGCTGAACGTTGAAAATTAAGCAATTTATCCAACTTGCCTCACTAAGCACATTCAGCCTATGTTCATCTCAACCAGATAAGCTTAGAGAGGTCATGCTTGTACTACATTTAATAAACAAGTACTTAGAAACAAATTAGAGAGTTTCTTAATAGTGTGGGATCTTTTACACTAAGACATCGACTAGTTGTATTGGCTAGTACAAGTTAACTCTCCTATAGGCGGGCACACTGAATGAAGTTAGGCTCTATTTTGATACTCACAGCAACATTAACCACAGCTTCTCTGGTTCCACAAGCCGGGCAGGCGAAGAGTGCGTATCAAATCATGACGACAAGCGCCATGACCATGGCGGGTCAATCGTCTAGACAGGCTAAGAGCCAACTCAGAGTAAAAAGCAAAGATCAAGCTATCCAATTGGTGAAACGTCAATACCGAGGCAAGGTACTTAAGGCTCAATCAAGTCGAGTCAATGGTAATCCGGGCTATCGGATAAAGATGTTATCAAACCAAGGGGTGGTTTTTTATGTTTCTGTGGATGCCAAAACTGGCAGTGTTCGTCGAAATTAATATTCATAGTAATTAACTTAGGGAGGAGACATAGATGAGAATACTCTTAGTCGAAGATGATATTGAGCTACAAACTAACCTGAAGCAACACCTCCTTGACGCTAACTATACCGTCGATGTGGCCTGTGACGGTGAAATAGGCCTCTTCCAAGGTTGTGAATATCGCTATGACGCTGGGATCATTGATGTGGGCCTGCCAAAGATGGATGGTATCGCACTTATCACCACACTCAGAGAGAAAGAGATAGATTTCCCCATTCTTATCTTAACTGCTCGTGACAGTTGGCAAGATAAAGTAGAGGGACTCGATGCGGGCGCCGATGATTACCTGACTAAACCATTTCATCCCGAGGAGTTAGTCGCCAGACTCAAGGCGCTGATCCGCCGCTCTGCAGGCAAAGCAAGCCCCTTGATACACAACGGCCCTTTTAGCATCAACACTAGCAGTTTAGAGGTAAAAAGGGGCGAACAGCTTATCACTTTAAGTGGTTCAGAATATAAGTTATTTGAGTACTTTATGCTCCATCCTGGTGAAGTAAAATCCAAGACGGTACTCACCGAACATATCTATGATCAGGACTTTGACCTCGACTCCAATGTCATTGAGGTCTTTATCAGGCGGTTACGTAAAAAGCTCGATCCTGATAATCAATATGGGCTTATTGAAACGCTACGTGGTCAAGGCTACCGCCTAGCTACACTGACCACTGACAAAGCCTCAAAATAACGAGTTAATATGAAAAGCCAGCTGGCAATGACTCCAAGCAAACCTTCCCCCCTTAACTCGCTTAAGGCTAGGCTTATCGTCAGCGCCCTCTTGCTGATCCTCATTCTGATGCCCTTAATAGGCTTCACTCTCAACGATGCCTTTAAACAGCAGGTAAAAACAGCAGCCAAGAGTGAACTAAGCGCCTATATCTACTCAGTTTTAGCGGTTACTGAGGTTGAAAACAACCAACTGCAGATGCCAGAACTTTTATTAGAAAATCAATTTAATGTGATTCAGTCTGGCCTCTACGCCTTAATCTCTACTCCTAAGGGGGACAAAACCAGCAGCAATAAAGTCACTAAAGAGTGGAAACAAGTTTGGCACTCAGACTCCTTCTTAGGAATAGATGAGCCAACAAACCTCCCTCAACCGGCGATAGGTCAAAGTGAGTTTGCCCAGATAACCCTAGCGGGGAGACCTCATATTATCTACAGCCTCAGTGTCAGCTTCGAGCAGGAGGGGGGGAGCTTTCCTATCACGCTGCATATCATTAAAGATCAAGCCGATTTTCAACTTCAGATAGATAAATTTAACCAGACACTATGGAGCTGGCTACTTCTTCTCATGGCACTGCTGGCAGTAGCACAGCTCACTTGGCTCCTATGGACATTAAAGCCTTTAGCCAAATTTAAGCAGGAGCTACAAGATGTCGAAAATGGTAAAACCATGCAGCTCAGCACAGATTACCCTAATGAGTTACAAGCGGTGGCCTATCAGCTCAATACCTTGCTCATTACCGAGCAAAATCAGCGCAAGCGTTATCGCAACGCCCTATCGGATCTTGCCCACAGCTTGAAAACTCCCCTAGCGGTTATTCAGAGTCAAAAAGGGCTGGACAGTACATCTGTCGAGCAGGTCTCAAATATTAATCGCATTATAGGCCACCAGCTCAAACGCGCTCAATCTGCCGCAGGCTCATCCTGGCATTTAGGCGTCAAACTTGCGCCCATCTCCGATAAACTCATCCGCATATTGGGTAAGATCTATCGCGAGCCTGAGCTAAAACTCAGCAGCAATGTCGACAAGGACGCCATCTTCAGAGGCGATGAAGCCGACCTCACAGAGATATTAGGTAACCTGCTAGATAACGCCTGCAAAGCAGCAAAAGAGCAGGTCATGTTAGATATCTCCCTCTCACAACAGGAGTTAAGCATCAGCGTAGAGGATGACGGCCCAGGCGTGAGTGCTGAGCAGCAGAGTAAAATCTTTGAAAGAGGAACTCGCGCAGACTCCTACGAACAGGGACACGGGATCGGCTTAGCTATCGTTCGAGATCTCCTCGACAGCTATAACGGCAAGCTTGTTATTTCCCGCTCTGAAACGTTAGGGGGAGCCAGATTCTGCATCACCTTTAACCAAAAAAGCTAACTTTCAATCCTATTTTACCCTTCAGCTTATGTTCATCTTCAGCTCTTTATAATGACTTTAACGTCACAAATGGAACTGGAGAGCCTATGAATACGCTCAAATCAAGACTACAGAGTTCAAGATTTACCACGTTTATCAGCTACCTGATTTTACTCATTGCCAGTTCAATCCCAGTAGCCAATGCGCAAGCAGTTGAGGAGCAAGTACAGTTCAGTGAAGCTGAACTGGAGCAGATGTTAGCCCCTATTGCCCTCTACCCAGACAGCTTGTTGACCCATATTTTAATTGCAGCGACCTACCCATTAGAGCTAGTTCAGGCTAATCGGCTGGTGAATAAAAACAAACTCCTGCCCACAGCGCAATTGATGGAGAAAGCCCAGAAAAAAGATTGGGATCCCAGTGTCACCGCCCTGCTGGCCTTTCCCAATGTGTTAGAGAAACTAAGTAGTGACTTGAGCTGGACACAAGATCTTGGCGACGCCTTCTTACAAGATGAAACCCAGATGCTTGCCAGCATTCAATCATTGAGGGCCCAAGCTGACGAAGCCAATAGCTTGGCGGATATGGAGAATATGTCAGTCACTCGAGTCAATAAGCAGATAGTGATTGAGCCTGTACAGAAAGAGTTTGTCTATGTGCCCTATTATGATCCGCGTACCGTCTATGGACATTGGCGCTGGTATAACTACCCTCCTGTATATTGGGCTCCCTATCCCTATTATGTAGGTCGTCCCCATGGTCATTTTTACTGGAATAGCGGCGTACATATCAGCTTTAATTTCTTTTTCAGTGCATTCCATTGGAGTAATCACAGAGTCGTGGTGATCGATCACCGTCATTCACACCACTACAGACACAGAGGTCGTATTGTCACCAGTCATGGCTCGCAAAAGTGGCACCACAAACCACACCACAGACGGGGGGTCGCTTATCGCAGTACCCATGTAAAACAGCGCTATAACAGCCATAGACCCAGCATAGCTCACAGCAAGCAGTTACGTCATGCGGAACGTAACTCACTGGCATATAATAGAAAACATAACAGTCGTCACGACAAGACACTTAAGCAATACAACAAACAGGTCAAGCAACACAGAGAGCAGAGATTTGCTAGTAAGCTACATAATAGCCATAAGCCAGTTAAGGGCCATAGGCCAATTAAGAGCCATCAGCCGGTTAAGAGTCCTCAACGAGTTAATAATCCTCAACGAGTTAAGAGCCACCAACCAGTTAGAAACCATAAGCCTAGTCATTACGACAGAAAAGAGAGGTATAACACAGCCAGTACACATAACAGGGTAAGATCTCAGTTAAAATCAAGGGAGAATACGCAAAGAGAGGTGAAGAAAAGCCAAACTCAAAGGAGTATTCATCAGCCTAGAAATCAGCAAGCTCAACGCAGTATGGACAAACAACAAAGACAGAGCTCGCAGCGGATGAGGGCTCAACAACCTAAGCAGGCTAGACAGTCAACACAGAGGGCTCAGAAGAGTACTCAACAAAGAGTCCACCGAAATACTCAGCAAAGATCACAACATAAAGGACAAGGACAGAGACAAAATAGAAGTAGGGATTAACGCATCCCTATTCGTTAACTGGGAGGCTTAATAACAAACCCTTTCTCAATACCACTTTTAAAGCCCACTGATCCATATAAAGAGTGGGCTTTTTTTAAGTGCTCACCAGAGAGTAACATCACTTTACAGCAGTTTTCCTCCCAAGCCATGGATATTGCAAACTCTAATACTTGTCGGCTTAACCCCTGTCTGCGAAATTTTTCTGAGGTAATAACATGCTCGATAATTGCAAATGGCCTTGCCCCATTTGCAATACTAAGATTGAGGTTTAATGAACAAGTTGACGCAAGCTCACCATCAATATCGGCGACAATAATAAAGGTAAGTGGATCGTCAATAATCTCCGACCACTTCTCTTTGGCAAAATTAACCTCTAAATCTGGGTCTAACGGCCTAAGCTCCCTGTAGAGTTTAAGCACACTAGCTAGATCATTAGACCTTGCAACTCTAATCATACTCACTCTCTAACAAAATGATTTTTGATTCATCCTCAATAAGGCGATCAAAGATAACAAAAGGCTTATCTTCACCACCAATTTGAGTGACCACACTGCCTTTAGGTAATTGAGCATATAAAGAGACCTCAGAAGAGCTCAGCTCATATCGCATAACTCTTGGCCCCTCATCTGCAAAAACAACATAATAGAGCCACTGCTCTGTAAGCATTAAGCCTCGAGGAATTGATGCAACATTAAGAGACAAGAGATCGACAATTCGCTTAGTTTCAGACAAAGCATTTGTCCGCATCAACAGTCCATTAGACATATCAACGTAAATAAGCCCATTGCCATCAGTGGGTTCTTTGACAAACCCACCTGCATTGACAACAAGCTTAGTTAATTTCCCATCGGATAAATCAATCACTGCAAGCGTGTACTGCTTTTGTTCTAACACACTAACATAGATGGCTCCAGTACGATTAGACCACTCGAGCAGATGAGTGTTCACTGGCACTTGATAGCTCATAAGAGGTTGCTGAGACTCGATATCCAAGATAGTTAACTCACTAAAAGCATCTCTCTTATTTAAAAACGCTAATTGCGTATTATCTTGCGACAATAGCGGCTGGCCTAAACTATTGGCCTTTAACCTTGTCATCTGCTGAGATTCATTGGCTTTATGCTGCCAAATTTCAAATGAACCAGAGCGATTAGATACTGAGAAAAATGACTTTGTCTCTGGGGAGTAGATGGCATTAATATCAATAGCATCGCTATTTAACATTTGCGGATAATCAGTCAACCCATACTGGTCTACATTAATGTTACGATGCCAATTCTTATAAACTAAATTAAATGTACCGTCATTGGCAGATGAGAGTTGAGATTGATACTCACTGGAGTGGTTATCAATAACCTGTTCTAACTCCTTACTATCGAGAGCCATTGACCATATCGCAAACCTCCCATCTCGTTTGCCTGAGATCCAAAGCTGATTAGTGCTCACAGGTTCAACACTCAGTATCGAATGAAACTCACTATTAAGTTGCTCTACCACTCCATCAGCCAAATGATACTGATTCAAAACCGTGTAACCATTTGATGTTGAAGTAACAAAAAAAACACTGCGACCATCTAAACTGTATTTTGGCATTCTGTGCATGCCATCAGACAGCTCCATATACAAAGGCTCTGGTTTATCGAAATAAAGTAAAGCTAACCTCTGACTTTTCCCCTCAGTGACATTTAAGACAATATCTTGCTCTAAGGGTGAGATATCAAATGAAGTGATCTCCACACCTCTAGAAAACAAAACCTGTTTTTCCCTACTCTCTATATTGTCCTGAATAAGCTGACAATCTCGCTTGATACACTTTATATAGTAAATATACTTGCCACTCGCCCCCCATAGAGGAAAACGGTAAATAGCATCTTGTTCAGTTAACGCAACTTTTTTATTGGTCTGCAGATCCATCAAAAAAATCTGATTAAACCTATTCTCTGGAAAGGACTGAACAAATAAAACATTCTTTTGGGAAGGACTTAAAGCAGGCATTTCCACTTGGCTATCTGAATGACTTAATAAGGTTGACCGAAACCTATGAACCTGACTATCAGAGTCATATCTTGTTAGGAAAAAGCTCACTACAACTACAGTCAAGATTACTGCGACTGAGAGCGTCACAAATAGAGACCATTTAAAAAATGGCTTAGATTCAGAACTCTCAACCAAGCACTCAACATTTCCCTCATCAACTGACTTTTGTTCAAGAGGATAGATAAAGCAATAGCCTTTGCGGGCAATGGTTTCGATGAACTGGGGGGACTGAGCCGAATCATTGAGAATTTTTCGCAACTCAAAGATAGCTCGGGTGATCACATCGAGTCCAACCACAGTGTCAGGCCACAGAGATTGGGCAATAAATTCGCGACTCACAACTTGACCTTGATGTCGCAGAAGAAAACATAAAACTTGCATAATTTTGGGCTCTATTTTTATCGATTGCCCATCTATTTCAAGCTTATTGTGCGCAGGAAATACTAAACAGTTTGCAAATTGAAATGTCATAGCGCGAGCCAAGCCTTATATAATACTATGTTTTTATTAAACAAATTAAACCATCATCTCCCCATAATTGTTAAATCATTGTACGTTAACTGGATTTAACTTACAAAACTCTCTACACACCACACCTTGCAAATGGAATCTTTATGGGAATCGATAAAATACTACTAACCACCTCAGTTGTCACTTTAGCTACCCTGTTTGTGCCTCAAGCTAAAGCCGACATTATTACCCTAAACATTGAGGGCGAAGGAAGTGTTAATGCAACAGAAGCCAACATTACCTGTAACGAGAACTGTGTCATTGAAAACGACCTAGCAGAGAATACACTAGTCGCCAGTCCTTCGGAAAACTGGGAGTTCACGGGATGGACTGGGCAACAGTGTGATGCAGGTAATGAGGTATTCATTAATAAGCAATCATCCAGACTAAGTGCTGTATCAGGAGGCGCTAAAACATTAAGAAGCGCAGATATCAATGGTGATGGCAAAGAGGATCTCGCTGCCATTAGTCTATTTAACGGTAAAGTCATTACATTAACAAACGATGGCTCAGGAACATTTACGGAAAAAACTGTCGAAGGAGGCTTAAGTTACCCATCCTCACTGGATTTTTATGATTGGGACTATGATGGTGATCAAGATCTGATTGTTTCGGTATATGGTCAATCCAAGCTTAAACTGTATAGCAATGATGGCAATGGCGATTTCAGCTTTAACCGTGATATCTTAATTGAAGATACTAAGCCCTACGCAATTACTATCACTGACATCAATGATGACCAACAAGCAGATTTAATTGTGTCATCATTTTCAGCCGATATCTCAGGCGATCTATTTCAGTTAGTGACAAGTATTAAATCCCCTAAAACATCGCTATTTACACTCCAAGATGGGGAGTTTGTACTTGAAAAAACACTTTCAGATAATGCTGCTATCACCTTAGATATCAGCAAAAGTGTCGATTCAAATGAGTTCTTAGTTATCGCAGCAGAGATTGTGACAGGAGAAACTGTTCTGTATAAAACAGATGAATCCTCCACGACCAGAACCGTGGTCGATACCCGCCCCGCAAGTTATGGCGCAGCTTTTGGTGATATTGATAACAACGGTACAGTTGACATATTGGCAGCCTACTACCGCCCTTCAGTGCTTGGGCTCTACTATAACAAGGGGGATAATACCTTTACAGATATGCAAGCTATAACAAAGCCAAGTGAAGGGGTTACCGCGGCAGTGATTGCAGACTTAAACAGTGATGGCTATCAAGATGTCGCAACAGGTGAGTTTAATAATCAAAGGTTTTATTACTTTGCAACTAACAGCTACAAAGACTGCATAGTAAAACAGGGAGGCGATATCTCTCTTACTGCTCAATTTGCTCAAATCTCAAATCCAACACCACCAAGTACACCAGCCCCCGAGGAGGATAGCTCTTCAGGTGGCGGAGCTTTATCTTGGTATTCACTGCTGTGTGCACTCATCATCGCATTAGGTTTAGCCAACTCTAGACAAGCAAGAGTACAAAATAAGATCTAAAACTTTAAAGGACTAACAGAGCCTATTAACCACTCAGCCCCAGTCTACTTAGTTTTTAGCAAACAGGGGCTGAGCTTCTACTTAGTTTTTAGCTGACCATTAGTACTAGCTTACTTGCTTAAAGTTTTCATCAGAAAATAGCGCCCAGGGCTGCCAGAGAATTCAGGGATCTCTCCTGCGATCTTAAAACCTAACTTCTGATAGAAGAGTGGCGCTTGAATTGACAAAGTATCCACTTGGGAGACTCTGCACCCTCGCCCTATGGCTTGGACTTCGGCTGATTCCATCAGCTTCCGGCCAAGCCCAGTACCTCGATACCTCTTATCAACCCACACCACCTCAATTAAAAAATTACCGTAAATGGTGCGCCCTGATACGCCGCCGATTAACTCGCCATTATCATAAGCAGCGACAGATAGTGGTTGAGTGGCTTCACCCCCTATCTGATCATGGAGATGTTGCCGTACTCCCTCGACCAGCACATTCACCAAATCAGGAGCCTCTTCATTAATCACTTGAAACTTCATTTACGCTCCTTGGCTTACGCAACTCAATTGACCTGGCTTTAATTGAGTAGAGATGAATTGACTAGGCCAGACATCAGCCAGAGGCTCAAAACCCTCAGGGGGCGTTGCAGAAGCACGCCAATAAGTGCGCCCATCATCGGTGCGTTTAAGCAGTTTATGATTACAAAGCTCACGACGAATTAAAGAAAAATCTTTAAAGTCGAGATAATCGACTAAAATTTCATTCACTTGCCGCTCACTATAGCTCTGTTGGTACTGAAATCGGCACCAGAAAAACCACAAACTCAGCTGCTGAATTGCGTATTTTGCAGGCCACCCCTGCATTACGTAATCAGCACTCATAAAGGGTTTTAATTTCTTAGGGATAGGAACCGATAATTGAGGTTGCGAAGAGGATAGCAGCTCTTCATGCTGCTGACGCAACTGCTGGAAGTTTTGCAGGCCCGAGGCCTTAGCTAAGATGTTTAGCATCTCGACATGGCTAGGAAACGACTCATGTTGCTGCAACTGTTTACGCAAAGATTTAGCCAACGCCGAGATATCGTCGCAGCTAAAGGGGATCAGATTTTTTGACATAAGATTTACCCGTTTTATGGGTGCCAAGCAGATGAACACAAACGTGTTCATGGGTCAGTGATCGCCATTCCAAACAAGGCACACAAAAAATTAGGTAGCCTGATACCTTAAATTTGATATCTATATAGGGATTCTCAGCAGGTTTAGCGCTGCACTAAAAAGAGCAGTGGCGATGCCTAGGTGGTCTGCCGACCTTAGGTATTATCTTAACGGGGTTAAGATAAATTGCAACAATCAGTTAAGAGACTTGCCTGATAGCAAGTTTCAAATATCTTTTAGATTGGGTTCATTAGGCTGCATTGGTATTTGGTTCGTTTCCTAAATACCATAACTAAGCTAATGTTTACTGCCTGCAGCAAGCTTTAGTGTAAACACTTCAGTGACACGCTATGAATATGTCCCTTTACGCTCTGCGACATCATCCTTGATGTCGAAGGTCACAGCCGCGTTCACACCTGATTGTTTATCTCTTCGATTGAACTTACTGGTTGTAGCGCATTTTTGGACTGGAATTAGTTAGTGCTTAGGCTCTGAATTATTCGATTCACATTATCATTACTAATGATTATCTTAAGAAAGCGGGTTTATGTTCACTAAGAGATGGATCACTGTTCACTCTCGAAACAAGAAGCTACCCAGAGATTTTATCTAAATGAACCGCCCTGTGCGGAGCCGCATGCAGAGTGGTGCGGGAGCTGGAGCTGGAGGTTAGATACCTCCGGCTACCCGATTACATATTTTACTTGATAGTTATGTACTCTAGTCGACAGTATTCACCATGTGGAAATTTAACTGAATCGTCAATAGTAACCAATACCTCTTTACCTGACATTTTCGCAGCTAGAATTATTGAGATAGCAGTTTCGTTACCTTTGGGTACAGAGATAGCAAGCTGACCTCCATACTTGTGACAGCTAGGAATTTTATCTGGGCTTACCAAACCAAACCAAACCAAAGGTGTCCCCTCCATGAAGCAGCTAAAGTACTTGAGGACTCATGATACCGAATCTGCCCTATTGTTGCTGATATATCAAACCTTGCTGAATTAACAGCTCCAGAAATAGTAAGCATAAATAATAAAAGTGTAATTTTGAATTTCATATTCTATCCGATTGGTGGTATGTAACGAGCCTGTAGAATTCTCGTTCTTGATTGATTTTTAATACCATACAAGGACAGTATCGAAGTTTCTATGGCTATTCAATTTTTCACTTAGCAGTATTCTTTGATGGGCTTTTAGCGGAGATTTCAGTTTAAGTTAACCTAAGTGCTTTTATGGGGCTCTTATAGGTTTTTAGCCGCTGATTTGGATGGCGAAAAGGCTATCAGCCTTAATGCATCCTACTTTGTAGCTTCTCTATATTACGGACTAAGCTGCACATCTACCATTGTGCATTCACCTTAGTTTGACCTCATCAAAAGATAGGACTGGCATAACTTATAGACTATTCAAAACCCTCTCATATTAGCTTTTATATAGCCAAAGCTTTACGTGTTAGCGATTTACTCAGATAAGTCAAAATCGAAGAGAAAAATTAGTCAGTGCTGATGCGGCTGTGACGTGTCACAGAAGTAACTGCACATAAGCACGTTGCAAGCGATAGATCACAATGAAAGGCAGATCTTCAAAAAACTCACCAATATCAAAAATATAAATGAACCAAACCAGAAGATGTAATCAGACTTCATTCGAAGACTAGCTAACTTTGGGGCAAAAACTAGTCACGAAACCCTACCAAGTAAAGCCAAATCGAAGAGATACTCTTGCTTAAAATCAGCAAGTGTAGGTGCGGCTGTGGCCGTTGACAGCATGGACGCTGTCGTCGAGCTCTGAGGACCCCCCCTGATGATTATTAGACAAATTAAATGAATAGGGTGAACTTACACCTTGAGTATGAGCTGATGAAGGTGCGAACAAACTTCAAACCTAGGAACCCAAGGTGCAAGTGCTATCTATCCTACATCAATCTCTCTATGAACACTGTCCAGAAATTCATCTAAAACGTCTCAACTCCCTCATGCTTGCTTGCCAAGCACTCGTAGACTCAGATGAGCTGACTTTGACTTCATTAGGTCGGCATATCAATAACAGTGCGACACACACTAAACACTCCATTAAGCGTATGGATAGGTTGCTTGGTAACCATCATCTGCACAAGGAAAGAGTTGCTGTCTATCAGTGGCATGCCAAATGGTTGATTTGCAATAACACCATGCCCACAGTATTAGTTGATTGGTCTGATATGAAAGAGGGACGAGAGCTTATCGCACTTAGAGCATCCATAGCGTTAAAAGGCCGCTCAATCACACTCTATGAACGAACATTTCCACTCGCTCTCCAAGGAACACAGCAGGCTCATAACCAGTTTTTGCATGAATTAAGCACAGTGCTCCCCAAGTCTGTTACCCCACTCATTGTGACCGATGCTGGATATAGAAATCCTTGGTTTAGAGAGGTTGAAAAACTCGGCTGGTATTGGCTAGGGCGTGCTAGAGGGCTAAGTGTTTATCGGCCTCATCCTAATGGCCGCCAAATATCGTTAAAAGAGTTATACCCTTCAGCTTCAAGCCGAGCCAAATATGTAGGACAGGTTGCGCTATCGGTTAAAAAGCCGTTGCTATGCGAGCTGGTACTTTTTAAAGAGCGCGCGAAAGGGCGAAAAGGGCAAAGAAGTACGACAACCGACTGTCATCATACGGCTCAATGGACCTATGAACGAACAGCCAAAGAACCCTGGGCATTGGTTACCAACCTGACGATGGAAGCAATGGCGCCTAATAAATTGGTCAATATCTATCGTAAACGTATGCAGATAGAGGAGACATTTCGGGATTTAAAAAGCCCTGCTTACGGGTTTAGCCTACGCCACAGCCGTACAAGAAGTGCGGCTAGAATGGATATCTTGCTACTCATTGCTTTGCTTGTTCAGCTCGCATTTTGGTGAGTAGGACTGTTTGGGCTGACAAATAAATTACAAAGCCAATTTCAAGCTAACACAGTAAAAAATCGTAGTGTGCTATCCGTAGTAAGAATGGGAAAAGAGTTACTAAGGCGAAGGAGGTATTACAAAATGTCCGATAAAGACCTCCTGGAATCGATGAGGCAATTATCAGACTTATCAAGGTCTCACGGATGCTGGGGAGCAGAATTATGAGGGGATCCTACAGGGCTCTGCGACATAATCCTTGATGTCGAAGGTCACAGCCGTGTTTACACTTGAGTGTTTATCTCTTCAAATTAGGTTTTATATTTATGACTCACTTCTGGACAGAAATTGCTTAGAGCACTCAGTCTAAGTTGACTAGTCTTGATTAGAAAAAATGTCTAAACCTCCCAAATTCACTCCGACCCCTTTATCTCCTTGTCTCTGCTACCATAAGCCCATAAAATTTATCGGAGTTCATTCTCGACCGACAAGCTTTCTGAACCAAAGTGCATAGCAACCTAACGCCACGGATTAAACGGCAAGAGAGTAATATTTTGAAATTTTAGAACTCTAGAAGTGAAACGTAGGAGGTGATTAATATATTGAAACTATAGGTTTATTTTCTTGACCGTCGGTGCTAAGGGCTTCCTACTACTAGCAAAAAGTGTAAATTAAGCTCCCCAACTTAAATCAGCGTGAACTCTCGCGCTGCTATTTACTATATAAAGGTATCACTCGGGATAAGGACGCGGCTTCGAGCGGCCTATCCTTATACGTTATATTTTTAATTTGCAATCCACACATCTCTAATCTCAGGAAAGGAAACACTACCACCCCAAAAATAATTAGTTGAACAACCGCTCGACCAAAAACCAACTTTTTTCCCTTGAGCATGAGCAGACATAATTAGACCGAGCATATCTTTATATTGGGGCATAGTGCTTTTTATATAAACTTTATTTTTAGCCGAACAATTATCAGGGTTTGATGGGTGATTATCTTTCATCCACACTACCAAACCAGCATTTCCAAGAATCTGATACTTCTCTATTTCACCGCCAGAACCTAATGAGTGTATATACCCTGATGAAAACACATTGAATGATACAAAACTAGATAATAGTAATAACCTTTTTAAAAGCATTAAACTCTCCTTGAAAAATATAACGAGCCTGTAGAATTACTCGTTCTTGATTGATTCTTAATACCATACAAGGACAATATCGAAGTTTCTATCGCTATTCAATTTTTCACTTGGCTTTATTCTTTGATGGGCTTTTAGCGGAGGTTTCAGTTTAAGTTAGCCTAAGTGGCTTTTATCACTAACAAAGGGGTCGTAGCGAATTAGCTAATAGCTAATGGTTCAATCGAAGAGATAACCTTCTTGTAAATCAGCAAGTGTAGGTGCGGTTGCGAGCTTCCAAAACAAGGATGTTTTGGTAGAGCCCACATGGATGTGCTTGCGGCGTCTCACAGAAGTAGCTGCACATAAGCCTGCGGCAAGCAATAAACAGCAATGAAGGTGAGACCTTCAAATACATCTCACAATACCTATTCTGCCAGAAGCTAAAATAGAAAATGTAATCAGTCTTCATTCGAAGACAAATCAACACCTTTTAAGCAAGCTAAACCCATAATAGCGGTAATACCCAAGCAGATTACTAGCGATAAATATAAGCTCCATCAGCACAGCGGTGGGCGAACCGGCGAGGTAGTTGTGCAGTAACCAAAGTGATGTTCCCACTATCATCAGTTGTCGCAACCGTTGATCACTTTGGCAAAATGCCGCTGTGGTCTGAAAAACGGTGCCACTGAAACTGAGCAGGCTCAGCAAGCCAGAGAAGGTCGCTGCAGTTATCATCAGTGCATAAAACAGAAACATCGACATAAGTCGTTTAGAGGTACTAAAAATACTGGAGAAGTAGCGAATACAGGCTAGCATCATCAAGCCTGCTGCCGTCCACTGCTCGAGCAAGATAAAGTGCGCGCTAATTAAGAGTCCCGATACTGATAAACAGGCAACAATCTTCTGCCTCTGTTTAAACTGAAATGATGCAATATCAAAAACGATAGCGATGGCAATTAGCACCTGAGACCAGATAAATAGTGACACTTAACTCCCCTTCTTAGCAGCAATAATGCAGAAACAGGATTATGCCCACAAGTTAGATTGAAGGAATTAACTTAAGTTAAGAGGGGAAAACTAAAGTGAGAGTCTCGCTTTCAATCTAGAAAGACTCACAGGGCTAATACCGATATAACTGGCAAGTTGAATGTTATTAAGTTTTTCGACCCATAAGGGCCAAGCTTCCAGCAGATGAAGGTACCTCTGCTCAGGTGTTTTCAGCAGTAAAAATGCCTCTTTTTGCTCTTTAAACAGTAACTGTTGTTTCAACAAATTGAGCTGAGCTGGGATCCATTGTGGCAGTGACAGCAAGCTTAGGGGAATTTGCACCACTCGCGCCTTATCTAGCGCTTCTATCTGATATTGAGAGGGCGCTCGTGTTAACCAACTTGTGTAGAGAAAACAGAGCTCACCGGGAAAATAGAACTCCTTACAACGTTCACTGCCCTGCTCACCATAGTGACACGCCCGTAATATTCCAGACAGAATAAAGTAGCCATACTCTTGCTGACTACTCTGCGCCAGTAAAACATCAGCGCCACTCAAGGAGAGAGGTTTAATGTGTGAATAACTCGCCTCTATGGTCTTACTCTCTAGCCCTAATTGAGCTAAAAAGTGAGATAGAAAAGTCATCTCCTCTTGGGTCATACGGGCCATCAATTACCGCCATTTATATACATTTTGCTCGATTTAATAATAGATTTCATAGGGTGTAGAGCATAAGCATTTACTCACACAGATAAACCACACAGCATCAATTAAGCGACCACACTTTACGTCATTAACAAAGTCGATTTCAAGCTCTTGAGCTTAGTTGAGAGTCCAGTCAAAACTCAGTCGAAAACACTACTTCTGTTTAAAAAAGCCACACAAAATATAGGCTTAATAGATTTTTATGATTCATTCAATCGATAAAGACCATTTCTTTTAATCTCTATTTCCGTTCTACACTGTTTACAGGCAGAGAGAGCGTGTGTAGTAAATTAAGAGAATCCAATGGATATAACAAAAAAGAGCTGTTTAGTATTATCGATGAGCCTGGCATTCAGTGTCCAAGCAGAAACATTAACCCGTGACAATGGCGCCCCAGTTGGTGACAACCAAAATTCAATCACTGCTGGCAGTAATGGCAGCGTACTGCTACAAGATGTCCAGTTAATCCAAAAACTACAACGTTTCGCTCGTGAGCGTATTCCTGAGCGTGTGGTTCACGCCAGAGGAACCGGTGTCCATGGTGAGTTTGTAGCCAGCACTGATTTAAGTCGTCTAACTCAAGCGGCGCCGTTTGCCGAAAAGGGCAAGGTCACTCCTGTGTTTGTTCGTTTCTCAACGGTTATTCACTCTAAAGGTTCACCAGAAACCCTGCGCGACCCTCGTGGATTCGCAACTCGTTTCTATTCAGATCAAGGGAATTGGGATCTAGTGGGTAACAACCTGCCGGTATTCTTTATCCGTGACGCGATCAAGTTCCCAGATATGGTGCACTCACTTAAACCATCACCTGTGACCAATCTCCAGGATCCAAACCGTTTCTTCGATTTTTTCAGCCACGAAGGCACAGCAACCAACATGCTGACCTGGGTTTACACTAACTTAGGCACTCCATCGAGCTACCGTAAGATGGATGGCTTTGGTGTGCATGCCTACAAGTTTGTTAACGATGAAAACCAAGTGAAATACGTTAAGTTTCACTGGAAAAGCCAGCAAGGTGTCGAGGGGTTAAGACCTAACGAGGTCACTAAGATTCAGGGGCAAAACTTTAATCACCTAACCGATGACCTTTACAGTGAGATTAACAAGGGCAACTACCCTAAATGGGATCTTAAGGTCAAAGTCTTGAGCCCAAGCGATCTGAATAAGTTCGACTACAACCCGCTTGATGCAACCAAGATGTGGCAAGATGTGCCGGAGACGACCGTGGGCACTATGACCCTAAACCGTGTTCCAGGTAACTTCTTCCAAGAGACCGAGCAAGCAGCGTTTGCACCATCTAACTTAATTCCGGGTATCGAGCCTTCAGAAGATAAGTTACTCCAAGGACGCATCTTCTCCTATGCCGACACTCAGCTTTATCGTTTAGGAGCAAATCTGTCTCACCTGCCGATCAACCAAGCTAAAGTCACGGTGGCAAATCACAACCAAGAGGGGGCAGGTAATTATGGCCACACCAGCTCAGATGTGAACTATCAGCCAAGCACTAAACTGGCACTGACTGATGACTCTCGCTACCGCGCCGTAAACACTAAGCTTTCAGGTACAGTGCAGCAGGCCGTTATCGCAAAGCAAGATAACTTCACCCAAGCTGGCGTTTTATACCGCAGCCTAAGCAAGCAAGATAAGAGCGATCTTATCACTAACCTATCTGGCGACTTAGGCAAGGTAGAGGACAGCAATGTTAAACATCAGATGCTGAGCTACTTCTACCGAGCAGATAAAGAGTTCGGCCAACGTTTAACCAAAGCCGTTAATGGCGACCTCAAAGAGGTGAAAAAAAGAGCCAAAAGTTAAACGCATTGGCATAACCAACTAACGCTAAAGGGCAGGCGTTCACGAGTACTTAATATCGAGTACCAAGTAAGCCCCGCAAGACGTAATTTTGCTCTTTTCTGCCCTGTTTAGAGTGCGTCTTGCGGGCAACCTAAAGAATACCAATCAGTATAAAAAGCTAATGCAACCCAGTCGTAGTGACTCCCCTTATCGAGGTTAAACTTATGTCCAGCTCTCTCTCATTGAAATCTATCTTTATACTGCTCAGTGTAAACTTAGGTGTGAGTGTTCTTGTCTCTCTTTTGTATGTCTCCTACTCCTTGGCAAGTCCTCTCGAACTCAATAAAAAAGACAACCTAGCCCAGAGCCATTTAAGCCCAAAAAAAGGTGAAAACAGGGACGCACAACTCTTAATGGATTACTTCTTTGCCGCCGCCAGAACTGGCGATGTGGAGGTCTTAACTCACTTTATCGAAGCCGGTTTTCCCATCGACCAGCGTAACAATCAGAGCTACACCGCCCTGATGGTATCAGCTTATAACGGGCAGGAACTCGCTACCCAAGCTCTGCTTGACCGTGGCGCCAATGCCTGCCTTCAGGATAAGCGGGGAAACACCGCAATCATGGGCGCAGTGATAAAAGCAGAATTTTCAATTATTAAGCAGCTCTACAGCCAAGAGTGTGACGCTAAACTCACCAATAAGTCAGGCATGACACTGGAAGATTTTGCTCAGTACTGGGGTCAAAGTGACACACTAAGGGATGCTAGCTTGGCTGCTAAGCAATAAAGCTTACATCCCTTCATGCCACCTTTACCGTTTAAGGGCAGGAAGCTGCGTAAATATCCCCGACCCAACTGCTGTTATCGATAAATGGATTGCGGTTATTTTGCCACTCAAAGATACGGTTGTTGCGGCGACGCTCCCAATCACTGACAGGGTCTTGTTGGTGCCAGCTAAGCAAGGTACACAGATCCCCAAGCAGCGCCTGCCCAGTTGTGGTTGTTCCGCTTACAATGCTTAAGTCTGGTGTACCACTGCTATCACTGCCCTCATAACGCACATCCATATAGAAGATCATACGTGCGACATCGCCCTTCACTTCATCTTTGGGCTCGAAACTATCAGAATCCGTTCGATTACCTGGCGCTTCAGATATCTCGCTGCCTCCCATGGCAAAGTCTTTATTGCCTCGACTACTGTTCACTGTCACATCAGATGGACGCAGGTGATGCATATCGGTATAGCCGTGCTGGCCACTGCTAGGGAAGCCGTGGCTTTTTGCCCAAACATGTTCACGATTCCACGCATCGGGTGAGTTACTCATACCTGCACGGTTAGTTTTTGGCTCAGAGCGACCAGTGTAGAGCAAGATAACATTATTACTGTTGGTAGGATCTTCATCGGCATAGCCCAATCCATCCCATACTTGGCTGTAACTAAAACGTGTGTGCCCCTTAATTTTGCCATTAAGGCTGGCTTTTAATGCGCTACCTGTTTTACCAATGGCATCGGCATAGTAGGTTGTATAAACATAGTCACCATTATCGCCACCTGAGCCATCTCCTCCACCATCTCCACCGCCCGTTCCTGCGGTGTAGTTCAGCACTAGAGTGACACCACTAAAGGCGCTATAAGCTTGAAGATTAATATAGTAGCGTCCGGTAACAGGATTAGTCACACTGCACTGCTCATTATTACCTGACAGATATGGCGCGCAATCATACACACTTAATGTTGGCTCACTGCCTTGACGAAGATAGAGATCGGCATCCCCTGTACCACCACTCATGGTCACACTAACTCCAGAGGCACCAGCGGGAAGATCGGCTACAAATTTAAGCGTCCCACCTTGAGCCGCACTTAAGTCAGTCTTGGCTTGACCATTGCCCAGTTGATTATCACTACCACCGCCATCGCCTCCACCATCACAGTCAGCAGTTAAGCTCCCCATGCCTGGGTTGCCAGCATTATCACTGGCCGCCCAATCGGCGGCAGATTTAGTGTTAATCACAGTCGTTCTGTGCAGAGACACATTGCGAACATTGAGAGACCATCCCGTGATTCCGCCTTCCCAGGCAACAAGGTCAACCTCCTCAGCCCCTTTTTTCAATCGTACAAAGTCACCCGAATTCCCTAGAGCTAACGACATTGGCGATAGATCTGGAGTCTGGTTAAACAGGCTATTAAACCCAGCAGAGTTGGCTGCAACGGTGAAATACTCCCCCGAAGCTACAGTGCCCTGCAGCTGATAACTGCTGCCATTATCACTTAATTGATACTCGCTCAGATTAAGGCTACTACAGCCTGCGTTAAACAACTCAACGTACTCCTCAACGCTGTCATTATTCGGCGCGTCATATAAGACTTCACTGATTAATAGATTTGCATTAGCACTAAATGCCAATGTAGAAAGTAGCGCGACCACAGATAATTTTGATATTTCCATCATAAACATCACTTTTTGTTTTTTATTATCTTATTCAGCACATAAATGAACTGACCCCGCACTTCTCATCCATATTAATGAATGTATACCAATTGATATTGAAGTGCTGGCGGCATAATAACCAAGCTTTGTTACAATAAGAAACATTTAAACTATTAACTTGATAACTATTATTTAAAATCAATAAATAGTACGAGCTAATACCAATTGGTATGAAATATTTCTAAAAAATTGATACCCATTTAGCCTTTAAGCAGAGAGTTATGCTATCTCAGCACTCAACTCTTGATGCATTAAGGGGAGATCTCTTGCCTGCTCCCTCAAGTAATCCATCCCAGAGAGGAAGCCCATAAACATCTTAAGGGCGATAAACTGCCCCTGCTCTGTGGTCACATACTGACCACCATCTTTTTTTATCGCTCCTGCACCAATCAAGTAACTCATCTCTAAGGGAAAAGCTTGCCATAAAGTTTTGCCTGTATGTTGGTAAAAAACCGAGTTATCAAGGCGGCCATGGCCCATCATAATCATCAAATGATGCTGCAGTAGCGCACTAGTCTCTATCTGCTTAGTGTAGCAAGTGCCACTTTGTTGCTGTTTTATCAGCTGAATATAATCTTGAATATCGAAGCTTGAGATCCTAAATTGCTCACCAAATCGACCAAAAGCCCCCGAGCCAACACCGAAGCAATCCTCCCCATCGAGTACATATTTGTTTTCAACAGCTTGGCCGAAGTTACGACTAAAGGTCCAGGGAAACTCCATCAAATAGCGTCCACTTAACGCCTTTTTCACAGCTAAAAATTGTGCCCATAAAGCGTGTGGGTCTCCAGCAAGGGAGCCCGCTTTCTTACGGTTTTTACCTATCCCTATGGTCAATGGATAGGTGGTAATTTGATCTGGTTTCAATCTTAAGGTTTGCTTCAGATCCCAGAGCACAGACTCAGGGGTTTGTGTGTTAAATCCATACATCATATCCAAATTTACCGTAGGGATAAGCGTAATCGCCCGAGCGACATAATCAGCCTGCTCCAGACCCGAACCAAACTTCTCAAAACGCCCACTTGCTTTTAAAATCTTATCATCGAAGCTCTGCACTCCAATGGACATACGATCGACCAAGCCGCTAAGAAGTTGAGGGTTTCCCTCCTTAAAGTAGATAGGATCGCTTTCACAAGAGACCTCTCGGATGGAAGTCAGCCCCTTGATCATCTCTATGGTCTTAATCAGCTCATCTTCCAGTATTGTGGTGGTGCCACCACCAATATAGACGCGATTAAACCGGTAACCCTTGGCTATCACCTCACGGATCTCCTGCCTAAGCGCAGTAAAATACTCTCTGGCTAATGGCTCACTGAATTTAACCTTATGGAAAGAGCAGAATCGACATAGGGTATGGCAAAAGGGGATATGTATATACAAGGTCTCTATCGGCTTAGATGGGATAGCGTTTTCATCACTTTCCACACTCAGTGGCGTCGTATTGCTCAAAGAAAGCGACTGCTTTATTGTGCGGTTCATCACCCAATCTAAACTGTCTGTAGCAAGCAATAAGCGTGTATTTAAGCGTGAGTCTTTCATAACGTATTCCATTACTGTTACTGCATTACCTCTATTTAAAGATAATACCAAGTAAGAAAAGTAGTAAGTTCAGACTAGCCAAATCATAAATTTTAAAATGATGCACAGACGATATATTGAATATTATTTATTGATTTTTATTAAATTTGCCTATCAGAGCACATTGTTTCAATTAAGTTAATCAATACTAATCAGTATAATTAATATACTGAACAATCCTCCCCTTAATTAACTTAATTTAATATGCTAGATTAGCTGCTCGCCTTAAAATGGATAAACTCAATAGTAGGGAGGACAAGGTTTGATTATTGCTGAAACTGAACGACTCATACTGCGCCGCTTCACTGCGGAGGATAAGCAGGCAGTTTTTCTTTTAAATAGCATACCCGAGATATTAACCTATATCCCAGGAGAGCCAATGTCATCGGTTACTCAGGCCGAGCAGATCTTAAATGAGCTAGTATTCCCAGGTTACGAGAAGTTTGGCTTTGGACGATGGGCGGTTGAACATAAAGCCGATAATAAGGTTATTGGTTTTTGCGGACCTACCTTTGTTCAAGAGTATAACGAGGTCGAGCTGGGTTATCGTTATCTACCTGATTACTGGGGCACTGGAATAGGGTTCGAAGCCGCTCAAGCTGCCTTAACCAAGATCCCAAGTTTTGATATAGACCATGTGATTGCACTCATTCTTCTGGGCAACAGAGGCTCTGAAGCCCTTGCTAGAAAAGTCGGCATGACGGAGCGAGAGCGCAACACATTTATGGGGCACAAGGTTAACGTTTTTCATAAGTCACTTTAAGTCGCCTTAAAGCCGACTCTAAATCCGCCCCAATGTTTACCTTTTACAAAGATAGGCACAGAGAGATCGTGCATCACCTCACCAGTGTCCCGCTTATAGGTTTGTAACAACACAGCTTGGGTGTGTTGGCCGCAGCGTATGCCTGTGGGATCATCAAAAAGCCGTTTCGTTCGGTTACTGAGTATATCTACCTCGGCTTTGCCTGTTAGCTTTTTACTGAAACAGAGGTTATGGGTTGGAAAGTAGCCCCTCATATCCACACAACCGGCATACACTATCTCCCTGTGACTCCCCAGTATAGGCTCCTGAACTGCCGGGAAGCAACTATCTGTGTAGCCATCAAATTCGGTGCTGTATTTAACGGGATCAGTATTGGCAATAGGTCGATATTGTGGAGAGAAGAGGTCATGCTCTCTAAACTTGCCACTCGCTAAGCCCGCCTCCAACAAGGCTCCACACTGTTTCGCCCCCTCTTGGGCTTGCTTAAGCACGCTTTGATCTAAAGTTTGTGTATCGAAATCTGCCAATTCAGTAAATATCCCCTCGGTGGTTTTAGATAGCCCAAAGGCTTGCTCAGACACGCTATTACTTTGCTCTGCAGTACTCTCCAATGAGTCATGGATCTGAGCCACTGAGCCTGAGATCTCATGGGTGGTGCTGGTTGACTCTTTCAGTGCCTCCTCCATCTGACTCAAAGACTCAGCAGATTGAGCTATCGACAAAGAGATCTGATTGAAACTCACATCAAGCTTGGCCATCACCTCAACCGTACCTGAGGTTTTGCACACCACCTGCTCCATTAAAGCTGATGTCCTATCGGCCTCTGAGCTAACCTCCAAAAGCATCTTAGCGATGTCGCTGGTCGCTTGTGCAGTCTTGCCAGCTAAATTACGTACCTCGTCGGCTACGACAGCAAAACCCCGTCCCTGATCACCGGCTCGCGCCGCTTCAATAGCGGCATTTAGTGCCAGCAAGTTTGTCTGCTCAGCAACCGAATTAATTAACTCTGTAATATTTTGAATGCTCTGAGCTTTCTCCTTTAACGCATGGACCTGCTGAGCTGCAGTATTAATGTCTACGCTCAGTGACTCTATAGTATCAACGCCCACTTCCGCCTGAGCACGTCCCTCAACACTAAAGCGTTCGGCATCTTGAGCCTGAAGGAGAATATGGGCTGCGTTATCGCTCAACTGACCTGTGGTGACACTCAGCTCCTCCGCCGCCACAGAGATCTGACTGGCACTCTCGCCGTTTTTTTCAATGGAGAGATTGAGGGTATCGATAAAGTGGGAGACCTCAGCAGCGCCAATAGCAATCTTGCTGGTATGAAGGCTTATCTGTTTAGTCGCTTTATTAATATGGCTAGACTCTACTGTTTGAGTCTCATTACTTACTCTTCGATCAGCTCTTATAACGAGCCAGCGCCCTCCTAGAAACATCAACAAGGTGCTAAGCAGGGCTAACAGAAAACTGGTCACAAACATATTAAGCTGCCAAGGCAAACTCGCCAAAAGCAGGCTGCAGAGAAAGACCACGAAAAAAGCAGAGAGTGTTCGAGCTAAGGTTTGTTCAGCCATGCATCACCAAAGTATTGATAACCCATTAGCGCTGAGTAATACCAATCAGTATCGAATTCAGAGCTAAATTATTTTTATTCCTTATAGTGAGTAAATTTTCAACACTTGGGGATTAGACTTTAGTCGGCTCTCGTTTGTCTAAAGTAGGAGGGGAATAGAGTAAAGAATCCACCTACTGAAGTAGGTGCTTTAGGGCTGAAAACAAAAACGCAGCCCTATGGCTGCGCTTTCTCTATTTAATAACTAATTTTTTGACTAGTCACCAAAGTCATCTAATAGGATATTCTCCTCTTCAACACCTAAGCTTTCTAGCATGCTGATGACTGAAGAGTTCATAATTGGAGGGCCACACATGTAGAACTCGCAATCTTCCGGCGCTTTATGGTTTTTGAGATAGTTCTCATACAGGACATTATGGATAAAGCCAGTATAGCCGTCCCAGTTATCCTCAGGCAGAGGATCTGAGAGGGCAACATGCCAAACAAAGTTGTCATTTTCAGCCGCCAACTTATCGAAATCTTCTTGATAGAAAACTTCACGCGTTGAGCGTGCACCGTACCAGAAACTCATCTTACGCTGGGTTTTCTCACCTTTAAGCTGGTTAAAGATATGAGAGCGCATCGGCGCCATACCAGCACCACCACCGATAAAGACCATCTCAGCATCGGTATCTTTAACGAAGAACTCACCAAACGGTCCTGAGATAGTGACCTTATCACCCGCTTTTAGGTTAAAGATATAAGATGACATCTTGCCAGGTGGCAACCCTTCAGAGGGAGGCGTTGCGATACGCACATTAAGCATAATGCGGCCTTTCTCATCTGGGTAGTTCGCCATTGAGTATGCACGCAGTACATCTTCATCAACTTTTGATACCAGATTAAACAGCTCATACTTCTCCCAGTCACCACGATACTCCTCAGGAATATCGAAATCACTGTAGTTCACCTGATGGGCTGGCGCCTCAATCTGAATGTAACCACCGGCCTTAAACTTAACATCTTCCCCTTCCGGTAGCTTAAGCAGTAGCTCTTTAATAAAGGTCGCCTTGTTATCGTTAGAGATAACTTCACATTGCCACTTCTTCACGCCGAAGATCTCATCTTCAACCTCAAGCTCCATGTCGGTTTTAACCGCAACCTGACACGCAAGGCGGCAACCCTCTTTGGCCTCTTTCTTAGTGATATGATCGCGCTCTGTTGGCAAAATATCACCGCCACCAGATTTCACTACCACACGACATTGACCACATGTACCGCCGCCACCACAGGCCGATGGGATAAAGATATCCTTGTTTGCCAAAGCCCCTAATAACTTGTCACCTGCTGAGGTGGTGATGCTTTTCTCATCATCATCATTGATGCGAATAGAGACATCTCCCGTGGAGACCAGTTTACTTTTGGCGATTAAAATCACCATAACCAACACACTCACAACGAAGGTGAACATGCCGATACCAATTGCCATTTCCATCGAATCTACCTTTTCATTATCCGTTTTCTTTAAGCTTCTTGTTTACAAACACAGAGACTTAAATAGAAATACCAGAGAAAGCCATAAAACCGAGAGCCATCAAGCCAGTAGTGATAAAGACAATGCCTATCCCCTGTAAGCCTTCAGGAATAGCATGAAACTTCATCCGTTCACGTAATCCTGCCAGCATCACAATCGCCATCGCCCAGCCCACACCAGATCCCATCGCAAATACAGCCGATTCACCTAAGCTGTAATCGCGGTTCGCCATAAAGATAACGCCAGCAAAGATGGCGCAGTTAACGGTTAACAGTGGCAGGAATATTCCTAAAGAGTCATACAGGCTCGGGATATACTTATCTAAGAACATCTCTAAAATCTGCACCAAAGCTGCAATCACACCGATGAAGGTGATCAGTTGCAGGTAGCTCAGATTTAACTCAGGGTAACCGGCCCAAGCCAGTGCTCCCGGAGCCAAGACATTGGCGTAGATCACTTGGTTGATGGGGACCGCAATAGTCATCACCACGATAACCGCAATACCGAGTCCAAATGAGGTCGACACCTTCTTAGACACCGCAAGGAAGGTACACATGCCCATAAAGAATGACAGCGCCATGTTGTCAATAAAGGCCGCTTGAATAAAAAGATTAATGTAATGTTCCATATCTCTTCCTTAACCTCGTTTACGCTGGATAACGTTAATGGACCAGATCATTAATCCGATGAGGAAAAACGCACTAGGGGGGAGTTTGAACATCTCATTTGCTAGGTACCAGCCACCATTTTCAACGGTTTGCAGTACCTCATGACCAAACAGAGTGCCGCTGCCAAGCAGCTCACGCACAAAGGCAACACCGAGCAAAATCACGCCATAACCTATGGCATTACCAAAGGCATCAACCACAGCTAAGTGTGGTGGGTTCTTCATGGCAAAAGCTTCAGCGCGGCCCATAATGATGCAGTTCGTAATAATGAGACCTACAAACACTGACAGCTGACGAGATAACTCATAAGCCACATCCTGCAACACCATATCGACAATGATCACCAAGGAGGCAATCACAGTCATCTGAGCAATAATACGCACACTGTTTGGGATCAAACGACGTATAGAGGAGATGATCAGGTTAGAGAACACCAACACGAAGGTCACAGCTAATGTCATCACCAAGGCTGTTTGCAACGAGTTACTGACCGCCAAGGCAGAGCAGACACCTAGCACTTGCATCGCAACCGGGTTATTGGTGAAAACCGGGTTAGTCAATATATCGCGAGTCGATAATGTATGAGTACTCACCTTAGACCTCCGAAGCTTTTAACTTGTTAAAGAAGGTTTCAAAGCCCTCATTGCCAAACCAGAACTGGATCGAGCGTTGTACACCACGACCTGTCATGGTGGCGCCACTTATCGCATCGATACCATGAACATCACCCTCTTTCGCGCCGCCTTTCACGACTTTAATAGCAACTTTGCCTTTATCATCAAAGAGCTGTTTGCCGCGAAACTTATCGGTCCACTCAGGATCGTTGAGGAAGTCACCGATACCCGGTGTCTCACCGTGCTCATAAAACACCACGTTTTCTATGGTGTTCAGATCAGACTTCACAGCAACAAAACCGTAGATCATCGACCATAGCCCCTTGCCATAAACAGGCATCACCATGCTTAACAGCTCACCTTTGTCATCGACGACCTTAAAGGCTCGTACTTGATTTGCGCGGCTTTTGATTCTGGCGGTATCTTTCTTAGGCTTGATTGAGGTTTCTGGATTGATGGCTGCCATGCGTTCATCAAAGTCCATTAGGTTACCGTCAGTAGTCACCTTGCCGGTATCAAGCTCCACCAACATAGGGGTCACAGACTTGGCAAAAATCTCACGGAAATCTCTGTCGCCGCTCATGTCGATATCGGCAGCCATCAGCACATAGCGTTGAAGTTCATCTCGCTTCTTGGCCAATTTACGCTCTTTGAGCAGTTCAGCCGTTCCTGTGATCATAAATGAGCACAACAAGCAAAGTATGAAGGTAAAGACCATGGTCCCTACTACGGTATCTTTCTTAAAGGCCATCTCTACTTAACCCCTGCTTTATCTTTACTCGACTCATCTGAAGGGCCAAATAAAAGGTAATCAAATATCCCTGTCCAGATGTTGGCGAATTGAATCGCCAACATGCCTGCGCCGGGCGCACTCTTAACGTTAAAGGGCATTGCGTTTCACCCTCCGCTTGATATTCGCTTTCGCAACTAGGTAGTCAAAGATAGGTGCCCACAAGTTAGCGAATAGGATGGCTAGCATGATCCCCTCAGGCATCTTTGGGTTGACCACGCGGATAAGCACAGTCATAAAGCCGATAAGAAAACCGTAAGCAATTTTGCCCCTACGTGTGTATGAGGTCGTCACGGGATCTGTGGCCATAAACATCATACCCAGCGCAAAACCGCCAGTGACCAGATGCCAGGTCCACGGCATCGCAAAGAGCTCATTTTTCGCAGAGCCAATCAAGTTAAACATGATGGCAGTCAAGATCATGCCCAGCATCACGCCAGCCACGATACGCCAGTCGGCTAAGCGACTTAATAGCAGCAATCCACCACCAATCAAGAGCGCTAAGGTACTGGTTTCACCAATTGCACCAGGTATAAATCCTAAGAAAGCATTCCACCAGTTAGGATCGCTAAAGGCATCAAACCAAGCGTACTCGGCAAAACTCAATTTTCCTGCTGCGGTTTGAGCCAGTGCAGTTGCACCAGAGAAACCATCGACAGCCACCAACTGGCCAACACTCGCCACTTCACTCGGGTAGGCGAAGAAGATAAATGAGAGACCAGCAAGCGCAGGGTTGAGGAAGTTATATCCCATGCCACCAAACAGCTCCTTGGCTATCACCACACCAAAGGTGATGCCCATAGCAACAATCCAAAGTGGCGTCGAGACAGGCAAGATTAAGGTGAACAGTAGTGCGGTCACAAAGAAGCCTTCATGGAGTTCCTGACCACGCACTTTAGCAAATACCACCTCCCAGAAAAGACTCACCAGTAGCGCAGTCAGATAGATGGGAAAGTAGAAACTCAAGCCGTAAAGGAACAGACCAATTAACCCTGTCTGCTCAGTTAACCCGCCAGAGATAAGGTTAAATAGGCCCAGTTGCCATACATCCGGTGTTGATAAACCAGAAGCGATCGCAATCTGCGCCTGTAGCCCTAAGTTATACAAACCAAACAGAATCGCTGGCAGTAAACATAAACCAACCATGGTCATGGTACGTTTCACATCGATAGCATCACGAACATGAACCTTACCTTTAGTGCTGCGACCATGAGCAATAACTAGGGATCTTAGGTAACCCTTCATCGCCTGACCTGGAGCGTAATAGTCTTCCTGTAGATCTGGCTTATTATCTTTTGAATTCATCACCCTTCCCTCTCAATAATATCTAGGCAAGCACGTAGCTCTTTACCAAAGTCATATTTACCTGGACAAACAAAAGTACAGAGTGCTAAATCCTCCTCATCGAGCTCTAACGCACCTAACTCCTGAGCTTCATCAGTGTCACGAACCACTAGGTCGCGTACTAATAGCGTCGGTAGGATATCCAGAGGCATGACGCGATCTAGCTGACCAAAGGCCATCATGGCACGTGCAGAACCACCAGTATGGGTTGTCATCTGAAACAGTTTCTTTGCGCCTTTAAAGCGGGAGGTCACCGCGCGGGTAATGGAGAACTTTTCAGAGCCACCACGAACCCAAGAGAGGAGTTCATGTTGCGAATCTTCGGTCAATGCAGAGATCTGATTATGGAATCGTCCTAGGTAATCATGTACCCCAGCGGCCGTGTGACCAGATAGGACTGAGCCAGATACGACACGCGAAAACCCAGGCTTAAGCTGATCTTTCACGATTTCACT
The DNA here is from genome assembly GCF_019457885.1 of Shewanella nanhaiensis. GTDB lineage: Bacteria > Pseudomonadota > Gammaproteobacteria > Enterobacterales > Shewanellaceae > Shewanella > Shewanella nanhaiensis. The sequence goes on from NZ_JAHZST010000015.1 coordinate 79,835, forward strand.
TAACTCGGCACCAAGCTGAGTACGCACGAGTCTAGGATTGAGTACATCAGGTCCCGCCAGAGACACCACGCGATCGGTATATAGCTCACCAGTCTGGAAAAGCTTACCGAAGGCGATCACATCTTGATAGCCGATATGCCATACCTGACGCTCAAGGCTAACAGGTAGGGTAAAGTGGATATGAGTGCCAACAAGTCCCGCAGGGTGAACACCAGCAAAGCGCTTAGTTTCAACCTGCTCTAACTCATGGCCAGGCAAAGATTCACCGACATCTTGACACAAATAGACCTTACCTTGAGTCAAACGCGTTAACGCTGCCATGCCTGTTGCAAAAGCTTCTGACTGCTCAGCAATGATGATGCGTGGTTCTGGCGCTAATGGGTTAGTATCCGTGGCGGTCACAAAGATGGCAGCCGGTACCGTATCTAGCTGAGGTAGGCGTGAAAATGGGCGAGTTCGTAAGGCTGTCCACAAACCACTTTTAACTAAATTGGCCTGCACCGCTTCACGGCTTAAACGGGAAGGGTCTTCACTTGCTTCAAATACTAAGGCGTCGTCGCCTTGACATCGGATCACCACCGACTGCAATACTCGGCGCTCACCACGATTGATGGCGATGATCTCACCACTGGCAGGTGCGGTAAATAACACACCAGGGGTCTTCTTATCTTCGAATAGTGGTTGGCCCTTTTTGACCGTATCACCAACCTCGACCATCATTGTTGGTTTTAGTCCAACATATTCTTCACCGAGAAGCGCAACATGAGAAGAGGTAAACCTCTCCTCTATCAGCTGCTTAGGCTCACCGGCAATGGGCACATCCAGCCCTTTTGTTACTGTTTTTATCTGGTCTTTGAACTCAGCCATCACAAACATCAACCGTTAAAAAATTGGATGCTTAATTCTAAATCTTTGTTAAACTCAAATCCGATAAAGAGGTCACATTCCATCCCCTACTCGTAACTAAAAAACAGAATTTCAGTCAGTTTTGTGACAATGATCGGCTGATATCGTCGGAAAATGATCAATATGTTGTTTTATGACAAAAAATAGCAGTTGTAGCGGCTACTAAATTAGCCTTAACCTAAGCTTAAAAATGAGGCAGTATCTGGCTGTTTTTATACCCGTTAACAAAAAAGGGAATGAGCTATGCTCAATCCCTCCGCTTTAGTTTTCCAACCTTTCAACTCGTCAGTATTAGTAGATACGTTTGCCATTAATCCAGGTCTGATTCACTTGAGTTTGCCATAACTCAGATGCAGGAATAGCAAAGATATCTTGGTCGACCAGAATAAAGTCCGCCTTCATACCTGGTTTTAATTGGCCTATAAGGGACTCTTGATGGGCAGCATATGCCGCTCCTTGGGTGAAGGAGTTAAGGGCTTGGGTTAATGTCATACTCTGGTCGCCATACCAGCCATTTTCAGGCCTATTTTGCTGATCTTGTCGAGTGACAGAGGCGTGTAAACCAAAAAAGGGATTTGCCGATTCAATAGGAAAATCAGAGCCTGCGGCGATCACCGCGCCACTTTCAAGCAGCTTTCGCCAGGCATAAGCGCCTTTAATACGCTCACTGCCGAGACGGTCGAGTGCCATGTTCTTATCGCTTGTGGCATGGGTCGCTTGCATAGAGGCGATAACATTGAGCTTGGCAAAGCGAGGAATATCTTCCAACCTAAGCACTTGAGCATGTTCAATCCTATGCCTTAACGCGCCAGTATTGGTCTCCTTAATCAACTCTTGGTAGTTATCCAGTACGAGTTTATTAGCCTGATCGCCAATGGCGTGGGTATTAACTTGAAAACCAGACTCCATGGCCAGCTTCATCACCTTAGCCATCTCCCCTTCAGGGTATAGGAGTAAGCCACTATTTCCTTTTTGATCACTGTAATCTTCAATAAGCGCCGCACCTCGGCTGCCTAAAGCTCCGTCGGCCGAGAGTTTTACACTGGCGATATCTAGCTTATGTTCAGGTAAGCGTATTGGCCCTTGCTTCATCAACTCACTAAAGTGACGATCATCGGCATCGAGCATGCCGTAGATCCTAATAGGCATCTCATCCGCTTTAGCCAAACTGAGGTAAGCCTCTAAAGTATCATTACCCACTCCCGCATCATGAACACTGGTCAACCCAAGCTTTGATAGCTCCTTCATGGAGAGTTTCAACACGGCTCTTTGTTCTGTTTGGGTTAAACTTGGAATATTTTGGGAGATTAGAGCCATGGCTTTATCGATAAAAACACCTGTCGGCTCACCACTTGCATCACGAATAATCTCCCCTCCCTCAGGTGACTGAGTTTGGGCGTTGATATTTGACAGGGTCATGGCTGCACTGTTCGCCCAACCAGCATGACCATCAATGCGGATTAACCATACTGGTGTATCGGGGAAAATTTTATCCAAACTCTTGGCACTAGGAAATGACTTACTTGGCCATAACACTTGATTCCAGCCCCTTCCCTGCACCCAATTAAGCTCAGGTTGTGCATCCCTAAAATGCTTAACCCGCTTAACCGCCTCATTCTCGGACTCAGCTCCCCTGAGCTGTGCTCGCATCAAGCTCAAACCGTAACTCAGCACATGACCATGAGCATCGATAAGACCTGGGAGCATGGTTTGCCCCTCACCATCGATATAAACCATGGCCTCCTTTTTAGGTAAAGCTTCATCTTTACCATAAAGTTTCAACACCTTGTCACCTTCAAATGCAATAGCACTAAACGGCTTGAGCACACCATCATTGACGCTGTAACCTGAGACATTTGAGATTAAACTGGTTTGAGCATAGGAGGTAAAGCTGAGAAGTAACCCGCTAGTGATAAGAGCTTTCACTACTTTATTGATGATCATCCAATCATTGCCTGCTTCCATTCATTGTTTTTTATCTTATCACGGGTTAACTTTTACGCAAATGAGCACAAACAGCTAGTAAATTAGTCTTAATTTTCCAGCTTATGCAGCGATAAAGCAGATAGGATAGGTCGATGGCCAAATACCGTTTAACGGCAACCCCTTGGGGCTATATGGGAGAATTTTCCGCTATGGCCAGCCCCTGCGAGCTACTGATTGAGACTGATGATAAACAGATAGCAGATGCCATGATGGAACTGGCCTGCACCGAAACCCTAAGAATTGAGCACAAATACAGTCGCTTTATTAAGGGCAATACACTTTGGCAACTCAACCACAGTCACCCAAGGGCCATAGAGTTAGATCAAGAAACCACAAACTTACTGCAGTTTGCCAAGCACTGCTTTGAGTTAAGCCAAGGTAAATTTGATATCACATCTGGCCCCTTAACCGCTCTGTGGCGATTCGATAAACAGGGAAAACTCCCCAAAGAGAGTGAGCTTAATCAGGCTCGCCAGTTTGTTGGATTTTCTCGATTAACCCTCAATCACTCTCAGCTTACTATGCCTGAAGGTATGATGTTAGATCTTGGCGGAATAGGTAAAGAGTACGCCGCAGACCGTGTCGCCCATCTGCTTGCTCACCACTGGGGGGATATTGCTGTTTTAGTCAATTTCGGTGGGGATATCGCTTGCCCAATTGCAAAGCGTTTCGGCGAGCCAGAGTGGCAGGTGGGTATTGAAAACCCTGAAGCATTGGACAGTGCTGCTGAAATAGTCTCAATCCATCAAGGTGGCCTTGCCACCAGCGGGGATACACGGCGATTTATTGAGGTTAACAACAAACGGTTTGGTCATATTATCAACCCTAAAAGCGGTTATCCTATCGAAGGTGCCCCGCGCTCAGTCACTGTTATGGCTGATAACTGCACCACGGCTGGTATGCTAGCCACCATGGCGATGCTAGAGGGAGACGATGCTGAAAACTTTTTAGCCGAGCAAGAGGTAGGCTTTAAGGTATTTCGCTAACAGCAGCAAAGTGAGAGGAACATGACTTCCAATTAACTGTCAGCTATTAACATCGCCTATGCAATATTGTAGGGTTAACAAAACAACTACAATAAATTAACCCCGCTATGTCAAGATCTGCCCCTAAAATTGGACCGGGCGCCTTTATCGCCGCCGCCTTTATTGGTCCTGGTACCGTCACCTTATGCACCATAGCTGGCGTCAAATTTGGCTATGGCTTACTCTGGGTAATGCTGCTCTCAATTGTCGCTACATACACCCTACAGGAGATGTCAGCAAGACTTGGCCTTATCACACAAAAAGGGTTGGCTGCCGTAATTAAGGAGCAGATAGACTCCAGCATATTGCGTAATATCACGCTACTGTTGATCTTCTCCGCCATCGTTGTGGGTAACATCGCCTATGAAGCGGGGAACATTACCGGGGCCTCATTGGGTCTCTCGGCTATTTTTGGTGAAAGCAGCCTGCCTTTTCTTCCTCTGCTTATTGGTTCCGTGTCGGCAATACTGCTGTTTATCGGCAGTTATAAACTACTTGAACGAGTACTTATCGGTCTTGTAATAGCAATGAGTCTCTCCTTTTTTATTACCGCCATACTCACTAAACCAGATTTAGGCGCTGTTTTATCTGGTTTATTCACTCCACAGGTCTCATCACAGAACATTTTAATGGTCATAGGCTTAATCGGCACGACTGTGGTGCCCTACAACCTTTTTCTTCATGCCTCCTTAGTTAAGGAGGTGTGGCAGCATCCAAATGAGCTTAAGTTTGTCAAACAAGACACCCTTATCTCAATCGGTTTTGGTGGCATCATCTCTATTGCAATCATCATCTGTGCAGCCTCAATACAGGGTGACAGTGTCGAGAATCTACTCGATTTGGCCAAGGGACTAAACCCGCTGTTCGGTACTTTCTCATCACTCTTCCTAGGGATAGGTTTGTTTGCTGCGGGGATAACTTCAGCCATTACAGCGCCACTGGCTGCAGCCTTTGTGGGGCAACACTGCTTCGGCTGGAAAGCGAATTTAAAAGACTGGCGTTTCAGAACAATCTGGCTAACTGTCATCATAGTCGGAGTGATCAGCTCATCACTTCAACTCAAACCGATAGAGATCATCAAATTTGCTCAAATAGCCAACGGCTTACTGCTTCCCCTACTTGCATGCCTGCTGCTTTGGATAGTAAATAAGACCCAAGTATTGGGCCAGTACAAGAATAGTCTTCGTCAGAACTTGATAGGCGTAGTCGTGATTGCTATCACGCTTGTGTTGAGTATCAAGACGCTCTATAACCTCTTTTAACTGGGTGGGGAGGCTTGACTCAGCAGCGCTTCGAACTGGGCTAAAATTGATAGACTTCTCTCCCCTTCGACCTGCTGATATTCACTAAAAGCCTGCATCACTTCAGTTGAGTGATAAGGTGAAAAATGGGTGCTTAAAGGGTTAGATAACCCAGCATAGATAGGCTCGTTTATATCATCAAACTGATCAGCGGTAATATCATAACTAAAGCCACTCACCTCCAGCCAATAGTGATTTTCCTCTTTTAATCTATGACGACCATGGATCAACTCAATATAGACGGTTGGAAACTGCCTGTTAATTAGCACCCCTAAATAGAGAGAAGCCAGCTGACAGCTATTTTTAGGGAAATGAGAAAAATGAGGCAACTCAATCTTTGATGCTTGCCTCTCATAAACTCTTCTAAGGCGTTTACTAAGCCGAGTTATCTCTGTATGCATCTCTGCTCCTTTTCCAGATCACAGCGCCAGTAAAATGTGCTCTCAATCAAATAATGAGTCATTCATAAACTACCTACTTAGAAATACACAGCTCAACTATTGTCTCCTGCCAAGTATTAACGCTAGTATCCGAATGTGGAAATTACCACTGTTTTTTTATTCTCATTCTCGTTGTTTCACAAAGGATTAAAGCACAATATGGATTATAAACAACCGCTAGCCATGACCCTATTAACTCTGGCTGTTAGTAGCAGTTGCTTTGCAGCAAATTATCAAAACGTCAAGGATATCCCATTTAAGGACAGCAATTTTAAAGCCTGTGTACTAGCACAAAGAACTGAAGATCCTGCCGCCATCACTAAGCTTATCTGCCGTCAGATGAAGATTGATCAAGTGGATGAACTGGGCCACTTTCCAGGGCTCGAAAAACTGTGGATATCGGGGCCACAACTGAAAAAAGTTGATCTCAGTGGCAATCCAAAACTCACTGAACTGTCCATCACCAAAGGGAAGTTGACTCAATTGGATCTGAGTAAAAACTCCCAACTGCAGGAGCTCAATATCAGCTTTAACCAAGTCTCCAACTTAGATCTAACTCACAACCCTAAGCTGACTGATATCAGTGTTGTAGCCAATAGATTAACAGAGTTAGACTTGAGTCATAACCCTGCGCTTAAGTATCTATGGGCCAAAGAGAATCAGTTTACCTCTCTCGATTTTAGTCATAATCCAGCACTGGTGCAGATAGGTCTAACTAGCAACCAAATATCTACAATAGATGTGAGTAAAAACAGCGAGCTAAACCGTTTAGGCTTGATGTATAACCAGTTAACTAAGCTTGATGTTAGTCATAATACTAAACTGACAAAGCTCTACCTTACTGACAACAAGTTGACCCATATTGATATCAGTCAAAATCCTAAACTCAGAGATCTCTGGGCCACAGGAAACCCTCTAGAACAACTGGATATCAGCAAAAACCCAAAGCTTGATGATTATGAGGTTGACGAAGGGATTAAAGTTAGCGAATAAACAAATTGATAAACAGAAGTTATCGAGGCGATTAAGTTCGCCTCTTAATCATAACCCACTAATCTCGGAGTTGATCTTGGAACTTGTCTTGGGACTTGTCTTAGAATTAGTATTGAGGAATCGAGTCTATCTCTTCACGAGTTAAGTAGCGCCACTGGCCAACAGGCATATCAAGTTTTATCTTCCCCACCTGCTCTCGATGCAAGGCGTTAACTCGATTACCGACACGCGCAAACATACGTTTTACCTGATGATACCGCCCCTCAGTGATAGTCAGTAGCACCTCTTTAGGGGAAACAAACTCAAGCCTTGCAGGTAGAGTTAGCGCTTGCTCTCCCTGTAGATCTAACCCCAGCTCAAAACGAGCTTTAAGCTCAGCATCAATCTCTCCAGCGATCTCTCCCTCAATAGAGTCTCGCAGAGAAACGCGGTACACCTTTTCGCAACGGTATTTGGGGTTAAACACGTTAAATGACCAACGACCATCATCGGTTATCAGCAGTAACCCAGTGGTATCTGCGTCTAACCTACCTGCAATATGCAGCTCACTGGTATGCTCTAAATTGATAAAATTAAACACACTGGGATGATCGCCATCAAGATTCGAACTTAAGGTACCGGCGGGTTTATGCAACATGATATAGCGAGATGCTCGGGCAGCAAGCCGCTGGCCATCCTCTAAGCGAATATGATTGTTTTCATGAACCTGAGCGGAAGGACTAACGACAGATTCACCATTGACCAAGACCTTGCCTGCCAGAATCAGTTCTGTAGCTTCATGGCGTGTCAGCTGTGTGCTCTTACATAGAAATTTATCGAGACGCATAATAAAACTCTAATAATACTGAAAGCGAAAAAGGCCCCTAAGGGCCTTTCTTAACAAAATACTCTCCTAAAGGAGACTAGTTCGCCTGCTCATTGATACTAAGGGCCATCGCTTCGGCCACCTTAATACCATCAATTGCCGATGACATAATGCCACCAGCATAACCTGCGCCCTCACCCGATGGGTAGAAGCCTTTAGTATTGATACTCTGATAATCGCCACCACGCTTAATACTGATAGGCGATGATGTTCGAGTCTCAACACCTGTAAGGGTCGCATCTTCCATGGCAAAGCCACGGATCTTCTTATTAAACGCTGGGATCGCTTCACGTATCGCATCGACACAGTACTGAGGTAGCAAGCTGGTCATATCCGTCAGTCTGATCCCTGGCTTATAAGATGGGTCTACACCACCAAGTTGAGCCGAAGAGGTGCCATTCATAAAGTCACCCACCAGCTGAGCCGGTGCATCATAGTTTTCACCACCAAGCAGATAGGCTGCTTTCTCAAGTTGACGCTGCAGATCGATACCCGCTAATGGATGCCCAGGATAATCACTAGGATCGATCCCCACCACAATTGCGCTGTTAGCATTACGCTCATTACGTGAGTACTGACTCATGCCATTGGTCACCACAGCGTGCTCTTCTGAAGTTGCAGCCACCACAGTACCACCTGGACACATACAGAAGCTGTAAACAGAGCGACCTGATTTACAGTGGTGAACCAGCTTGTAATCCGCAGCACCAAGAATTGGATGACCAGCAAATTGGCCAAACAGCGCCTTGTCTATCACAGACTGGTTATGCTCGATTCGAAATCCGATAGAGAAAGGTTTTGCTTCAACATAGACCCCTTTGTCGTGGATCATCTGGAAAGTATCGCGGGCACTATGGCCTATCGCCATGGCGATATGCTTAGATTTTATTTCAGAACCATCCGCCAAGGTTAAGCCTAACAGTTGGCCATCTTCGATATGCAGATCATCGACTCGTGCACTGAAGCGAATCTCACCGCCCAGTTCGATAATCTTAGCGCGCATCTTCTCCACCATACTCACTAGCTTAAAAGTACCAATATGGGGCTTGCTGACGTATAAGATCTCTTCCGGTGCGCCCGCTTCAACAAACTCGTTAAGCACCTTACGGCCATAATGCTTCTTATCTTTAATCTGGGTCCAGAGCTTGCCATCAGAGAAGGTACCTGCACCGCCCTCACCAAACTGCACATTTGACTCTGTATTAAGCTTTTTACTGCGCCAAAAACCGAAGGTATCTTTAGTACGTTCACGCACCTCTTTACCGCGCTCAAGAATAATTGGCTTGTAACCCATCTGAGCTAATACTAGACCTGCAAAAATACCACAAGGGCCGAAACCGACAACCACGGGGCGCTCACCAAGATCTTCAGGGGCCTTAGCCACAAACTTATAGCTCATATCCGGCGTGGGTTTCACCGATTGGTTATCACTAAACTGCTCAAGCAAAAGGGCATCTTTCGATGTAGTAACATCGAGTGTATAGAGCAAAAAGATACGGTTTTTAGTACGGGCATCGATACCACGACGAAATACCACAGTTTCAACCAGCTCATCAGCAGAGATGTTCAACATGGTTAAAATGGCTTGAGTCAACTCTTCTGGAGAGTGATCGAGGTCGAGTTTAATATTAGAGAGGCGTATCATGGTTTTTCCAGATTTATGTTACTTGGTTATAGTAAAAATAAACGTCAAAGTGGTGCGGTATACTGAGCAGACGAGTCATCCATGTTTATCACATCAATTTGTCATACTTGATAAATCAAAAAACATTGAAATTCGTGATTGGATCCGTATGATCCCGGCACTGCGAGTTAGACTTTCGGGCGAGAGTTTAACAGAAATCAAATCAAAGTTGCGAAGAATAATATGGCTTTCGTTGTCACAGATAACTGCATTAGATGTAAATACACAGACTGCGTCGCGGTATGTCCCGTCGATGCATTCCATGAAGGGCCAAATTTTTTAGCCATCAACCCTGATGTGTGTATCGATTGCGAGCTGTGTGTACCTGAGTGTGCTGCAGCGGCCATCTTTCAAGAAGACGCCCTACCCGAAGGGATGGAGCAGTACCTTGAGCTCAATGCTGAACTTGCTCAGATCTGGCCAGTGATCACACAAGTTATTGATGCACCTATTGATGCTGAGCAGTGGGATGGTGTGAAAGATAAAAGAGAACATCTCATCATTTAGCGGCAGTAAAAAAATAAGCCAAAGGGGGCAAACCTTTGGCTTAAAGCCAGCACACAGCTTAATGAAACCTCTATTAAGCAGTTAATTAAACCGCTCTGTATTTCACACTCATCACAAACTCTCTCATCAGATTCAATTCATCCAGCGGCGTCTTTAGGCTCACCCTAGGATCAAACTTCTCCCCTTGATGTTCGATATAACGCTTTGAAAACAATTTAATCTCCGCCTGTGTTACCTGTTTACTGTTGGCAAACTTGCGTGACAACAGGTGCGCTAGGTACTCCTCAGAGTTCAATGAAGCGGTATCAGCGCCACCCGACAACAGTGCAGAGCTTGCACTCACGCTCGTTGATGACAAGACAATTCCTGCAGCCGTGACATTGCCCATCAGTTTTATCGCCTTTCTGCGACTCATGGTATTTTCTGACATTTTCTCTCTCCCTTATTAGTTCCAAGGACTTACTGTCATTGTTGAAGGATATCTAAGATCATAGGCCCAACGTCTATTACTATTCTTCTCTCTCAAGCCGTCATCAATCTCTTTGATTTTGTTTTCAAACTCATGCAGATGGGTATAAACACGTGGATCATGCATAAAGTTACCTTGTGGGTACTTACCCAATGAGCGATGCCAAGGAGTCGGCAGATCAACAAACAGGCGGGTAAACTCAAACAACGCCATGCCAACATTTAAGCGTGGACACGCACCTAGCCAGTCATGTTTACTGCGACTTTGGTTAGGATCCAGTGGCAGTGATGAGTAGTAACCCAATGCGCCTAAAGGCTGGAATGCAGAGAAGTTACCCAAGGCATGGTTAACACTCATCCAGTAGATAAGGTGAGTCACGGTATTGATAAGCTCACGTCTTGTTGATACTGAGTGAGGGAAACCATTCACTCCAGCACCAGCAACATCGGTTAAAAACGCCTGCAGTTCATAATCATCTCTGACATCGGCGTTGTCTTTATAGTAGAGGCGAATATACCCCTTCACCCACCGGCGGATAGCCCCCCAAGTCTCGGTATTATCATCATGCTGAGGAAAATCTCCAATAGCATTAAAATCAGGATGCTCAGCGCGGTCCAGTGGCTGGCCATGCTCAACAAAATGGTAATGTTGCGAGCGTCTAACTGTGCTGTCTAAGAAAGATTTACTGCTAAAGCCGGAGATCAAATTAACCGCTCCAGTCAATAAGCCATTGAGGGGATCACCATAAATCAAATCACCATTTTCATCCTCGAGGCGGGTACCCACTTCAAAGAAGATCCCGGTAAAGTTGTTAAAAGCCAGTGAGGTCAGGTGAGGCAAGATTAATGCTGACAACGGGTGCATCTCTGGAATATTGCGGTAAAAGCCTGTGGCTACCGGATAGAGAAACACGTGAGTTGAGAGATGATCCACCACATTGGACATGGAGTACATGGTGGTAAATGTATTTTTGGCCATCTTCCATGTCCACTCATTATCGGCTGGCGTAATTATTTTCGAGGCTGGATTCGCGTTATTGCCGATACCAAAGGTGTACCACCAGAACCACTCAAAATCATGCTCAGGTGGTCGTTGAGTCGGTTGAATTGCAATAATTTTCAGCTTATCACTCCCCAAAGGCACTGCGAACAGCGCAATTGAAGCATAAAGACGTCCACCGGAAGCGGGCACATCTAAATGGGAACGACCGGGTTGAAACTGAGCCAACACTTCATCATTAAACTCATGAAAATCAGTGATAAATAATCGGCCTTCGCTCATGGCATCATCAAGGTCGTCATTCTCAAACCCCGCAATACGCCTGAACATACCGTTGGTGATAGGGAAGTTATCCTGATATTGGGTGAAGGGTTTAAAGTAATTAAACACAGGTGTTTGGGCCGCAAGTTGCAAGTCTGCAATCACATCATCACTCTCCCACTCCTCATGCCATGTGGGTTTAGGATACTGTGGGTCATCGATGCGTTGGCCATTTGAGTCAATATCATAGGGATAAAAAAGCAGATCTTGTGCATCATGGACTCGCACAGGGGGCACAGCCGAGGTGATAGGTTCGATGATCTCAAACTTAGCATCACCTCCTGTTAAGATAAGCTCAATTAACTTAGAGAGCAGGAATATCAAACCCGACACCAATGCAGGCCCACCAATTAACACTAAGCGGGCTAAGTTGGCGTTTACATATCGAAAACTGGCATCGAATAACTGCCAATCATCTTCACGCTGTAAGCAAGCATCATCAACACCAAAACTTCCCTCTTGCGCCCTATCGGCACGGGATGCTGCCGTTCCTCGAATTGTCCAAGGCGTGTTGTTACTCACCTCATCAGAGTTGATGTTGCCGTGCACTGGCGTGCCGTCTAAGCGGTCAAAATCATGCCAGTTATTTTCAGATGCAAGTTGCACCAACTGCTTACGCAAAATCTCAGTGGTAGTATCTGAATCCTGCGGCAGAACAGGAAAGGGAAACTCAGGAAGTTCATGCATGCCAGCACCAGTAACGGCGCCAGGTTGATAGTTAGGATTATCAGGATCAACGGGGCAAAGCCTTTGGTAATCATTGGCCGCTGCACGCTCCATACTCCCATCAGAGAAAGCACTTCTTGTGAGCGCACTACTTTCTGGAACGCCATTTTTACGTAAGTCTTCATACAGGGCTAACTGCTCTTGGAGCTTAAGATACTCAGGCGAATCCAAAAACGCTTGATTGTCATTCTTATTAGTCATAACTAAGCCTATCTCAATCTAAAACGTGATCAGTAACAACTCAGCACTCTTTTCAGTACTCTCTATGAGTTTTTTAAACTGACCACAATCCAAAATTTAACAAGGAGCTCAAATCGAGTCTCACTTGTTCCTCTGTCCCTTTAGGGAGCGAATGTGGTCACAGGCGTTTATAGGTAAAATGACCTCAAGTCTATTAAGCGCATCTATCAATAGACAAACAGTGAAAGCACCACATCATTATTTAACCTACACAATTTCAGGCAGGTTTCGTTGTCAATGCATGCCAGTCTCTTATCCTGAGAAGTAAGAAAGAAAAAATATTCAACTAAACAGCATGTTATGAATACTTAAAAATATGAAGGAGAGATAAAAAAGAGAGTCTCGGAGCTATTTTCTTAATTAAACGTCCTCGAAATATGTTTAATCCCCCATGATTTCCAGTGACTAGACAATGAATACGTATGCAAAAACTTGCTTATATTTTCCGCTATGAAAGAGTGTCAAATTACAAATTCATATCAAAAAATATCAAATTTACAACAGAATCATCCATACCCTGAAAAGCCGTTCTTCGCTCCCTAGATGTTAAACATGAGCCAGAACAGAATAACAACAGAGGATAGACTCAATGACACGCTTAAACTCTGCCTTACGAAAACCTCATCTACTGCCACTGCTTGCCACCCTGATTGCCACTCAAAGCTTAGCTAGCGACACCGATGTGAGTAATACGGTGAACTACTCAACCGATGTGATATATCAGATAGTCACCGATCGTTTTCTAGACGGGGATAGCGGTAATAATCCGCCACCAGCCATGTTGGATAGCAGTTGCAGCAATCTTAAGAAATATTGTGGTGGTGATTGGCAGGGGATCATAGATAAACTCAACGATGGGTATTTTAGCGACATGGGGATCACCGCGCTGTGGATCTCTCAGCCCGTCGAAAATATTCACGGCGTGCTCAATGACGCCCAAGGAAGCACCTCCTACCATGCCTACTGGGCCAGAGACTTTAAGCGAACCAACCCCTACTTTGGCACTTTCAACAAGTTCGATACCTTAATCCAAACCGCACATAACTTAGGGATTAAGATCATTATCGATTTTGCCCCCAACCACAGCTCACCCGCTTCCAGTGATGACAGCAGTTATGCCGAAAATGGTCGACTCTATAATGATGGCGTCTTAATGGGCGGCTATAGTAATGATTCTGCCAACCTGTTTCACCATAATGGCGGCACCGACTTTTCAACCATTGAAGATGGCATCTATCGCAATCTATTCGACTTAGCTGACTTCAACCATGAAAACCAACAGATGGATCAGTATCTACAGGAGGCTATTGCCCTGTGGTTAGATAAGGGCGTCGATGGGATCCGCGTCGATGCAGTCAAGCATATGCCCTTGGGCTGGCAGAAGAAGTGGATGAGCGCCATCTACAAACATAAACCCGTATTTAGTTTCGGGGAGTGGTTTTTGGGCAGCAATGAAGTTGATCCCGCTAACCATGATTTTGCCAACAATAGCGGCATGAGTCTGCTGGACTTTCAGTTTGCACAAACCACCCGTAAAGTGTTCCGCGATCAAACTGCCGATATGCGTGCACTGGATCAGATGATACAGGCAACATCCTCTAGCTATCAGGAGGTTATCGATCAAGTCACCTTTATCGACAATCACGATATGGACAGATTCCAGCAAACAGGCGTCAATCAACGCCGCGTCGAGCAGGCTCTTGCCTTCACGCTAACTTCACGGGGCGTGCCCGGTATCTACTACGGCACAGAGCAATACTTAACGGGCAACGGGGATCCTAATAATCGCGCAATGATGCCAAACTTTAATCAAACCACCACAGCCTACAAGGTGATAAAAGCCCTAGCGCCTCTGCGCAAGTCTAATCCAGCACTGGCTTATGGCGATACTCAAGAGCGCTGGTCAAACTCAGATGTCTATGTTTATGAACGTCAATTTGGCAGTAGTGTGGTTCTGGTTGCCATCAATCGCAGCAGTAGCCAATCCTATAATTTAACAGGCCTCTTCACCGCATTACCTCAAGGGAACTACTCAGATATCCTCACAGGTAAACTCAATGGTAACAGTATCGACGTCTCAGCCAATGGCGCCGTTACTCCATTCAACTTAAGCAGTGGAGAGGTGGGAGTCTGGCAGTATACCGCCAGTGAAACTCAACCAAAACTTGGCCATGTAGGCCCAATGATGGCAGCGCCAGGAGATACCCTCACCTTAGATGGACGAGGATTTGGCAACACAGGAGCGGTTCAAGTTGGAGCCACAAATGCACAGGTTCTTAGCTGGTCCGATACACAAGTAAAAATCCAGATCCCGACTATCTCTGCAGGCACTTACTCAGTAAAGCTCACCACATCAAACGGACAGAGCAGTTATCCAGATCTAGATGTGCTTACTGGACCGCAAAAGTCGGTGCGTTTTATTCTGGAAAATGGTTACACCCAATGGGGGGAAGCTATCTACCTTGTAGGTAATATCCCAGAGCTTGGTAGCTGGGATCCCGACAAAGCTATCGGCCCCTTCTATAATCAAGTTGTTGAGCAGTATCCGAACTGGTATCAAGATGTCAGCGTTCCCACAAACACCCAACTGCAGTTTAAATTTATTAAGAAAAATGGCAATCAGGTGATTTGGGAGAGCGGCAGTAACCATCAGCTCAACGCGGGGTCTACCGACTCCAGTATTAGCGTTAATTGGCAGTAATACTCGATAGATTAACCTGAACTAAGAGAGCTATTTATAAACAACTTAGGGTGCACTTTATCCTCTGCCGATAAAGTGTACATAACGACCTAAAGAGATATAGGGCTCTCGCTGGGAATAGATAAGCTCCATCTCCAATAACTTAGCGTAATCGAAACCTTGCGGCTGACAATGCTTAAGGTAATCATGGATAACTCTCACCCCAGACTGAGATACTAGCTCCATGTTCCAGTCATCGAACCAACCTCTTACATCATCAATAAACAGTGGATGAGTCGGCGTTAATCCTACTTTTTTCTTGATCTTAAACTCAGCTGCCACATAGTCGAAATTGCCCGAGACTAAACTATGAAAACGCATCGCTTCTTTGTTATAGAACATCAAAGAAAATAAACCACTAGGCTTAAGCAACTCTATTAATTGGCTTAATGTCGTTCTAGCATCGGTTAACCACTCAGCCACCGCATGACATAAAATCAGATCGAATTGACCATACTCTGCTAGCGTTAACGCCTGAATAGGGCTGTGAACTAAGCGAATATTTAAGTCTCTCTCGGCTGAGTCTATCTGAGCTTGTGCCAGAGACAACATCTCTGCAGAGATATCACACAAGATAACTTCATGACCAAGCGCCGCTAACTTTTGACTGAAAAAGCCAAAGCCGCCACCAGCATCTAATACTCTTAAGGGCTTGTCACCCAGCTCAGTGAGAGCCAGTTGCAGATCTCGCCAAACAACTGCGGCTCGAATATCACCTTTGGGTGTCCCATAAATATTTTTGGCAAATTTATGCGCGAGTGTATCGAAGTTCTTGTCTTGCACTGGATTAAAGGTCTGATTTTAAGGGGGCGGTATTTTGTCACAAAGAGCAGGAGTTACCATCATTTGCCAAGATTAAACACTGAAGTGTGATTCAGCTTTAATTTCTCCGAACTAAGCAGTACAAAAAACAGACTACTTATCCACCTAAACTTGTGCAAAGATACACAACAGGCACTCACCTATGGGCTCGTCATGAAGATAAATAAGGACAGGTTATCGGCTTTTTATCAGGTCGCCATATCAAAAAACTTCCACACAGCCGCCGATGTCCTGTGCATCACTCAACCTGCACTCTCACAGAGAGTACTCAAGCTAGAGCAGGAGATAGAGACCACACTGTTTATCAGAGGCAATGACGGTGTCACTCTCACTCAATCTGGCCTACTTCTCTTAGAGTATGTACGTAACATCTCAAGTATGGAGCTGGAGGTATTAGCCAAAATATCGGGCCACAGTAACGGTGGTAGATGTGGAACCCTAAGAGTGGCAGCATATAGCTCAATACTGCGCTCTGTCATTATGCCCGCCCTCAAGCCTATTTTAGACAGCTCAGAGGATATTCATGTAGAGTTCTTCAGCCGTGAGATGAGAGACCTCCCCTCCATGCTAAAAACCGGTGAGGCCGACTTTATTGTATTGGATCACTTCAACGACCTCATCAACTTCAATAAGGTAAAAATAGGTGAGGAGGAGATAGTTCATGCCCGCCACATAGAGCACACAGATGAAAATCAGGTCTTTTTAGATCATGACATTCAGGATATGACCACCTTCAGCTTTTTTAAAAGTCAGGGGTTAGGCGATGTCAGTCTTAAGCGCTGCTATTACGACGATATCTATGGGGTGATCGATGGAGTCAAACTGGGATTTGGTCAAGCTATCGTCTCCCGTCATTTAATCTCTGACTTAAACGACATTGAGATCATCCCCTACCCACACGTCGTCAGTAATCCTCTCGTTCTCTATTACCATAGTAATCAGTATTTAACCACTCTCTATCAAGAGGTAATTGATACCCTTAAAAATCGCGCAGCCCTATTTTTACAGCCTTAACTTAGTTCTTTATTCGCTCCAATTAATCCCTTTACTTTATATACTCCCACTCAATATAGCCCTGTCAGTGAACAATAACTGAAAAATCGAGCAATCAAAGTAGCCGATTAATTTAACTAATCACACAATAGAAAATGACGATTTCACAGGCCACTTCAAACCTCATACGGTGTTTGCTATCCAACCAATACTGCGTAAGTAAGCGAACAGATTGATTGGATAAGTTTCCTCGATGGGAGGATTAAGGATAGTGCACCTAAAAAGGATATTTATCATGGCAAAGAAAAGAGATGGCGTAGTAGATGGTTGGATTTTATTTAGAGGCTGGTGTGAGCGTAATGGAGGCACACCTATTCGAGGTGGCGGTAGTGCTGAACATGTATGTTTTATAGGACCTTTACCAGATGACACTATAGACCCAGGTGATGACGGGACAGTTGATATAGCAATTCCTGGTAGCGGTTTAATACCTAAATTTGGTGAGCAGATGGTAGCTATAGAACTTCAATCTTCAAAGCTACGTCTAGATAAAGCTCAACTCGAACTTGAGATAGCAAAAGATCGATTTCGTGGTTATGAATCTAAATCAAAGAGCAAATAAATAAGTAGAAGTAGCCCCGTAAAAAGGGGCTATCTATCTAAGGTAGCTCACTAAAAAATCATACCTCCAGAGCTAGATCAATATCCCCCCAGTTCAAACCGCCCATATGTCAAAAACCAATCTTAACCATCAGCAATTTGCCCGACTCTCAAATAGCCGATTAATTTAACTAATCACTCAATAGAAAATGACGATTTCACAGTCGGCTTACAGGCTTATATGGTGTTAATTACCGAATAAACACCGAGAGTAAGAAAATGAACGGACTCATGATATCGACGGTTTATAACCTCAAAGCTCAACGACATCGTCTCTTATACTTGCTTAGTGCCATGATGTTATCCATCTCTAACGCCAGTGCCCAAACCTTGCCTCAAGAGAGTCAATTAGGACAAATATGCTACGGCGATGGTGATGAGCAAAAAATCTCTGCCGACACGGCTCTCTGGCTCGCCAGAATGATAGATGGAGAGACCTATGGTCACCCCACTGAAGTTGAGGCTAATACCATGCTATGGGCTATCGCCCAACTTTCAGCTGTTCGCAAAACCAAGCGCAACTTAACCTGGAAGCTCGACAAGCTAGCCCAACTCTATTCACAACCTATCAACCATAAATGGACCCGTTCAGGACGTAAGTGCAAACGCTATTACGCCAAAGATTTTGACGGAAAAATCCCAAGGAACTGCAGTAAGAAGAAAGTCAAAAGACGTGAAAACAATAGAAGCAAACCTTGGAATAAGTTGGCACCTATCGCACGGCAAACCGTACTTAAATTTGCCAAAGGAGACTCAATAAACCCAGCTATCGGCGTTCAAGGCTGGTATGCCTCCGGCCTTTGGTATCGACGAGACAAGAAAAATATTAATACTCGAGAACATAAACTGTTTCACTCAAAGATTGATAACAACGTGTTTTATACCCGAACTAAGAGTCCAGCAACCAATAACTGGGATGGCTTCGAAGTCACAATCGTTGCCGCTGATTCATTTTGCCCCATGATTATTGATCTGCCGTCGAAGAAAGGTTCTGACTGACTCATTACTATCAAAAGGTCTGATAAAAAGACCCAAAACAGAGTTAAAAATGGAAATTAACTTTTAAATCAAAGGAGCTTCACCATGAAAACCATCACATTCATTTGGCTTATTGCTCTGCCCCTATTAGGGCTAGCTAACGCTTATGCAGAAAATAGATCCCCAACTCAAAAAGCAGCCATGATAAAGATGCAACATCAGACCAAAAGCAGTACTCAGACAGTGGATCATGCCTTGGCATTTAGCATTCCTAAAAGTATGAATAAAAAGCTCAATGTTATTCAATGGACCATGAATGCTGGCACTGTGGGCCGTCCAATTCTCAGTGGTAACCGATACCAACTCGTTAATTTAGCGAGTAACTGTGGCTTAAAACATCAAAAGAGGACCTTCGCCGCCAATCTGGGGTGCCGCAAACCTTCATCAAAGAAGATGAACTTATTGGTTAAGAGAAAAAAAGGAGGTGGGCAACTTAGATACGGCGATGTCGTCGCCCTAAATTTAAATCCCTATGGCTGGCTAAAATATAAAAGACAGAAAAAAGGTATTAATATCAGTGATGATAACCACAACCCTCACTTTATTTGGAAAATAGGCGGGGGTAAAAATGGCACTAAACTCTTATCTGGCATGCCTTTCTCTCTCTACAACACTAAACCTAATAAAAACTATGTCATCTATTGCAAACGCACCTGGGGTATCGATTTCGGCTATTTCAAAACCACAAAATGTGGTGGCTGGTCAGCGAATCTATCAGGCAAGGTTTTTGGCGCTAATGGCGCTTTATCGGGAGATGGAATGGCGGGAAAGCTAGCCAAAAATTGGCGAGATAAATTATGTAAAGCCGCGGTCGGCTCTGCTTCTGCTTACATCACAGCCCAATCAGGTGGTACCACAGGTGTTGCTGTCACCGCTGCAGCACCAAAAGCGATTAAAAAATGCAATAAGTGGTAACAGGGATACACAGCTAACAAAACGGACCAGAGTTAAGGCGGAAAGGATGAAAGAGTTAAATACAGAAAAATTAGATGAATTGGTCGGCAAGGTGGTGGGAAATACCAGTGCCGCCTTTAATATTTTATTGGCATATATCGCCGATCAAACTGGGGTTTATCGTGCCATGGCTGATGGAAAATTAAGAGGAGCAGATGAAATAGCTAAGCTAGCCAATGTTGATGCTAGGTATCTGCAGGAACTCCTGTGCGCCAACGCAGCCAGTGAATACGTCAGCTATGACAATGATACGGAAAGCTTTTATCTCACTCCAGAGCAAACTGCAGTGCTTGCAGTTGAGAAAAGTCCAGCCAATATGCATGGCCTATTTCAGGTTATTGTGGCTCAATATGCCGAGTATCAAATGGCTCTAGAGGTGTTTCGCTCTGGTAAAGGGCGATCATGGGGTGAACAACATACCTGCCAGTTTTGCGGAACAGACCGCTTCTTCAGACCGGGTTATGAGATCAATTTAATCGACAACTGGATCCCAGCAATGGATGGCGTATTGAACAAATTGGAAGATGGGGGCACCATTGCTGATATTGGCTGTGGTCACGGGTCATCCTCGGTGCTGATGGCTAAAAGCTTTCCTAAATCTAAGATCTTCGGTTACGACTTTCATAAAGGATCAATCGAAAGTGCCAAAGCTCAGGCTATGGCGGCAGGTGTTAATAATATTGAGTTTAGTACCTCAGATGCCAGCCATATACCAGCTAAAGATGGCTATGATTTTGTCTGTATATTTGATGCACTCCACGACATGGGCGATCCCGTTGGCGTAGCTAAACATATACTTAGCACACTAAAACCCGATGGCACTTTAATGATCGTAGAGCCCATGGCTGGTGATAAAACCGAGGACAACCTTCATCCTTTAGGTGGCGTCTTTTATGCAGCTTCAACATTGATCTGTTTACCTAATTCACGCTCGCAAGATGTCGGCTTATGTTTAGGCGCTCAAGCAGGCCCAAAGCGACTTATAGAGATATTACAGGAGGCAGGGTTTAGCTCAGTTGCTATTGCGACAACCTCTGCCACAAATCTTGTGATCCAAGCTAAAGCGTAAAACAGCTTAATCACAGTACTAATAGCAATCAATATAAAAGTGGAACAACAAGGTGGTCATCACACTAGCGTATTATGCTAGTTAGATGCTTTAGCGCTCAATAGTGAATACTCGTAATTAGCACCATTGGCCACCTTTCCAGAGCTGCTGGTACCCAGATGGAGTTTCTGCTTAGGAGGGATTGTATATGACTCGGTTTTTTCCCAGCCTGGCTGCTGATTATATCGGGTCATAACATTATTGAGTGTCACCTCAACCGCCACATCTAACATGTTAATAAGGTAAACAAATTGCCCAAAGAAACCTGAAGTTCCCTCCAGCTTTATTCTGGCAAACTTTGATAAGATCTGTTCATCATCAAGGGGCTCTTTGCTCTGCAGGTAAGTATCATTTTCAGCGAGCTCAGATTGAGACAACTCACTGTAAAACAACGCCTCCTCTGCATCTGCTTCACCTGACACTTGCTTATTCATCGCAATATCCCTATTTTCTAATTTCATATATACATCCTTGTATTTCAAGCTGTTAATGATTAGAGCCAGTTTACCTTTTTTGATAATACCAAAGTATTACACGAGATTACAAATGAGTACATTAGCAGAAGGTCTATCTTGAAAATTTCTCTATTACAGCACAGTTAGCTAGCATATTTGCTCAAGATACCAGTTGCATTGAGTATCTGACCATTCAGCGGGAGTTCAAAGCGCTGTAGGCAAGGCTGGGGCTTGAAGCTAATAGTTATTCTATATCTAGAGCCCCAAACGCAGCATAAAGTGCTTTGAAGCCCGCACTATGTGAGCGACTCAGGATGTCCACTTCTGCTTTGCATTGACTTAAAAGGGAATAACATTTCCTCATCAATGCGCCTTGAATTGAAAACCCTGAGGCACTCTGAATTGATTACATACTGAATGCAATTGGTATAACCCGCAAGTATTAGACAAACAAACTTTCAATATTTTTCCCGCATGGGCAGCACTAGGTCAAGTGGGCTAGTTTGAGTAAAAAATTCCCCTATATTCGACAATGCGGACTTTTGTCCTTAAACCTTTCATCACCTCGCCTTACCATCGGATAAATTTAACCGCTCTTGTACATCAATATAAAAGGTGACAAGGCGAATTTTAAGAAAGCGAGTTATCTATGACTGCACACATTAATGCCCAAGCTGGCGACTTTGCCGAAACCATCATCATGCCAGGCGATCCACTGCGCGCTAAATATATTGCCGAAACTTATCTTACCGATGCTGTTGAAGTGACCAATGTAAGAAATATGCTAGGTTACACAGGCTTCTATAAAGGGGCACTTATTTCGGTCATGGGACACGGTATGGGGATCCCCTCTATGGTGCTTTATGCCCATGAACTAATTAATGATTTTGGTGTGAAACGTATCATACGTGTGGGCAGCCTAGGGGCGACACAAAAAGATGTCAAACTACACGATGTCATTTTAGCTCAAGCTGCTGGCACAGACTCTCCAACCAATGCTAAACGCAGCAGTGGCTATCAGATGGCGACTTCAGCCACATTCTCCCTACTCCATAAGGCCTATACTGCCGCACAAGATAAACAGATCAGTGTCAAGGTTGGCAATATCTTCAGTGGTGACATGTATTACGATCCCGATGAAGATATGATCCCAGCCCTAGAGCGCTTTGGCGTATTGGGAGTGGATATGGAAGTGGCGGGACTGTATGGTTTAGCGCACCAGCAACACATAGAGTCTTTAGCCATTTTAACGGTTTCAGATCACTGCATCACAGGCGAGGAAACCTCGGCCGAAGAGCGTCAGCTTTCATTTAATCAGATGATTGAGCTAGCGCTAGAAACTGCTTGTTGTTAGTACCAACCTTTTGCCTGAAACCAGACTAAATACACTCGCAGCACAAAGGTGTTTTCATTTAGCCATGCAACACTCTGTGCAGGTAAAAATAAAGCCCCGAAACACATAAAAATAATCAATATCCGTGCTGCGAGATTTAAAAGACTAAGGAATCTATGATGAGAAATAAAATCTCTTTAACCCTGTTAAGCTTCCTCGCTAACTTTATTATGGCGGGATTTGCAACGCAGTTTGGCATGTTGATTGAACCCATTGCAGAGAAGTTTTCCGCCAATATTAATGAGGTGGCCTCCATCTTCTCTCTACTCAACGGTGGCGCACTAGCTGGCACCATCGCCGCCTTCTTCTTGATAGAAAAAATAGGAGTTAAGCGTATTACTCTTATCAGCTATATGCTGATTGCCATCAGTGCGGCAAGCCTACATTTCACCTCCTCCTTAAGTGTCGTTATGATCGCCATGACATTAATTGGCCTATGTGGTGGCGTGGGCCTTTGTATTGCGGGAACCATTGTGGTCTCAGTGTGGAAAGATAAAATACAGAGCACCATGTTGGTGGTTCAAGATGCGACTTTTAATGTTGCAGGTGTGGTTTTCCCACTTATCACGACATACGCCCTGAGTCATGCGCTTAACTGGAGTTATAGTTACCTAGCCGTTGGATTGGTTGCACTTATCACCGCAAACGTTGCACTGCTTACAAATTTCGATCTGTGTGAGCCTAAGAGTGATGCTAGCGGGAGTCACATCGGTGAAAAATCTGAGTGGAACTTCTCAATCATCAGCGCAGGAATCGGCTTATTTCTCGGCATGTTAGCTCTATATACTTTCCTTACATGGGCACCTATGTTCGTTAAAGAGAAGTTTGATATCCCATTTGAGGAAGCAGGTAATATCATCACTCAATACTGGTCAGCGGCGCTTGTCGGTGCCTTAGTCTCGACACTTATCGTTTCCAGAGTCAAAATTCAGCATTTTCTTATGGGTATGATGACCTTAGCGCTAGTGATCACTAGCATCATTGTCACCACAGACAAGCTTGAGTGGATGGGGTATCTAACCTATGGTTACGGCTTCGCCTGTGCTGCACTTTACAATGCCTTTATCGCCTATGGTGTCTCATTTGTGAAACAAGCCAGCAGTAAAAATGTCTCCTACATCTTAATCAGCGGCAGTGCTGGCGCCATGTTTAGCCCCGCCATCAGTGCGATGTTCGAAACCGTTATCGGCCTACAAAGTGTGATGTATGCCATACCAGTGATATACGCCATTATTTTAACCATGTTAGTGGTTTCACGTCGCCAAGCGACTGAAAACAGTTTAGCCATGGCTTAATTTTGAAAGCAAAAGATCGTATAATCGAGCCGATACCAATCGGTATAACTTTAACTTCTAGAATGACAGAGATAAGCGAACTGCCATGCGAAAACCGAGAACGATTAGAGTTAAAACGAGAATGCGAAAAATCAAGATGAGGCGAGCTAAGCGGCTCAGTTTGTTGATGATGAAGGCCAGTCAACAACAGGAGAAGCAAAGAAGTTTGTCACTCTCTAAGGTAGCGTAAGTTACCCTAAAACTAGCCTCGCAAACTTGTCGTTCGCGGGGCTTTTTTAATTAACTCTCCTCGATATAAGCGATCAAACCATCGAGATCATTAATCACTATCCCCTCCTCCTTGTCCCTTAAGATCAATCCCAGCTCCTCTAACCTCTTCACCGCACGACGATATACCCTATCTGTGGTGGCAAAACGTTCCGCCTCTAGATAGCACTTAGTAAAGCCATCTACAGGTTGATCATTGAGATATTGATGATAGAGATCGTAAGCGATGTTATAGGCGATAGGATAGAGCATACGGCGGGTCAGAATATCCACCGTATCTTGATAATCAATGGCTATTGCACTGGCAAAGAAAAGGGCGAACATCGGCTTTTGAGTGAGTGCTCGTTGTAGCTTATCGCCACAAATAATCTGAATCTCCAACTCCTCTTCGGCGATGATATCGAGCTGACACAGATAATCGCTAAAAAACTCCATCTCACCAAAGATCTGAGAGTCGCACTCCATAGTCCCTAACTGAAAGCTACGCGCATTTCTCGCGGTATACCCCATGGAGATCCGGCCCCGCTTAACGAGAATAAGCGAACTCACCTTTTGCCCCTGCTCCATCAATTTATGATGAGCGGGCACCAAACGAGTATCACTGATACAGTCTGCCATGATCTCTTCGATATCATGGTGTTCCTGCTGCCAGAGCGAATGAAATCGCCCTTTAGAGAGAGGTTTTAGCTGCATATGAGTTAAGCGAGTTAAGAGAGAGGTGGATATTATAACCCTCTCACGTATGAATGATAGATGCTCACTTTGCTAACCTAAGTGAGCCACAAATATCACGCTAGTGGTAGATTTGGCCATTATGCTTAAGCCAGCCGCCAACATGCTTTCCTTGGGGGTCATCATGGGTCCAATGGACAACGCCTCCCTTACTGTTGAACTCATATTGACCGTTAAATTCGACGATATCACCTAGAGCAATAGTTTCAATACGAGGAGCCAGATCGATATTATGAGCCACCAGCAAGGTTTGCTCATTGGACAAACGTAGGATAAACCTCTGATGGCGACTGCCCTCATTGTCATCATCGAGTAACTTAATAACCGTACCGAAAGCACTAACCTGCACGCCATTTTGCCTATTTTGATAAGCCTTAGCTACGACATTGACCCCAGCATTTAATAAAGAAGAAGCTGCATTGTCTGCAACAATGGTACTGCTCTGTGACAGCTCAAATGAGTCATTCGATGCTCCCGACGAGCCCACAACCCTGTTATAAGCGAAGCTAGCACCAGCCAATACCAACATCATGATCCCGATCCGATAGAGAATACCTCTCGTCTGACTCTGGGACTGATTCGCTCTTTTTTCGCTGTTAATGGTATCTCTTTGCTGACTTCTCAGACCTTTTTTCGCCTTAGAGTTAGTATCCTCTTCACTCTTACGTTCAACACCCTCAATATACGCTTCAACAGCATTGAATTTGCCATCTGATTTGCGCTCAAGTTGAAAATAGATAATATCTCCCTCTTTAGGACGCCGGCTCATATGGCTTAGGGTTGAGGCATGAATAAAGACATCTCTATCTAATTCCGGCTCAGCTTGGATAAAACCGAAACCTTTATCATCTTTCCAACGAACTAAGGTGCCTTTGATAATATTCTGCTGCATAAACTCCATTTAAC
Organism: Shewanella nanhaiensis; assembly: GCF_019457885.1. GTDB lineage: Bacteria > Pseudomonadota > Gammaproteobacteria > Enterobacterales > Shewanellaceae > Shewanella > Shewanella nanhaiensis. The sequence goes on from NZ_JAHZST010000015.1 coordinate 105,660, forward strand.
CTACTAATACCAATCGGCATAAAGATGTGATCGCTCAGCGAGAGTTTAGCGCTTCTGAGGCAAGGCAACGAGTGAGGAACATAGTTATTCTACGTTTAAGCTCGTTAACACAGCATCGGATGAGCTAAAACTCGCCTGTAAGGAGTGTTTTTGGCTGCCTACTTCTGCGTTGAATGAACTCACAAGGGAATAACCATTCTGTCATTCATTCGCCTTGAATTAGCTTGCCAAAAAACTCTGAGTAGATCACTTTCTTATACCGATTGGTATATGACAACCTATCTAATAATATAAAATGTAACTCTAAAAGGCGGTTTTACATAGAGAAATTTATACATTTCTCACACAAGGATAAAGGAGAAGGCCAACCTAACTCACATCGCAAACAAGCCCCTTATAAATAATGATCACTCTAGAAAAAAGTCGATGAAGTACATCCCTCTTCTTCGTAAACGGCTAGCCAACTCCTCTTTGCTTTCCAGCTCCCTTTGATGAGTGATGTAACGGGACCTACTTTCCATCTGAGAGATAAACCTCTCTCCAGCCCTCTGCCTGTCGCTTTGATTTGGAAATAGTTCTCGAAGCTTTTCAAGTTCAGCATAATCAAACCATATACCGCCACACCCAGGACACTCATCGATTTCAACCAGGTGCTCTGGACTATAAAAGTGCCTAGCCATCACCACATCAGTACATTTAGGACAGAAGATACGCTCACTTAAATTCAGTTGTGGAGGCACAAACTGACTAAGGTGCTCAACAAGTACTTGCCCTCTCCTTTCATGTTTTTCATCAAAGTGCTCAAGCTCGTTATTATCAAAAAATACACCTCCGCAAGCTTCTGAGATATCGACAGTGATCCCACCCACTTTCACGGGAGTTAAATCTATATTGGTTCTAGCGCACTTCATCTTAAATCCTTTAAAAAATATCCATTTTCCATCTTACGAACCCTCGAATAACAAATCAAACATCCAAGTGACCTCACTACTTAACAAATTAGACTTCTAGATGGCCATTTGATATGTTCAACTTTCATTCAAATGGATTGGGATAGATAAGATGAAACTCGAGTCACTGGCACTGCACCACGGATACGAATCGGAAGCCACCACTAAAGCTGCTGCGGTTCCTATCTACCAAACCACTTCTTACACTTTCGATGACACTCAGCATGGCGCCGATCTATTTGATCTTAAAGTTCCAGGAAATATCTACACACGCATCATGAATCCCACCACAGATGTGTTGGAGCAAAGGTTGGCGGCTATCGAAGGGGGGATAGGCGCATTAGCTGTGGCTTCTGGCATGGCGGCCATCACCTATGCAATTCAGGCATTGACCCAAGTGGGCGATAATATTGTCAGCACCAGCCAACTCTATGGTGGCACCTATAACCTATTTGCTCATACTCTCCCTCGCCAAGGCGTCGATGTGCGTATGGCGGCCTTCGATGATTTCGATGGTTTAGAGGCCTTGATTGACGATAATACCAAAGCACTCTTTTGTGAATCCATAGGTAATCCGGCAGGCAATATTGTCGATATTGAACGCTTAGCCAATATCGCCCATAAGCATGGTATCCCTTTAATGGTTGACAATACGGTTGCCACGCCAGTGCTCTGCAAGCCTTTTGAGTATGGCGCCGATATCGTGATCCACTCGTTGACAAAATACATTGGCGGCCACGGCACGACCATAGGTGGCGTGATTATCGACTCAGGTAAATTTGATTGGGCTGCGCAGCCTAAGCGTTTTGCCCTACTCAACGAGCCCGACTCCTCCTATCACGGCGTTGTTTATACCCAAGCTTTTGGCCCCGCAGCCTTTATTGGCCGCTGCCGTGTTGTGCCCCTACGTAATACCGGCGCCGCCCTTGCCCCGCAAAGTGCATTTCTGCTACTTCAAGGCCTAGAAACATTGGCGCTTCGTATGGAACGTCACTGCAGTAACGCACTGGCTCTTGCTGAATATTTAGAGAAGCATCCTAAGGTGAGCTGGGTCAATTATGCAGCCCTTCCAAACAGCCCATTTCAAGATAATTGCCATAAGATCGCAGGTGGTAAGGCATCGGGGATCATCAGTTTTGGCATCAAATCAACCCTCTCAGGCGGTGGTAAAGAGGCAGGTGGTCACTTTATCGACGGCTTAAAGATGATCTTACGTTTAGTCAATATTGGTGATGCAAAATCACTGGCCTGTCACCCAGCTTCAACCACCCACAGACAACTCGATGCAGAGGAACTAGCGAAAGCTGGCGTGAGTGAGGACTTAGTTAGGATCTCGGTGGGTATTGAACATATCGATGACATTATTTTTGATGTTGAGCAAGCACTTGAACAGGTAAAATAAACCACGATTAATTGCCCGAGTAGAGTAGATAAAAGCTCTATTCGGGTAAAACTCCCCGTAAAACAGGACCACTATTTCAACCTAATAATTGTACCTAGTCATTCAACCTAAAGACCATATTTTTTGCATGGATAAACTATACTTAAATAAAGGAATCAATCCTTAGCAAGCGAGCCTCTAATGTTACGTCACTCTTTAATTTTAGATAATGAGCCCTCTGCTCTACGTAAGCTAAAACATATCCACCTTTCAACTAAGGTCATCTACCCGGCAATAACTCGAATTGCAGTGGCACTTTATGACTCTGATACTGATATGGTGCGAACCTTTATCTATAGTGGTGATGACACCCCATTAAACCATTACTACGCACTTTTAAAAGATTGTTACTCGCTAAACCAGATTGCCGAAACACAGCAATCTAGGCTAGAGCAAGACTTATCAGTATTTGAAAACAGTAAACATCTACATGCACAGAAAATATTCGAAGCGGGTTTTCGAAGTAGCTACAGCCTACCTATTATCATAGATGACAGCTTAGTCGGATTTATATTCTTCAATGCAGAAAAAACTCAAGCATTTGAACCTGCCTGTTTAGATCACCTCGAGTTGGTCGGTAACTTAATTTCGCTGGTGATATCCAGCGAACTGGCTAGCATAAGAACATTGGCATCGACCATGCGAACCGCCATTGACGTTACTCATTTTCGCGATCCGGAAACTGGCGAGCACCTGCAACGTATGGCCCATTACTCCCGCTTGATCGTCAGTAAAATTGCAGATGAATTTGATCTTGATGATAACTTCGCTGAGCACCTTTTCCTGTTTGCTCCGCTACACGACATCGGCAAGATCACCATTCCTGATGAGATCTTACTCAAAAATGGCAAATTACTGCCAAAGGAGCGAGCCTTGATGGAGACCCACAGTGTAGAGGGCTATAAATTAGTCGATCGCCTTTTAGAAAATTATCACCTCAACAGCTTAAGCCACACTCATATGCTGAGAAATATTGTTCTCTACCACCATGAAAGCTTAGATGGAAAGGGCTATCCCGAAGGGCTAGTCGGCGATGAGATACCTATCGAAGCCAGAGTCGTAGCTGTAGCAGATATCTTTGATGCATTAACCAGTGAGCGCCCCTATAAACAGGCATGGAGTAACCAACAAGCATTTGAGGAGTTAACTAAACTCGCTGGCGTGAAACTCGATGCCAGCTGTGTGAATGCACTACTCACCTCAATGGATGAAGTTAAACTCATTCAACATACCTACAGTGAAAGCACTTTGGTTTAACAAGAATGGCTTAACAAGAACGGCTTAACAAAAGCAGCTTAACAAAAGCAGCTTAACAAGAGTTGCTAAATATAAGTATTGATAACAACTTATATAAGCCACTTAGCATAAAGCCAGTTTAATTTAGTCATCAAACTGGCTTTATTAGGTTAGCGGTAAAAACAGTTAACGTTACTGATACCCTTCGACTTTAATATCATCGATGGCGATATCACCTTTCCAACCACCAACGGCTTCAGCACGGAACCTGATGATTATATCCCCCTCAAAAGAGGACAGATCTACCTCTTGGTATTGGTAAGCGTCACTACTACTGCCTTGCTGCTGACCACTTACCTGAAACAGTCCTAGTTGCCACTGGCCTTGATTAAGTACATCCACTGCCAATGTGCCAATTTCAGCACCATACATGTGATAGTAAAAACTCAATGTTCGTGCTGTTCCGCTCACAATGCTACTATCGAGATAGGCTGTGTCTCCCGCGTTATAAGCGTAGTTCTTTGACGTTTCAATATAGGCGTAGGTGCTGGTAGTTAAAGCGCCAGAAGTAGGGCCAGTAGAGTTAGATGGCGTTGTTCCCGCTTCAGTTTCCCACACATGACTCGCATCAGTACTATTACTCCAACCGCCGTTAATGCCTGATTCAAAATCCAGTGAAGTAAGTTCAGAATATGTTGCCTCCACAACAGTCAATTCAACTTGTGCCTCAGCCGATGCACCTTGAGGATCAGAAACCCTAACAGTTAAGGTGTTTAACCCTAAATCAGTATCTTGTGGTGTACCAGATATCAAACCTGCTGCCGTAAGGTTCACCCAAGCCGGAGAGGAGATTAAACTAAAGCTCAATTCATCCCCATCAGGATCCATTGCTGAGCTTGAGATATCGCTGCTGTAGGCGGAGCCAACTGAAGCATCGGCGATAACCGTTGGGTTTAACTCAAATTGTGGCGCTTGATTTTCTGCTACAACCTCAGTGCCAAACAGCTGAAGGTTATCGATGGCAATATCTCCCTTCCAACCTCCCGCTGCTACGGCTCGCACTCGAACTCGCACACTTCCAGAGTAAGCCGATAGATCCACATTAGCCTGTCTAAAACTCTCAGTACCTGCCCCTTGCTGTTGACCTGACAGTTGCCAAATATCATTAATCCAGCTGCCATCTATGAACAGATCCACCGCTAAAGTGCCAATATCTGCGCCATACATATGGTAATCAAAACTCAAACGGCCAGTACTAATGGTAAACTCAGGGCTTTCGAGCAGTGCCTGCTCACCAGCTGTATACGCTCCTTTATTATTGGAGGTTTCAAGATAGAGATAGAAACCTTGACCACCGGCTCCTGAGTTCGGTCCCGTCGAGCTTGATGCCGTACTACCAGAGAGTCGACTCCAATCCCAATCGTGGCTACTGCTGTTACTCCACTCCCCTAGCCCAGATTCAAAATCAGCTGATGAGAGTAACGCCTCATTCGTCACCTCGATTAGTACTCTATGACTGGCAGTTGAGCCCTCATTATCCGTCACTACCAACTCAACCCAATAGCTACCCGCTGTTTGATAGATATGCTTAGGGGCTTGCTCACTGGATTGAGTGTTATCACCAAAATCCCATGCCCACGATACCAGTTGTCCATCGCTATCTTGGCTTTGGTCAATAAAGTTAATGGTTAATCCTTGAGCGTTATAGATAAAGTTAGCATCGGGTGCTTGATTTACCGCACCAGATGAAACCGTTACAGTTTGACTACTGCTATTGCTTGCACCAAGCTCGTCGGTCACGCTCAAGGAGACCAGATAGCTGCCACTGTTTTGATAGACATGAGTAGGTGACAGTGCGCTTGAAGTTGCACCATCACCAAAGTCCCAAATCGTGGAGATAATTTGGTTATCTGGGTCGTGACTGGTATCGGAAAAATCGACATTTAGATCATTGCTGCTAAAAGTAAAACTTGATACTGGCGGTAGATTACCATCACCACCGGTTCTAAAACCCGCCACTATTGCGGCCGTCAAATTAAGTACTCTGGCATTATCGTGAGTATCAGTGGTTCCTCTGACAATATTTTGAAAGCTGCGGGTGGGATCTGACCAAAAATTCTGTCGGGTACAACAGCTATTGCTGTTATAGGACATAATTGAACGCCAACCACCTTGGGTATAGAGAAACCCATGACCAAAAGCATAGGGCGTTGTATTGCTGTCTTTCTCCGGGTTATGGCGGGCCGACATCAAGTGGCCTAGCTCATGGCCAAACGAGTAGTAACCCGTTGCACAGCTATCTTTGACCACCATAAAGGCGGTATCTTCCGAAGCGCCTATCTCCCTTGCTCGGCCGCAGGCGCTGGCATCACCAATTAAGATGGCTGCAACATCGGCGCTGTACTGATCTCTTATCTGATAGACATCATCCATATAGCCATCATTGGGCAGATGAAACCTATCGAGATCTAAACCATGATCTCCCGACTCAGCGTAGTTAAGCTCATAACTATGGGCCAACTCCACCTGAGCATTAACCCCCGAATCTGTAAATCCTTGATTGGTTTCGGCCACAGCCAGATCAATGAGCGCCTGCATACCAGGGTTTTGATTTAATGCTTCACTGGTATAACCCACTAATACTCGGATCACAGAGCTGGACGAAGTGGATTGAACCACAGAAAGTGAAGAGGGCGACAGAAGATTCATGCTGCCTAACGGGCTACTCTTTCCCACAGGCACATTTTTTCCTACTGGCATAGTACCGCTATGCTCATCGGGCAACAAAGCCTGATCAATCTCATTTAATTCAATTTGGTTGTTTAGTGAAGGTTTGATCTTAAACAGACGGCCATTGAACTTAACTGTTGCCGATAAGAAATCACCGGACTTCACTAAAATTATCTGGTTATCACCAGGCGATTTGGGTTTATGTTGATTAACTATCTTCCCCTGCCATACCAAAGAACCTGAACCAGTCACATAGGAAAGTGACTTTTTAGCGATCAAGACACTTGAATCTGGCAGCTCAAACTTAAGTGAACCAGTTTCTTGGGTAAAAGCCTCCAACTGCATGGTATAGCGGGTGACACTTTTCACCTCTCTATCTCTGACAATATCCGGCATTGCAACAGACTTTAACTGAGGGACTCTCTTAACTATTTCAATATAAGTCTCAATATCAGTTTCGATTGCCGAAACGGGCGATATAAACAGACCAGCTAATACCAGAGCTGATAAGTTAAACCTAGTGCGATTAATATTATTGGGGTTACTTGGGGTTCTCATATCTATATTCCTGTATGTGTAACACACAGCGAACAGCCATCAATACTACGATACCTATCGGTATAATTTGTCAGCAAGATCACTAAAGTTTCTAAAAACAGAGCCACGACCAGCTCCAAAATCAGACTGCTAAGCTATAACCGAATAAAAGGTAGAAACACATAAATTTAACATCGTTTTTTTATCTATTTTTAAAGAGATAAAATAGAGAATTTATACGATATAGGCTTAACGAATACAAAGGGAAAGGATAAGAGAAATTAAACAGTGGAATACACAAACGATGTAAAAAGCGGTAAGTATAATAACTCACCGCTCTTATGCGCATCACTTGTAACTTAAACTGCTGTTAGCAAGCAGATGAATAAGCTTTAAACATTCGACTAAAAGCGACCTACAACTCCAACGCCCATACCAACACCGTCAACATCAGAATCTAATACTTTAGACAGGTTAAAGTTGGCAGAAAAGTTATCAGAGATACGTAGCCAATAAGCAGTTTGGAGACTAAAGAGATCGTCGACGTCATTGTTATGATAGCCTGCACCTACTGACCATGAGTTATTTACATACCAGTCAGCACCTAAGTTAAATGCATCATCAAAATCCGTATGCGTCCAGTTAGCCGTCAAATCCACACCAGCTGTGGACTCTAGGGTAACAAAGCTACGTAGATTTAAGCCATAAACCTCTACCGCATTGTTATCGCCATCTGCATAAAATGCAGATATTGAGGAAGATTCATTAAAGTAGTAACCCACTTCACCACGATAAGCATCATAATCTGTATTAGAAGCATCAAAACCTGTAATAGTTGTTTCAGCTCGATAATAGCTAGCGGAAACAAACCACTTTGACGCAAATACATAAGTACCATCCACACTGTAAGCATCGAAGTCATAAATTCCAACATCAAGTTTGCTGTAGCTCGCACCTAGATTTGTGGTTTGTGCAAGGAAACCATTTAACGCATAGGGGCTATTGCTTTGATCTACTGGAGCAATGTAATAACGGTAATTAGCATTCCAAGAGCCATCACTCACCTCTTCAGAGTTTGTTTGGTAATCTAGGCTTGCTTGATGTTGAAAAGCATTATCTTGTGCAGCAACGGCACTCATGCTTGTTAAACCCAGTAAAATTGCCAGTGATATTGTAGAATTTTTCATCAATTTATTCCCTTATATTTATGAAGCTAGGAGAATAAAAATAGGCAGAGGTTTATTAGATTTGAAAATGGGGCTGTTCAATCCGTTGTACTCTTAGGTATTTAATTCATTTAAACACCTTGCTCTCCTAGCGGCGCAAACAATAATTCATGTTCACCCAAAAGTGAAACAAAAATAGATAAAAAATGAAACAAATAATTAAAGCCATAGAAAAACCCCAAAACAAAACAAACCCACAACATAAACATAACAACCGAACAACTAACAAGCTCAATGCTAGTTAAAAATAAAAAACCGCAGACTAATATCTGCGGTTTCAATTTTTACTTGTTCTTCTACATTAACAAAGCTTAAATCTAAGACGCTTAATTAAAAGCATCTTATCGCTGTTAATTAAAAGACAACAGTTTGCTCAGCGGTACAAGTTGTAGTGCCCTCGTCACACGCCTTGTAAGTGAAAGTTCCGCCACCTTTTCCTGAAATAGTATCAGTATAAGTAGAGCTTGCTGATGTAGTCGCAATCTTGTTGCCATCGCGATACAGGTCAACATTGCTGCCAGCAGCGCCATTAACGGTCAGATCAACTTTCTTAACACCTTTGCTCTTATAACCATCGGCCGTTAGCGCGAAATCACCACCTGGCTCTCCACCGCCGTCACCAGCACAACCATTAGCAGTTAAATAAGCATCAGCTGCTGCCGCTTTAACGATACCGTAACCGAAGTAAACATCATTACCCGCTGCACCACTGTCCATTGCCGTTGCTTTAAGTGCTTCACGAATTTCACTACCTGTACATTGGTTATGGTTAGACCAAACCAGTGCTGCCACACCCGATACCGCAGGTGTCGCCATAGAGGTACCACTCATGAAACCATAATCCGACGTACCAATATCGATACTGATATTAGATGCAGCAACAATTGCCGCTCTGTCTTCAAATGCTGCACCAACTGCAGGGATAGTCGTTGTATTTGTATCACCTAGAGTACCGAACAACATGCCCGCTTCGTTATTGATAATAACAGCGCCAACACCACCAGAGCTTTCACAGTTTGCCACTTTATCGTGGAAAGAGATCACGCCGCGGTCGATAACACAGATATTGCCGTTTGCACCACTATCGGTAGCTTCGGCTGTCCCCATATAGTAAGTACCACCAGCAATCGCACCTGAATTTTCCATTGCAGAGCTTGCATATGCAGCGCCATCAGCAGTCATATTTGATGCTGTAGCCATACCCGCTGGGTACGTTGATAAGGTGTCAACACCACCCGCCGTCACCTCAACACAGATAGTCTCATCTGTGGTTACTCGCTTACCGCGACCTGAAGTACATGAAGGGAATTGCGAGAAGTCAGCAATGTTATTATCTGCATCGTTCGCACCAATCATCATAACTGATGGATAACCTGCTGGGTATGAACGTACGTTATTACCGTCATTACCAGCGGCAGCAACCACTAGGCCACCAGCATCAACAAAAGATTGAAAAGCATTGGATTCTGTAGAGTTAGAACCGCCGCCACCTAGACTCATGCTGATGATATTTGCGCCAGCTGCACTACATAGGTCTGCAGCATGAGCAAGATCTGAAGAGTAACCCCAACCATCAGCATTAAATACTTTGATAATATGCATATCGACGCCAGGTGCCATACCAACCACACCAACACTGTTATCAGCTGCGCCAATGGTACCAGCAACATGTGTACCGTGTGGTCCACCATTCTCATTCCAGTTACCTGTTCCAGAATCATTATCACCAGAGATATTGTTCCACTCAAAATCTGTATTGCTCGCATCTAGACCAGAGTCGATAACACAAACCTTCATGCCCGCACTGGCGTTAAACGCAACTTGGTCAGCTTGAGATTGATAAACAGCATAAGGAGTCACCTGCTGTGTCATTGGGTTGCCCGCATCATCGCTATATGCAGACATCAAATGACGACGCTGATCCGCTTCAACAAGCTTAATATGTGGGTTATTCAATAAACCTTTGACTTGGGATAGGTCTTTACCAGCAAATGTTGCTGAAATAAAACCATTCCCATCAAGGTGGATCTCAGCACCTAGTCTGTTTGCTAAGGCCTTAACAACGCCTTTATTGCCATTGTCTACTTGAATAATATAACGATTGTCATCTGCTGTTGCGGTCGTTGATACACTCACTGTCAGGGCAATAATCGCTCCCGCAATTTTTGATAATTTCATTTAGTCTCTCCGTTATTTTTTTAGTATAGAGTTACTGTTAAATCTAAAAATAGCGCAATATTTTCGGCTGCGACGATTGCCATCTACACTATTTTTGATTATTCACACAGCCGAATCTATCAGAAGAAATTTAATTTAACAACAATTTAACAATGATAAAACAAATGTAAATCTTCTCATTGAAGATTTAATGCCATAAACATCACACCTATGTTATTTTTTACTCTATCGACTCCCATCAGGCATAAGATGCATGTTTAGTCCCAATACTTTCTCTTTTCTATCCCTACTCGCCAAAAACAACGAACGAGACTGGTTTAAAGCCAACCAAGCTCAATATGAGTCAGAAGTTCGAACACCTGCACTACAATTTATCGAGGCGATGCAGCCACAGGTTCTTGCCCTCTCCCCTAGATTGATCGCCCTGCCTAAAAAAGTGGGCGGCAGCTTAATGCGTCCCCAAAGAGATGCCAGATTCAGTAAAGATAAGACTCCCTATAAAACCAATGTAGGCATCCAGTTCAGGCATTTTCAGGGCAAAGATGTCCATGCACCGGGACTCTATATCCATATTGAAAACGAAGGGTGTTTTCTCGGTGCTGGAATTTGGCACCCAGACTCAAAAGCGCTCAATAAGCTTAGAACCTGTATCGATGAGAACCCCAACGCCTATAAGAAAGCACTCACCCAATTGCGAACTGCGGGTTTTGAGATGGAGGGAGACAGCTTGATAAGACCCCCCAAAGGCTATGACAAGACTCACCCTATGCTGGATGAATTGAAACGCAAAGACTTCATCGCTATCAAACCAATTGACGCTAAGCAGATCCAAGGTAAAAACTTCGTGAGTTTATGCGCTAAAGAGTTTGAGCAAACTCAGAAATTAATGGGTTATTTGTGCTTTGCACTGGATCTGGATTACTAACAACATGAAGCAATTAATGCTCAACGTCATATGGCTGACTCACCAAACCATACGACAGTTTACATTCCTGTGGGAACTAACGGTATACCATTGATTAAGAACAGTAAGCAGTGAAAAAATAACGGAGTATCCAGCTAAGGCTACTCCGCTTTCCTTAGGCTTTTAGTGAGATGAGGTAGCTTTTCAGCACCCTAAAGGCATCATCAATCACCTCATACTGACCCGCTTTTCCTAGCACACGTATTCCCTGCATCTGCATCAGCAGAAAGCGACTAACTTGCATCGGATCAACCTCGCCACTTATCTCACCAACTGATTTAGCATAAGCAAGGCTGTGGTTGAACCCTTTCAAAATTCCATAAAAAAGGCGCTCACACTGCTCTTTGACCACATCGTCAGAGATGATCTTCTCCAATATCGCGTTTTGCAGAAAGCAGCCATACTTCTGATCTTTTTGAATAGCGACAAAGCTCTCAATATAGGTTAACACCCCATCAAGCCCACTATCCTCCGCCATAGGTGTTAACTTAGGCTGTGAATACTGCTCTAAGTAATATTTAAGCGATTCTCGATATAGAGTGAGCTTGTCACCATAGGTGTTGTATAGGCTAAAGCGATTGATCCCAAGGTGAGAGACCAGATCGGCAATCGATGTGGCTTCATAACCTTGCTGCCAAAACAGCTCCATGGCCAGTACTAACTTCTCCTCTCTATCAAAACTACAACTTCTTGCCATAGATCTTTTATCTCTTATTTAGTTTAACTTTATTCTTGACCGAACGTTCTGCTATGGTTTAGATTCTAACCTAACCGATCGTTCAGTTAAAGTTATAAATACTACCAATGAGAAGAACAAATCATGAAATTATATGAATTAGCTCCAACTCCAAGCGCTAGACGAGTAAATATTTTCCTTGCAGAGATGGGGATCGAAATCGATAGAGTGAGTGTCGATATACGTAGTGGCGAGAATTTAACTGATGAATTTAAGGCGATGAGCGTCAATGGTCGCATCCCACTGTTAGCACTAGATGATGGGCAAACCTTATGTGAATCTGTTGCTATCTGCCGTTATTTTGATGAGCTGCATCAGCCAAAAAACTCACTATTTGGCACCACACCAATCGAGAAAGCAAAAATCGAGATGTGGCAGCGTATCTGTGAACTTCAAGGCCTGTTCGTCGGCTTTCAAGCATTTAGAAATCTCACAAAGATTTTTGAAGACAGAGAAAATTGTGTAGAAGCTTGGGGAGAGGAGTCTAAACGCAGACTGATCGACTTTCTACCTACTCTAGAAACCCAGCTAAACCAGCATCAATTTATTGCAGGCGATAGCTTCTCTATTGCTGACATTACCGCCTATGCCATGATGACTTTCATAAAAAACCTGGATATTACCCCAAGCAAAGAGCAAGTTAATTTAACCCGTTGGCTACTTGAAATCGAACAAAGATCATCGGTTCAAAGTGTCAATGCGGCTAACAATGCCTAACTCATCCCCGTAAATTTAAACTTAATGCCAACTCATTAATACTTTTTGGAGCCACTATGATTGACCTTTATACAGCAGCAACCCCCAATGGTCATAAGATCTCTATCGCTTTAGAGGAGATGGGTCTCGAATACAGAGTTCATCACCTAGATCTGATGCAAGCCGACCAGAAAAAACCAGAGTTTCTGGCTATCAACCCTAATGGGCGGATCCCAGCAATTATTGACCGAGACAATGATGATTTCGCCGTCTTCGAGTCAGGCGCCATTTTGCTCTATCTAGCAGAGAAAACAGGTAAATTGCTCCCCGCTAACCCTAAAAAACGTTCCCAAGTGATCCAATGGCTGATGTTTCAGATGGGAGGTGTGGGACCTATGATGGGGCAAGCAAATGTGTTTCACCGCTACTTCCCAGAGAAGATCCCCGCAGCAATCGAGCGTTATCAAAACGAAAGTCGTCGCCTATTTGAGGTAATGAACCAACAATTATCAGATAACCGCTATTTGGCTGGAGACGAATACTCCATCGCCGATATCTCCACTTGGCCATGGGTACGAATTTACGAGTGGAGTGGTGTCGATATTTCAGGGCTAGATCATCTGCAGCGCTGGATGAATGAATTAGCAGAACGAAAGGCCTGTCAAATAGGCGTTATCACTCCACCACCTTCGGAGCTCAGTGATGAGGAGCGAGCCGAGCAGATAAGAAAGATGGTTTCCAGGTAAATTAACCTATTGAATCGCTTACCAGAAGAAGCCAACACGATAACAAAAAGCAGCTCTTTGCTAAGGCTGCTCTTTGTTAAATTTGGTACAGATGCGATACCTGAGGATCACACCAACTTATATGAGATAAGATAGAGTTGCTCAGTACCAGGATAAACTGAGCTAATGATCTCTTTAAGCTTAGGCAAAGGCAGGTACTCTTGCTCGGCATGAAACTCATTGATCTCACTATATTGAAGCGGCTCCACCGACAATATTTCGATATCGCAAACCTTAATATCGGTTTCCAAAGTAAACACCTCAACATGAGTACCAGGAACATAGTGACACTCTGACTCATCCCTGATGGTGATAGTCTTTTTCCCCGATACGACAAAGGGGGTTAGAAATTCAAAAAAAGTAATTTTTGTTGGCGCGGCTTTCATCTTCAAATCCCAAATTGAACTCAGATGCTCACTTTATCACTCACTGTATTCAAAGAGCATAAGGCTAGATCGTCAAGTTAAGTGCCTATTCTACTCAGGTTTTAAGCCGTACTAAAGCGGTATCGATTTCAGATAAAACTCTCTTAATCTTTGTAAGTTTTTAAAGCTGCTTGTTTGTTAATTGTTGTTAACTGAAACTTATTTAAGCTGTTGATAAGGTATCGTTTTATTAATTGTTCGCTCTCAGCAAACCTTAGGCTAGGATGCATCCCAAATACGTAAATACGTATCCTTACATTTAGGAACTAAGAGCATGACTCCACAAGAACAAGAACTGATTCAAAACGTAGCAAATAAATTAAAAGCCAGTCCAAACAAAGCTAAAGATCTTGATGCAGAAAGCCTTATCAGCCAAGAGATCGCCTCTCAAGAGGATATCGTCTACAAGTTAACTCAAGCGGTTCTTGTGCAAGAGATGGCACTTAAAGAGCTTAAGTCAAAGAGTGACTTTCTAGAGTCTCAAGTTGAGCATTTCAGAAAAGAGTCTGAGCGTGGCACCTTAAGTCGCATGATGGGCGGAACGAACCCAGCTCCAGTGCAACCACAACCCGTGCGCCAACCGAGTGCTTTTGGTAGTTTTATGCAAACAGCAGCAGGCGTTGCAGCTGGTATGGTTGCAGGTAACTTAATTAGTAACGCCTTCTTTGGCGAAGATGAGCCAACGCCTACAGCAGAAGCTACCCCAGAAGTTGCACCTGAGACTGAATCATCGCCAACAGAGACAGCAGCAGCTGAAACAGCGGCACCTGAAGATACAAGTTCTAGCTTTTTAGACAGTAACTCAGATTTTGCCTCTGAATATAGCGAGCCAAGCACCGACTTTGGTAGCGATACTTTTGCTAATTCAGGTTTTGGTGGCGATGAGAGTTTTGGTGGTTTTGATGATGGCGGCTTCGGCGACGACGAAGAGTTTTAACCCATTAAAATAGTGCTAACTTATATCGGGCTGCAGGGTCTCTGCAGCCCGAACATCTTAATGATAAGCTCTAACCTTACTAGCCTATAGCATCAAAAAACCGAAAGGATATTCAATCACCTTTTGTCAATAACCATGCCGACTCAATGGCAGAGATTTTGCCCCTAATACCACCAGGAGCATCCCGAGAGTCAAGCTGATTAACACAATAGTTCTCACTGTAGTGCAGCTCCACTTCATCACAACTGATTGAGAAGGGAGGCCCCTCCATCAAAGCTTGATCGTAGGTGTAAATCACAAGCAACTGAGGAGCCCCGCACGCTATATCGATAAGGTGTGAGCAGTACCGCTTTCTCATCTCAAAAGGCAATGCAACCAAAGCCGCCCTGTCATAAACGCCATCTACCGCTCCAACTAGCTCAGGGGACAAGGCAAAAATATCACCGACAAATAGATCAATGTTAGCGCCCTTATATAAAGTGAAATCTCCCACCTTGATCACTTGCGGCGTTAATCTTAATGCCATAAAAAGTGCCTCAACAGCCTGCTGATTCAACTCAACACCGACAACCCGATAGCCACACATAAGAAGATATTCAATGTCCCGGGTTTTACCGCACAAGGGAACCAGTATTCGACCTCCTTTTTTCACCTCCAAGCGAGAGAGCTGCTCCGCTAGGAAGCAGTTAACCTCTTGCTCGTGAAATGCTATCTCCCCCCTCTCCCACCTTTCATGCCAAAAACTTGCTTTCATACCGCCTCCTTAACTGTTGAATTTCCAGTTCCAGTTCCTATTCCAACTCAGTCCTGAACTCAGATTAAAAACAGCATACAAGTTAAAGTCGACTTTAAGTCAAGAGCCAGCTACCCTAAAAATAGGCCTCATAAAAGAGGCTTACAGAAAACACTGAGAGAAAAAGTTGAGAAGAGAATTGGAGAGAAAATGGATATCGCTGAGGTTACCAAAACTACCGGGCTCCCCGCTTCAACATTAAGGTATTATGAGAAGAAGGGGTTGATACGTTCAAGTGGCAGAAATGGATTACGAAGAACCTATCACCCAAAAGTCATAGAGCAACTCGCCTTAATCTCTTTAGGCCGCAATGCAGGTTTTTCGTTAGATGAGATAGGTGAAATGTTTACCGCAGAAGGTCCCGACATTAACCGCAAGCTGCTACTGGCCAAGGCGGATGAATTGGACAGAAAGATAGAGGAGTTAACCACCATGAGTAAAGGGCTGCGCCACGCCGCTGCTTGCAAGGTACCCAACCAACTCGACTGCCCTAAATTTCTTCGCATCCTACGTATCGCAGGCAAAAACCGCTCTAGGCATTCAAATATATTGAAAAGATAATCACTATTTTCTTCTTTGCACGGATTTATTTAGGCGCTAAGCCTTTCTACCTGCTACTGGTTCGCTGATGTTTTCAATATCAACCAAGTTCCACCTTAAGCCCTTGTTTCGATAGATCCGCTTTTTAAGTTGCGTATAATCAGGCTTCATTCCAAGGCTCCCCTCTCCTATGAGAAGAACTCTTCTGTTATAATCCCACCCAACTAGCCTATCTAAACAACTACCCATGGTCGACGCCTTGAATACAAGCCAAACTCGCTCAACAGAGCAACCAGCGGATGCACTCTCTTTTGACAATCTGCAAGCCGATACACCGGCTCAAAAACGTGCATTAAGCTACGCCAATACTATCTATCAGTTGTTTCATCAGGTAATGGATAAGCAGCAGCCTGCCGATCGGGTTGTGGGTGAATATTTCAGGGTAAATAAAAAACACGGCTCTAAAGACAGAAGGGTTATCCGCGAAAGTCTATTTGCACTGTTTCGTTGGTGGGGGTGGTTACGAAAATTTGGCACTCAATCAAAAAACGAACAGACTTGGCTTACGCTATTAACCATTAATGCCCGTTTAGAGTCTCACCCGTGGAGTGAATTTATCTCAGCGTGGCAGACGTTTGCAGGTTTAGGTAACATCAGTTCTGCCCCTGAGTTTAGCCATGTATCACAAAGAGCCACTTGGTTAAATGAGCAGTTCTCTTCACTTTGCTTTACGACCGATGAGCTCGTCCCCGATTGGTTTTGGGAGGTCTGCCCATGTGAGAGTAGTGAGCAAGGTTTAGCACTAGTTGAGTCGCTCTCATCTCGCCCACCTATCTGGGGACGGGTGCAGAATATCGGACTTGATGACGCCATTCAATCTCTGCAAAAATTAGATATTCCAGCTAAAGGTTGTGAGTTTTTCAGCGACAGCATCAACCTTGGTAATAAGAATATTAACCTCAATGGGCTCGCTCTTTATAAAGAGGGTGAGCTAGAGATCCAAGATCTTGGTTCTCAAGTTGTTGGCCAACTCTGTCAACCTAAAGCTGATGACAACTGGTGGGATACCTGTAGTGGCGCCGGCGGTAAAAGCTTACAACTACGCTCACTAATGTTACAGCAATCTCCGGATGCTCAAGGCAGTATTATCGCTTCAGATATACGTAGAAAGCCCCTAGAGGAGCTAGCCAAAAGAGCAAAACGCGCCGGTTTTAAGAAGATCACGACATCCCCTTGGAAGTCAGATGAACTCCCTGTACCTCATGCTCACTTTGACGGTGTGTTAGTCGATGCTCCCTGCAGTTGCACTGGTACTTGGCGACGCAATCCAGATATGCGCTGGATAGACACCATAGACGCCGTGCTAGATAAACCAAACTTACAGCTGGATATTTTAACTCGCTCCAGTAAAGCCGTGAAAGCAGGTGCAACTTTGGTCTACGCCACATGCTCACTCTCTCCTTTGGAGAATGAAGAAGTAGTTCAGGCATTTCTGGCTCAACACAGTGATTTTAGCCTAGAGATAACCACTCACCCCTTTACTGGCGCTAAAGACACCATGCATACCGTAGTGCCTTATCAGGCAGATACTGATGGTATGTTTGTCGCGCGGATGCTCAAACGTAGCTAGAACCAATTTGCTCTGTACTGTGCTGTAGAGAAGCAGACCATATTCAAGGCGGCTTTGGCCGCCTTTTTCATCAAACCACGCAGTGTCATACTCCTGTCATCTAGCCTGATTAGTATCCAAACAAGACACATCTATCAACACTCAATAATTGGATATAAGCATGTCAAACTTCTACGATAATGATGATCTTCTCTGGGACAGTGAAATAGGTGAAGAGACTCGCGATAAACAGAAGAGTAAACGCAATAAGCATAATCGCAGGCAATTATCAGATCAAAAACGTCAAGCTTTCGAGCCAGAGCAAGCTAGCAGATCGACCTACCACTCCTAGTCAAATATAGATTCTCTACTGTAGGTTTAACCACAGCCTCAACAATATTCTGGCTTGATGCTCTGCCACCTAAAAGGTCATGCAGTCTCAAGCCTTAAAGAGGCGTAAAACAACCTCTTTTCCATCGCAATCCCCCCTGCTAAATTTGATTATTCCCAGATCTCTTATATCCTAAATCATTCATACGTAAAGAAATAACTATCTAAAGCTAGCATCCGTTAGAGATGTAATACTTGCCATACTAAGGAATAAAAAAAATGGAACAATCACGTCCAAATTTTATCTACCCTTCGGGCTCCATGTTAATGCACTCTCCTCTTATTCTTAATAAAGCTGATATGTATGGCTTTTTTATGAAAGGCAAGGAGCTGAACCTGCAAAAATCTATCGATACCAGTCTCAACCAAGTAGCAGGAAGCAGCATGTACTTTAAGGTGCTCTCTCCCTATGTGCTGACCAGTTTTACTCGGGTCGATAAAGCTTACTCAGCTTATCCTCAAGACCGGGATAAAGGCTGGATCCAGGAGACTGATATCATCACTTGGGTCATGGTCGGCAGAAAAAAAAGCGCCACAAGCGACGACATAAGCCATGTGTACTTTCATCCACTGCATATCTTCGTCAATGACGCCATGGCCCTAATCAATGGACGAGAGCTCTTTGGTTACCCAAAATATATGTGTGAGTATGAGATGCCGATGCCTGGGCAACCTCTCACTAAGCTGAGTCTGGCGGCCAAGAGCTTTAAAATCTTCTCAGCAGAAACGGAGCTGGCAATGCACCCTCTGCTTGAAGTGAACTGCGAAGCTAAAGAGGAGGAGCAGCTATCAACAGCTGATGCGATTAGCCAGACTTGGCAGTTGTTTAAAGATCAAACCGATTTCATTCCTGAACTGGATAGTCTAGGTGAAGAACAGCTCTTTAGCTTACTCTTCAAACCTGCCATCGATCAGGTTTTTCTTAAGCAGTTACCTGACTCATCTGGTGATAAAGCGGTTTACCAAGCAATCACCGCCGCCCCTGCCAAAGTCAACAAAGTTCATTCACTCTCCCTACTTGAAAATGATCTACTCGCCACCGTATTTGACAACGACAGCTTCCCGCTGAAAGAATCGCTTGGGGTTGAGCTGGGTGAGCAACATGTCCTGCTCCCCTACCATGTTAATTTCGATTTCGAAGTTCCTGCAGGCGAGGTGCTTGTCGATAACTCAGAACTTAAAAAAGAGAAGATAGCTATTTTAGGTGGTGGGGTCGCCGCCATCACAGCCGCCGCCTGCCTCACGGAGCAACCGGGGTGGCAAAACCGCTATGAGATAGATATCTATCAGATGGGATGGCGCATTGGTGGCAAAGGTGCCAGCGGCCGCAATGCCGAATATGGCCAACGAATTGAGGAACATGGGCTACATATCTGGTTTGGCTTCTACCAAAATGCTTTTAGCTTGATGCGAAAAGCTTACGAGGAGTTAGACAGACCAGCTGGAACCCCACTGGCGACCTTTTTAGATGCTTTCAAACCCCATAATTTTATTGTACTTCAGGAAAATGTGGGCGGAGACTCAGACAGTTGGCCAATAGTGTTCCCAGAGCGAAGCGGCCTTCCAGGAGACAACACAGAAACCTTAACTTTATGGAAAGTGGTAAAAGCGGCCTTTAGCTGGATCCGACAGTGGCTCTCGGATATGGATGAGATACTCGATGAGTCAAACAGCGAATCAGCGAAGCCCATTCACTGGTTTAGTGAAGAGTGGTTTGAGCGTCTCAATGACAAAATAGATGACTCTCTTGAAGATGCAAGAGAGAGCTTATCAACACTGGGAGATAAGCTTGAATGTCACTTTAATCAGCTCATTGGACGTGAGTGTGACGATCATGTTCACCATGATGATGAGGGATTGATCGAAAGCGCCGTAGACAGCCTCAGAGCTAGGCTAGAGGAGCGCTTCATCGATAAGTTAGAGACTAATGATGAGCTACGCCGTCTCTATATCGCCGCTGATCTGGGACTCACCATACTCAAAGGTATGTTTGCCGATGATGTGTTTGCAAAAGGGTTCGATGCCATTAACGATTATGATTACCGCGAGTGGCTAACTAAGCATGGAGCGAATCAAACCTTCACTGTTGACTCAGCTCCAGTTAGAGGCTTTTACGATCTGGTATTCGCCTACGAAAAGGGAGATTTTGATAAACCTAACCTTGAAGCAGGAACCATTATTCGCTCCATGCTACGTATCGCATTCTGCTATCAGGGCGGAGTAATGTGGAAGATGCAAGCAGGCATGGGAGATACGGTATTTACTCCCTACTATGAAATACTTAAACGTCGGGGAGTCAGATTTCACTTCTTCAATCGTGTCGATAATTTGGTCTGCGAAAACAATAGCATTCAAGCGATTGAGATCACCGAGCAAGCTCAATTAAAAGAGGGCGTGAATGAGTACAACCCTTTTGTCGATGTAAAAGGCTTAGACTGCTGGCCAAGTGTCCCCAATTATGAGCAACTCAACGCAGAGGAGGCACAGCTACTTCAAGACAAGAATATCAATTTAGAGCATTTTTGGAGTGACTGGGAGCAGGTATACCAAGCTAAATTCAATCAACCACTCTCCACTAAACGACTCGAAAAAGGAGTTGACTTTGATAAGGTGATCTTTGGCCTCTCTATTGGCTCAGTTCCCCATGTGGCCAGTGAGGTTATCAACCAAAGCCCGCCTCTAGCTCAGGCAGTAGACAAGGTGCAAACCGTAGCGACTCAAGCTTATCAACTCTGGCTAAATCAGGATCTTGAAGGGATAGGTTGGCCGCTCAAAACCGAAGATAACCAAGAGCCTGTGCTGTCAGGCTTTACCGAACCTTTCGATACTTGGGCCTCTATGGATCAACTACTCGATAAGGAGGATTGGCCAAGCGGAGGTGCTCCTAAAAATGCCAGTTACTTCTGCTCTGCCCTGCCAGTCGATAGCTACCCTCCCCAAAGCGATACCCAGTTTCCACAGCAAAAAACCGAGGAGGCTAAAGCGGGTGCTATCGGTCAACTTAAGACTGAGATCCATAAACTCTGGGGCAATGTGGGAGGGACCTTCCCTTGGCAGTGGCTGCACGATCCACAAAGCAGACAAGGTGAAGCCAGATTCGATAGCCAATATTGGCGAGCCAATGTTGATCCATCTGAGCGCTACGTACTCTCGGTCAAGGGCAGCAGTCAGTACAGAATTGATACCGATGGCACTGGGATAGACAACCTCTTTGTTACCGGGGACTGGATTAAAACTGGCATCAATGCAGGATGTGTTGAGGCTGCAACGATGGCGGGAATGCACACATCCAAAGCCATTAGTGGCTATCCAAAAGTGATTAAGGGGGAGAAAGACTTCTAATTTAACCCATAGTTAAAAGTGCTGAGGCTTAGCGATAAGGGCTCAGCACTTTTATATACCTCGCAGTGACCTGTTTAAACCAAGGTCTCATCTTGTATCGACATCTGTTGCAGCTGCTCCTCACGTCGCTTAGCCGTTTTACGTTTGTACATATCTCTGTCAGCGGCTCTTAACCACTCACTGGCATCTTTTGCCTCAGAGCTTAAGGCATAACCGTAACTAATCCCTGTCTCTTTATACACCTGATTCGATATGGAACAAGATAACTCCTCAATCTTCTTCAATATGTCAGTAAGTTGCGCCTCTGACACCAAGATAACAAAATTATCGCCACCTATTCGAAACAGCTTGGCTCTCTCCATCAGATCGCAGCTATTTTTCAACTCTTTAGCAGCATGCACCAACAAACTGTCTCCTTCATGATGCCCCAAGGTGTGGTTAACCTGCTTTAACCCATCTAAGTCGAGTAATATCAGTGTCAAACTCTTCTTAGCATCCTCTCCAAAAAACGTTTCAGACAGTAGGTATTCATCAAATGCATGTCGGTTAGGTAACTGAGTCAGCTTATCTTGTCTCGCCTTCTCCCAAGCAACCCCTAAGGTTTCGATATAGCTTTGTCGCTCTTCAGACAGAAGTTTAATTTTATAAGCCAAGGCTAAAGACAGCATTAGAGCATCGACTGTACCGCCAATTAAGGTCGCCAGCTCTGCGTTTTCAATAAAGTCTGATGTGATCCCCATATTGCCCGGTAAAATAATCACTGCAGGAAGCAACAGGCAGGTAAAAGCAAAAATAAAGTAACGTGCGGGATAAAAACCTTTTATTAAACAGACATTACCACAGGTAATTGCCAGAGCGATCCAAAGCATGATCAGTACTGATGCGATAAGCGCCGTATAAGAGAGTAAAAATATACTGGTAGGCAGGGCAAGAATACAGGTCCACATCAAGATCTTACTTAATCGCCATAGCTTAGGCGAATACTCTGGAAGTTGAAGGAAGTGTTTATAAAAAAGGATATTGAAGATCGGTAACCCAATAAAAAACAGGTGGTGGATCTCTAAATTATGGAATCCCCAAAGGTGAGCACCTAGGTGAAAAGTGAGCGCCCAACCAGTAAAGTAGGTGATCACATAGAGCCCGTAATAGAGGAAGGCACGGTCACGAATAGAGAAATAGATAAGCAAGTTGTAGCAGGCAATAAACAGCAAGCCCCCTAGGCATAACATCACCAACATGGCTTCCATATCTGAGCTGTTCTTATAAGCACCGTAAGGTTCAAGCTCTACCTTAGGTACAGAGGAGAAGTAACGGCTCTCCATTCGGATGACAAACCAATAGTCAACGTCATAATGAAGTTCGACCTCACGGCCATAGCTAAACAGAAACTCATAAGGTGCAAAGTAACCACTATGGCGATATTGAGAGCTACCATCATCCCCTAAAAGGGTGTAATCCAATGATTCAACGATGGAGTTGCGAACATTGATCGCCCACTTAGTCTCACGGCTATAACGATGGACAGGGATCACCATCCAGTAACTACCACCAGTCAAACTAATCGAGTCGGCTTTATCTAATGTCGACATCCAGTCAGTGACTTCTGTGTACTCTTTGGGTGCACTTTGGTTTTCTTTTGCATAAAAAAGAAAGGATTGATCTAACGAAGGAGCCCCGATAGATGAAAAACTGCAGCCTATAAGACTAAAAAACAGGAGCAAGAATACAGTCACTCTGTAATTCATTAATTGTAAATCCTTGATAAATAAAATACTCAACAGCCAAAAAATACAGGATTCAGAATGTCAGGGAGTAACTAAGTTTAAGGTTGCAATTTGCTCCTGCTTCACAACGAACTCACCCTCCCTGATGACTATATTATAAGGTAATAATGAGCAGTTCTCCGCTGCCCCACCCCATAAGTATAAACATTACCATAACAAACGTGGATCAATTCTATTAACATGAAAGGGATAATACAATACTCTTCCAAGATAAGAGTCACTTCACTTTCCTGCGAAGCTCCCTTAAACCTTAAGGTCTATTCCTATCAATCACTTATTAAATATAAGGTTTTAAAACTATTTATGTTGCTAATTGTACACAAAAATATCGAAGAGACGCTACAAAGTAGCGTTCAATAAGTCAGCTCACTGTTATCTTAGTTTAGACCGAGTTATCACTTAGGGGAAAAGAGGAGGGGTTTAGCCCATCACAAGTCGGCAATGGGCTGGCACAATTGGAGAAAAGGAAAGATAAAACCGAGCTAGTTCAGTGTTTAAAATCTTGCTCTTGCGCCGATATAAAAGCCGCTATCGAAGGTTGAGTTATCGGCATAATCGTATTGAAAACGAATATTTCGATAGCCAGCAAATAATGCCAAACTTGGGTTTAACTGAAACTGTATTTTGCTGTCGAGCTCATATTGCCCATCAACACTACCAAATGAAAGTACCGAAGGTGCGTAGTATCCAGATGCATGAAGTGACAAACTAGAACCTAGATCCATTTTATAGCGTCCGCCAACACCCACAGCGCTACCATTAGCACTCTGCTTGGCCCACACATATGAAAATTTAGCCCCGACTTCAAAATGATGGATCCCCGCATCATGAGAAATATGCATCGCAGCTGAGGTTAAATGGCCGCCATCATTGGAGTAGATATAACCAAGTACGGCATTGGTATCCTTGTTCAAATCAATAGCAAGGTCAGTTGAGATAACATCATCGTTTAAACCGACACTTAAATCATTGGCAATCGCTGTCACTGAAACAGATGACAAAATTAGCAGGCTACTCAATAAACTTAATCGCATAAAAGTCTCATATTTACTGTTTTGCGGATAGTAGCAAACTTAATAGTAACACCCACCACCTTACTGTTTTTAAAGATTAAAATATTTGGTAAGCACTACATACCCACAAAGCACCAGTAACATTGCTCTCAGTATAAGCATCATAAACAACATATAAATTAACCTAGCAACAAGATGTATCTCTTATTTGCTGAATATTTTAAATAAAATTGCACGCAATTTATTGGCTTGCAACTCTTTTTGTTTTATACTCAACTGGCATTGAGAATATGGAGAGAACTGATGACAACTAAAATTTGGGATTTTACGGTTAATGATATCCAGGGGAGAGCAAGCTCACTTACAGACTTTAAAGGTAAGGTACTTCTTATTGTCAATACGGCGAGTGGTTGTGGCTTTACGCCTCAATATCAAGGTCTACAATCCCTTTATGAGAAATTCGGTCCCGATAAGTTTGCTGTTTTAGGCTTTCCATGTAATCAGTTTGGGGCTCAGGAGAGTGGTAGTAATAGTGAGATCCAATCATTTTGTGAGCTCAACTTTAATGTCAGCTTCCCTATGTTTCAAAAAATAGAGGTTAACGGTGAAGATGCCCACCCCCTGTATCAATACTTAAAATCATCAGCAAAAGGGATACTTGGCAGCCAAAGAGTCAAATGGAACTTCACTAAATTCTTAGTCGATAGTGATGGCAAAGTACTTGGGAGGTTTGCTCCAACCACTAAACCTGAAACTCTCACAAAAAAAATTGAAGAATTATTAAAGTAAATCAGATAACTAGAAATAAGAGTGTAAATTCCACAAAAAAGATCGATTATTTTTTGAACTTTTCATCATAGGGAAACTCAAACAATATGAGCAGCGAAGAGTTTTTTCATGTTCATCATTCTCCCCGGGACTTCTAGCGCAGTCCCCTTGACCTAACAGGTCATAAGGCAACCCTATGGTTGCCCTTTTTTTTGGCTTTCTCTCATCATAATTTGAAAATAATTTAATTTATTTTCAAATTATGATGAACTATTTCAAACAACGGCACTCTGACTATATGTAACGTTTTTGGTGTTACGAGTTTAATGTTTTCATCATGGTTCATCACCTCCCTTTAGGTGCTCACTTGAGTACCAATGAGAAGAATTAAGTTTACTGCTAGCGCGAATAGCTTAACGACTCTACATACTCATTCTAAAAGAATGATGCGGCATCCCATCTCAATAGAGATAGTGGATGCCTTTTTTTATCAGTTTTTTAATTGAAGTTCAGGAGTCTATCTAGCTGAGTAACAATCGAAGGATGGTAACCTTTTCTCGCTTCACGATAGATATCTTTCATCTCTTTCTCATAACCAGCAACTTGTAACTCGGTAAACAGAGGTTTAACGAACTTCCCCCTACCTATGCGGATCAAATAGTCACTAAGGGCAGGCAAAACCGGATCATAATGATTTCGTATCGCAACCCTAAACCAATCACAAGCAATCTCTGCATTGGTTGAGTCAGTCAGCTTAAAGTGATTATCGAGATCCATCAGCTGAGACTGCTTTTGAACCTCTGGTAAGCTATTGAGAAAGTATTGCCAGTGATGAACACGCCAAGTGTCTGTCTCTAGCGATTCAGCACAAGTCCCTTTGGCCCAGAGCGAAAGCGCAACATCCACTTTATCTAAACTATCTGATTGCGGCACCGCAAAACAGCTCGGCATACCACAGCCATATACCCACTCATTTAGCTCAGCCTCAGATATTTGATCTGCATGCTCAATTAACAAGGTTTGCTTTGCATAATCAATAAAGCGCTCTGTGGTGATCGCTTCAAACGCAAAATGCTCAACATAGCTAAAAAGAAACTTATCAAACGCCTCACGACCGATTCGTTTTTCAAGGTCGTGAACAAACATAGAGGCCTTGTCATACGTAAAACGGTTAAATGCTTCATTGGGATCTTGCTTCTGCACGTTTGCCGGTAAGTTTTGCTCCGCAAATGCTGTGGTCGCCAACTCCTCCTTTAATCGCCCATACTCCAGCACGACCTCAAGCTCGGCTTGCTCCTTACCAAACACCGCCTCGACAATTCGATTGGTAAAATAGGTGGTGAAGCCTTCATTCAACCAGAGATCTCGCCAAGTCGCATTACTGACTAAGTTACCCGTCCAAGAGTGAGCTAACTCATGGGCTACGGTCGAAACCAGACTCTTATCACCAGCAATGAGTGTTGGCGTCATAAAGGCGAGCCTGGGATTTTCCATGCCGCCAAAGGGGAAGCTAGGCGGCAACACTAACATGTCATATCGCCCCCACGGGTATGGGCCAAGAAGAGACTCAGCAGTAACAACCATCTCCTCTGTGTCCTCAAACTCTTTAACGGCGGCCTCTAACAGCTCTGGCTCTGCATACACTCCGGTTCGTGGGCCAATAGGACCAAAAGCGAGTTCCCCCACAGCGATAGCAAGCAGATGAGTTGGAATGGGTTTTTCCATCGAAAAATCAAACTCACCATCTAACTTAGCCTCAGCGTCGTTCATGGCACTCATTACAACACGCATGCCTGATGGTGCTTTCACTTTGGCATTAAAAGTAATTCTGGCTTTTGGCGTGTCTTGTAACGGGATCCAACTTCTGGCATTAACAGGTTGTGACTGACTAAAAAGAAACGGAAGGGTTTTACCACTGGTTTGCTGCGGACTCAACCACTGTAAGCCCTCGGCATCAGGAGAGGTGACATAATGAACGATGACCTTGTTTAGCTTTGAAGTAAAAGAGATATTCAAACGCTGACCAAGGATGGAGTCCTCTTTATCTATCACAAAGGCAAGCTCTGCCCCCTCTTCATCCTCAATACGTATAATGGTCAGCTCTCTTAGGTCTAACCAAAGTTCGCGGCAGCTCTTATCAAGATAATCTAACGTCAAAGAGGCGACACCAGATAACTGTTTAGTTTGAAAATTAACATCCAGTGCCAGTTCAAGGTGCGTGACTCTTACTCTCTCTACGTTGGAGAATGAGTGGTAGTCATGATTGTTATCCCATCCATTTAACACTTATATATCCTTTTCACGAGTATGATTTTTATCAATTATATGTAAATGAATAGTAACCAGAGGAGAGGCTATTGTCATCGTAATTGACTTCAATTCTTTAAGGTGAAACACTTAAGGGATACTTTATACAGTAAAAACATCTAAGGTAACACTGAATGAAGGTATCTAACCTCCTCCCTATTGCCACTTTACTCTCTCTTTATACTTTTACTGCCAATGCAGAGTCATCATCCCTTTCTGAAATCTTAACTCAGGAACATGCGTGCAGCGACACTATTCTTATCCGCTCTCAAGCTTTATCACAAATTCAAATAGATCAAGCCTGTCAGTTATTGGGTACCCAAGAAGCGAAATTTCATGAGCTGTTTGGCACTCGGGGAAAACCTGTAGCCAATGACAACAATGTCAGTATGAGAGCCAATGTCTATCACTCCCGCGAAGATTACGTTCAATATGTGACCGCCCACTTCGATGTCCCCAGCGATAATGGTGGCATGTTCCTCGAGGGCTTACCTGACAAAGTGAATAACCAAGCTGAGTTTGTCGCCTACGAGAAAAAGGGCCAGATCTGGAACTTAGCTCACGAGTACGTACATTACCTCGATGGGCACTTCAACCTCTACGGTGATTTTTGCGCCTCACTCCATGACTCCCATAGCGCCCCCGAGTATTGCCCAAAACCTGCGCCACTTTTGCCTCACCTTGTATGGTGGAGTGAGGGACTAGGTGAATATATCTCTCAAGGCGATAATAATGAGGCCGCCATAAAATTAGCGAAAGACTCCTTAACTAATAAGACGAGTTACCCACTGAGTGAACTATTTAATACCAGCTATGAGATAAATGGCGGTTCTGACAGGGTCTACCGCTGGGGATATTTAGCCGTTCGCTTTATGATGGAACAGCACAGAGACAAAATCGAGCAGATGTTAACCTTCACTCGCAAAGGAGATTATCCTAGGTATCAAGCCTTGGTGAGGCAGTGGGGAACACAGATGGATGATGAGTTTAAAGATTGGCTTATATCACTCTAAAAAATTTTTACATATAAAACAGATACTAAGAAATAAAAACACTCCTCAGCTAAAATAAATTTCAAAAAACTGGGAAAAAGAATGAACCAATTAAAATAGCCGCAGTCCTATATAGTGAATCAGTTACAAGGCATCAATTTTTGCTCTGTTTTTGTTCATCATCATCTCCCTTTTAAGAGACTCATTGGTTTCTTATAAGATGAGAAAGGACTTTGTTAGCGCACATAGGTTAAAGCCTGTGAATAGTCCCTCTCCTCTTAATGTGAAAGATCGTTATGGCAGCCCTCGATTGTAGGTGCTGCCATTTTTTTACTCCACATTTTTTCCATCCCACCTTATACCAAGCATTAACTCGCTAACTTCTATCTCTAGGATCCCCGATCGAAAAAAAGATCATTAATTTTGAAATTATTCTGAACTTTTCCATGAAAGTCGACTCTGACTATATGAAGCGAATTTTTGCTTAGAGTTAACAAGTTACAACTAACTTTAAGTCTATTTTCACTGTTCATCATTCTCCCTTATTAGATGGTCTCTAGCGCGGCTATCACCAGTTCCAAATTTGGAAATGTAGCGACCTAATTAGGTCGCTTTTTTTTTGCTTAAGCTTAAGAAAGTAGGACACAAAAAAGGCCTCACTAGGAGGCCTTTTGAACAACTATTATTAGCTTAAAGACGAATGCCGGCTTTAGCTAAATCTTTCGCTGTCACACTACGAGGAAGCGGTACATAACCATCTTTCTCTACAATCTGCTGACCTTGCTTAGAAAGTGCAAACTTAAGGAACTCACGATCCATCGGCGCTAGCTCTTTATTTGGGTGCTTGTTCACATAAACATATAGGTAACGTGATAGCGGATAACTGCCGTTTGCTGCGTTGGCAGCAGTAGCTTCGATGTACTTAGTACCTTTCTTAGAGATAGCAACGGCTTTCACCCCTGCAGTCTTATAACCGATCCCTGAGTAACCGATAGCATTCAGTGATTGAGACACTGACTGTACTACTGACGCTGAGCCTGGTTGCTCATTTACATTCGCTTTAAAGTCACCTTTACATAGGGCTTTCTTCTTAAAATAGCCATAAGTTCCTGATACTGAGTTACGGCCATAAAGCTGAACATCTTTCGCAGACCAACTACCTGTTAGGCCCACATCGCCCCAACGCTTAACATCACTTCCACCACACTTGTGTGTTGCAGAGAAGATGTCATCGATCTGCTCAATGCTCAAACCTTCAATTGGGTTGTCTTTATGAACAAATACTGCAAGTGCATCGATAGCAACACGAATGGCAGTAGGCTGATAACCGTAATGCTTTTCGAATGCTTCCATTTCGTTTGGCTTCATCTTACGGCTCATAGGACCAAACTGTGAAGTACCTTCAGTCAAAGCTGGTGGCGCAGTAGAAGAACCAGCAGCCTGAATTTGGATGTTCACATTAGGGTACATCTCTTTAAACTCTTCTGCCCAAAGTGTCATCATATTAGCCAGAGTATCTGAACCTACAGATGAGAGGTTACCCGATACGCCACTTGATTTTTCATAAACAGGCAGTGACTGATCGATAGCAGCCATAGAGGTTGCAGAAAATACACTAGCGGCAGTTAAACTCACTGCACCGACAAGTTGTTTCAGTTTCATTCTTTGCTCCAGTTTTTAGACGTACTTGCTTAGTTAAATTGCTTAACAATTAAGTTGCAGCAAGTATCAATTGCCAGCATGACAAGTCTATTACTTTGATGTGACACTTAGATGACAGATGCTTTTTTACAGCAAATCTTTTGGCGAAATACTCAAAACAGAAAAGCAGGCAAGATGCCTGCTTTTATTTCAAGAGATAGAAATTACTCTTTACTGTCCAATAAGCTAGTGGGAATAAGAAAGCTAAAAGTACTCCCCTTACCTAAGTCACTGCTTATCATCAATTCACTCTGGTGATGGCTAAGGGCATGTTTAGTAATCGCTAAGCCTAAGCCTGTTCCCCCTTTTTGTCGGGTACGAGCACTGTCTACCCGATAAAAGCGTTCAGTCAATCGCCCTATATGCTGCGGAGCAATGCCATCTCCGGTATCGGTGACACTAAATACAGCTCCTGAAGCAACACTCTTCCAGCTAACACTCACCTTACCGCCGGGCTGGGTATAACGGATCGCATTAGAGATTAGATTAGAACAGGCACTGCGCAGCTCAAGCTCATTGCCATAGAGATCGCTTGCTTCACAATGAAACTCCAACTCATGCTCATCTTGAGACAGGGCCATCGCTTCCTCTCTCAACACATCCATCATGTGGGACATGTTGATTGTCATCTCAAGGTTAATTTCAGTTGAGTCTTCAATACGTGATAGTACCAGCAACTGCTCAACCATAGAGCGCATCCTATTGGTCTGCTGCTGCATCTGATCCATCGCTTTAATATTGGGCGAACCTGGCTCTGCCATCTCCTGCATCATCTCAAGGTACCCCTGCAACACAGTGAGCGGCGTTTTAAGTTCATGTGACACATTGGCGACAAAATCTTTTCGCATACTCTCTAACTGCCTTACCCGCGTAATATCTCGTGCGATCAATAAGAACTGACCGGTACCATATCCCATGATACGTATCTCAAGAATACGACTATCAGAGTGTGGAGAGGCAAGCTCCAACGGCTCCTGATAACTCCCCTTTTTTAGATAATTGGAGAAATCGGGGTGACGCAGAAGATTATCTATCCTCTGTCCACTATCCAGCGGCCATACTAAGCCAAGCAGTAATTGCGCTAACTTATTGCACCAAACGATATTGTGTTCAGCATCGAGCACAACTGCCGCATCGGGCAGTGCCTCCGCGCCTTGACGAAAACGACCAAGTAGAAATGCTAACTGTGAGACTCGTTTACGGTTTTTACCCTGAAGACGATAGATGCCGTTAAACACTCCCTCCCAGCTCCCCCTTCCGTTTGGAGGAGTAAGACGTCTATCACGCCATAGCCAAAAATTTAATCTTGAAAGTTGGCGATAATGCCAAAAAAGTAGGACAACTGTCCCTAAAAGGAGTACCCAAACGATCTCACCGATAAGCAGACCTAAGATAAAGCAGAGTACTAAATAGGTTATTAACCGAGAGAGCAGCCGATAACCCGAATACGAATCAAACATATAATACTATCCAGACCATTGGATAAGATGAGGCACAAGATAACGCAAATAAAGCCTTGTGCCTAACCAATCTTAATGAGTCGAAGTCACTGACATTATTTATAAACGAATGGAGAAACGATACCCAGCGCCACGTACCGTTTGAATAAGGCGGTCATGGTTAGAGGGTTCGATCGCCTTACGTAAGCGCCTAATATGTACATCAACCGTTCTATCTTCAACGTACACATTGGTACCCCATACATTATCGAGTAACTGCTCACGACTATAAACCCGCTCTGGGTGAGTCATAAAAAAATGCAGTAATCGAAACTCAGTCGGTCCCATCTCTAACACCTGATCGCCTACTGTTACTCGGTGGCTAATGGGATCTAACATCAAGCCCTGAACATCGATAGGCTCCTCGAGGCTTGTCGGTGAACTGCGGCGTATTACCGCTTTAATTCTGGCCACCAGCTCTTTAGGAGAGAAGGGCTTAGTCATGTAATCATCAGCACCCACTTCAAGACCGCGTACCTTGTCCTCCTCTTCACCGCGAGCAGTTAACATGATAATTGGGATCTGGCGGGTAAACTCATCCTGACGCATCCGCTTAGCCAATTGAATACCACTACCACCAGGAAACATCCAATCTAATAAAACAAGATCAGGGTATGGCTCAGTTAGCAGGTCTAAGGCGGAATCAAAATCTTCAGCAGCTGAAGTCACAAAACCATGCTGTTCCAATACAAAAGTTAGCATCTCTCTAATCGCCAACTCATCTTCAACAATTAATATCCTAGCAGTCATATGCGTTCTTCTGTCCGATGAATGTTCACGCTTCTATTATTGGTCAGTTTTATTACAAAATTATGATCAACAGGGCTATTTTGTCATAAAAAATACCTCTTTGTCATAAACCAGCCCAGGCTTCAAACAATAAAGGGAGCCTAAGCTCCCTTTTATTACTTTAGCCAAATTTAGAATTTATGTTCTAAACCAACACCAAAGAACTTATCGTCATTCTCTTCACCTTCATATGAACGGCTAGAGTAGAATGCAAACAGCTTAGTTGGCTTGCCTAACTTGTAATCGCCACCGATTGACCAAGAGTCACCTTTATCTTCCATATCTTGGAATTGCGCTTTTAGGACAACAGCATCGATAGTGTATGCAGCGCTAAATAAGTAACCTGTCTTGCTGTCGCCATTTACAGCTTCACCTGTCTTGCTGTAGGTCTCTTCCTGCTGCTGATACATACCGCCTAACTTAAGACCAGCAATCTTACCTTGAACCGTAGCACGAACAACTTCGTACCCTTTTACATCTGAGTCATATGCGATAGATGCATAGATAGGAGATTTCTTCAGCTTAGCATCACCATACATAGCTGCAACGCTGAAACCATCTTGTGCATACTGAGATTTAGCAGCTTCAGCAGCATAGGTCACACCCACTTTAAAGCCATTAAATGTTGGTGTTAAGTAAGTTGCAGTCTGCTCGATACGGTTTTCACCCTTAAACAGATTTTTCAAATCGGCAGATAGGTCATTGAATTGATCAATTTTACCTTGAGACTGCTTCAACATAGTGTCGTTGCGACCGACAGAGAAGGCACCAAAATTACCTTTTAAGCCAACAAACTGGTTACGAGCCTTGAAGTTTTCTTTAGCATCATCACCTGTGTCCACTTCATATTCAATCGTGTAGAAAGCTTCTAAAGAGCTGCTAAGTTCAAAACTTCCCTTAGCACCTAGACGTGAAGCATTACTTTGAATCGTTGTTTCAGACTCATCAGCTACATCATTAGATTGAGCCGTGACGTTCAACTTACCGTAAACCGTTAATGACTCAGCTGCATTTGCAGAAGCCAAAGTAGCGGTAGCAAGAGCGGAAGCGAGTAGAGTTTTACAAAAAGCGTTCATCATTTAATCCTTTCGACGTATCAGTTCGTCTTAGTTATTGGTTTGGACGCCGAGGAGTGTGCAAGTTTTATGTTGCAGTTTTATTTCAATAAAGTTCAATTTTGATAAATAGCTAAAAAGTAAATAGCATAACTTGCCGCAACCCCTTTAAGAGCAAGGGATACAAGTTTAAAACTTGTTATATGACACTTTTATGAAATATGCATCAAGCCTAAGGTGGGATCGTTATCTTTGCGGTTTACCCGAGCTCAGCAATGACTTACACTGCGCCTTTAATTTTGATTGGGCGCTCATTATGTGGTTTAAAAATCTGACTGTTTACCGTTTTAATAAACCTTTCTCTGTCGATCCTGAAGCGCTTGAAAAGTCATTGGAAGACTTCACCTTCTCTCCATGCTCAAGCCAGGACATCAGCAAATTTGGTTTCTCTAATGCCTTAGGTAAGAAAGGGATCTCCTTGGTACACAGTGCGAGCGGTCGCCATCTGATCTGTGCAACAAAAGAGGAGAAAATCCTTCCAGGCCAAGTGATAAAAGAAGCCCTCGAAGATAAAGTGGCGCAGATCGAAGCTGAAGAGGACCGTAAACTGGCTAAAAAAGAGAAAGATGCCATGAAGGAGGAGATCATCATGACTTTGCTTCCTCGTGCTTTCACAAGACGTAGCCAGATACACGCATTGATCATCCCTGAAATTGAGATGATCCTCGTCGATAGCTCAAGTGCAGCTAAGTCTGAAGAGCTACTGGCATTACTCAGAAAAGCCTTAGGCTCTCTGCCAATTATTCCATTGAGCTTTAAGACGCCTATCGAATCTCAGCTCACTGAGTGGGTGAAAGGCAATAGCACTCCAGCGCCTTTCATTATGCAAGATGAAGCTGAGCTAAAAACCGATTCAGACGAAGGCGGGATTGTTCGCTTTAAACAGCAGAACTTAACCGAAGATGAAGTACTGGCGCATATTGAAGTGGGTAAGCAAGTTCATAAACTGGCACTTCACTTCGGACAATCCATCGCTTTCTTAATGCAGTCTGATGCAGGAATTAAGCGTCTTAAGTTCTCTGAAGAGTTCAGAGCAGGCAATGACGAAGTGGGAACTGAAGATCCTATGGCACGTTTAGATGCAGACTTTGCATTGATGGGTAGTGAGCTTATCGCACTAATGAACTCATTAGTCGAAGCACTCGGTGGCGTAGAAGACACCATTTAAGCTTTGCTATCTCTCCAGTAAAGAATCCACCTTCTGAAGAAGGTGGCTTTGCATTAGCCCCCTAAAAGGGGGCGTTGTCTACTTCAAATCTAATTGCGGCTGCTCCTGTTTTTCAACCTTTTCTTGATGCCTTACATATCTT
>NZ_JAHZST010000016.1 GCF_019457885.1 Shewanella nanhaiensis
GTCTGGAAACAATAGCATTGTGGTCCCACCTGATCCCATCTCGAACTCAGAAGTGAAACGCAATCGCGCCGATGGTAGTGTGGGGTCTCCCCATGTGAGAGTAGGTCATTTCCAGGCGCCTAATAAAGCAAAAAGCCCTAGCATAAAACGCTAGGGTTTTTTGCTTTCTACGCTCCGCGAAGGAGCTATTCTCGATGTCGCCCCGCCGCTGAGCGGGGCCTC
The DNA here is from genome assembly GCF_019457885.1 of Shewanella nanhaiensis. Classification (GTDB taxonomy): domain Bacteria; phylum Pseudomonadota; class Gammaproteobacteria; order Enterobacterales; family Shewanellaceae; genus Shewanella; species Shewanella nanhaiensis. The sequence goes on from NZ_JAHZST010000016.1 coordinate 223, forward strand.
CAGTTCAACGACTACGTCGCTTCTCGCTACAAAGTAGCTAAATGCTACGCATTCAAAGCACTACTTCTCCGCCCCCATGTGTTCGCTGCGCGAACTCCGAGAGTAGGTCATTTCCAGGCGCCTAATAAACGATAAGGCCCGTTGCATTAGCAACGGGCTTTTTTCGTTTTTAGCCTGGAAGCATGCCACATTTCCATGTGGAGTAGGGTGAAATAGGCGTTGTTGGCGAAGCGCAGCTTCGTGCCTATTGAACGTGGAGAGCTGGCTCGCAGCTGGGCCATTGGAAGGCGCCTTTGGTATGGCTAAGAAATCACTTTTTATTGGCTTATCCACTCAAGCACGTACTTGCAACACCTACCTCGCATGCAGGTAGATATGATGCTCCTGCCAAATCAACACTTCCACCATCCATGGCGGTCGCCACGCCGCTGAGCTTGGTCAGGAACTGCATCCATGCGTTTCTGACATTCGGAACATCCGTGTGCCTTGCCTCCAGTTAAGCGGCTGCACCGCTCTAAATGCTACGCATTCAAAGCACTACTTCTCCGCCCCCATGTGTTCGCTGCGCGAACTCCGAGAGTAGGTCATTTCCAGGCGCCTAATAACGAAAGAGTGACCACTCGAACATGGGGGAAATAGTTAACGCATGCGAAGCATGCCACATTTCTATGTGTACCCAGAGGGAGAGGGCATAATAAATAGTAGGGTTAGGCTGCTGCGCTTATCAAGCGTAGCTTGATGCTGTAGTTTAACGCGGAGGGCTTCGATAACTGCTCCTGCGTTATTCTAATTACCGCCATCCATGGCGGCATGCTCGAAGCTGGACATTGAAAGGCGCCTTTGTTACAGACTATAAAATGCCTACTCCCGACGTCGGTTGATAAATGCTCCTCGGCTCTAGCATCCTCGGTAACCGCTCCTGCGTTACCCTACCTCCTGAATCCATTCAGTCGTGCTTCGCTCTACCTCCTATATCCATATAGTCGTTCAATATCGATACATGATTGTCGCCCGCCGTTCAGCTTGGTCAGGCTGAGCATCTTTGCGTTACTGGCATTCACTACATCTGTCTTATTTAGAGCGGTATTGACTAGATAATAGAAAGCCTACTTATCTAAGTAGGCTTTCTGGTGAGTGATCTTAATTTAGATCATTCCATTGATAGTTCTTTGAGCTTTCTCGTTAAGGTATTTCGTCCCCAGCCGAGACGCTTGGCGGCTTCCTGCTTATGACCGTTGGTGTGGGCTAATGCAGTTTGTAGCAGAATACGTTCAAAAGCGGGTTGTACTTCGGTGAGAAGGTCATTCTCTCCAGCTGTGAGTCGCTCATCGATCCAAAGCTTCAATGACTCTTGCCAGTCTGCAGGCTCTCCTGTGGATAATGAGTTGGTCTGGCTCTGCTCCTGTAAAAGCTCTGGGGGGAGATCTTGAGGCAAAATCTCCTGTCCTGAGGCCATTACCATTAGCCACCGACAGGTGTTTTCTAGCTGTCTTACATTTCCTGGCCAAGGGAGTTGAGAGAGTTTCTCTGCCGTCTCCTTGGTGAGGGATTTAGGCTCTACGGCAATCTCTTTAGCAGCGGAGCTTAGGAAGTGACGCGCTAGCTGTGGAATATCTTCCCTGCGCTGTGAGAGCGCTGGTAAGTGGACGCGTATGACGTTTAACCTATGATAGAGATCTTCTCTGAACTCTCCCTTTTGGACCAGAAGCTCCAAGTCTTGGTGAGTTGCAGCTATGATTCTTACGTCCACTTGAACTGGCGAGTGACCGCCAACGCGATAAAACTGTCCGTCAGCTAATACACGCAGTAAACGGGTTTGCACATCGAGCGGCATATCACCAATCTCATCGAGGAAAAGTGTACCTCCATTAGCTTGTTCGAATCGTCCTTGTCTTACTCCTGCTGCCCCCGTAAATGCGCCTTTTTCATGGCCGAATAGCTCTGATTCAATAAGATCTTTGGGAATCGCTGCCATGTTAATCGCAATAAAAGGCTTCTCTTTACGTGGGCTGTGTTTGTGTAGGGCTCCAGCAACAAGCTCCTTACCTGTTCCTGATTGCCCGTTAATTAGTACGCTGATGGAGGAGCGTGAAAGGCGGCCAATGGCCCTGAACACTTCCTGCATCGCAGGCGCTTCACCTATGATCTCTGGCGCTTTTACCGTTAGCTCATCGTTTTGCTTTACAATCTGCTCATTTGAGTGGGTTAAAGCCCTCTCCACAAGTGCAACTGCTTCGTCAATATCGAATGGTTTGGGCAGATATTCAAATGCGCCTGCTTGATAAGCATTGACCGCACTATCGAGATCTGAGTGCGCAGTCATTATGATGACCGGTATATGAGGGTAGTGAACTTGAATTCGCTCAAGCAGTGTTAACCCATCTGTGCCTGGCATTCTAATATCTGAAATAATGACTTTAGGCTGACCATGCTCTAGTGCATCCCAAAGTGACTCGGCGGCAGCAAAGCTAGTGCTGCTGATCTCTGCCCCTTTTAATGCCCGCTCAACAACCCAGCGAATAGAGCTATCATCATCGAGTACCCATACCTGTTCATTCATACTCATCAATCCTTTAGGTCTATTACACAGTTCTTTAGTTTGCTGTGGATTAATTATTGTTTTCAATTGGTAGTAAAATGGTGAACTCTGTCCCAGCAGAGGTTGATTGGCAGTCGATTCTACCGCCATGCAATCTGGCAAAGTTGTGCGAGATCGATAAACCTAGCCCTGAGCCATTATCTCGTCCAGTGACCATAGGGTAGAAGAGGGTGTCTAATAGCTCAGGTTTTACCCCTGGGCCATTATCTATAATCGATAGCGCTAGCACTAACTTGTGCCTCTCGGTTCCTATTGTGACCTGATGCTGCGTACGTGTTTTAATGAGTATATTCCCACCGTCGCATTCCAAGGCTTGCACGGCATTTTGTACTATGTTGAGTATTGCCTGCTGCAGTTGCTCCGGATCCATCTGAATATCTGGTATAGATGGATCATAATCTTGCTCTAAATCTATATTCTCTGGGAGTGCCATAGAAACAAGTTTTAGCACTTTCTGAATAACTTCATGGATATTATGCAGACTATGTTTAGTTGGTTTTTGTGGTCCAAGTAAACGGTCAACTAAGTTTCGTAACCTATCGGCTTGCTCAATGATGAGATCGGTAAATTCATTGAGTTGAGGGTCGTGTAGCTCTCGGGATAGAAGCTGTGCCGCACCACGAAGACCGCCCAATGGGTTTTTAATTTCATGGGCTAGGTTTCGCACTAGATATTGTGCAGCCTGTTGCTGAGCATCAAGGGTTAGTTGCTGGTGAATACGTAGTTGTTGGTCGACCTGACGCAGTTCTAGTAGCGCAAGTCCTTGCTCCTGCTCTAAAGGTGAGAGGGTAATATCAACTGTATGGTGCTGATTATCAAATGTAATTAATGAAGCTGTATTAACCGTTAGACCCTGATTTTCCTTAATCGACTCTGTTAGTAGCTCATTACTGACACCAATAAGTCGAAAATTATCGGCAAGGAAATGTTCTGTTAAGCGATGAATCCCGACACCCAATAGCTGTTCTGCAGCCGCATTTGCGTAGCAGAGCTTTAGATCTGCATCGATCACAATCACAGCTGTGACCAGATTATTGAGCAGGTGTTTTGTATCCATCAGTATTCCTATTGGCCTAATTGCACCATTATGGTGCACCAAACTAGTGCAAGCTGCAACTATCTTTTATGGAAGCAATTTAGGTGAACTGACAGATTAACCTTATGTATTTTAGAGAGTTAATTAACTCCCTTTACCAAATGGTGTCGGTTTTTTGCTGTTATTCACTATTGCTCTGTGAAGATAGATCTTTCTTGGTGGTGACGATGCAAGTTGTTTGCCGTTTTGAGCTACGGCTTTGATAACGAAGGTGTGTTCACCACGAGGAATGTTCTTAAGGCTGAAGATAGGTGTTGTTTGAGCGGAACCCATAACTTTGTCATCCATGAGGATGACTAGAAGGTGATCGGGTTTTAAATCAGGTGAGATACTTGCCATTATTGTGACATCACCACTGTTCTCTCTTATTGTTTCCTCCTCTTTCGGAGATTGAATTCTGACGGAGTACTGTGTCGACGGAGCTAACTCTTCACTGTTTTCTGCGCTTTTGGAAACAGTTTGCATTGGGGGAGGCGTTATTTGATTTTGGGTATTACTTTTAAACTCAACCACTTCTGAGTTTTCAATTGGCTTATCTGAAAAGTGAGTTTTGCCATCTTTATCGACCCATTTATACACTGCTGCAGAGGATGCAAGCGTAAAAGCTAGCAGAAAAAAAGTTAAGAGTAAGCGCATAAAAAGTCCTTTGTAGCATGTTTGTAAACCTTTATAGATTAGCCGTTTTTAGATCAAAAATCATGGTAAAAGCTAACTAGTTTATTTACTAAAACAGACAATCTGGCTTATCGATATGTGTGAGGCTTAAAACTGAAATTAATGCATGTTAAATAAAACCAAGGACTAGCAGTTTTATATGACAGACTAACAATTGAGTTATACTCTTGATTTATAACTCATTCCTTTATGTTATAGCGCTTTTGTCGATTAAAATTTACACAGTTATAAACCATCAGGTTAAAGATGCTCAAGTGTGCTAACTAAGTACTTGATCCCTTGTGGTAAGTTCATTTTTGTAGAATATTTGTTCTAACTGTATCTATATATTTACGCACTTTTTTTATGCCAATTATTTGGCTGGTGGTAACAGTAAGTTACTGATAATTAGTTTGACTGCCTAACAAAGTTGCGCTTAATTAAATCCGGGTAAAGTGAATAATTAGTTATTCTCCTTACTTGTTTGACATGTAAATACACGGCTCCTGTTGACGTGTTTAGTTGTCGCGTTTTCACAGCGAGCTTCACACAATGTGAAGGTACACAATGAAAACAATAAATAAACAAAAACTCCCTTTAGCTGCAGCTTTTACCCTGAGCTTAGTTGCCGCTGCCGTTAATGCTCAAACCCAAAATACTGTTGATGAGAAGCAAGCACAGCGCTTTATTGTGCAGATGACCGATCGCAGTATTAATAGCTTACAGCAGGGCAAGTCTTCGCCGGCTGTGGTTACCCAAGCCAAAGTTGATTTGATGCAACAAACCGCAGCTGGTGTTAGTGCTGAAGTGGTTTTGTCGTTGCCACAAATCAATGCAATGGCGGTCATGCTAAATAGTGAGCAATACCAGGTGTTGTCTGCAGATCCGAATGTTGCGCTGGTTGAGGTCGACCCTAAGCGTTATCTGATGGCAGAATCATCACCTTATGGCATTGGTATGGTGCAAGCGAATTTAGTTTCGGATAGCCAAACTGCCAATCGAAAGGTGTGTATCACAGATACTGGCTATACCCGAGGCCATAGTGATTTGCCTAGTACAGGTGTCACTGGTGACGATGGTTATGGCAGTAATAATACGGGTAACTGGTACAGTGATGGTAATGGCCATGGTACCCATGTTGCGGGCACCATTGCGGCCATTGGTGGTAATAATCAAGGCGTAGTTGGCGTTAACCCGTCGGGATTAGTCGGCTTGCATATTGTTAAGGTGTTTGATGACAGTGGCAGTTGGGCTTATGGCTCTGACATGGTTGCAGCAATTAATCAATGTGTGGCGGCTGGTGCAGATGTGATCAGTATGAGCTTAGGTGGCGGTGCTGCATCATCTGCAGAGCGACAAGCGTTTGCCAATGCAACCAGTCAAGGTGTGTTAAGCATTGCTGCAGCGGGAAATGATGGCAACAGTACTATGTCATATCCGGCATCATATGATGAAGTAATGTCTGTGGCTGCGGTTGATAGCTCAGGTACAAAAGCGTCATTTTCGCAGTATAACTCACAGGTAGAAATTGCCGCGCCTGGTGTTGATGTCAACTCAACTTGGAATAATGGTGGCTATAAGTCCATTAGTGGTACTTCAATGGCGACGCCTCATGTTGCTGGGGTTGCAGCTTTGGTTTGGAGTCATTTCCCAAGCTGTACACCCGCTGAAATTCGTAGTGCATTAAACGCCACAGCTGAAGATCGTGGTAGTGCTGGCCGAGATACTTCTTACGGCTATGGCATTGTAAAAGCCAGAGCCGCTTATGATTACTTACTGACCAGCAGTTGTGGTGGCGGGGGAGATCAGCCACCAGTTGCCAACTTTAATGTAGCTGTGAATGGCAGTACGGTGAGCTTTAGTGATGCCTCTAGCGATGATAATGGTATAAGCAGTTACTATTGGGACTTAGGCGATCAAACCAGCTCTACTCAAGCAAGTCCTGTACACACTTACAGCAGTAATGGTGATTTCAGCGTGACACTGACCGTAACGGACACTGCTAATCAAACCAGCAGTAAATCAGCTATAGTGTCGATCGGCAGCGATGGCGGCAAAGGTTGCGATGGTTTGAACGCTTGGAATGCGAGCACTTCGTATGCCATCGGGGAGCTCGTCTCATATAGCAGTAGTAAATATGAAGCCACGTGGTGGTCAACGGGTGCACAACCTGACGTTTACTCAAATGTGTGGGCCAATCGTGGCGAGTGCAGTGGTGGCAGTAATCCGAATCAGCCTCCTGTGGCCAGCTTTAGCGCTTCAGCATCTGGTTTGACCGTAAGTTTTACTAGTCAGTCTACAGATGACAACGCTGTCTCTAGTCATGCTTGGCAGTTTGGTGATGGTAGCGTTTCTAACCAAACGAACCCTGCGCACACTTTTGGTGCAAGCGGTGATTACCAAGTGAGCCTAACAGTTGAAGATGAGCAAGGCTTGAGTCATACCCAAGTACAAACGGTTGCAGTAGCTGATGGTATGCAGGGTTGTAATGGTCTAGCTAACTGGTCGGCTTCAACTGTGTATAACACTGGCGATCAGGTGGCACATAACAATGTTAAATATACCGCTAACTGGTGGACAGAAAACCAAAGTCCAGCTGATAACTCTGGCCAATGGGCTGTGTGGAGCAATAACGGTAGTTGTAACTAAGTCGAAATGACTGAGTTGATATTAAAGTAGATCCTTCGCTTCTTTGCGTTGAAGTAAGCCCAAGCTAACGTCGCTAGCTTGGGCTTTTCTCATTGCAAAGCCATGCTATGGATTTGAAAAAGTAGAGATGGGATCAATTTACTACTTAAGCATACAACTAGAAGGGATCTCTGTGAGTTTTATATAGACATTGGATATCTCAATAATAGCGTCGTAATCTGCAGCAAAGCCATCGGAAAACGCTGGATGGCTGTTGCGATCTATTGGATGAATCTGGGCTTCGATATAGATAGCTTGGTAAGGAGCATTGCGAGTTTCACTCAAGGCTAGTGAAAGCTGGTTTAGCTCATCACTGGCTGGCGTTGATGTAACCCAATAGGTTAAATCTTCTCCGCAAGGTTGATAAGAGCTAACTTCATGACCCCAAACATATACCCCCTTATGTATCGGCTCATACACGTTGCTTTTATCCTTATCTGATGTTTGCTGGTGTTGGCTTACCTGACAACCAATAAGGGGGAGCGTTATTATTACAATGGCTAGTAAGCTTTTCATACGGCAGCTTCCTGATCTTTAGTCTCTTTCTGTGTAAATCGCTCAATAATCTGTGTTGCATTGAGATCATGTACCACATTGATCACGGTTGAGGGTGCGTCAGTAACAGCCCCTATAATCACTAAGATGGGTATCGTCTCTAGTGGGAGGCCAAGGGTTGTGACGATAAATATCTCTCCAAGAAATGCACCTCCTGGTACACCTCCAATAACAAATGCTGATAAAACGGAGATTAAAACAGTGATGGCGAAGACCTCATGGGTAAACTCTAGTCCTAATAATGAATAGATAAAGATAATCTTTAACGCTGTGATCATCGAAGCGCCACCTTTATTCAGGTTAACGAGCAGTGGCAAGCATATATCCGCTACTTCCTCTTTGATGCCCATTTTACCGGCAGCTCTTAAATTCACTGGTAAACTGGCCAGTGATGAGCTGGTTCCTAACGCTGTTGCGGCAGGTTCTATCGCATTACGCCAGAACTGACGGACCCCTTTTGCTCCGCCACCTAACCATGCATACAAGCTTGAGCCCAATGTCAGGTAGATAAAAGAAGCAATAAAAAATAGGCCTATGGTATGTGCAAACGTTGTGATTATCTCCGAGTCTTGACTGGCCATGGTGGAAGCGAAGTAGGCTCCAAGCCCAATGGGGGCTGCGTACATTAAGATAGATACTATTTTCATAATGACAGTGTTCAAACTATCAAGCATAGATGAGATGCGTTTGCCATCTTCGCCTGATTGACCGATAGCGATACCGGAGATCACTGACATGATGATTAAGGCAAGGATGTTTGACTTTGAGAGCAAACCAACAAAGTCATTAGTGGTTAACAAAGAGACGAAGTCCATGCTTCCCTGTCCAGCTTGGACCTCTTGAGTTAGATCCAGTGTCACCCCGTGTGCTGGATCAAATGCCATCGCTAATCCAAGCATACCAACAGCGGGAATGATAGACATGGCAATAGAGACAAGCATGACGGCCACTAAGATTACGCCCAGTCGCTTAAGATCTGTCATTCTGGCGATGGAGGAGGTAACACTAATAGCAACTAAGGGCACGATAATCATAAAGAGTAAATTTAGGAAAATCTGACCTATGGGTTTTAATTTTAATGCCACTTCGGGAAGAGTTAGGCCTAAAGCTCCACCAAGCATCAATGCTGAAAGTAATATGATTGATGTTTGATAAGCCCTAATGCTATGCCACATAATTTATCCGTTGTACCGTTTATTTTGGCGATGTGTTAACACGTTATAGTGGGTTATCTTAGGAGTCAAATTTGGCTTTTTTTTAACAGTTTTAGCCTGAATGGCGTTGTTCATTTTTATGAGTGAGGTGGGCTAGATAAGTAAGTAAAGCTGTCTTGATATGTTCTGGTTCGAGCGGTTTGGATATATAGTCATTCATGCCGATCGCTAGGCACTTTTCTTTGTCACCAACCATAGCGTTTGCTGTCATTGCTATGATGGGGATGTTTTTGTAATGCTCGCCCGCTTCACCATCACGAATTTTGGCTGTGGTTTGGTAACCGTCCAGCTTAGGCATCTGACAGTCCATGAAAATCAGATGGTAGGGATTATCTTGACTAGAGTTAGACAAAAACTCCAATGCTTGAATACCGTCGTTGGCTATCTCAATTTCTAGGCCAAACTCCTTGATGATCCCCTCGGCAACAAGCTGGTTGACCATATTATCTTCGGCCAAAAGTAGCCTAGGCAGAGTCGGGGTGAAGTGGCTTGTTAAGAGCCAATTATCACTATCGTCTGTTTCAGGTTCATGGGAGGGAGAAAGTTGAGCTTGAGTACATCTGTTGAGTAGGGATACAAGTCGAACTTGTGAAATTGGTTTAGTGAAAGAGCCACAGATCTGCTTCTGCAGATAGTGGTGAATAATCGGCGCATCTATTGAGTTATAACTGAGTAAGGTTGTAATGTCAGACAGTAATGGTTCACTATTTAGCTTCTCTATCTCTTTTTTGATAGCTTTTTCGCCAGCAGGTAGGCTTAGAACAATTAGTTGGGGCTGAGAGTTAGTTAACTTACTTAAATCAGTAGATTTTTCACTTTCTGTTATGATTAGTCTCTCAACATCTGCATTAAACTCTCTGAAAATCTTTTCCAATATATTATCTGCAAACGATTTTTTGCTGAGCAACAAGATGGGAAACTTATTAAGATCCAGTGTAGAGCTATCTTGGCTCATTGAGTTGGAGTCTGGTAATTTGATCTCAAGCTCTACCACGAAATTACTGCCTATATCCTCTTTGCTAGTAACAGAGATATCCCCGTTCATCAGGTGACTAAGGTGCCTTGCGATAGAGAGTCCTAGGCCTGTTCCACCGTAGTGTCGAGTAGTTGAACTGTCTGCTTGGCTAAAGGCTTGAAATATGTTTTCTAGCTTCTCTTTCCTCATTCCTATGCCGGTATCTTGGATTGAAAAAGTAAGCCAATGATTGCTATCTCTAGTTATCAGTTTCCCAGTTACAATAATGCTGCCCTGTTGGGTAAACTTTATGGCATTCCCTATTAGGTTGGTTAAAACTTGGGTGATCCGCCCTGGATCTCCGATAATATTTGCGGGTTTTATTTGAATTATGTCTAGTGTTAATTCAAGGTTTTTTTCCTGTGCTCGTATGGCTAATGGTTGTATTAGCTCATCTAAAGTTTGATGCAGATTAAATTCGATAGACTCAAGGTTAAGCTTCCCTGATTCAATTTTAGAGAAGTCCAAAATATCATTGATGAGTGTCAGTAGAGACTTAGCGCTACCTTGTGCCATCCCTAAGTGGTGTTGCTGATTTTGATCTAACTCTGTTCTGCTTAGTAGGCTAAGCATACCTAGTATGCCATTCATCGGTGTTCGGATCTCATGGCTCATACAAGCAAGAAATTCAGATTTTGCTCTTGCTGTGGCCTCTGCCTCTTCACGGGCTTCATCCAGAGCCCAGTTATTAAATTCGAGGTCTTGCGCATATTTTTCAATCTTCTTTTCATTGTTCCTTGTTTGAGTTTGCTCTTCTATGCAGATAAAAAAACCACTGATTTTGCCATCCATGTCTATATCTGGCACTTGAGTGATATGAAAAGAGAGCTCTTCTGTATTTAAGTGTTGAAATTCAGCATCAAAGGTTAAGGATTCCCCTTTGAGCGTTTGAGCTATGAAGGGGGCCATGAGTTTAAAAAGTTTAGTGGGGATGATCTCTTCGCAGGTATGATCTAGCACCTTATTGGCTTCAAAACCTAGCCAGTTCAGGCTATGACGGTTAATAAATTGAATTTTTTGTTGAGTGTCGATATAGATCAAGTGTACAGGGAGCATTCGTGTCATGTTTTGAATGTGACGGTGGGATTTTTCCAGCTCCTTTTTCTGCATTAGCTGGGTATGAACAGAGAGATTATAGCTATTAGCAAGTATACCAAACTCATCCTTTGTAGAGATTTTCAGGGGTTTAGGACTGATATTACGCCCCGCTTGATGCTTAAGTTGGGCTGTTATCTGAGACAGTGGGGTGAGTACCACCACTTTATGTATCCATAGGTTAATAAGTAGAAGTGAACTAAAAGCACAAATAACAATAAGTAGATAGTTATTACGGTTTTGGTTAATGCCTGCTTCCAGTATGGTTTTGTCATATTTGAAGTAGATGATGTAGGGTCTTAGACGGTTTACTTCAGGATCGATTAGGTGAAACTGAACCGCATGATGCAAATTATTGCCGATAAATTCACCTGACTGCTGGTCATGAACCCTTGCGGGGTGCATCAACAGTTCCATAATAGGAGAGGGAAAGACCTCTTGCGCTAATCTCCCATTATATTGCGCTAAACTGTCGGCATTAATTCTCATATCCGATGATTTGATCACTGAGAGGCGATCAATGTTTTTATTTGTTGTTAAGACCCCCACAATGCGGATCATATTGGAGAGATGGGAGTTGGTTTCTAATGCGAGTTTTAATGTATCTGTGATTTGAGTCAGCTCAACGCTAGCTTGCTTTTTCACTCTCTCTTGTGTTTCTTGAAAAAAATATACGGCCAGAATCCCACAGAGTAATATTCCTATAAGCAGAGTGCTTAGATTGAGCTTTAATGCGATGCTCCTTGTTATATGGGGTTGACTTTCTGTACCAGAAGATGGGTTTTCCATCTTAAATCCCAGTATAGAAAAGTGTTTCTACATGATCACATGAACTGTCAAATGCACCGACTTTATTGAGCGTATCGCAAACTGATTGAGCAAGTTTAGTGAGTTTTTTATTCTCTTTTAATAATTTCTCTTGATCTACATTATTTAATAAATAGATGTCGGCAAGGGCTTGGCTGAATTCATCAACTGATATCTGCTCTCGTTCAGCCATCAGTTCAATTGCATCATCGGGGTGTTGCTCTAGGTAGTCATAGGCCAACTGCCAAGCTTGCTGAAGTTTAAAGACTAGATCTGGATTTGCTTTTATCACTTTCTGTGAAAATGACACTGTATCTAATATCTCGTTTGGGATCTCAGATGTGGTAAATACCTTGTGGTTCTTTTGGCTGGTGCTGTTTAAAATTTCAAAGGAGTAGGGAGGATAGGTGACCATGGCATCTATTTGGTTACTATTTAAAGCTTGTAGAGCATTTCCCTGCTCCATATTGACTATCTCCACATCATCTAGAGACATATCGTATACCGCAAGTGCTCTGGCTAATATATAGATCCCCAGAGAACTGACTTCACAACCTACTTTTCGTCCCTCGAGTTGCTTTAATGTTTTAAAGTCTTCATGGCTTACAATGAGATCTCCTCCATTAGAGTAATCTGCAAGCAGTACAATTTTTAAGGGGTCGCCACCAAATTCCTGAGCCTGAACTGCTTCGACTATGGTGCTGGCAAAACCATCGACTCGGCCACTGATATAGGCTCGCTGGGCATCGGAGAGTGTTGCTGTCTGAGAGAGCTTAATATCCAGCCCAACTTGTTTGAAAAAGCCTTTGTTCTCGGCGAGGTAAAGTAGCTCGTATCCTGGCCAAGGGTTGATGGCGATAGTGATTGTTTTTGTTACTGGTTGAGGACTGCAAGCAACAAGTAGAAGAGAGATGAACAGACTGGCTGTGAATCGTAGCATGGAAGCATTCTTAGTAAGTTGAATCTAGTTATTAGGTTAGTAGACAGAAGACTTAATCGCCAACGAGAGGGGTGAAATGATTGAAAAGAGGTGAGCGTTTTTGATAAGGAAATGAGAAAGCAAAAAGCCCTAATAAATTAGGGCTTTTAGAAGATACCGCTTAGGAGTTATAAGCTGTAGTAAAGCTCGAACTCAACAGGGTGAGTTGTTTGGTTGATACGTTCAACATCAGCAGACTTAAGTGCGATATATGAATCGATAAAGTCATTACTGAACACATCACCGCGTGTTAGGAACTCACGATCAGCATCTAGACACTCAAGTGCATTTTCAAGTGATGTCGCAACTGTTGGGATCTCAGCAGCTTCTTCAGCTGGTAGGTCATACAGATCTTTATCCATCGCTTCACCTGGGTGGATCTTGTTCTGGATACCGTCAAGGCCTGCCATCAACATTGCTGAGAAAGCTAGGTATGGGTTAGCCATTGGGTCACCGAAACGAAGTTCGATACGACGAGCCTTAGCACTTGGTACCACTGGGATACGGATAGAAGCAGAGCGGTTAGCAGCAGAGTATGCAAGCATTACAGGTGCTTCAAAGTGCGGGATAAGACGCTTGTAAGAGTTAGTTGATGGGTTAGCAAATGCGTTAATAGCACGAGCATGCTTGATAATACCACCAATGTAGAAAAGTGCTGTTTCACTTAATCCGCCATACTTGTCACCAGCAAAGATGTTAACGCCATCTTTTGCAAGAGATTGGTGAACGTGCATACCACTACCGTTGTCACCAACGATTGGCTTAGGCATAAATGTCGCTGTCTTGTTGTAAGCGTGAGCAACATTATGGATAACATACTTAAGCACCTGAACTTCATCGGCTTTAAGCGTTAGCGTGTTAAAGCGAGTTGCGATCTCATTTTGACCAGCAGTTGCCACTTCATGGTGATGCGCTTCAACCACTTGGCCCATCTCTTCAAGTACAAGACACATCGCACTACGGATATCTTGTGAAGAGTCAACAGGAGCTACTGGGAAGTAACCGCCTTTAACACCTGGACGGTGACCCTTGTTACCGTCTTCGTAGCTAGTGCCTGAGTTCCATGCCGCTTCTTCAGCGTCAACCTTGTAGAAGCAACCAGACATATCAGAGCTGAACTTTACATCATCAAATAGGAAAAACTCTGGCTCAGGACCAATTAATACTGTGTCAGCAATACCAGTAGAACGTAGGTAATCTTCAGCTTTCTTAGCAATTGAGCGTGGATCACGGTTGTAACCTGTCATTGTGCCTGGGTTAAGGATGTCACAACGGATATTCGCTGTTGTCTCTGCAGTGAAAGGATCGAGTACAAAGCTTTCAGGGTCTGGCATTAACACCATGTCTGATTCGTTGATGCCTTTCCAACCTGAGATTGAAGAACCATCGAACATCTTACCGTCTTCAAAAAAATCAGCGTCCACTTGGTGGCTAGGGATTGAAACGTGTTGCTCTTTACCTATCGTATCGGTAAAACGCAAATCAACAAACTTAACTTCCAATTCTTCTATTTGTTGTAAAACTAATTCAGCTGACATTCTGAGTCTCCGAGTAGAGTAAAGGGATATCCCTTTTATTTTTAATTTAATTAGCGCTTATCGCGATTCTGACAATCAATAAGCCAGAGTCGTGCCATATTTATAACTAACTGATTATAGTGGTAACTCTTGAAACTTGTATTTTAGGTAGGAGATGTTTTGCACCGAATTGGTGCGTTGATTGCTCGATAATGGTGCGCTCACCATCCTGGTGCGGATGAAATAAAACTGACTATTCATAGCTGACTAAAAAATAATCCTGTGCGAGAGCCCTCGGCTAGAGTAGAATGGCACGTTTTTTATTGCAACAGCTATTAATTGAGCTGTTACAAATACCCCCTATATTTTGATGGTAAGAGGTTTATCTGTGTTAGAGAATTTACGTAACATCGCCATTATTGCACACGTTGACCATGGTAAAACTACCCTAGTTGATAAGTTGCTGGCGCAGTCCGGAACCCTTGAGACTCGAGGAGAGGCCACTGAGCGGGTGATGGATTCGAACGATCTTGAAAAGGAGCGTGGGATCACGATTCTGGCAAAGAATACTGCCATCAAGTGGAACGACTACCGCATCAACATCGTGGATACTCCTGGTCACGCCGATTTCGGTGGTGAAGTTGAGCGTGTTCTTTCTATGGTTGATTCAGTACTGCTTCTTGTTGACGCGGTTGATGGCCCAATGCCACAGACTCGCTTTGTAACTAAGAAAGCATTTGCTCAAGGCCTTAAGCCTATCGTTGTTATCAACAAGATTGACCGTCCAGGTGCTCGCCCTGACTGGGTTATCGATCAAGTATTCGATCTGTTTGATAATTTAGGCGCGACTGATGAGCAGCTAGATTTCCCAATCGTTTATGCTTCAGCGTTAAACGGTTTTGCTTCTCTTGATCCAGAAACTACAGAGGGTGATATGACTCCTCTGTTTGAAACGATCGTTGAGAAAGTTTCATCTCCTGATGCTGATGCAGAAGGTGATTTCCAGATGCAAATTTCGCAGCTGGACTACAACTCATACGTAGGTGTTATCGGTGTTGGTCGTATCAAGCGCGGTAGCGTTAAGACTAACCAGCAAGTGACTATCATTGATGCTGAAGGTAACAAGCGTAACGGTAAAATGGGCCAAGTATTAGGTTACATGGGTCTAGAGCGTCACGAAGTTACTGAGGCAAATGCTGGTGACATCGTTGCGATTACTGGTCTTGGTCAGTTAAAGATTTCTGACACTGTTTGTGCAACGACAACTGTTGAAGCGCTACCTCCATTGTCTGTTGATGAACCAACACTAACAATGACTTTCCAGGTAAATACCTCTCCATTCGCAGGTAAAGAAGGTAAGTACGTGACTTCACGTAACATCCTTGAGCGTCTAGAGCAGGAGCTTGTTCACAACGTAGCACTACGTGTTGAAGAGACTGACAGCCCAGATCGTTTCCGCGTATCAGGCCGTGGTGAGCTTCACCTATCTATTCTGATTGAAAACATGCGTCGTGAAGGTTACGAGTTAGCCGTTTCTCGTCCAGAAGTTATCATGAAAGAGATTGATGGCGAGATGTGTGAGCCATTCGAAACACTAACTGTTGATGTTCAAGAGGAACATCAAGGTACAGTGATCGAGAAGCTTGGTACTCGTAAGGGTGACATGAAAGATATGCAGCTAGATGGTAAGGGTCGTGTACGTATCGACTTCGTTATCCCTAGCCGTGGTCTAATCGGTTTCCAAACTGAATTCATGACAGCGACTTCAGGTACTGGTCTTATCTACCACTCATTTGACCACTATGGTCCAGTGAAAGGCGGCGATATCGGTCAACGTGCACGTGGTGTACTGATCTCTAACGCTACTGGTAAAGCACTAACCTTCGCACTATTCGGTCTACAAGAGCGTGGTCGTCTATTCATTACTCACGCTGCTGAAGTATATGAAGGTCAAGTGGTTGGTCTACATGCACGTGCAAACGATCTAACAGTTAACTGTTTGAAAGGTAAGCAGCTAACTAACATGCGTGCATCTGGTACCGATGAAGCACAGGTACTAACTCCACATATCGAAATGACACTTGAGCAAGCGCTTGAGTTTATCGATGATGATGAGCTAGTAGAAGTAACGCCACAGAACATCCGTGTTCGTAAGCGTTTCTTGACTGAAAACGAGCGTAAGCGTCATAACCGCAAGTAATCGTTTCGCTTCAGCTCCATGAGCTAAGTATTTGAAGGCCCTGAACATGAAGATGTTCAGGGCCTTTTTATTTTGTGGCTCAAATCTCAGTGTAATAGGTCACAGCTTGATTACGTTGAGGAATACTAATTTAGCGTAAGAGGTATAATCTCTGAAAATCTTGGATGGTTGTTAACTGACAGCCATCAAGTACCTCCATTTTTACTCGTTAACAGAATTTAAAGGTTGTGACCATGAAGCGGATCCTATCCATTCAATCCCATGTGGTATTTGGCTGTGCCGGCAACAGTAGCGCAGTATTTCCTATGCGTCGTCTCGGCATGGAAGTGTGGCCGATCAATACGGTGCAGTTCTCTAACCACACTCAATACGCACAAGGATGGAAAGGCATGGTTATGCCGTCAGGGCAGATCACCGAATTAGTGCAGGGCTTAGATAACATTGGTGAGCTGAAAACCTGTGATGCCATCTTAAGTGGTTATCTGGGAAGTGCAGAGCAAGGTGGTGAAATCGTTGCTGCAGTGAAACAGCTAAAGGCAGTCAATCCCCAGGCGATCTATTTTTGCGATCCTGTTATGGGGCACCCAGAGAAGGGCTGTATCGTCGCACCTGGTGTGCAGGAGTTTCTTAAAACCCAAGCCTTGGCCGCTGCCGATATTATCGCGCCTAATTTATTGGAGTTAGAAACCCTGACTGACAGCAGCTTGCAGACACTTGATGAGGTCATTCAGGCTTGTGAAAGCCTGCTCAAAACAGGTGTTGAGATGATACTGGTGAAACACCTTGCTAAGGCTGCAACCAATCAAGAGCAGTTTGAGATGTTGCTGGTGGACAAGAGTGGCAGCTACTTAGTTTCTCGTCCCCTGTATGAGTTTGATAAGCAACCTGTCGGTGTCGGCGACCTTATCAGTGGCTTAATGTTAGCTAACCTGCAAGCTGGCTACAGCCCTGTTCAAGCGTTTGAGCGCACTAATGCCTCTGTGGATGCTGTATTACTGGAAACCTTCAATCAAGGTGCCTATGAGTTGCAATTGATACGTGCGCAGAGTGCAATTGCATCACCAGTGATTAAAGAGCGTGCTCAACAGGTTAATTGAACTTAGTTTAGAGTAAAGTTTTACTTAGCCCCTTTGACGATAGGTATTTGTCGGGTAACAAGTTGTAAGTAACCTAAAGCATTGCGGGCTAACGATTCAAACTGTTAGCCCACATACGTCCATACGTCGATAGTGCGTTCATCTCCCCCCTTTCGTATCGGCTAATTCAAGCACTACTCGGCTTTACATTGGGTATGGGTGAGGGGGGCACTGCGATGGTTATCGGTATCAGTGACAAAACATGTCTCAGCGCTCATCCACAGTTGCACCGTTTGCGGTAACTCGAAATTACGCCCCATAATCAATTGGCCGTTTGGAGCTTTATGAGGTGAACGCTCAAGCGACAAACGGCTACTGCGAGTAAACGCATCATCGGCAATGGTGACCCGCTCTATCTTGAGTAAACTTGCGATAGCCGCTTCTAACTCCGCGATACTTTCTGGGCTAGGATCACTGACCAATGCGGGTAACGGTGCGGGTTGCTGACTATCGTCGGCTTGTAGGCTACACCCCATTAAGAGTAATGGGGTGAGGCTTAGTAGCGTCTTTACGAGATTTGATCTCTTCATGATCACTATTTTACCTGAGTTAAGATACGGTTATTGAGCAATACATTTTGCATTCGGGTGTCTTGCAGCATAAAGCCTTGGTCAATAAATTGCGGCTTAGGCGCGCTTTTAGCCATTGCTGCACTGACAGCTGGGCAGCGATTATTGTCGCGATAAAACAGTGCTGCCGATAGCATGGCTTCATTAACATCACCTAAAGGCTTGGAGAAATCATCGCCAATGTCACAGCCTGAGATCTCGCTGGCTAAAGTAGGGCTGGTGCTAGGAATAAATCCATCAGAGTAGTCGCCAAACCCTTTATCGTTCTCCCCTTTAAATTGAATGGTGAAGTAGGTGGTGCCGCAGTTGGGAGTTGGGTAAAAACCATAGGGCTTACCACATGTTGTGTCACCGATTTGAATGACCTCAATATCAATTCCGCGCAAACCGTTCATTAGGGCTTCACTGGCTGAGCAGGTGTTACCCGTGGTCAGCACATAGAGACGATTTAAGTTGAGTGATGGTAGTGCTTGCCCTGCACCAAGTAAGTCAGTGTTAAAACCGATACTCTCATCAATAAAAGGCATTGGTGCTAATGTTTCGCCAGTAACTGGGTTAGTGCTTGGGTATTTATTGTTAAAGGTGCTGCGTTCAAAAATACGATTTTGGGTGGCCTGCTCACCTGCAATCATATAGCCTAACTGGCTGGCAAGAGCGAGTAGCCCACCACCGTTATAACGCAGATCGAGTACAAGGTCGTTCACGTTATTGCTGCGAAGGCTAGTTATTGCATCGACGAGACCACGCTCTGCTGTCGCGATGTGTGAATTAAATTGGATGTAGCCCACGGTGCCATTATTCGTTGGAATAAGGTTAACGTTTTGCACGGGTGTTGACACCACTGTCTGCGCGCCTAGGGTAACATCACGAGTTTGGCTGGCACCGAGGTCGAGCAGTGTAAAGCGAGTTTGTTGTCCGTTGCTTTCAGGGAAAAGTCCTTGGTTGAGCTGGTTAATACTTGCACTGTCATTGGCATCTTTAACACTGACACCATTGATACTGACTATGACTGCACCGCGTTCAATATCGGCAGAGCTCGCCGGGGAGTTAGGCTCTGTATAGGTGACGGTGATTTTTCTATCTACACTGGCACTAGCTTGCTGTAGATGAAAGTTCAGCCCGTAACTGACTGAAGCGCCAGATTGATTAAGCTGCTCCCACTCAGCCGTAGACATTGAGGAGTGGAATCTATCTTTCACATTACCCGTCTCAGAAAGCCCAGTGGTTTTTAGAATGTCAAAGTACTCGCCAACACTGAAAGGTGCTGGGTCATTATCTGGGATCTCGCTGTACCAAAGGTAGGTATCATTGCTCCACGAACGAAGCCATAGTTTCTCGTTCAAGGCTGAGCCTGTGTTATTGGCCACACATTGATTCGCAAGGTTTGGGTAAGGGGGAAACTCTCCCTCGACCCAAGTTAGCGTATTACCACCAGAGCCCGAACCAATAGAGCCACCGCCTGTATTACCTGAATTGGTTTCATCGACTAACCCGCCTCCACTGCAACCCGCTAGAAGCAGGCTTGAAACGATAACAGTACTTAACACACTCGTGGAGAGTAACTTCATAAATAATCCTTTATTATTAGACTCTTAATTTGTAGATGAAAATCATAACTAGACAATACTGAACATTAACATAACTATAACCCTGTAGGTTATCAATACTCTAGCTACCACTAAATTCTTTTCGAACAGAGGCTGTGAAAGTATAGATTTTGGTATTTGGTTGGTTTCCTAAATACGATACCTAAACTAATGTTTATTGCCTGCAGCATGCCTTATGTGTAAATACTTCTGCGGGACGCTGTGAAGCCATCCTTGGCCGCTCTGCGGTTTCATCCTTGAAACCGAAGCCCGCAGCCGCATTCACACCTGATTTTTTATCTCTTCGATTTAGGTTCTGTATGACAAAGTCTCTTGGAAATTAAGATACGACAGAATTGCTTGATGAACACAGGGTTAGAGCGATTATTCTAAGCCATAAATGGACAATAATTGGTTAGTGCAAAGGGTCTAAAGTTAAATCGTAGCATTAGGAAATGTATGGTAATCAAAACAGTTCACATTGACCCTATGACCCCATATATCTTTTCCCAACTTCCAGTGAAAACTTATCAAGCCATTTTTTAGCACCATTAGTGTCAAATGTTTTGGTGCCATACCCAATAGATAAAACGTCGTCTGGCAAGAACTCATCAAACTTCTCGATCTGCTTTTCTAACACCGATTCGGCTAGCATTGTTTCATTAGGCAATTGGGCTTGGGCTAGTGTTTGCAATGTTGCTTTAACACCTTCAAGGGATGATTTTTCTATCTCAATAACTCCAGCATAGGCGCCAGCTTCATAGTCTTTCCTAATAAGAAGAGCTACGATCGTATTTACTATTTTGTCTCCCAACCATGTGAATATGTAGGTTGTATTACCAACCTGTAGCAATGACCTGTTCGCTAGCCCAGCTGTATTAAAAAAACCAATACTTTCATGGAATAGCTCTTTAGCAGGAGTATCTGCAAAATCTACTTTTTGGTCGCCGACTGATATCCTGTAATCGCCTTCTTTAAGCATGCGATACATTTCTTGGCGCACGACGTCATGAATTGACATCCCGCCACCACCGAACTTTGGCGGCTTCCCACCTTTGGCGAACTCTACGTAGATAACTTTTTTGTCGGCATCGACATCTTTTACTCTCCAGCGTTTTCCTGCAAAAATAATGTGCTGGCCAACTAACACAAGTGAATCAACAGGCAGTGTTCCAATTGTATTTACGCCACTAATAACCCTGAACTCTTTTGGAGTTTTGAATACCGCATAAAATGAATAATGATTTGTTATGCGCTCACCTAATAGCCCTAAAACAATCTCACCGCTACCTAACTGTGTTATTAGTTCTGTTTTCCCCATATGACTCAGAAGAGCTTTAAAGTTCTCAACTCCAGCGTTCTGAAAAGGGCCTTCCTTACAAAGTAATTTAAACAACTGCTCCGCTCTAATACCACCCCATTGTGCAATGACTGCAAGTGTCTGATGCAGAAGTGCTGAAAAATGGTAAAGGGACGTATCAGCTGGCTCATACCATTTATTGCTAATTAATAATCTGATCATTGCGAGGGATTGAACTAACTCCAATCGGAGTTTATCGATAACACTCGAATCTTTTGTTAACTCATCTTCAGCGATCAGCATTCGAAGTATAGATGGACCCCCACGCCGCCCTGAACGTCCCATTCGTTGCCTTAAACTAGAAATGGAATGAGGAGCTGTTACCTGAACAACCGAATTTACTTTTCCGATATCGATACCCAATTCTAGTGTCATTGTACAAACAGCTGTCGTAGGTAATTGCTCTTTTTGAAGTCGCTTTTCCAAGCTCTCTCTAAGCTCCTTCGAGAGTGAACCATGATGAGGGAAAAACTCATTAGGTACGATTTTTTGATCACAAAAATCACTTAATGTTGCGGCTATACTTTCAGTTCGCTTTCGACTGTTTGCAAAGACTAAATGATTACCTCCACGGCAAAATTTGAACAAATCTTGGCATATTTGGTATTCCGCATCTACAGGAGCTTTATCATCTACACCTGCCGAGTTTACATAACCTTTAACTTGAATCTTAAATGTCGATGTTGAGTTCGAATCTTTAATTATTTTGCACGGTAAGGATTGGTTTGGCCTAAGTGACAATGGTACCTTTTCCAATTCTCCGAGGGTTGCACTCAATGCCGTTCTGGGAATGGGTGACTTTAGTCTCCCCAGAAGATGCTCCAAACGATGAAGCAGGGAAAGTAAGTGATGTCCACGTTCAGTACCAAGGAAGGCATGGAATTCGTCAATAACAATATATTTTAAATTAGAAAATGCAGACTTCACCCACCCAGCATCACGAATAAGCAATGACTCAAGTGATTCAGGGGTAATCAATACAATACCAGCTGGTGAACGCTTTAATTTATTCTTCCGACTTTGTAGGCTATCACCGTGCCACGGGGTGACAGGCATATCCAGTAAATCCGAAAGACTCTCTAAACGTCTTTCCTGATCATTTATTAAGGCTTTTAGTGGACTGATATATAGAATACCGATCCCTTCTTTTTGATCTGCAATGGCACTAATTGCTGGTAAAAAAAAAGCTTCAGTCTTACCAGCTGCAGTTGAAGCACTGATTAGAACATCAATTTCAGCAGATAGTATCGGCCCTATAGACAAGCACTGTATTTCTCTTAAGTTTGCCCAGCCTTGCTTAAAGATCCATTGCTGGACCCTCATGTCTAACTTTTTATACTCGTCGATCATAGTTTAAAGTCAGCAAGTCCATCTTCGCTCTCTTCGACCTCAAGTTCGACATCTGAAGGTTTTTCTTCTTCAATAGAGACCGATGAAATCAAACTGTCCCATACAATAGATGGATTTTGATCAACTACCGCAAGCATATCTAAGAATGCTTTTATCGTATTACGAGGTGTCCTGAAATAAGCGTCCCCAATTGTCTGACTACAGTGGTGAAGAAATGATTTAAGCGCCTCATCGGGCACAAGGTACTGCGATTGGTCACCTGAAGCATAAACGTGCCGCAAATTTTTCAAAAGAATATAAAGTTCTTCTGGTGTAAGGCTAGCCAGGTGCAGTGCTGGTGAGGAGTAGTCGATTACACCAGCTTGCTTAGCAAAAGTATTTCCTGCAAGACGTGACTGAAGTGCGTCATAGCTATATAACCCCTTTCGAGGGTCTAATAAAAACTCCGGCGTACCACCTAGTAGAAAACCAAGGTGCTCCGCTGATCCCTGTAAACAATCATTAAGCATTCTTAGAATTTGCTCATAATTAGACGTTCTTGCTTGAGTGCTATGTAGCTTGTACAAATTAACCAATTCATCGAGGTTAACAATCAAGCCTTGGTATCCAGCTTGCCGAACAAATAGACTTAACAGTTTCAGAGAGTCGTAAAAGGATGCATCCGTAATTATGCTTCTGACACCTAAGTCTTTACGAGCATCTGTCTTCGTTGAATACTCAGCCCTAAGCCACTTGATCGCATGACTTTTTAAGTCATCATTATCTTGCTCATGCCCTAGCCAATAAGCTTCGATAACTTTGGCAAAGTCGTATCCGCCAACTAACTCTGATAAAGACGAAAGGCGCTCATGAATAACTGCGGTTATTTCTTTGTTTGATGCATCAGCTTCTTTTCTCGCTTCAGTAATAAATTTTTCAACGACACTTGTTAGAGCATTACCGTCAGACTTATTCCGTGTCGACATGTTACGCATTAACTCAGAGTAAAGGTTACGAGCTTGACCTGATGAAGCATGAATGCGGCGATCAGGTGATAGATCAGCATTGACGGTTACCAATTTTTTCTCAAGAGCGATTGATCTTACAACACTTAAGAAAAATGTTTTTCCCGAACCATACTCTCCAATAATGAGTCTAAAAGCAGAACCACCATCTGAAACACGCTCAATATCCTGAATGAGCGCTTTTAGTTCTTTTACTCTGCCCACTTGAATGTGTTGAATTCCTACTTTTGGTGTCACTCCTGATTTTAAAGACTGGATAATTGCATCTCTTTCTTTAGACCGTATTTTTTTCGCAATCATCATTTATCCTTTTAACTCTTCAACAATTTCAAGATCAACATAAATATCACCATCATCATCTAATACAGGTGCATCTACTTTTTCATAAGCCCAGTCATTAATGGTTTCTATCGCACCATCTACCATGAGGCTAAGCTTGCTACAAAATTCATGAACTTCATTGCGTGACCATGTTTCTTTACTTAGCAATGTGTCGTACAGCTCTTTATGGGCATCGTCCAATCCATCCGACTCTGTTTGTACTAGACTAACAATCTCTATTTCAGGTTCATCATCAACTGCAAAAATATTTTCTAACATTGTCTTGGCGTCACTTGTTTCACTCTCGTGCATAGCCAAAATGCCTTCATCCAATTTAAATGTATTGGCGCTAGTATCCGTACTTTCCGAACTAGTAAAAGTACGGCTATTCGAGGAAGTTAAATTATGGATATCACTAGTAACAAGAGACCTATCCAACCCAAGTGAGGTGTAGAGTTTTTCGATTTGTTTTATTTCAGATGAATCTACCTTCCCATCAACTAGCGCGATGGAAATCATGAACTTCTTTAGAAACTCAACTTCATTAGTTCTAAGCTTTTCAATTCTTGCTTTCAATCCTGCTGTATTTACTGGGCTATTTAGCCTCCATATCAAGTAAGCTTTGAGTGAGTTTTTTTCTGACGGGCTCAACTTTTCATCTTGATCCACCAGTCTTTGCAGTGCAAACTTTTCTTCTTGATCAACGTAACCATCGATTGTTGCGACCATTGCACCAAGTCTCATGGCAAGACTAACTTGATTAAACGCTATGCTAGGTTCAAAGAACTCTCCATGGGCAGGTGTGAACAGTACAATATTGCCATCAACTGTAACCTTTGCTTGATGAAAGCGTTGATCAGGGGCTATTCCTATATTAGCTTTGTTAGCCAGGTTGGTTAGTAGTTCATTTTCTTTTTTATTTATAGCCTTAGGAAAGGGCATCCCTGTGTGAGACCAAAATTCTTTAACCGTCGTAAGCCCGCCTTGCTTTTCTATGACTTGTTCTGCCCATTTTTCAAACTCTCTAATGATGGGGGAATTTGACTCATTAACCAACTCTTTAGGCAATAGCATTAACGCTGCAATATCATTTTTAGAAGTCTCGACCTTACCTAAATATCGACTGTAACTTGCCAACTCCTCAGTACAACTTTCTGCAATGGGAATGAGCTTATTAATAGGCCCTTTCAAAATACTTGGATCAGGTAGTTCTTCCATAGCCAAATCTACCCCATGAATCCCGTTACTTGCGGGATTGTATGAAAGACGTAGCTTTGTTTTATTAGGCTTAACAGGTATGCCTTCACCAAACTTTTGTTTAAAGCGGATTTCAAAAAGTTGTTTAAATTCCTCTTCGCATCTTCTTGCTGGCATCTTGAGAGAATATTCGATCGTATTTTTCAACCAAGCTAAAGCTAGTTCAGCTCCCACTGATTGCTCTTTTACAACAGTTTCAGCAAGTTTAATTTTGAATGAAAAAGCATTAGTCGTCTCAGGTATTTCGTCTACCTTAGATGCAAGCAATAAAGGTCTGAGCAGAGTCATCAATTCTAGTAAATGAGATGAATATCGATTAAATGAACGATTGGCACTAAATACTTTATTTAAGCGTATAACTTCGTTAAAGATAGCTATGAATTCAGAGTCAGAGACATCTGAGGTAGTATTGCTTTCTATAACTCTTCGTTCAAAGCCGTAAAAATATATGAAAACATATCCAATTGGGATATTGGGATTTGAACGTTCTGAAGCTAACCAATCGAGATACGCTCCTTTGCAACCTTCGGAGAGTGTTGCATAACTAGGCCAGTACCCTAATGATTCATCAGTATGAATTTCGGTACTCCTATCTAAAGGTGGTTTAGATACAGATCTTGTTTCATCGACTAACGAAGGTTCTACCTCATATCCACTCAGAGATTTCATCACTCCACCAAAGTAGAAAAGACCTCTATCGAGTTTTCGACCATTAATTGTTAGCTGCTCACTATCTCCTATCCATCGACCTTTTTGCTTATTCGATGATTTTTCTGATTCATAACCATAGCTTGTCTGGATGGTGAATGTAGCAAATTCATCATCTGCACTGTCGTATGACGAAATAGATGATGTATTAGCGCTAGATGAAGCATAGGTACTAGCTCTATGTTCTGATATTTGAGACTGTGTATTTCTAGTTTTTGGGTCTTTTATTGTATTGGATCTCGAGTTCCCTGATATCCATCGATACAAAATATAGAGAACAATAGCTCCTATAAAATATTCCATTATTTGTCCTTATGTGTAGAAGGGAGGATTTTATGAAAGAAGAATCTTACATAATTTTAACTAGTTATCGGTTCAGCTAGCAGTTGAACCGCAAGAATATACCCTTAGTGAAATATATGGCAAACACTTCAAGTGAAAAATGTAGGGGCAATAGGAGATAATTGAAAACAAGCGATTAGTTTGGGTTAACAGAGTATATATAAAAAAGTGAGCAAAAAGCGCTTATATATATTTATTGAAACGGTCCCCTCACTATTCGATCATCATAAAACACCTCTGGGTTTATATGAAAAGATGGTACAGGCATAGCTACCTATTTGAACTGAAATATCTCTTGTTCAGATTAGCTTTTCTATAGAAAAAATTTCTCGGCCTATTTTCCTTTTCAGCTGCGAAACTAATAAAGGGGCAAAAATCATTTACGACCCCCAACAAGTAAAGCCAAATCGAAGAGACAAATGAACAGGTGTAGGTGCGGCTGCGAGTTTCGGTTTCAAGGATGAAACCGTAAAGCGGCCATGGATGGCTTCACAGCGTCTCGCAGAAGTAACTACACATTCCCCCGCTGGAAGCGATAGATAACAATGAAGGTACAACCTTCAAGCACACCTGCAAATACCAACTAATCCGAAATCTTGAAGTTGGATCCTACTTTTAGCAACAAGAGGGAGTTCTGGATGACGGTTAACCTTACAAAATGTATTCAGCCTTCATTCGACGGCTAGCCAACTTTGGGACAAAAATCAGTTGTGTTTTCCTACCTAGTAAAGCTAAATCGAAGAAAAAATTACCAAGTGTAGGTGCGGCTGCGAGCTTCGACTTCAGGGATGAAGTCGTAGAGCGTATAGGGATATATTCACAGCGTCTCGCAGAAGTAGCTACACATTCCCCCGATGGAGGCGATAGATCACAATGAAGGTATGACCTTCAGCAACCTAACCAAATACCAATTCAGATAAAAGTTAGTAGATAGAAAATGTAACTCGCCTTCATTCGAAGGCTAGCTTCAACTCATTGCTGATGACACCACCACACCAATAAATAACAAGATGACAGATTGGAAGATGGCGACGGCGATATTGCCATTTTTGATCTCTTGAATAAAGTCGACATCTTTGAAGATAAAGCGGTCGATAACGACCAATGCGATAACGCTAATAAATAGACTTAATACTGCGTAGCCTAAGTTAATTAGCATAAAAATGACGTTCTGCTCTAGGGAGGTGATTTCCATATTATTTCTCAATGTTGAATGGGGTGGAGGGTTGTTTATGCCAGCCGATCGCCCATGCGGAGATGGGGTCTATGGTGGCGTATTTTATGTCTCTGCTGTAGTAGTTCATGATATCGGTGACAGCGTAATCTTTAGACTTAGCTATGTTATAGAGATCTTTGGCGCCAAATAGGTGTAATACTTCATGGGCTTGTACTTGAGGGAGTGCCCAGCCAAGTCTGGTATTGTTCATGTTCTCAGTTAGCATCACATACTCATATTGGCATTGATAGAGACGACTGCCTGCGGGGCAGCTCATCGCAAAAGAGCGGCCGTCATAATTGGAGTGAAAGACGATGGCGACTTGGCTGTTTTTATTCTCCCCTTTGATATCTTCAATAAACTCGCCGATACCTCGAAAGGAGAGTCGCTTGAAGAGGTTGTTGAGGATTTGCCGAAAGGCTGTTGGGTCTCTAAGCCACTCTTTCCCCACTCCCTTAGGGCTGTTCACAACAAAGTAGCGAACTTTGAAATCTAGCTCGTCAATGGCGTAGTGACTAGCTTGCTGCTTATACCACTCCAGAACCTTATCTACCGATACCTGATTTTTAATTCTCTGTTTTCCAGACCATTTGCTGCTGCGGTTGTCATCAATATAGATATAAGCGATATGGACATCATTGGTGAGAGATTGCGATAATCCGGCATTACGACCACTGATATAGCTTGTCCTTAACTGCCGTTCTTCTTGCATAGCGTCTATCTTTTTGAGCCATTCCTCCCTTAATTTACGATAACGTGGGTCGCTTTTATATTGATTAGCTTGAGTGATCGCTTCAATGGCGTAGTGAAAGTGATAGCGAGAAGCCATCACATGGGCTTTCATATCATAGAGCCAGGCAATCATAGATCCATCGTTGGACTGCTTAGCCAGCAGTTTGGGTAAACTCATCTCAATCAAGGGCAGAGCAAGATCGTATTTCTGCTCATTTATCAGTGCATAGATCTTCTCTATTTCTGCCCTCTCTTTAATATCGACTTTATAGAAGTTTGGCTTCTGTTGGTGATCAGAAAAAATAATAACGCCAAAAAAGATAGTGAGAGTCAGGAGGATAGAGAAGAGTTTAAATTTCATTTGAGTGATTAGCTCTATGACGAAACAGAAAATGTAGCGGTTATGTTACTACGATTTTCTCAAGATAACACTTGAGTTTACTGAGTGCAGAAGTTTCTACATATAAACCTGCCGCAGGAAATTAATATCTGTGAAGGTACTCTCTTCACCTGCCTAGCCAATACTGGTTAAGCTAAAAGCTAAAAGCTAAAAGCTAAAAGCTAAAAGCTAAAAGTTAAAAGATAAAAAATGGATTAGCCTTTATTCGAAGGCTAATCCATTTCGAAGACAAGTAAGTTAATGTCCAATCGCATCCAAATGCTGGATCAAGTACATTCGTATTTCAGTCGGCGTTTGACTGACCCAGAATCCGCTGACATAAGCGATAAGTGGAATGAGGAACATAATCAGCAACAAGACGATGGTTAAGCCTCTTGCTGACATTTTTACACCATTGCGTGTGCTAAATTGCAATGCTTCTTTTTTAGGGCAGGCGGAGATGCAACGCATGCAGGCCTGACACTCATCAGAGCGAATATGTTGTTGTGTGTGAACTGAGATTTTGGCTGGGCAAGCGCGGGTACACTTATCACAACTCATCTCCTTGGTTTCAATCAAACAGTGCTGAGTGTTACGGCGGATCTTAAGTGGGCTAAAGAAACTGATTAGTCCAAGCAGCGCGCCATAGGGGCAGATGTAGCGGCAGAAACCTTGACGACGCCAGGCGGAAATCCCAAGAATAAAGCCAAAACAGATTAAGGTAATAAGCCCCGGAGTGATAAAGAACAGTGCCATCTTAAGGTCGGCTATTTTGTGATAATAACTGTTTAAATAGCCAGGAATACTCTGAGTTGGCATGCCAATGATGATATATAACAAGGCCAGTAATAGCAGATATTTGGTCATGCGTAATGGCCAGTCTAACCAAGATGGTGGCAAAAACTCAGACTTTATCACACGCTTTCTCAGCTTATAGAGATATTCGCCAGCCAGCCCGAGTGGACAAGCCCAGCCACAAAAGGCTCGTTTACAGAGCAGGCCTGTCAGCAACACTGTAGTCAGCATAACGGCAGCGGCTGGGTGAGTTTGATCCCAAAGGCCTAAAGTCAATATTGCTTTGAGTTCTATTCCCCCGGCTATCGGTAGGAAAGCATCTCCGACATCAGGGCGCATTACCCAAGGTGCGATGCCTGCTTTGAGCATAAGTGCGTTGACTGCGAACTGTATGCCGACAAGTAACATAGATAGTGCTAATAGATGCTGTATTCCGCTCCTTAGTTGGTTGGCTCTCAACTCCCCTTTAGCGATTTCAGGCCGTAGTTTAGTGAGTAGGGTTAGTGATATCACTGCGATCGTAAGTGCGATGATTAAGGGCCAAGAGAGTGAGATAATCGACGCACTCACAGCCAGAATGATAGTAATAATCGCGCCGGATTTTTTACCGTTCCAATAGAGTAAACTGGCACTATAGATGAGTGCTAGCATAAGCGTTAGTGATTCGATGAAGCTCATTTTGTTCTGATTTTAGGTGGTGTGTTTTAGTTAGATGAGGTAGATGAAATTTAAGTTCTTCAGTGGGTTATATTTCGTGGTGTTGATCTACATTAAACCTATTTGTGGCTGCATTTTCTTTAATCAGATCACAAAAGGGCTAAACTGCCAGCTTTATAGCGCAGTGGTTTAGCCCTAGGAGTACTTGCTCGGTAAGTGGCTTATTTACCCTCTATAGAGGCGATAAACTTAGTCGACTCATCGATAGACTTGTTCATCTCTTTGATTAAGCCTGTTATATCGGTTTGTAGGCTGGCAAACTCGCCTTTAATTGCGCCTATGGCTTGCGCATTGAGGTTGTGCTTTAGATAGAGCATATTGTCTT
The DNA here is from genome assembly GCF_019457885.1 of Shewanella nanhaiensis. Classification (GTDB taxonomy): domain Bacteria; phylum Pseudomonadota; class Gammaproteobacteria; order Enterobacterales; family Shewanellaceae; genus Shewanella; species Shewanella nanhaiensis. Next base: position 30,439 of record NZ_JAHZST010000016.1, read on the forward strand.
TCATTGCGGTAAGTACTGGCGCCATTTTACTCTCAGCACGCTTCATGGTGCGGACTAACTGCTCATAGGAGCGTTTTGTCTCACGAAGCTTAGATTCGCTGTTGCGGCGTAGGCTCGCTTTACTTATCTCACCTATCTCTGTTTGCCACTCATCGAATAGGGCATCGGCGACATCTTCTACTTTTTCAATACGGTTACTCACATCATCGGCCGCATCCTGTGATGATTCATATTCATCCTTCGCCTTGTTATAGGCTTTTTCTAAGTCACCACCATCGTGATTCAATAGTGCCTGTATCTCCTCTAAAGCTGAGCTAAACTGCTCTTGTGCTTCCTCTTGAGACTCTTTAGCGTCAGTGACTCTGTCGACCATAATATCGCGCTTGTGGTAACCCACTTTTTCCATAGCCCCATAGTAGGCACTTTGACAGCCGCTTAATAGAAGGCTGGTGGAGACGATGGCCATTAAAATATGTTTTTTCATCAGGTAGGGTGTCCTTGTTTATGCCCATGTAAACCGATTAAGTCTATATGTCGGTTAGTTAGTCGGCCTTAAATTTAGCCGCGTCGATAATGCACCAGAGATGGGCTATGCCACCGATTATTGCAGGAAATATCAACCACCACATGGCATAGCCAACAATAGTGATCACGCAAAATAGTAGTGCAGCTAGGATACGACCTTGAACCAGCTGACCAAGACCTGGAAAGAAAAAACTAGCGATAGCGGCAATCACATTGCCTGCAGATCCTTGTTGTGACATCTATTTATTCCTTACACTTGTAAATCTTAGGTTATAAGCTTTATTGTACGAATATAAGCATTCAACGCCAACACTCTAATTATCGAATCGAGAGCGCTGTGAAAAAAAAGATCAATTTGACCCAATTTCAAACTTTAATGCTAAGTATCTGGCACTTCATGATACATCTAAAGCAACGATTAGCGGAAGATCAGATTAATATTCGCGCAGGCCACCTTGCGTACGTGAGTTTACTCTCTTTGGTGCCTATGGTTGCCGTGACCATGTCGATGCTCTCAGCTTTCCCTGTTTTCCAAGGGATCCGAGGCCAGATTGAGGATTTTATCTATAATAACTTCATCCCTTCGGCTGGCGACAGTGTTCAGGTTTATATCAATGAGTTTGTCGACAATGCATCTAAGGGCACAGCCGTTGGTATTGCGGCCCTGATGGTGGTGGCTATCATGCTGATCTCCAGTATCGACAAGTCACTTAATAGCATATGGAGAACTAAAGAGAAGCGCTCTATGGTGATCTCATTTTCCATGTATTGGATGGTACTGACATTAGGGCCTGTGTTGATGGGAGCGAGCTTAGTGGCGACCTCCTATGTGGTCTCACTTAAAGTCTTTAACGGCTCAGATCTCTCGGGGGTGGTGCCCTTGCTTGTTGAACGGCTGCCTATGCTGTTTTCGGTGGCAACTTTCCTGCTGATCTACATGGTGGTGCCTAACACTAAGGTTAAATTTTTCCATGCGCTGTTGGGGGCCATCGTTGCAGCCTTGATGTTTGAGTTTGGTAAGAAGGGGTTTGCGCTGTACCTAACAAAATTCCCCACCTATGAAGCTATCTATGGCGCGTTAGCAACCATTCCAATTCTGTTTTTGTGGGTTTATCTCTCTTGGATGATAGTCTTGCTTGGGGCGGTGATCACCGCGGCCATGCCTGAATATCTAGATAAAAAGCAGTCGACAATTGAAGAGCAGAGTAGTGAGAAAAAGGTTGATAGTCAGGTGCCTGATGTGAGCTTTTCTATCTCTGAGCTGTCACAAGAGCAATCGCAAGAGCCGTCGTTGAAGTCTGTAGAGGAGTCGATAAAGGAGAGTCGAGTTAAATGAGCCAAGCGCTTCCCGCGTTTCTTCGTAGAGATTGGATAGATGTTGGTGACGGGCATGTACTCCACTTGGCGCAGTATGGCAATCCAAATGGTATTCCCTTGCTATACCTTCATGGCGGCCCAGGTGGTGGCTGTGCCGGTGAGGAGCTGAAACTATTTGATAGGGACAGTTTCCGTATCTTGATGTTAGATCAGCGCGGCGCTGGTCGCTCTAGACCTAAAGGGGAGTTGAGGCACAACGATCTGCAGTGCTTGCTAAGAGATATAGAAGCGGTGCGCCTTAAGCTTAACATCGAAAGCTGGTGTGTCGTCGGTGGCTCATATGGCGCAACCTTAGGCTTTATCTACAGTGGTCTATTTCCTGATAGCGTGATTTCACAAGTATTTTGGGGGCTATTTGTGCCAAGTGATGAGGGGGTTAGCTGGTTATATGGCCCCGATGGAGCATCGAACCTATTCCCTCAAGAGTATCTCGCATTTACCTCTCACCAAGCTTTTACACGTTCACTACCGACCCTGTTTCGTGATTATCAAGATGGCTTTAATAATTCGAATATCGAGATCAACAACGACTACATCAATAGCTGGTTAACCTGGGAGTTAAGCTTATCTCTGCCGGGGTTCCAGCCATCTGAAGCGAGTCTCTCTTTTGGTAAGAGCTTAGCCAGAATCGAGCTACATTTTGCGGGTAATCAGTACTTCGATTCCTATCGCTTGATGTGTGATGTCGCCGGTAAAATTAAGGCTAATACCATGATATTACAGGGTGAGATGGATTGGGTCTGTCCAACCATGATCGGTGAGAAGTTTATCTCTCAATATGGTCAGAAAAAGATAAGCTATTCGGTGATTAAAGGCGGGTATCACGCTTTAGCCAATGATAAGATGTTTGATGAAGTCGTCTGTGCCGTCAGGAAGATGGCAGCTAGCGTAACGGATACGAATATAGAAGGAAAATAGATACAATGAAAAAACTCATTATCGCAGGGTTTCTTACCTCTCTTTGCGCTTGTGCTGCGACCGAAAATAGTGACGAAACGCCTAAGGCGAGTATGGCTCCTGAGCAGGTGACTTTAGGCGACATGAGTAACAGTGATGCCACCAAAAAACTCTATGAAGCCTTAATTCAGAAAAACTACCTGGCTAAAATGGCTGGCTCAGATCGCGTCGCTGTACTGTTTGATGATAACCAATTTTTACTCGAACCGAGTATCAACCCTAATGGGATCGACCGCATCTTGATGAATCGTTTCTATGCGGTGCACCCTAAGCTGGTGGGGAGTAAAGATCTGTTAGTGCTTATCGGTACACTCAACCATAAGCTTAATTTTGCGAAATTTACCCTGCGTGAAAATGGCGCCGTGATCCAAGTACAAGGCGCAGCAACGTTTGTCGATACTATTGAGCTCGAAGAGATCCGTAGATTTATGTTGTGGACTGATGAAGGTCTGCGTCAAGTGGGTCATTCGCTGCCTAAAGGCGCAGAAAAGATGATTAAACCTATTCCTGTTATGCAGGGGGCTTAAAAGCTCCTAGGAAAGCTAAGAAAGGGTCTAGGTTCTAGGAAAAGCATGGGCTGGTCCTAGAAAAGGCTAAGACGGTACAAGCCGAACGGCCTACGGCCTGACGGTCGTGGCTATGCCACTTACGGAACGCTGCGCTTACGGAAAAGATGGGAAAGTTGTTTTTCCGTGAGTGAGCTTGCGAACGTTCCGTTATCCGTAAGCAAAGCGTGCGTCTTCGCTTTTTCATTCAAATCATTATTTTATCGGAGAATGAGTAACGTGATAGCCTTAATTCAACGTGTTTCCCAGGCTAAAGTCGATGTCGACGGTATCACTATCGGTGCAATCGATAGAGGTTTGCTGGTTCTACTCGGTGTTGAACGTGAGGATGACTTGGCTAAGATGGAGAAGTTGGCCACTAAGGTGATGAGTTATCGAATTTTTAGTGATGAGAACGGCAAGATGAACCTTAACCTTCAGCAGGCGGGTGGCTCCTTGTTAGTGGTTTCTCAGTTTACTCTAGCCGCCGATACCGGTCGTGGACTCAGGCCTAGCTTCTCTGGCGCAGGTACGCCGGATCAGGCTAAAACCTTATATGATGCGTTTGTTGAGTTTTGTAAAGCTAAAGGGGTCACGACTCAAACCGGTGAGTTTGCCGCCGATATGCAGGTGAGTTTGGTTAACGATGGGCCTGTGACATTTAATCTTCAGGTGTAGATGTGAGTATCGAATCAAAAAGAGCCGATGTTGAGTATGAACAGGAGTTAGCTGAGCTAACACTAACTTGGCATAAGACTATCCCCGTTAGCGAGTTTATGCAGATAGCCCCTGTTGCGTTTGATGGCGAGTCACTGGCTGTATCTGCGCCATTAGCCCCAAATATCAACCTTCATAACACCATGTTTGCAGGCAGTATCTACACGTTAGCCACGCTTACTGGCTGGGGCATGGTGTGGTTACAGCAGAGTTTGGCCAAAGTGGAGGGAGATATCGTGTTAGCGGAGGGGCAAATACGCTATCTAGCCCCGATTGATGTAAATCCTGTGGCGAAAGTCATCTGGCCTGGTACTGATATCTCTGTATTGGTGCGTGGCCGTCGATTGAAGGTCAAGCTGGAGGTTAAGCTCTATTGCGGTGAGAAAGTTTGTGCAATATTTACAGGCTTATATATCAGCCAGCCTAAGGCCTAGTGCAATAGGCTTGGCTGATAGGTACCAATATTAAGTCCAGCGCTTAAAGATAAGCGATGTATTAATGCCACCAAAGGCAAAGTTATTACTCATCACATAATCGGTCTCGATATGGCGGATCTCACCTTTGATGTAATCTAGCTCACCACATTCAGGATCGATATCGGTTAAGTTTAGGCTAGGGGCAAACCAACCTGCATTCATCATCTCAACAGAGCACCATGCTTCGAGTGCTCCGCAAGCGCCTAAGGTGTGGCCGGTATAACTTTTCAGTGACGAGATAGGCATAGTGGAGCCAAAAACTGCATTCGTGGCTTGTGTTTCAGCGATATCGCCACGATCCGTTGCTGTGCCGTGAGCGTTCACATAGCCGATGGACTCTGGCGGTAAATCCGCATCTTTGAGTGCATGCCTGATGGCGATCTCCATCGTTGCTGCATTAGGCTGGGTTACATGTAGCCCATCTGAGTTTGTCCCAAACCCCACTATCTCTGCGTAGATCTTAGCGCCGCGGGCTCTCGCGTGTTCAAGCTCCTCAAGCACTAAAGTACAGGCTCCTTCGCCTATGACTAAACCATCACGGTTCTTGTCGAAAGGGCGAGGTGTTAATTCTGGGGTTTCATTTTTGGTACTTGTGGCAAAAAGCGTGTCGAATACCACAGCTTCTGTGGGACATAACTCTTCACCGCCACCTGCAAGCATCAGATCTTGCTGACCATATTTGATCGCTTCATAGGCATAGCCTATTCCTTGACTGCCGGATGTACAGGCGCTGCTGGTGGTGTGGACTCGCCCCTTAAGGCCGAAGAAAACACCGACATTGACCGCGGTGGTGTGTGCCATCATACGGATATAGCTAGTGGCGGTCACACCTGACATATCACCCTCTTTGAGCATATCGCCAAAGGCGATAAGGGGATCAGTACTGCCAGTGGAGGAGCCGTAGGCTACCCCCATGGCGCCGGAGGTGACAACTGGGCTGTCTAGTAGGTTTGCATCGGTTAGAGCAAGTTCGCTGGCACGAGTGGCCATGAGAGAGACGCGGCCCATAGAGCGGATCTTCTTTCGCGAGTAATGAGCAGGCTTTTCAAAGTCGGTGACAGGGGCGGCGAGTCGAGTGTTTAAGCCGTCAAACTTATCCCACTCATCCATAGTCACAACAAAATTCTTCTGGGCTTTTAGGCTGCTTGCCATCGACTCCCAATTGTCACCTAAGCATGAGATCCCGCCAAATCCGGTGATCACTACACGTCTGCTCATAGGGTTACCTCTTTATGTAAAAGCCTTAACACTTGCTTCATTAGATCATGCCGCCGTTGACAGAGATCACCTGACGGGTGATATAGGCGGCGTCTTCCGACATTAAAAATTTAGCGAGTCCCGCTATCTCTGATGGTTTGCCCATGCGTCGCATTGGCACTAGTTCCTTGACCATATCTTTAGGAATATCGGCTACCATGTCGGTTTCGATTAAACCTGGAGCGATACAGTTAACGGTGATTTTACGCTTAGCAAGCTCTAAAGATAGGGCTTTTGTTGCACCAATAATTCCCGCCTTTGAGGCGCTGTAATTGACCTGGCCACGATTACCGGCAATGCCCGATACTGAAGCCATGGTGATTATCCGCCCGCCAGTGCGAGTCTGGATCATCGGCATAATCGTTGGATGAATGACGTTATAAAACCCGTCTAAGTTAGTGTGTACAACGCTGTCCCACTCATCTTCTGTCATAGCTGGGAAGGCGGTGTCGCAGTTGATTCCTGCATTAAGTATCACGCCATAGTAAGCACCATGCTGGGCGATATCACTGTCGATGGCAGCTTTAACTCCCTCACGATCGGCGATATCAAACTGCAGAAAAGAGACCTTAACCCCTAAGCTACTGAGCTCCTCTCTTGTTTGCTCTGCGGCAACCTTGTTGCTATGAAAATGCAGGGCGATATCAAATCCGGCTTCTGCCAGTTGCAGGGCGATAGCTTTTCCAATACCACGACTCGAGCCAGTTATTAGTACTCTTTTATTCATTTTTTATCCTTGGCTCTCTGAAATATAGGTTTGGGTGTCCTGAGGCTGGAACACGTTAACATTGGCTTCGGCCACTAAAGTATCATGGTGGAAGATCTGACAATCGAAGACCGCGAGTCCTGAGTCTTCTTGATAAAGACGACTGACATGAGTGCGGTAGCTTTCACCCAGTTGATAGTTGGGTATATGCATCTTGAGCTTTCGACTGCCGAGCAGGAAGCCTACCCGTATAATATCACCACGCTTTTTGGCTTCAACTCCGGCGAGAGCAGCCACGCTCTGGGCCATATACTCGATGCCCACATAGTTGGGCACTGCGTTGAGTGTTTCATCGAAATAGGGGCTATCGGTGGTGATATTTGTTTGAGTCACTAGGCTGTCTGTTTCATGGGCGACAAGCTCATCGATTAGGATCATTGGCGCCCTGTGGGGCACAACCTCCGAGACAGACAGTTGAGACAGGGGAGTGGGTAGCTCAAATGTTTGTAGTTCTATTTCCTGGCTCATTTTGAATCCTTACCACGGCAGAAAATTAGGCTGGCATTACTGCCGCCAAAGGCGAATGAATTACTCATTAGATAGTGAAGCTCAGCAGTCTGGCCCTTGTGGACTAATGGCAGGTTAGGATCATCAAGATCTGAGTCTTGATCCCAGATCTGAGGAGGTAGGTGCTGCTCGGTATTGAGTGATGAGAGCAGAAGATAACAAAAAGCGGCTTCGATTGCGCCAGCAGCTCCTAAAGTGTGTCCCACTAAAGGTTTAGTAGAGCTACAAGGAGGAGTCTGTTCGCCAAATACTTGGGTTAGTGCCCGGCTCTCCATGGCATCATTTTTACGGGTTGCAGTGCCGTGCAGATTAATATAGCTGATCGCTTGTGGGGAGATCTGTGCATCATCTAATGCCGCCTTGATGGCTGAAACTGCTCCACGACCTTCAGGGTGAGGCGCTGAGATATGGTGTGCATCACTGGACTCACCAATACCTGCGAGCATAATTTCCGCTTCACCTCGCTCTAAGGTAAACAGGGCCGCTCCTTCACCGATATTGATCCCATCTCGATTGGTACTAAAGGGTTGGCAGTGTCCCTTAGAGACAGATTCGAGTGAATTAAAACCGTTAAGGGTCAGTTTGCACAGGCTATCGCTACCGCCAACAATGACCATATCACACAGGTCTGCTTCTAATAGGCGTCTGGCACTGGAGAATACTTTTGCGCTGGATGAGCATGCGGTCGATACAGTGTAACAGGGGCCAGAGATGTTAAATAACGCCCTTAAAAAATCACTGCTGTTGCCGAGTTCCTGTTGAGAGTAGTGGTAATGTTCGGGTAGCTTACCAAGCTCAGCTTTATGGGATAGTGCATCTTCGCCAGTGGCGATACCTGAGGTGCTGGTGCCCAATACTATGCCTATACGTTGGGGGCCATATTGCTCGCAAGCTTGAATGACTGCATCGCTTATTTGCTGGGCAGCACTGAGCAGGAGCTGGTTATTACGGGACTCAAATCTTGATAGCGAGGCAGGGAGCTGAGGAAGTGGCTCGCTGACCTCCCCAACTAAGGTGTTGGATTCTGGGATCAAGTCGTCTCGATTGAGCATCGCGCCTGTATCTCCCTGGATTAAGTGCGTGAGTACCTGTTTCTGATCTTGACCTAAGGGAGTACATAACCCCATGTGTGAGATAGCTATTTTTGTCATTATATCTTCATCAAACGTCGGTCGTTATGGCGGATAATGCCGATAACGAAATTAAATTGGGGTTATCTTGAGTTCAAATTTTGCCTGCGGGATCGCTAGCTCTATCACTGCGCTCCATGGATCGATTCGATCGTAGCTTATCTCTATTATCTCCTGAGTTTCGCTAGCATATATGGATCGACATCTTGCTGCATCACAGGCTTGGCTAACTAGGTTTGCTCCCTGTAAATATGAATTTACGTCCTCCATCGGCCAGTAAGCTAATTGAATGAGTGCAAGCAGATATTCCGCTTTAAATTCATCACCTAATAGCATGTTTTGTTGGCTGCTCAAGGTATTGCCATCGAAGACTAAGGTAAATAGGGCTTGGCCTAAGGGAGCTAAGCCCACTAGAGTGAGCTGTTGTTTATCTAGCTCAAGCTGAGTTAATAGCTCATGGTGCTCTTCATCGACGTTAATCGATACCTGCTGAGTGAGAGAGTGTATCTGGCTATTGGCAGGAATAGGCGCTAAGCAGTAGTTGACTTCACTGGCTAAAGCGACACAGGTCTGCCTCTCTAAAGTATGGCTACAGGCCGTGGTAAATAGGAGTAAGATGAGCGAGGTTAGGTATGACCATCTTATGCGTCGCTGACGTGTTTTGCTCATCATAACTCGCTCTCTGCGTCCTTATTTTCTTTAGTATTTTTATTGGCTAATGACTCTACTGTTTCTGGCTTATTTGAGATAGGTAAAGGGGCCAGACAGTCACTCTTTGTGATGGCTAAACTGGCACAGGTTTGCCTCATCAACATCTGACTACAAGCGGATAGAGATAGCATAAGTAGCAGAGCCAGCGTGATTAGCTCATAACCCCTACTATTTTTTTGTCCCTTATCTATTCCGTTCATAGCCACTATCCCATTTAGCGTTAACTGGTTTATTTACATAGCTCTACTATCAGGTTTAAGCGTTTTCTTGAATCATTCACAAAGGGATTGCTCTCATCCCATGCGTAGCCTGCCAAGATAGAGCAGATCATCTGCTTAATCTTATTGTCGGGATCATCATAGAAGATCACATCCTGAAAGCGTCCATCATACCAAGCTTCAACATAAGTGCGGAACGTATCTACACCTCGCATTAGTGGTGCACTATACTCCTGCTCCCAGTTAACTGGGGTACCATTGAGTTGTCTGGCGATACATTTAACCGCCATTGAAGCTGATTGCATCGCAATGGTTACGCCAGAGGAGAAAACTGGGTCCAGAAACTCACCAGCATTACCCAGTAGAGCGAACTTATCGGTTGCTAAGGTGCTGACGTTAGCGGAGTAGCCCTTAAGCAGGGCGCACTCTCTGAGTACTTTTGCATCGGACAGTAGCTGCTTTAGACCTGGCTCCTGTTTGACCATATCCAACAGCAGCTCTTCTAAGTTATCTTCCAGACCATTAAGCAGGTGTGGCTCTCCCACTACGCCGAGTGAGCATTTGTCTTCACTGAGGGGAATTAGCCAGTACCAGATATCTCTATTCTTAGGGTGAACACTCACAAGGATCTTATTGCGATCGAAGGGCTTACCATCGACCTGTTTGTCACCAATATTATCCTGAATATGGGTAAATACTGCGCTGCGATTGGCCAAATTGGAGGGCTTTTCCAGATTGAGTAATCTGGGCAATACACGGCCAAAACCACTGGCATCGAGTAGGTATTTAGCCTTAACAGTGTAAAGCTTATCGGCTTCATCTCTAACGCTTAGGATAGGAGATGTGCTGAGGTCGACAGATTCAACGGTTTCACCATAGCGGATCTCAACTCCTTGCTCGGCGGCAGTATCGGCCAGTAGTTTATCGAAGTTGCCTCGCTCTACCTGAAAAGTTGTTCCCGGACCAGGAGTGAACTTGTCGGTAAAATCAAAGTTGATGTATTGATCTCGGTAGCGAAAAGCTGCGCCATTTTTAAACTGAAACCCAGCTGCGTTGACTGCATCTAGCATATTTGCTTCTTCAATAAGCTGCATGCAGCAAGGGAGCAAACTCTCACCGATAGAGAAGCGTGGGAAATATTGCTTCTCAATAACCACGACTCGTTTCCCAGCTTGATGTAACAGGCTAGCGGCGATGCTTCCCGATGGTCCTGCACCTATAATAACAACATCGATATCGGCTTGGTTGCCTTGTGTTGCTGAGGCTGTTTGCATCACTTAATGGTCCTTGTGAAAGTTTGAATAAATGGGGAGAGTACAAAGGTAAAGACTATCCCTAACAGGAGTGTGAGTCCAAAGTTGTGTATGGCGGGTGTGCTACTAAATGCCAGTAAACCGAACGCTAAAATTGTCGAGCATGCCGACATAAAGACCGCCATCATCACGCCTCTGCTCTGCTGTTTTGATTCGGCAAAGAAGAGGCTATAGTCGACGCCTATGCCGAAAACAAGTATCAGGGCCAAGGCATGAAAAAGAGTCAGGGGCGACCCAATTAACCCAAGTAGAGAGAGGGTTAATATGGCTGAAAGCGCCGGTACTGCGACGACCAAGGCTGCTAGTTTAATACTAAAGCGGGTACTGAATATTACGGCAGCTATGGTCATGGCGATGGCTAATAAGATTAAGGTTAACTCTCGATATTTTCCCATAATATCAGAGATATCACCGACTTTATCGATAAGTTGTACCTCACTGCCATGGGGAAAGAGTTTAGTCAAAGTTGCCAGATCGGTAATGCCCCCCAGTAAAACGATGCTACCAAACTCATCTTGTTGTTCATCGGCTGCGATCCAAAGTGGGGCGAACAGTTGACCTGCATCTGAGTTGATAAAGGAGCTGGCATCAATATATTTTCCAGCGGCCTGTTTATAGCTCTGTTCGAGCTCAGGTTGAAGTGATTCGTCCAGCCCGAGGTTGTTTAAAACATGGCCTAGCTTGTGGTAGATCTTTCCCTGTAACTGGTAGTTATCTGTTTGCTGCTGCTGACTCGGCAGGTAACTTGTCAGGCTAAAAGCATTACCAATTACCCCTTTTTCTATTAGCTTGTTAAGCCTAGGTGTTAGCTGCTCAAGGGATTGAAGCAGTGACTCCTCGCTGTCAGCTCTGACAAGCAGGAATTGATTATCGGTACCGCCGCTGAGCATAGATCTTAACTGCTGCTCCTCGGCGAGTAGAGAATCAGGACTCTGCTGCAGATTTCGAATGTCATCATCTGTGGTCAGTCTGGTGATACCTAGGGAGCAGATTACGAGCAACGCGATAAATAAAAGTAGGGATTTTTTACCCTTTAATCTAGCTTGAAAACGGCTCAATCTGTTTAGGTAGTGCTCAGCAAACTCCAGAGGCGCCGAGCGATCTGGTAGTCTGCCCGATGCTAAAAGAGGGTAAGCCAGTAGTATGGTTAGGTAAGCGCCGATAAGTCCGGCGGCACAAAACACTGCCACCTGCTGCATTCCTGGGAAGGGGGCTAACCCTATACCTGAATAGGCAAGTACGCTGGTTATCAGGGCTAAGGTGATCGCTGGAAAGATATGTTGGATCACTTGTGCGGCGTTAGATTTAGGCTGCGTGAGCCGCTCACAATAGAAGTGAAAACTATAGTCGATGGCGATACCAATCAGGCTAGTGCCAAACACTAAGGTTAATAGGTGAAGCTCTGAAAAAATAGCTAAGGTAGCTACCACGGCGATTAACAGGCTTGTGCCTATGGTCAGCAGGGCGATGGCCAGTGGCATCACAGAGCGAAATGCTAACCAGACTAATAAACTAACTCCGATAAGCGAGGCCACTCCTAAGGTGGATACCTCAGTTTTAGCACTTTGGGTGGCAGCGCTTGCATGAAACAGGGCGCCCGCTTTGAGTACCTTTATATCGGCATCTTGCTGGTGGATCTCATCGAAAGCCTGTTGCAGTACGCTTATCTGTTGCTGCTGAATATTTGGGTTAAACGCGCTGCCAACGCCTTTGGCCATCACTATGGCTGCGACTTTATCTTGAGTTTCTGTATCACTAGCATGCTGGACGCCGAGTAGGATCCCCTGCTGGACTTTCAGTGTTTGCTTAGGCGCCATCGCCTGTAGGTTGGCGGGATATAACAGCAGGGGATCTTTAGCGATAAGTCCACTGCTTGCATAGCCAAAAGCATTGTAGAGCTGCTGCTGAGTTTGGAGAATTAAACTGTCCAGTTTATTTGCGTTAAGCTGCGCCTCTTGTGTGGGGGTGAGCAGGTTGAATCTATGGTTGAAATAGTAACTGTTTAGGGCTTCTGCTTGATTAAGGTCTGCACTTCTTACTTGGGTGAAAGTGATACTCTTATCGCTATTAAGGCTAGATATTAAGGTTTGGGCGGCGAGAACGGCCTGAGCCTCACTGTCAGATAGTAACGCTAGGTAGATGCTATTGGAGAGCTCTTGATCCACGCGATTTAACGCGGTTTGCGTTAAGGGATCTTCCTGTATTTTAGGCAGCATAGCTAAGATATCACTTTGGATCTTAGCGCCACCTTGCCAGAGTTGCAGCCCAGTGATTAAGCTTGAGCAGAGCAGCAGTAACCAAAGAGAAAATTTGAGCTTAGCTGAGCACTGGCTCAGTCGTACGGCAAGCTTATCTATCATGGTTTCTGCTTAGGTTTTGGCTCAGGTAGGCCATCTTGTGATGCTAGCGGCTTAGCTTGTTCCATTGCTGGTTGTGGAGAGATAAGCTGCTTCATCTCCTCATCTAAGGGGCCGCTATTTATCTGTTCAAATTCGATACGACTGGTATCGCCATTGCTACTGAGCAGAGTTAAGCTGTGTAGTTGACTCTCCCCTTGTAGCACCATTTGAGGGATCACTTTGAGCATTAAGGGATCTTTTGGCACTAAGCCTAACTGCCAGTCATTGACCTCTAGGGAGCTACTGGTGTTAGACTCTGCGGCTTGCACTAGATAGAGATTAAATTGATCATCTAGGGCTGTTATCTCACCACTTAACAGTGCTTTTAATAGCTTGGGCATGGTTTCAGCCAAGGCGCTTGCTCCCTGACTTTCATTGGCCTTGGTAATTTGGCGATTGCCTGAGCTATCTATCTGTATTAGCTCGCCATCTTTGAGCACTAATGTTGAAGGAAATGGCGTCGTCTGCTGCCATACCAAGCCCAAACTTGAGTCGAATGCAAACTGCCCATGACTGACTAGGGGCTTTTTAAGTACTTTAAGTTGGCGATATTGAGTAAACTTCCCCTGGGCATTCTCACCAAACTCGAGTCTATCCGTCAGCTTTTCCAGCTGCTTATTGTCAGCTCTTGATTCAAAAAGAGCATCAAATGAGGCTGATTGTACCGTTTGAACACAGAGCAAAGCTAACAAGGTGATAAGCAACGTTGTGCTTAACTTAAGCCCTGTCAGCCTCTTTGTTATCTGCTGCGGTAGAAAAGCTGAGATCATAGGCTAGTGTCCTTGTTGATGTCGGCATGTAGACCTACTTTCTCATCTGTTAAATGCGCAATCTTCTCTCTGAACACATCAGGAGTCACGAAGCACATCTCATTATTTGGCATCTCAACCGCAGCTTGTATAGTATAGCCCTTCGTCAGTCTTTGGTTGCTCTCTAAGTCCCTGACTTGATAAGTGATCTTAAGGCGGTTTTCCCACTCGACTAGAGAGGCGATTACTTTCACTTTTTGATCGAAGGTACTGGGCTGCACATACTTTATCTGCAGATCTATGATGGGCCATGAGTAGCCAGAGGCTTTCATCTCACGGTAACCATATTGGATCTCATCGAGTAGCTTACAGCGAGCCATCTCAAAATATCTGAGATAGTTGCCATGCCATGTGATCCCCATGGAATCCACATCATGGAAAGGGATTAACACCTCAAGCTCTGTGGTTAGCAAAGCCTTCATGAGCAGACTTCCCATTGGCCTTGTTGGATCTTATCGACTGTCTGTCTCAAAATCGGCTCTAAGGGTCTATCTTCGGTAAGTAGCTCAAAATCTGCTTTAACTTGCTCTAGTGTCTTAGCGACGGAAGGTGTCAGTGATGATTGGCATAACTCACCCTGTGCAATTCTCAGATTAATGCCCTGTGACATGGCCAATAGCGCTGCGGCCGCAACTTGCTCTGTCAGTTGCAGTACGCGCATACAGTCACGAGCCGCTATGGTGCCCATGCTGACCTTGTCTTGGTTGTGGCACTCAGTAGAGCGGGAGAAAACACTGGCAGGCATGGTATTTTTTAATGCTTCAGCCGTCCATGCAGAGACGCCAATCTGCACCGCTTTAAAGCCGTGATTGATAGCTTGCCTTGCACCCGTTGAACCAGAAAGGTTCGCAGGAAGACCATTATTGAATTTAGGATCCATCACCAATGCCATCTGACGATCGATAAGATCGGCAATATTGGCAACTGTGTTTTTCATCGAGTCCATCACAAACGCAATATGACCACCATAGAAGTGGCCACCATGGAGAATATGTTCCCCTTCGGCGTCGACGATGGGGTTATCGTTGGCACTGTTTAGCTCTGTCTCAATAAACTGACGCATAAAGGGAAGTGCATCCTGCAATACACCGATAATATGGGGCGCACAGCGAATAGAGTATCTGTCCTGTAATCTGTCAGAGTTTCTTGGGTGCTCGTGGTGATTGAGATCTTCACGTATCCAAGCGGCAATTTTGTTTTGTCCTGGATGGGGCTTAGCGGCAAACAAGATATCATCGAAATGATTTGAGTTACCTTTTAGAGTTAGCGATGCCATGGCGGTGATACGACTAGCCAGTCGACTCAAATATTGGGCTCTGTCGTAGGCTAAACAAGCGAGTGCCGTCATCACTGCAGTGCCATTCATCAGAGCTAATCCCTCTTTAGGACGTAGCTTTAATGGGGTGATATTAAGCTCTGCATAGACATCGGCCGTTGACTGACGTTTACCTTGGTAGATCACGTCACGCTCACCCACTAACACTGCGGCCAGATAGGAGAGTGGGGTTAGGTCACCGCTGGCACCAACTGACCCCTCTTCGGGGATCACAGGTGTGATATTGAGGTTTAGTAAGGTCTCAATTCTTTGTAGTAATTCATAGCTTACGCCAGATTTGCCCACAGCTAGTGAGCTTAAGCGGCAAGCCATAACGGCACGTGACTGCATAGGAGAGAGGATTTCGCCTAAACCGCAGCCATGAAAGCGGGTGAGGTGCAAAGGCAGCTCATGGACAAGATCGAGCCCAACAGTGACCGTACATGAATCGCCGTAACCTGTGGTGACGCCATAAACAACGCCCTCTTCACTGAGCAGGCTGTCGATAAAGTCTGCACCTTTTTGAATATAGCTTTGGTAATCACTGCTCTCTTTAAGCTTTGCTTTGGCGCCCTTAGCAACAGCAACCACATCTTCTAGGCTTAATGCCCTATGGCCAAAGTGGACAATCATATCTTTTGAGCTTGATTGATTCGTCTGAGTCATCTATTTATCAGTCCTATCTTCACCCTGATGTTTGGTCCGCTGGATCTCTGAATCCTTATGCCAAAAATCAAAAAAATTAAACCATTGCAGTGGCTCTCGCCGTGCATAATATTCGAGTCGTGCGCTGTAGTGATGGACGGCTTCTTCGAGCCTTTGCATACGGCCTTTTCTTGGCCCTTTTAATGTGTTTGAAAATGCTTCCAGATGAACATGATAAACCCCTTGCTCTCTTAGGCAGAACATCAAATAAACTGGGCAATCTAATAAACCTGCAAGAATAAAGGGGCCTTGAGGGAAGGGCGCTTCTTTGCCCATAAAGGGGGAGTAAACGACGCGGCCCTGAGTGTTGGTCGAGGTTCTGTCACCGGCAATGACAACAAGTTCACCCAGTTCCACTTTCTGCTGCAATAGCATGGAGGTTGTTGGCCCAAGCTCAGTAACTTGGATCAGATTGAGTGAGCTATCTGGATTTAACTGCTTCAAAACGCGATTGAAGTTTTCCGCATTTTGAGTCATGACCATCACATTCACTTTAACTTGCTTCTGATTAATGCAGATGGCGCGACAGAGCTCAAGGTTACCTAAATGGGAAACCAGTAACACGGCGCCTTGTCCCGCTTCGAGCTGCGCAGCTAATAGCTCTCTGTTGGGAAACTCTATCTGGCTAAGCTGGATGCGATCGCACCAGGCATCAATTCTATCCAGTGCCGCATTACCAAAAGCGATAAAGTGTTTAAGGCTGTGACGCCAGCTTATCTCCTCTTGGAGTTGAGGGTGCTCTGGATCGAATGTCTTTACCTGTTTAAGAAATGCTTGTGATGCTTCACGGGCATGACGACCCGTCAGGAAGAAGTAGAAGATCACTGGGTACATGATAGCGCGGCAGAGCCAATGACCGCCTAGTTTATAGCTAGCAGCAAGGAGTTTGATCCCCCAATAGCTGCCGCGCTCACTTATCCTTGACCAGTGCTGATTACCTTTCTGTTTAAATACTCTCTGGGGCAGGCGCTTTAACATGCCAAACACTAGGCGAGTGTGCATGCTAGATATGCGAATATTATCCCACAGTCCCTGGAAGTGACTGACACCATCTTCTGGATAGATAACCTGAGTCGGCAGGTGGAGCACTTCCACCCCTTGCCAGTGTAAGCGAACTAAGATTTCGATATCGAAATCCATGCGCTCACCTAGGGATTCGGTCAGAAATAGTTGCTCGGTAGCGGCCAGAGGGTAGACGCGAAAGCCACACATAGAGTCTTGTATATCGAAACTTAAGGTTTCAATCCAGACCCAGAAATGGGTAAGGTAGCGAGCGTAGTAGCGCCCTTTAGGGACTGACTCATCATATTGCGGCAATCCAGAGATCAAGGCCTGAGGGTGTTGCTCAGACTTAGCTATCATGGCCGGAATATCATCTAAATTGTGCTGACCGTCGGCATCGACCTGTAGGGCATGAGTAAAGCCATCTTGATACGCTGCTCTTAGCCCTGTAGTGACCGCAGCCCCTTTGCCTCGGTTAAAAGGGTGCTGAATTAAGGTCACCCAAGGGTATTTGGCATCAAGCTCAAGCAGGAGATGGCAGGTTTTATCATCGCTACCATCATTAACTAAGTAGCAGGGCAGATTGAGGTGAGCAAGGGCCTCAAGGGTCTGCGCAATCGCGACTCTGTGGTTATAGTTGGGAATAACTAAGGCCAGTGACATTAGCGAGTCTCTACCTTAGCCAGGCTTGTGTCGCTCAGAGCGATGCGTCCAGAACCAAAACGTTTATCACCATCAAAATAGCTGAATATCAGCTTGGTTTTTGCTGAGTTTAGAGATATCTGCAGTGTGACCTCTGAATCTGGCAACATGAGTTGCTGAAATTTAAGCACCTCTAAGGTGGCGACATCACTGGGGTAGCCAAAGTGCTGGCAACCCATGCGAATAGCCCAATCGAGTTGAGTGACACCGGGAAGCACGGCCTGCTCAGGAAAATGGCCATTAAAAAAAGGCAGATCGGCATCGATGTGCAGACGCCACTCAATACTCTCATCGCTAGTGTGGCTCGAGAGGATCTTAGGTAAGTTGGATTTAATCATGATCGAATAACTCAAGTAGCTGGGCCTGCACGCGTTTACCTTGTTTGTTGAGCGGTAGCGTATCAGGGTAGCGCCAGCGTCTGGGTAGGGTAACCCGTTCAAATTGGGTTAGCAGATGAGCCTTAAAGTGATTGTTTAGGTTTAACTTGCCTTCGCTCTCTAGGGCTTTTTTCCCCTGTTTTGACAGGGTGATGACAGCCCCAAGCTGAGTTCTTGGCTCAGATAACATCACTAGTGCCCCATGTTCAATCAGTGGGTGGCTCTCGAGTAGTGCTTCCATTTGTACTAAGGAGACACGTTTCTCTTCGATCTTAATGATGCGATCTAAGCGCCCACACAGATGGAATAAGCCTTCGTCGACCAGCTCTATCTGATCTTCACATCTTAACCAGTTTGTATCTTCCAGATAGGGCGATTTTAGATTAAGGGCCGAGTCCTGTTTATCCTGTTTAATTTCAATGCCATGGAATACCTGCCAAGCCTGATCTTTTTGAGTCTGGCGACGGAAAGCGATGCCGCCGGTTTCTGTGCTGCCAAAGACTTCAATAGGTTGTTTGCCGTAGCATTGGGCTATCCCTTGAGCCGAGTCGTAATTGAGTGGTCCACCAGAACTGAAGACCAAGCTTGGCGCTCTCAGTTGTGCTTCGTTATCCAGGGCATCGGGCAGACGGGAGAGCTGAGCTGGGCTGCTGATAAGGCATAGATTGGGAAAGAGGCTCGTGTAGTAAGTTAAAGTTTCTGGATATTCCACCAGATCACTTAAAAATGGACGGCTGGCAGCCAGTGGCCACAATATTTTAAACAGAAGCCCATAGATATGCTGATGGGAAACCGTTGAGATCACACTGCATTGAGGCAGATGCTTGGCAAAGGTGTGCTCAAGCACTGTTACTTCAGCGTCGAGCTGATTAAGGGTTTTGTGGATAGCCTTAGGGTGGCCACTGCTTCCGGATGTAAACAGAACCAGCTCACCAAATTGAGTGCTTACCGGCCAAGTCGCACTCGCTAAAGCATGATCCTTTTTCAACATGATGAAGCATTTACCTTCACATATTGCTTGATCAGATATGACACCATCGAACTCATGGGTAATTTCACTTAAGCTGCCAGTTTGGGTATTGGCTGGCAGTATGATCTCTTTGCCAGCAAGCAGGGCAGCACATAGGCCGACGGCAAACAGATCGCTCGATTCACTGGCTAATAACCAACGCTTTGAGGGGGATTGAACTAGTTGCTGATGCAGATGTGCCACCTGGCCAGTAAATACGGCTCCTGTGACAATATCATGGTGATTGAAGCTGATGAGTTGTTGGCTGGAAGGCCCCTTGGATAACCAAGATTTTAATAGCTCTGTCATGACTTTTTTAACCATATAGTTCGATATAACCACTCGCCACCCAGTAGCGAACCGATAAGCAGGTAGGCGATTAGCCCATTATAGAGTGTCCATATTTCTAAGCTTGTATAGCAGGCTGTATAAAGGGCTACACTGCCATTAAAAACAAATAAGCCACACCAGATTAATGTGACTTTTTCCAAGTAAGGCGTCGCTTCATCTGGAAGTTCTGGCTCTTTTAGCCTAGCTAGTCTCTCTACCATGCTGGGGCCTATTTTTAGCGAATAAGCAAATAGGGCGAGCATGCTGAGGTTTATCACCACAGGATAATAGAGTAGCCAATCGTGCCTTTTCGCTATCGCACTGGATGCGGTTAACCCTATGCCGACAGCCACAGGTAAGATCATCGACTTTACCTGCTGTTTTTGTACGATTAAACGTAATATCAGCAGCGAACACAGAACCATAGCTATGGTGCCAGCAGGCAGATAGTTGAGTCCGAAATACACGGCCAAAGGGTAGCCGAGTAAGACTAGACTCGTGACTATTTGCAGAGCTTTTTGTGAAAAGAGGCGCATCGGCTTCCTCACTAGCTTAAACTGCTGTTGGTCATAAAAATAACGGCATTGGCGCTTATACTAGCCCTTCAATCGCTGTGACAACGTCATCTACGGTGCGAACGGCTTTAAACTCTTCAGGTTTAATTTTTTTACCTGTCATCTGTTGTAGTTTTATCACTAGATCGACTGCATCTATGCTGTCTAGATCAAGCTCTTGATAGAGTGAAGCTTCTGGAGTGATATCCTCTGCATCGATCTCAAACTCATCGACCAAGATCTGCGTTAGGGCTTCAAGAATTTGTTCACGGCTTTGCATAATGCCTCCTAAGCTCGCTGGGACTCAATAAAGCTAGCCAAGCTGGCAACGCTATAGAAGTGTGCTTTTGTGGCTTCTGAGTTCGCTTCGATTTTGACATCGAACTCTTTTTTAATCGCTAAGCCAAGTTCGAGCGCATCGATTGAATCTAAACCTAAGCCTTCACCAAATAGGGGGGCTTCTGTTTCAATATCATCAACGGTGACATCTTCTAGATCTAAGCAATCGATGATTAGTTGTTTTATATCGTTATGTAAGTTCATCATTTAGTTAAGTTCTTTTTTATAATAATCTTCAAGGTCTCGAGTGAGTTGGCGCGCCATCTTGGCATCACCTCCCTCTTGAGCATCATACCTGATATGTAACAGGGGGTCGCCTACTTCGACATGCATCCCTATTGTGCGTCTGGGTATTTGATACCAGGCTTCCTGCTTTGTCAGACCTGGAGAATTGGTACGAAGAACCACAGGTAAAAGATCCGTTTTGGTTCTTAGGGCAATATTGGCAGCTCCTCTGGCAAAGGGATTGATTTTAGTGCCAAGGACTGTTCGGGTGCCCTCTGGAAAAATAATCAGATTGGTGCCGCTATCTAACACCTGTTTGCAGTCTTCAAGCAGCAGCTCTGCTCCCCGATTAGGAATGTAGCCTGCACAAGCGACTACGCCACGCATAAAGGGATTACGCCAGATCCCTTGTTTGACAATACAGCCAGCGTTTGGCATTAGGCTGATTAGAACAACCACATCGACTAATGTCGGATGGTTAACGATAACCACCTTGCCTTTAGCTAAGCTCAGGCGCTCTAGATTAACTGGGGTTACCTTAATGACACCTGTCCAGGTGAGCATTTGAACAAAGCCGCGGAACATATGATGTACGGCCTTCTGTACCCGACTTATTCTTTGCTCTGTTGTCCCCGGCCAAAATCTTAACAGGGGCAAAATAGTCAGTGAGCTTAATAAGCCTCCCAGTCCAAAAGCGATATAGCAACTCACACCACCTAGCCAGCGAGGCAGATAGGCTAAGCCTGTTAGCCGAGGTGAGGTTGCGGCGCTAGATGCTAATACTGAATCATTCAAAACTGAGCTTCCACAGATGGTTAGACAGTGCACCTGAGACGGCTCTTTGATTAGCTAAGCCATGAAGAAGTGCCCCATAGCTCAAGGCCTGAGTTGAAGCTAATGTCTCATTATCACAATTGCTAATGCTGAGGGTGGCGTTACTGCTCTCGTTATTGATTGGGCTTAATACAAACGCCATGGAGACCGGAAGACCGGTTTCATCGGTAAATTGGGAGTAGATCTCAGGTACGGGTTCATCGCCAAAAACGAGCATAAGTGGCGCCGGATCTTGATGTAGTTGCCCATAGGCTTCAATAAAGGATTGCAGCAGTGTCTCTTCGCTAGCAGCAATGGATGTGGAGGAGGATTGATCTCCCTTTAAAATACTGTAGATCCCACTGGCGGTGTTATGTACCGATTGACTAAATGCCGTCGGTGAGAGTGGTTCCTGCTCTACCAGATTATCGAGTAAGCCTAAGGTTCGATTGAGCTCGCCATGTCTTGAGGCAAAAATAGAGCGACATGGATTGGGGGCATCACATTGAAATGCGGCTTCCAACTGCATCTTAGTTAGCTTGCTATAACGTCTGCGCTGCATGGCGGGAACTTGAGCTAACTTAGGAGAATGGGGGAGCTCCTCTTGGAGGGGGGCTGATTCAAGCCAGTGCTTCCAATCCTCAGCCTGCTGATATTGAGGTGACCAGGCTCCCCAAGAGCATATGTTAAATGTTAATTGCACCGCACTGCCTCGTTTTCGGCGTTACAGCCGGTAAAAATACGCATATCAGCCACGCAATAATCAGCTGCCATTGGTGGAGAGTATCTTGATACGGAGGTTATTCTACACTAATAAAGTGGTCTTTATGAAGTGTTTTGAGTAACAGCTGTTGCTAGTGTGTGGAGGGATTTGTAGAGGGGTTTATTTTAGTTAACCTGCAGCTAACAAGCTGCAGGTTATCAGGTTGGAGTGCTCTTGGCTGGCACCTCTAGGTGAAATGAGTTTGCAATGGAGTCACCACTGCATCATCCATTCATCTTGAATTAGTTTGCTAGATGCTTTTTCAGCTTGCGCAGTGCGGCCTTCACCTTTTTGCTGTTTTCTGGTCCCATTCTGATCAATAGCTTCTGTGCATTGGGTAGAGCTTCAAGTTGTGGGTCAACAAACTGATAGTTAACACTGACGCCATCAAGCTCTATTGGGCTATCTATGATGGGGGCATCAAGCATGACATCTATGGCTTCAACCATGCGATCATTAAAGCTCATATCCCCATAGCCTAGCTCTTCAAATGCTTCTCCTAACAGGGGCGTTAACTCTTGATAGGTCTTTGCCAACTGCTCCTCATCTAGGCCGCTGACTAAGTCGGCATACAGATCGTATCTGTGGTAGCTGTCTGGATTCAAATAGGTCTTGTTGGTGATCTCTGAAACGGTAAACACTCGATTTGGCGCTTTCATCGGGCTGACTTTGCGGGCGAGCTCTCCTTGGGCTAAGTTGTCCACAAAAACCACAAAATGCCTAACAAGATCTTGCTCAACCATAAGCGGTTCGATCTTCATGCCATCGGCCATCTCAACGGCTTTGATGCTCACAAACTCATCGCTCTGGGATAAGCTTGGCAGAGGTTCAACTTCAGGGACGACAGGAGCCTCCTCAATCACCACTGGCTCAGGTTTTACCTCTATCACAGGCTCAGGAATAGGAGCCTCTGTAGGCAGAGGCTCAGCAGGGACTGGATCTGGCAGTTCGACGACCTCAACGATCTCAGGTTGCACAGGTTCTTGGGAGCTAAAGTAGTAGTAAGCACCACCTGACAGCAGTAATACAACAACGATAGCCACGATGGCGAGGGCATTAGCTCCTGCAGACTTTTCCTGCGGCGCGATTCTATCTTCTTGATTGACTTGCATTTAGCATCCTTTGAACGAACGACTTGATGGAATTGGCATTAATAAGGGCTAGTCACCATTGTGCAATAATCAACGCCCTTGTCTAGCTAAGTTGGACTAATTAAAAAATAATTAACCTAAGGTATCTTTTATTTCAGATATTTAGGCCTGTACGTACTGCTCTCGCTCCCCAAGCCAACGCTGCACTATGCCATCGACATTGTCGGGAGCTTGCTCCATCACATGAACGGCTAGCTTTTGAATATGGGGGATGAGTGATTGGTCGCGGATCAGATCGGCAATTTTCATATCTGCCACCCCAGTTTGTTTAGTACCGAGCACTTCGCCTGGACCTCTTATCTCAAGATCTTTCTGCGCGATAATAAAGCCATCATTGCTCTGCCTGAGTACACCTAGACGCTTTGTGGCCATCTGAGACAGAGGGGCTTTATACATGAGTAGACAGTGGCTGGCGATAGAGCCTCGACCGACACGGCCTCTTAGCTGGTGGAGCTGCGCGAGCCCAAGTCGCTCTGGGTTCTCTATTATCATCAAGCTGGCATTTGGCACATCTACGCCCACTTCGATAACGGTTGTTGCCACCAGTAAGTTAAGGTTTCCGGCTTTAAATTCGGCCATCACAGCCTGTTTTTCAGCAGACTTCATTCGGCCATGAACTAAGCCTATTTTTAGCTCAGCCAAAGCAATCGAGAGCTCGGCGGCGGTATCTTCCGCTGCTTGGCACTCAAGCACCTCTGATTCATCAATAAGGGTGCAGACCCAGTAAACTTGTCTGCCATCATTGGTCACTGCTTGTCTAACACGTTCAATTACTTCGCTGCGGCGAACATCGGATACGGCAACTGTTGTAACCGGTGTGCGTCCCGGCGGCAGTTCATCGATCACTGAGGTATCGAGATCAGCGTAGGCTGTCATCGCTAAGGTGCGGGGAATAGGAGTGGCGGTCATGATCAGCTGATGGGGGTGGAACCCTTGGCTTATCCCTTTCTCTCTGAGTCCTAAACGTTGATGAACACCGAACCTGTGTTGCTCATCTATGATAATCAGCGCCAGCTTATTGAAGATAACCTTATCTTGGAAGATAGCATGAGTACCGATCACCATATGGGCATCGCCACTTTCTATGTCAGCTAGGGATTGAGCCCTTGCCTTTCCCTTAAGTTTTCCCGCTAACCAGCCAACTTTTAGGCCTAAAGGCTCAAACCATTGACTGAAATTAATGGCGTGCTGTTCGGCAAGCAGTTCAGTGGGCGCCATCATGGCTACCTGATAGCCATTTTCGATCGCCTGTAGTGCGGCGAGTGCCGCTACTAAGGTTTTTCCTGAGCCTACATCTCCTTGAACAAGACGCATCATAGGTGATGGTTTTTCAAGATCGCGGCAGATATCCGCACCTACTCTTTGCTGAGCGCCAGTGGGTTTAAAAGGAAGCTCTTTCAGAAAAGGGTTGAGCAGTTGCCCAGTGGCTGGCATAGAGATAGCGTTATCTTGATTACTACGCTGCCTTAGTTTCAACATACTGAGGTTATGGGCCAGTAGTTCCTCTTGAATGAGTCTTTGCTGTGCAGGGTGGTTTCCCTGCTCAAGTTCAAACAGGGCAACGCCAGTGTGGGGGCGATGCAGAAGTTGCAGGGCCTCTTTCAGACTTAAATTATTGGGTTGAAGCTGGGGTGGAAGTAGCTCCTGTAGACCGCCATTCTCCAGCAGAGACAGGGCTTGATCGGTTAACTTGATCCAGCTTGCTTGTTTTAGTCCCTCGGTTGTTGGATACACTGGGGTTAAGGTATCACTGAGGGCTGCAGAGTCATATTCACTGACCAGCTTGTATTCTGGATGTATGATCTCTGGTTGCTGTTTTCCACGGCGGATCTCACCATAGGCACGAATACGAGTGCCATTTTGCAGACCGTTTTTCTGAGCCATGGAGAAGTTAAAAAACCTCAGTACCATTGAGCCTGTATCATCACGCACTGTACAGGTCATCATGCGTTTGCGACCTTGGACTATCTGGCTTGATTGGATCACGGCTTCTATGGTGCCGTAGCTTCCGGGATAAAGTGAGGCGATGGGATAGATCTGAGTGCGATCTTCATATCGTAGTGGCAGGTGAAACAGGAGATCTTGTACTGTATTGATGCCGAGCTTAGCTAAGCGCTCTGCCATCTTCTTGGCAACACCATTAAGTTCAGTGACAGGAACAAGATCGAGTCTATTCAAGGCCTATACCATTTTATTGTTGAGCATGAACTAAAACGAATACTCAAACACTGTATTTATATACATATACTATCAGATAAATGGATGATGGCAATCTTAAGCACTTCTTATACTGATTGGTATTAGTCTGCTTGAGGTTATAGCCAACCTTTCTGTTTGGCAATACGTGCTGCATCAATGCGATTGGAACCATGAAGTTTGCTGGTGGCCTCACTGAGGTAGTTGCGCACAGTGCCTTCGGCGATAAACAGCAGCGAGGCTATCTCCGAGGTGGTTTTGCCTTCGCTGGCCAAGCGAAGTGCTTTGCGCTCTTTATCGCTGAGAGGATCGTTTTCACCGACGGCCATAATGGCCAGTTCAGGGTCGATAACGCGTTTACCGGCCATGACCTGCTTGATCCCCTGTATCAAACTCTCCGAAGGAGCATCTTTGAGCAGGAAGCCACCTGCACCGTACTCGATCGCGCGTTTAATGTATCCCGCTCTGCCAAAGGTAGTGAGAATAATCACCTTGATAGTACTGTCTTGTTGCTGGCACCACTGAGCCAACTCCAATCCGGTTAAACTGGGCATCTCAATATCGGTTAGCAGTAGATCAAAGGCTTGCGTCTTTAATAGCGATAGCGCTTGATCGCCATCGCAGGCTTGAGTCACTTCAAACTCGCCATCTAAGCTGAGCAAAGCCGCCAGTGCGCCTCTTACCATAGCTTGATCTTCTGCCAGTAATATCCTCATTCGATTAGGTTTCCTTGTTTGGGCAATATGATGCTGAAACGACACTCCTGTGTTAGAGCGTAATCTAAACGGCCATGAAATTCAGACAGTCTCTCTCTGATCCCACTTAATCCGTTACCCTCTTTGAGCTGCTTAAGCTTGCCGTTATCGATAACCTCTAGGGTGACATCTGTTGCGGATTCACTGAAACCGATGGAGCAGAGATCGGCCTGACTGTGGCGAATGATATTATTGCAAAGCTCGGTTAAACTTAAGATCACCTGTGTTTCCAGTGCGGCTTTGAACTGTGGGATATCTCCCTCAAGACTCACGCTGAGTCCTTTATCTCTAAGGGTTTGACAGAGAAGCATCACGCTAGATGTTAGCCCCTTATGTTTATAGCCAGATACGGTTTGGCGTATTTGACTTAGGCTCTCTCTGGCTATTTGGTTTAACTCCTTGAGTTGTTCCTGAGCTTGAACTTGTTGATCTTTGTCCAGCAGTTTCTGGGCTAATTCAGCCTTAAGGGAGATGCTGGATAGGTTATGGCCCATGATGTCGTGCAGATCTCTGGCTATTCGTTCACGCTCTAACATGGCCGCTAACTGGCTTATCTCTGATTGGCTTTGCTGCTCTTGGCACTTGGCTTCAACCCGTTTTCGCTCCACAACGCCAAATAGGCCCACGCCCGCGATGAGTAAGCTGCCATAAGTCACAAAATAGTAGTGCTCTATCCCTATGTATAAGTTGAGTGCCCCGAGGACTGCTACTAGGGCGAAGAAGCTGAGAATAGCGGTCTTAAGTGGATAGTAGAAACCGATAAAAAAGCCCGCAAAAGTAAACAGGGATAAGGAGCCTGTGTTGATTGGCGTAATTAATACACCTAAGGCTATCATCACTAAAATTGGAGTGTGAGCCTTGTCTCTTGGGCTGCGATATGCCCAAAAGTAGCAGTAGACAAAGGGGATTAAGGTTAGCAGGCTTACGCCTATCTCCCAGACTTGCATGTTACCGAGGATAAGCGGAATAAGGTAGAAAACCAGATTGATCAGGTAGACCCAAGACAGTTTATCTTCGCTGGTTTGAGTCGTTGTTGAGGCGGTATCTGTATTGTTCATTGTTTTGTCCGGATCACTTAGCTGGATGCAATTAACACCGCCTTAGCGGTGTTAATCGTTATTATTAATTGGCGGCGATTTGATTTTGTTTAAGTAGAAAGTTTGCCCAGCCGTAATCAGCTTGTACTTCTACTGCCGCTTGCCAATCGGCGATCGCGCCTTGACTATCTCCTGTGCTCTGTTTTGCCAGTCCACGCCAAGTGTAAGCTTCAGCGTGACCCCAACAGATCTCATCACAGGGAGTCTCATAAAGTGCTATCGCTTTACTGCTTAATTCCATTGCTTTTTTCATACTACCACCAAAACTAACCGGTGTGTTGAAGGCGGATATCGCCTGCACTAGTACAACACGGGGATTGGTGGGATCCAATAACTGAGCTTGTGCAAGTGCTTGGCCAATTTTAGGTCCTAAACTCGCGCCACGACTACTATCAAGCGCAATCTGCATACCGTAAACTGAAGCGAGTAGGGCTAAGTTCTCAGCATCGGCTTGGTCTAGGTTCTCTAGTGTGGCTTGCGCCGATGTTAGTGCGTTTATAGCGATTTCACCTTGACCGAGTATGTTAGCGGTAATGGCTAAACGGTAATTAGCATAGGCTCTGTCATAATTTTGCGTCTGCTGACTGAGGTTTTGCAGTGCCGCCATATTCATGGTGTTTGAAGCTTCATCAATAGCTGGGATCTCGTTAGCGTGAGTTAGGCTAGGTAGTAGAGCAATGCCAGCGATAAGAATGGATGCTTTCATGTCAATCTCCTTTTGTTGGGTACAGAACAATTATGGAGATAGGCGAGGTTTTATTGCAGATACAAAGGTCATGAGATCGGTATGACAAATGTCACTTTCGATGCAATTGGTATACTCAAAACCACTTCAACAAAAAAGCCATCGGTATGTCGATGGCTTTATAGTTTCGCACTAGCAGTAGCTTTTAAGCAGAGGCTTGGGAGATCAAATAGCCGATATAGGCTACATAGCCCAGTAAAAGGATCCCGCCTTCACGTCGGCCAATTCTAAATCCGGTCCAGGCAAAGGGAAGGACTATTAGTGCCAGTAGCAACATAACAAGCAGATCAAAGTCTTGAATGCCTGCCGCTGCAATTGGGTGGATAAGGGCGGTAATACCCAATATACCTAAAATGTTAAACAAGTTAGAGCCAACGATATTGCCTATGGCGATATCACTTTCTCCCTTACGGGCCGCAACAATCGAGGTGACAAGCTCAGGCATACTAGTGCCGATAGCCACAATCGTTAAGCCGATGATCACTTCGCTGATCCCAAAGGTTTTTGCTAAGTCTACAGCGCCATCGACAAAGAGTATGCCTCCGCCAACTAACATGCTAATACCGGCTATGATGAACAGTACCGATAGCATAGGGTGTTGTGGGCTAGTATCTAGCTCCTCACCATCATCGCTGTTTTTACTACTGAAGTAACTAAAGCTGAGGTAACACACTAGCAGTGTTGTCAGTAATGCGCCGTCCCAGAAGCTGAGCTGGCCATCGAGCAGAAGACCCCAGAACAGCATCGAGGCTGCGATCATAATCGGGATATCACGCTTAACCATTTGAGATTGAACCTGTATTGGACGGATCAAAGCTGTAATGGCTAAAATTAGGCCAATGTTGGCGATGTTTGAACCTATGACATTACCCAGTGCAATACCACTATTACCAGCAATTGCCGATTTTAAGCTAACAGCCAATTCTGGTGCACTTGTACCGAAAGCGACAATAGTTAAGCCAATGATAAGTGGGGCGATCCCAAGCTTTAGGGCGATAGCGCTAGCACCACGAACTAGGGCTTCTGCTCCTAAAGTTAGGATGACAAAGCCACCGACAATAGCGAGTAAAATTAACATATTTGGTTCATCTTTAAGCAGGATAGAATTTGGGATACGCTAGCTTAAGGATTTTTGATAACAAGGCAATAAACTTTAGCTGAGCCAGCATTAATCTTAATTAATTAAGGTATATTGTTAATAAGCGAAAAAAGAAAGCACGCTCGAAGCGTGCTTTAAAATTAACGACTTGCTAGAGCCTAGAGCTCCTCCTCCCAACGGACCTTGCCGCCACGAATACCATCGACAGTATCACTGAATTTTTTCTCTAAAACATGGCGCTTAATCTTCAGTGTGGGCGTGAGTATATCGTTGTCCACGTCCCAAGGCTCAGTGACAACGATAATGGCGTCGACCGTTTCATGGGACTCGAGGTTAGGGTTGATACTCTCAAGGGTAGCCTTAAGTGAGCTGCGAACCTCCTCTCTGGGCTGAAGCCTTGCGCCTTCGGAGAGTTGCACCAGTGCAATAGGGTGGGGCAGGCCGGAGCCGATAACACATAACAGTTCGATATGCGGATCTTGGGCCAGTTTGCGCTCGATAGGCACGGGGGCAACATACTTACCTTTGGAGGTCTTAAAGTTATCTTTTACTCGCCCAGTGATAGAGACGCAACCATCGGCATCGATTGAGCAGAGATCGCCTGTGCGGAAAAAGCCCTCTTCATCGAATGATGCTGCGGT
The DNA here is from genome assembly GCF_019457885.1 of Shewanella nanhaiensis. Lineage (GTDB taxonomy): Bacteria > Pseudomonadota > Gammaproteobacteria > Enterobacterales > Shewanellaceae > Shewanella > Shewanella nanhaiensis. Next base: position 59,964 of record NZ_JAHZST010000016.1, read on the forward strand.
AACCTCATCTTGTTTATAGTATCCCGTCATCAAGCCTGGGCTTTTTACCAATAGCTCACCACTTTCGGCTTGCTTGATAAAACTCCCCTCAACGGCTCGACCTACGGTGCCAATTTTGCTGGCATCGAAAGGGTAGTTGATAATGGAGTAGGCACTGTTCTCTGTCATGCCCCAGGCTTCACTGATGTTGAGACCAATTTTGTGGTACCAAGCGATCAATGAAGGTGGGATAGGCGCAGAGCCAGAACCGAGCAGACGACAATGTTCAAGGCCTAAACCCGCATGAATTTTCCGCTTCACTATGCCACTGATGATGGGCAGCTTAAGTAGGAAATTTAGCTTATCGTAGCCAATTTTATCGATAATGTTTTTCTGGAACAGACTCCAGAGACGTGGCACCGAGAAGAATACCGTTGGCCTTGCACGCTGCACATCGGCAACGAAGCTATCTAGGCTCTCGACAAAGGCCACGCTGCTGCCTGAATAGAAAGAGGAGCCCTCCATCGCGACACGCTCGGTAATATGAGCGAGTGGCAGATAGGAGATGAGTCTGTCTTCGACATCAGTTTTAAGATCGCGTACAACTGCGTTACAGGTCCAGCCATAGCTAGCAAATGTCTGTATGGCGCCTTTAGGCTTACCCGTTGACCCTGAGGTATAAATTAAGGTCATGATCTGCTCTGGTGTTGCAAAGGGGACATCAATCAATGGTTGGCCTAGTTTAAGCAAACTCTGCCAAGAGTATTGCGCCGGCATTGTCTCATAGGGCATCGCCATTCTGAGAATATCACCACCGACGCCCGCTTCCTGATCGGCCCAGTAATCTAACTTACCGATAAAGATGGCTTTGGCTTCGCTGTGTTCAAGCACATAGCGAATTGTGTCGGCGTTGGCGGTTGGATAGATAGGGACACTGATGTAGCCGCCATGCATGAGGGCAAGATCTGTAATAAACCATTCGGCGCAGTTCTTCGAAAGCACTGCGACTTTATCACCGGGTTCTAGGCCTAAATGCCTTAGCGCCCCTGCAATCTTCTGCATCTGCTGCTGCACATCTCGCCAAGTAAAGTCTTGATATTGGCCGTTGATGGGTTGCCTAAGATAGGTTTTATCACCCTGTTTGTCGACCCACTGGGATAGCATCTCAACAGGGGTTTTCATTGTCGATTCCATCAGCGACTCCATGATTAATTAGTTACTTTCAAAGGAAATGTTGTTGATTTTAGTTTTTATTGATTAGCCGCTTTGAGTATGGCGAAAAATGTGATCTATGACAAATGATTTGAATAATTGTGACGGGAATCGATACAAAATGAGATAAACCTTTAAATGAAGGCTGAGTGCATTTTCTATCTGTTAACTTGTATCTTTATTGCTATTGGGCTGGGTAGTTAAAGTTTGCTATGGAGGTTTAGATTGCAAGTATTTTGAACAAAAATAGAATACAGTGGACTAAAAGGGTATATGTGATTTTAAAATGGAGTTTAAGTTGCTAAAAATCAAATCGTTAATTCTCGTTTATATATGTACAGCTATCTGTGCCTTTTCCCAAAATGCTCTTGCTAAAAGCACTGTTGCTGAGCCTAGTCAGCAGGAGATTGATAGTATTTTTTCCGAATGGGAGCAAGTTGACCAGCCTGGCGGTACAGTAGCAGTAATTAAAGAGGGGAAACTGATTTTCAGTAAAGGGTATGGCTTAGCCAATATCGAGCACTCTGTCCCCAATACTCCAGCCACGGTATTTAGAATTGCATCCACCTCAAAACAGTTCACCGCTGCCACGATTATTTTGTTAGTTCAGCAACAAAAATTGAGTTTAAACGACTCGCTCTACTCTTTCTTTCCTGAGTTTCCAGATTATGCAAAAGAGATCACCATAAGAGATCTACTCCACCACACTAGTGGAGTGAGAGATCTTTTTAACCTTAAAGAATTAAAAGGTTTCAGAAAAGATGATTACTATGATGACGCAGAGGTCATGGGGTGGCTAACCGCTCAACCATCACTTAATTTCACCCCAGGGGAGGAGTTTTTATACAGTAATTCAGGCTATTGGTTGCTTGGGCAAATAGTGCAAAAGGTAACGGGAGCCTCAATGGCCACATTTGCCGACAACGAAATTTTTAAGCCGCTGAAGATGAGCAGTACCCTGTTTCATAATAATCATAACCGTATTGTGAAAAATAAAGCCTATGGATATACCCCCTTCTCTGGATCTGAGTTCGAAATTAACATGTCAACATTAGATCTCATTGGCGATGGCGGCATTTTGACTACCATTGAAGATCTGAAAAAGTGGGATGATGAGTTTTATCAACAAAAAGTGTTCGATAAAAGCTTCTGGGAAATGATGACTACAGTTGGGAAGCTCAATAATGGTGCGTCACTTGAGTATGCTTCAGGACTACGTATAAGTGATTATAAAGGGCTTAAACAGATAGACCATGCTGGGTGGTTTGGCGGTTTTAAGTCGAACCTGATTAGATTTCCAGAGCAAAAACTTTCAGTCATAGTCCTTGCGAATCGAGAAGATGCTTACTCGACAGGCTTAGCACATCAAGTTGCCGATCTGTATTTAAGTCAGCACTTCAAAAAGGAGGTCGGCAGTGAGCTAGAGTTTATTGAGCTCAACGCTGAGCAGTTAAAAGGTCTTCCTGGTCACTACTGGAGCGGAGACAGAAACGATTCACGTCATGTGTATATTAAAGAGGGAAAGTTAAAATTATCACCAGCTCCCAAACGAGAATATGACTTAGCGCCTCTTTCAGAAACCCAGTTTAAGTTAATGGGGGTTTCAGCTAACGTCATCATCACTTTTATGCCTAAAAGCAGACAGATGTCAGTCTCGGTAAATGGTCGGGAGCCTTTTATATGCGATCAGTACATGCCTGCCAATTACACCAAGGAGCAACTAGCCCAATTTACGGGACGTTTTTACAGTGAAGCGCTCATGGTTAATTATCAGATCAAGGTTATTGACGGTGAGCTACAACTTTACATCGGTAACAGGCAAGTTTCTAAACTCGATGCACCACAGCGAGACATGCTTGTCAGCCGCAGCCTTGGTGTCATCAATATAGAAAGAGATTCCGAGGACACAATCACTGGCTTCAAGCTCTCCTCAAACCGAGTTAAACATGTTCAATTTGAAAAAATATTGGCTAAATAGTCGATCTCAAAGAAGATAAACATGGACAGGCATAGCAAGTTGCGTGAACTTCACGCTCCTTACTAAACTTTAAAGGATATACCAGTCTTTTGTTTATTCCTGAACTAGTTTCAGGAGCCAGTTTGAAGGTTTTGGATTAGTTGGTATTTGCAAGTGTATTGAAGCTTATATCTTCATGGTTGTCTATCGCCTCCTGCGGGGGAATGTGCAGACACTTCTACGAGACGCCGTAAGCACATCTGACCGCCATGGATGGTGGAAATGCAGAAAAATGTCTGGAACATTTTCTGCCCTGTGGGCTCTACCAAAACCAATAACCTCCCTGTTAAAGTGCCAGTTCGACATCCCAGTCTCTCGTTCGAAGAGTATCACTTCATGATACCTCACCCTGTTTTGGAAGCTCGCAGCCGTATCTACACTTGTTGATTCTAAGCAAGAGTATCTCCTCGATTTGATTTCATTGCTGTAGCTTCGTAACTCACTTATGCCCCTTTATCAGTTTCAGGCGTTAATCTCACAGATTAAGTAACAAGCCTGCAGACCTACTTTTACTAATCGATAAATGACTGTTACTGATTACTTTCGATAAAACATCAATATCAATGCTTACTTTGCAACTTTCGTGCTCGTTTATTCAGCACTACTCTGATAGAGTGCTTATAAATCAATGGCTTTACTTTAGCAAAGCTTAAATAATAGGTTTGCTAAATGGGCATGCGCGTTTTGTCAAATATACGCGCGTGCGCACTATACATATGTGAAAAGGTAGATATGTACGTATTCTCAAATATTAATGCTGAAGATGACGCGGCTTCTCTTTGGGCGTTACAGTGTTTTTTAAAACATGAATGTGAGGTGCGCTTAGGCGCTGTTGCGAATGATAAGAAAATTTATCAGCCAGTGTTTGATGGTGATAGACCGAACATAGTCAATACACCTAATTTAGATGGTGCTTTTGCATCCTTAAGTAATGCAGCTCGTAAATATTGGCCTACAACTCTTTATGAGCTAGCTCATGAGACGGTTCACTTATTAGACCCTATCGAAGGCTACACTAACTACCTTGAGGAAGGATTTGCGGTTCATTTTTCAGTAGAAATGTCAAAAGCATTTACGAACCATGCACAACAACCAAATTGTCCATTCTATTTAGAAGCCTGGGATTTAGTAAATAAGCTTTCGGATGACGTTTACGATGCGGGAACAAAAATAAAGGCTCATTTTGGTAAGTTGAGTCTGGCAACACCTGAAGGTCTAACTGCACTGTTTCCAAACATACAACTAGCTGAAGCAGAGAGATTATGCTCGGAGTGTAATTTCACATAACAAGCCAATAAATAACGGACGCGAAACAGTTCGCGGCGCTCTTTTTTCGTATGTCTAGTCAACTATTTACGTGCCGATTATTGGGTGTTATGTTTTTAAACGAGTAGGAAATAGTAGATGTTTTCAAAAGCAGTAAATAATTTTAAGTTGATTAATCCTTTACCTGCGTTTTGGTGGCTCGGTATTGGCTATATAGCTCAATACTTCTGGCCTGAAACGCTTTTAAATTCGGATAATATGTCAGTAACATCTTTTCAAGCAGGTGTCGCTTTGTCTGTGTTACTGGCACTAATCGCTCTATTTATAGCATCTGTCTTTTATGAAAATAGGCCAAATGAAAGCAAATTTCTTAACTTTATGTATTCAAGTTCAAAGCAATTTTCTGAATTAGCTATGGCTGTTTTTGGTTTTTCCTCAGCATATTTTTTCCATAACGAAACCTATCTTTTAGCTTTATCCCTTATTCTTTTATCAGTTCTACTGGCTACCGCTGTTAACCATATTTTTCTTGTTGTGTTTAATGAAAACGAGACTGGCACTTTAAAGTTCATTTTAGGGCTAGATCAAAAATATAAAAAAGAATGGTGTAGTACATCAGTAAAAGTAATTGCAGGTCTAGTGGCACTAGGGACGTTTACATTTTTGGTTGCATTTATCCTCGGTTTGCTAAAAGCATAACTAATAACGTAGCCAGCGGAGTATACTGCTCGCACAACAAATTGATCGCTGTACGAGTTTATGATTATAGTTTCGAACGTAATTCTGAGCCTAAATTATTTAAGAACATCATATTGGGTTCTAATAAATAGTAGAAGTGAGTTGCAAATTTAGTAATCTTTTCTCCCTTGGTCCATTTAGAAGGTTCTAAATCCGCTAAGGTTTGATTGACTTCACCTGAATGCTTAAGGCAATTATTCAGTAATTTGAGTTCTTTGAACTTATCGAAGTGTAAAATGGACTCAACGTCAATTCCAATAGCATTAAAGTGTTCAGTAAGTTTATCTGTAATATAAAGCTCATTAATTTTTTTATTGCTGAATAACTTCGAGGCTTTAGCGGCTTTAGCGATTCGAACCTCAATGGTTTTATAAAGCCCAATAATAGCCAGCTCTTCAGCTAACTCTTGAGCCTCTTGAGCATAGTTTATGTCATCACTTAAAAACTCTAGCTGAATTTGCTTTTGATCTTCAGTCAGGGTTTGGTCATTCTCAATAGACTTTGCTGTTTTGATGGTATTTTGTTCTACATGCTGTGTGTAAACACTTGATCCTGAAAGAAGGTCCATCATTACGTTCATATCTAAGTCGGTAAGCAGCATAATCTGCATTTTTTCTAAACTTTGTTTTTGGAACATTACTGATTCCTTATCTGTTACTAATACATGTGGTCAATATTGCATTTTTTCAAGTAATTAGGCGTGATGTAGCTAACAAATTGCAAAAGTGGACGCGTGTACAATCGGCATGTTTGATTGCCAATGAGATTGGTTGCTAACAAGGCAATGCTTTACACTCGGCGGTTTAGGTATGAAGTTCGGTGTGCTTTGTTCGTTATGTAGGGCACACTTTATTGCAGGCGTTACCGCATACCCGCTTGCCATACTTTCCCTAATAACTCTCATCACTTAAAGGGATTTTACTCTAGCAAACTTTTGTCCAAAAACGTGTTTGGTCACTCGAAGTCAAGTCGAAGAGACAAATAAGCAAGTGTAAACGCGGCTGTGGGCTTCGGTTTCAAGGATGAAACCGCAGAGCGTATAGGGATATATTTATAGCGTCCCGCAGAAGTGTTTGCACATCCCTCGCCGGGCAGGCGGTAGATAACAGTTCAATATTGGTATGCTGCACACAGCCAAGTACCAAATCAGCCCAATGAAACCAACCACAAAGATACTCGAAACTTGTTATTCGACAAGTGAATGAACCTCTGGTGCACGCATTCTCTCCCACCACTCATCACTAGCGACAATCTGGCCTTCCATATCGACTGCTGGATAGGGGATGCTTTTACGTCGACACGCCTTGGCGTAGATAGGGTGGCCTTGCTCGAATAACATCTTCTGGCAATAAGCCTCATCTAGCTTGCGCGTACCATACATGCCAGCTGCGGCTCTCTGCCTTTGGGCTTCATACATCACCAGCGCCGAAGCAACTGAGACATTGAGTGACTGTACCATGCCTATCATAGGGATAATGATGTGCTGATCTGCCGCTGCAATCCCCTCTTGACTGACTCCATCACGCTCATTGCCTAAGATGATGGCGGTTGGGCGAGTGTAATCTATCTCGCGAAAATCCACTGCTGTTTCTGAAAATGTGGTGGCTAGAACCTGCATATTTTGGGCGCGAAAGGCCTGTTGGGCATCATCCATATGGTAGTGCTTGATGGTTTTGACCCACTGCTGGCTGCCTGAGGCTGTGTTGCCTGATACTCGCATCTCAATATCTGGCCAGACTGCATGTATTTGATGAACGCCTACAGCGTCTGCTGTGCGGATAACGGCAGCGATATTATTCGTCTTGTGAACTTTATCGAGACAGAGAGTGAGATCGGGTTGGCGGTTATCTAGCATCTTATTGATGCGGGCAAAACGTTCAGGGCTCATGGTGTTATCTTTTGCTAAAGAGTAAAAAATAGAAAAGGGCGCCGTAGCGCCCAAAAGTATGTAGGAGTGGGGAGGTTAGAGCTCCATGACTCCATCCATCTCTACTAAAGAGTCTTTTGGAAGTTGCTTTACACCAATGGCGGCACGTGCCGGAAAAGGTTGGTTAAAGTAACGTTCCATTATCTCATTTACGGTAGCGAAGTTACTGAGATCTGTCATAAAAATATTGAGCTTGACGATATCATTGAGTGAGCCGCCAGCCGCTTCACATACTGCTGTTAAGTTTTCGAAAACCTGAACAACTTGGGCATTAAACTCATCGCTTACTATCTGCATGCTTGCAGGATCCAGCGGGATCTGACCCGAAAGGTAGACGGTGCTGCCAACTTTAACCGCTTGAGAATAGGTGCCGATCGCCTGTGGTGCCTTATCGGTTGCTATGATGCTTTTGTTCGCCATAACTCTCTCTCTTATATTTGATTATCGATTACGGGATGTACGTAATACTTCAGGCAGTACCCTGATACGGCGCATCACGTTGGCTAAATGAATTCGATCAGTGACCGAGATTCGTAAATTGATGAGGAAGACTCTACCGTCTCGCTCCTCTGTGCTTAGGTTATGAATATTGGCACCTTCGGCAGCCACAATCGAGGTGATCTTGGCCAGTGCACCTTGATGGTTCACAATCTCAACTCGCAAGTTAGCTTGGAACTCAACACCTTCGGCGTTATCCCACTGCACAGGAATATATTTATCTGGCTCACCTTGATAGCCACGAATATTCGCGCAGCTCTCCATATGAACAACCAAGCCTTTACCTGGACTCACATGGGCGATAACAGCATCACCTGGGATTGGGCGGCAGCAGTTGGCAAATGTGACTAGCATCCCCTCTGCACCGCGGATCGGCATCATGTTAGATTCTTTATGCTCATGGGGCTCGATCTGCTCCTGATCGCCTTTTAGTCGTTGGGCAATCACTATGCTCATGGCATTACCTAGACCTATGTCGACGAGCAGCTCTTCGAGTGTGTCGTGCTTAGTGTCACTGACGACTTTCTCAATCTGCTCGGGTGCGATCATATCTAACTTGGTATCACCTAACGCATGATTCAGTAGGCGTTTACCTAAGATGACTGCGTCATCCTCTTTCAAACTTTTCAGTAGTTGACGTATCTTAGCGCGAGCCTTACCTGTGACTACAAAGTTTAGCCACGCCGCATTGGGACGAGCGCCTTTAGCCGTAATAATTTCAACGGTTTGACCTGAGATTAGAGGCTGACTAAGTGGGTATGCTTGACGATTGACTCGTGCGCCAACACAGGTATTACCTACGTCTGTATGCACTTCGTAAGCAAAATCGACGGGTGTTGCGCCAACAGGAAGTTCTAAAATTCGACCCTCAGGGGTGAACACGTAGATCTCTTCTGGGAAAAGCTCAGTCTTAAAGTTTTCAACAAACTCAAATGAGGTACTGGCGCTTTGCTGCAGTTCAAGCAGGCTCTGCATCCACTTACGTGCACGAACTTGTGTCGTCGTGCCCTGCTCCGCTGAGCTGCCTTTTTTGTAGATCCAGTGGGCTGCAACCCCTTTATCTGCCATCTGATCCATATCTTCGGTACGGATCTGGATCTCAACAGGAACGCCGTGAGGTCCAAACAGTGAGGTATGGAGTGACTGATAGCCGTTGGCTTTTGGGATAGCAATATAATCTTTAAATCGACCTGGACGAGGTTTGTATAGGGCATGCATTGCCCCTAAGACTCGGTAGCAGGTATCGATGGAGTCCACGATGACGCGAAACGCGTAGATATCCATGACCTCTTGGAACTGTAGCTCCTTACTGCACATCTTGTTATAGATGGAGTAGAGGTTTTTCTCACGGCCTTTCACTGTACCTGGGATCTTAGTGTCTTCGAGGCGAGTGTGAACTGCTGCCTCAATACTTTGAATAAGCTCTTTACGATTGCCGCGTGCGGCCTTTACTACCTCTTTGAGTACGCGATAACGCATTGGGTAGTAGGCTTGGAAACCTAGGTCTTCGAGCTCGGTCTTGATGTTATGAATACCGAGACGGTTGGCAATCGGGGCGTAAATTTCTAAAGTTTCCCGCGCTATACGACGACGCTTGTCAGGCCTTAAAGCCCCAAGGGTGCGCATATTGTGGGTACGATCGGCTAGTTTGATAAGGATAACCCGAATATCTTGGGTCATGGCCATCATCATTTTGCGGAAGTTTTCGGCTTGGGCCTCTTTCTTATCGCGGAATTTTAGCTTATCGAGTTTTGAGACGCCCTCAACCAGTTCGGCGATGGATTCACTGAATAACTCAGCGAGTTCCTCTTTGGTGACTGGGGTGTCTTCGATGGTGTCGTGCAGGAGAGCAGCCATAAGCGTCTCATGATCGAGACGCATATCGGCCAGGATACGGGCGACCGCAACCGGGTGTGTGATATAAGGTTCACCACTTGTGCGCATTTGACCTTCATGGGCATCACGCGCCACCTGATAGGCCTGCTTGAGTAATTCTACCTGATCAGGTTCTAAATACCCTGATGCAGACTCCTTGAGACCTTCAAACAGATACAAGTGGTAATACTCCTTAGATTACGTTGTTACGACCTTCAGCAATCGCAGCAACAGCAGCTATTTCAGCCGCCTCACGTTCACGAACAGTCTGGCGCTCATCTGCGTCCAGAGTATCTGCTGTGACTAAACCAAGTTCGATTTCGCGTAAAGCGATAACCGTTGGCTTGTCGTTCTCTTCTTCAACCATAGGGTCTTTGCCCTGCACGGCGATTTGGCGAGCACGACGCGCTGCAACCAGGATCATATCAAAACGGTTGCCGATTTGTTCTACGGCGTCTTCTACAGTTACGCGAGCCATGTATGGAACTCCAGTGTTAGGATGAAAAAATGACGCAAAATTGTACACTAAGACAGTTATTCTGCCAATAGATCATTAAGCATATCATTGTGAGTATGAATTTGACCAGCGCGAGTTAAGCGCTGACTGCGAATTATAGCGATAAAATCACCAAGTGCGGTATCAAAATCATCGTTAATAATGATGAAATCATACTCATCATAGTGAGATATCTCAGAAGCCGCTTGAGCCATGCGCCCAGCAATCACCTCTGCGCTATCTTGGCCGCGGCCAGTTAAGCGTCTCTCAAGCTCAGCTTTTGATGGAGGAAGAATGAAGATGCCGATCGCTTCTGGCATCACTTTCTTTACCTGCTGAGCCCCTTGCCAGTCAATATCGAGGAACACATCGATACCTTGCTCTAGTGTCTGTTCAATGACTTTACGTGAGGTACCATAATAGTTACCGAACACCTCTGCCCATTCGAAAAAGGCATTTTCGGCAATTAACGCCTTAAACTCTTCAACGCTGACAAAGTGGTAATGTTGGCCATTAACTTCACCAGGACGCGGTTGTCGGGTCGTATGAGAAACCGATACCTGCTTATCTGCCGGCTTGTCTTTTAGCAGTCCGGAGATGAGTGATGATTTACCCGCGCCACTTGGCGCCGATACGATAAATAGGTTTCCGCGTGCGGTCATTTGCAAAGTATCCAAAAGCTAAAACAAAAAGATTTAGGTTCACCCGTCATTGGGTACAGACATTATACAAGTCAGTGTCTCTTTGGCCTAGTCTCTGTTGCGCTATTTTGCCTTCTTGGCAGAGATTATGGCGCTCTTTAGGGAGGATATCTTATGCTGGCACTGACTTTGGCGGGTAAATTCGTTAGGCTGTTGTCAGCTGAAATTTATCTTCAGTTAAGGTGTGTCAGTAATGCTCCCCCTGCGCTAATGGTTAAGTCGCTATTTACTGGGGAGGCTGGTATTAGTGCCTTTCTCCGTGAACTAACTCTTAGGTGTTGAATTTAATGCAGTATAAGTCTCTTTTTTGTATAAAAGGCCGGGATAACTGGCAGAGATTCTCAGTCATAAGCGGCTCACTTTATCTCACTTTGCTCTTGGGGTTTATGTTGATAGGTGGCGGTGGGGCGTTGATATTTTTAGCTCTGCTACTTGCCCCTTTACTAGGTTTGAGTGCATTAAGACGGGTTAGGGATATCGAGCGTCCAAGTTGGTTTGCGGTGCTTACCTTGCTCCCATTTATGTTTTTCTCTCTCTCTTTGGCCTACAGTGGTAGTGCTATGGCGTCGCTGACCTGTGGCGTGATAGCTGGTTTAATGACGGGTTTTTTATCGATTCAAAAAGCTAAGAACCACAGTGGAATTTACCAACAGGGCTACTCTGGCCCTCTAGTTGAACCGCGTAGGGAGCGAAGTCGCTCCAGAGTCGAGCCCACCTTAGGAGGTGGGGCTGACGAGGGAGAGGAGCAGGAGCAAGTAAGCTACCATGAAGCGGAATATGCTTCGCCCCAAAAGAGCAGGGCGACATTCGAGCTTTGGCTTACTTGGGCTAAGCAAAACCAGAAACTGTTAACAGCTGTGCTTGGTGTTGCTCTTTTTCTGATGGTGTTGAGCAGTCTATGGTCAATATTGGGTAGCTCTGATGAGGCCCCTCTAGAGCCTGAATTAGTTGAAGTGCAAGCTCAAAATTCAGTTGAGCGTGATGAGGTAACATTGCCCGATGGCTTTAGCTTAGTGTTAGAGGATAAGTTACTTATTATGCGCTGGCTGGGCGAGGCTGATAATCCAGGCCCTATCTGGTCTTTGGCCACTGCTGAGGGAGACAGAAGCTGTGCTAACTTAGTGTTTAATAACGGCAGTGAATATCGCCCTATTATTGTTGAGATGATGCCTGATACCAGCATTGAAGCGCGCTTTACTCCCCTCGATACTGGGAAGATTATTACCGATATTGCATTGAGAGGAGAGGTTAAGTTGTGTGGCTATGAATTCAGTTTGAAGGGAAGCCAGTCTGCCTTATCAAAAAGCGATGCATTTATCCCCTATTTATAACTGGATAAAGCAAGGTTTTCTCTTTAGACTGCACGGCTCAATGCGAGCCACAGTCATGTTTTGACTGATAATGATGATTTAAGTGAATGACAACAGATTGTGAAAATGAAGCGCTGACTTTAGTAATTATGGCTGCGGGGTTAGGCAGTCGTTTTGGCGGTGATAAACAGCTAGCGGCGCTAGGACCTAATGACGAAACTATGTTGGAGCTCGCTATTGTATCCGCTTGTCGAGCTGGTTTCTCTGGCGTAGTGTTAGTGATAAGGCCTGAGCTCGAGTCTGATATCGAAGCGCTTTTTAATGGTAGCTTAAATGATAAGCTTGATGCAGGCTTTAGCCATGATTTTTGTTATCAGGCTATGGACGATCTACCGGAGGCTGCATTAGCTCATATTTCCAATGTTAACCATAGGGAAAAGCCTTGGGGAACGGCGCATGCACTTTGGAGTGCGCGTAAGAAAGTCAAAGGTCGAATGGCGGTAATTAATGCCGATGATTATTATGGTGATACGGCTTTTGAGCTGCTTGCATCTGGATTGAATGAGTCAAAAGAGGATTGGATGCTGGTTGCTTACCCTCTTGGCTTGACTCTCTCTGAGCATGGTGGCGTTAATCGAGGCGTATGCTTAGTCAAGGAGGGGCTACTTCAAAGTGTCGCCGAATGGACAGATATTCGTCAGGGCTCTGATGAGGGGTTAGTTGGAACCTCTAAAGGAGAGCGGGGAGTTTTGTCGCCTTCAGTGCCTGTCTCTATGACCTGCTGGGGATTCACCCAAGATATATTTTTAGCGATTGAAGCGGAATTAATACAGTTTATTTCCGTTTATGGTCAGGAAGCTAAATCTGAGTGCTTTCTCCCAGATGTGGTTCAGCATAGTATGTCTAAAGTGGCATTAATAAATAATTTACCTGACGCTAAGCGTGTCAGGGTTAAGACGGCTCAGGAGCCTTGGTTTGGTGTGACCTACCCTCAGGATGCAGTGTGGGTAAGACAGAAACTGTCTAAGCTATTAAATAATAAGAGTAATGGAGTTATTAGTGATTGATTTTGTTAGGCAGTTAGTACTGCCGCATTTTGGCGTCCCAGCCTTGGACGCAAGTGTGTCTCCGTTAGGTAATGGACATATTAATGAAACTTTTTTGGTTCGTTGGGGTTCAGGCGAGCTGGTACTGCAGAAGATCAACACTGATGTTTTTAAGACTCCTAATGCTCTAGTAGAGAACGCACATAAAATTGCGGCGCATCTTACACAAAAATGTGAGAGTGATGAGTACCAGTTAAAAGTCGTTGAGCCACTGCGAACTCAAGATGAAGCGTTAGCTGTCGATCTTAAAGAGCATGGTTTTTGGCGCGCAATTAACTACCTGCCTTATAGTCATAGTATTGAAGTGGTAACCAATGAGGAGGAGGCGTTTGCAGCCGCTAAGGCTTTTGGCCATTTCTCTTCAGCCTTGAGCGATCTTGATGCTACTGTACTTGAAGATGTTATTCCTCAATTTCATCACCTGCCAGGACGTATCGCTCAATTAGAGTTGGCGGTTAGCAAAGATACACATAAACGATTAGATACCTGTAGTGATTGGGTTGATATGGTGTTTGCTCAGCAATCGCTTTTGCAAGAGTTAGCCGAGATCTCGCCGAGCTTGCCGCTAAGAACCTGCCACAATGACACTAAGATCAACAATATGCTGTATGACAAGCGAGATATGAGTAGCTTGGCGATTATTGATCTCGATACCTGCATGAAGGGTCACTTGATGTATGATTTCGGTGATATGGTGCGAACCTTTACCTCACCGGAAGAGGAGGACTCTAAGGCACTGGATAAGGTACATGTGCGAGAGTCTATCTTCGCTGCTATCTGTCGTGGATATTTGAGTGAGTTGGGCTCAGTGCTCAGTGAAGATGAGAAGAGAAGTCTTTGGTTAGGCGCTCGAGTTATCTGTCTAATGATTGGGGTTCGTTTCTTAACGGATCACCTTAATGGTGATGTATATTTTCATATCCACCATGAAAATCATAATCTTGAACGTGCTGCTAATCAGTTTACCTTGTATCAAAGCTTATTGGCCCAAGAGCAGGCATTAACACAGTATTTTAATTAGCCCTCCTTAAGCTAAGCATCATATGGGTGAAGCTGTTGTGCTTCACCTATGACTTTATAAAGGCTCGGTTTTTCAATTTGTTGAACTAAAAAGTTATGCCTAAGTGCGGGTGTTAGTAAGTGCTCGAACATATCGACCTGATGATTGTTAGGATCTAACCAGGCATCACGAACAGAAGTGGATTGCGGTAATATCAAGGGACTCGCTTTACTGTGAAAAGCTTGCATATCTGGGTGAGGCGGGTTGGTGATAATAGAGCATGAGATCTTATGCTCACCAGTTTTAGGGTGTTGCCACTCTTGAAATAGTCCCCCTAGTGTGATCGCTGAGTCTTGAGCGATAAAATCATAATACTCTACAGTATTCACTCGCTTTTCTGTTTCTCCAAAGCCTTTGGCAATAACAATGCACCTGCTTTCACGGAAGGGAATATACCCAGCTGAGCCGAGCTGATTAAGCTTGTCATAACGGGTATTAAATGAGGTGTATTTACTGGGTTTAAAGCCTGCATATCCCATATCCTGAAGTAACCACCAAGTTGCGGTTTGTAGCTGTCTGATCCCGTTAACTTCTCTGACGATGCTTATTTCATTGGTGGGCATTTTAAAGCGATCGAAGAGCATCTCGTTGGGATTTGATACGCTTAAGTCTTGCAGCAATGTGCGCATAAACAGATCGTCGATCATATTGAGTCGGCCACACATAAAGGCTCCAAGAATCGTAAAAAATGAAACAGTAACATAAAAAAGCCCGCACTGAGTACGGGCTAGTAAGCTTTTCAGGGATGACTAGGAATGGCTAGGAAGGGGTAAATAACTTCATACTGTCACTCCATACCTCTCCAGCAGTGCCGTCCATTTGCGACCATTCAGGCTCTTCGGTAAAACCTTTAACCGAGAGATGATCGCCATCTTGAGCGATGAGGCTTATCACAACGCTAAGATCGCTAGTGCCGTTAGTGTTGGGGACATCTATGATAAGTTCACCAATAGAATTTATTTCCCAAGTCAGCTCTTCGACTGTGGTTTCACCCTCATCCGTTTCCGTTAATGTGCCACTGCCACCACTATATAAGGAGTAATATTGTCTCAACATTGCCGTCTGAGTCGAAACTCTTTAACTGCTTACCGCTTAACATATCGGTATTAAATGAAGCTTCGCTGCCATCACGACAGCTTGTGACTAAGGCTTGATACTCAGTAAGTGACGCTAAGGTTTCAGTAACAGGCTGATCGGTTTCATCATTCCAAGTTGAGTCACCCTCATCACATACAAAGAGACTAGTATCAGGTTCTGGAAGGGGGAATAACTTCAACTTTTCGCTCCAGACTTCACCTACCGTGCCGTCCATGGGGCTCCAGTCACTCTCTTCAAGAAAGCCTTTGACTGAGAAATGATCGCCATCTTGCTTAATTAGACTGATGACTGCCCTAGTATCATTGGTACCTGCAGAGTTACCAATTTCAATAACTATCTCTCCTGTGTCATTGACCGTCCATTGATAATCCTCAACCATAGGCTCTTCTGTGTCATTATCCGTATGGCTACCAGTACCATCAGCGTTGAATGTCAGAATTGTTTCTATCTCGCCATCTGAATCAAAAGATTTGAGCTTGTTACCCGCTAACATCTCGGTATTAAACAGCTGAGGTTCGCCATCTCTACAGTTGGCGACGAGGGCGAGGTATTCACTGTATGAACGTGTGGTGCCCTCTTTAGGTTGGTCGGTTTCTTCATCCCAATCTGAATCGCCATCACGGCAGACAAAGTCACTGTTGTCAGGCTCTGGTGGCATCACATTGTCGAGTAAGGTTAGATCTAGATTCTCTAAAATGTCATTTTTAGCGGTGAGGTTAAACACCCACTCGTCATCATCGGATACTAGACCTGCTGCGATAAACTCGCCTCGTCTGACTGCCCCCTCATATTCGGCGAATAGTAGCTCTCCCATATCGCCATCATCATTGTCACCAAAATTGCGCACACTTTCAGGCAATGCTAATAGGAGCAATCTTTGCTCCATAACGGTTTCATCACGCCAGGTCCCCGTGGCAAATAGGGAGGCGACACTGCTGACTTCGCCTGAGTCACTTTGTGCTTGCCACTCAATTTTGTAGTAGTTAACAGCGCCACCTTCGACCATTTCGGCGATGATAGAGCGACTGCCATCCCAGCCGACATGAGGGCCGACAATATTATTGACCATGCCATCAGATGCGCTGGCTGAGATCAGGCTATTTAATGTCGTTGCTGGGCCATCTATTTCGCTGTCAGCTGTATGTGCCCAAACACTGTTACACATACCTTCAAATAGGTCATCCTCTAAGCAGTCATCCCAATTGAAGATAGAGTAGACATCATTAATGTTGCTGAAACTTAACTCGAAAGCCTCCGCTTCGGCGCTAAAGGTGACTGTTTCAGGTATGATTTTATGCCAGACATCTGTGTCTGCTTGTTCCGATAGAAAGAGTTTAATTTTAAGGTCGGTGACGGAGATCTGCTCGGCGAAGATAAGCTCGCTCAGTATCGGTAGTTCTGAATTGACTAAGGTAATACTGCCGTCATCATTGAGTGAGCTAATGATGAAGTTATCATTGCTGGCTACCCAGCCTGACTCAGTGAGGATAAGGTCATCTTCATCACTCATCTCTGTCTCTTCGACAAACTCACCGTTAATTAGCTCGAAGAGTGTTTCGGAGCTTGTTTCGGTACCAGCATCATAGGTTAAGGTGCCATATGAAAGGTGTAGCATGTTGTCATAATAGCCATCATCGAAGAAGTTTATCCCATCGCCACTAACAAGCTCGGTTAAGTTTGCGGCTGCCGCAGTCGCTTCAGTATCACGGATTTGCACTTGGCCTTCGAGATCATCCGTCGATACCGTGCTCGCATCGGTAACAGTTTCTGACTCGACAACATCACTGGGATCAAATTCCCCACCCTGCTCGTTTACAAACTCAACCTCAGTGACTATCTCATCTAGGGCCTCAATGATCTGATCGACAATCAGTCCAACCATATCATCGGTCGTAATGCCCGCATCATCAGCCGCTGTTTGAATCGCCTCCAAATTGGTAGCGATAAGCAGGGCGGTTACCTGTGCGACTTGATGGAGACGCTCATACTCGCTCTGGACATCTTCCTCGAGTTCATTATTAAGCTGCTGGGCAACATAGTCTTGACTGAGTTCTAAACTGGTGCCTAGAAGGGCTTGTAAGTTGGTTTCTGCTTCAGTTAGCTCACTACCCTGCTCAACTTCGTTTTGAACCATAGTGGTCAAAGGGCTGACGAACTCATAACCCACTGGGGCTGTCATAGTGTAAGGTTGGGTGATAGCCTCACCAGTGTCTTCATCGACCACTCCAGCTGTTACCTCTACCAAAAGTGGGAAGCTGTCTATCTGCTCTTGCGTCGCATCAGTAATTGAGAAGTCGCCACCTGCACTGCTGATCGCGCTAGGCTCTCCATCATCACATAGTTTGTTTTCATTCAGATCTAGGCAGACCTTGGCTCCCACAAGGTAGCCGTCGGCGACTTTACCACTCATCACAATCTGAGTGGGCTCTGGTGTCGGCTCTGGCGGTGGTGTGGTGTCATTACTGTCACTCCCCCCGCAGGCGCTAAGAGCTAGAAGGGGAAATGCTAGGAAAAGTAAGTGTTTGGTATTCATCAAATCGCTCCATTGATCTTGATGGGATATTGGCTTTTTAAGCGTAGAAGTTAGCTAAGATTTGTGCCAAAAACTTTTTGATAGGAAGGTGTTTCAGCATATGTGATCGGTATAAAACTAATGGCGTATCAATTTTGTTGATCATAAGGTTAATATTTCACGTATTGTTCGAGCTTTCTCTTGGCCTATACCTTCGACCTTGATGAGTTCCTCTACTGGTGCTGTGAATATCGCCTCGATACTGTCAAAATGACTTAAGAGTCTTTTCGCTAATTTAGGCCCTACTTGAGGTAGGCTTTGGAGTATGAACAACTGCCGGTTTTTTTGGCGTTTAGGTTTTCTGCCTGTAGAGATAACTCCTGTTTCTCTATTGTTTAACTGGGTGGCGCAAAAGTAGAGAATCTTAGCCGATTCAGTTTGGGATAAGCTGCGCAAGATAGGCATGTTGAAGTTAATTGAAATGGAGCAGATAGCACCGATTAATGCTTCCCTTGTAATATCATAAGTTGCAATATCTTGTGAGGAACCTTCAATAAGCAGTGCAGTATTAAAGTCACATTCAGATAGCCTTGAAATCTGTGAAAATAATTGGCCACTACAGAGTGAAACCACAAGTTCTGGCAATGTTTTTCGTTCAATAAGCCAGTTATTGATCTGATAATCCCCAAGAGTTAGCCTTTTCTTCGTTAAGCGGGCATCTGTGTGTAGGGTTAGTTCTTCAAGTAGCAGATCAGCGTGTTCACGATCGTCATAGACGATCTCAATTAGAGGGCTATTCATCCTGAATACCTTTATCAATCCTTTAGGTACTATTGAGTTTAGCTCAATATAACTCAATGCATATGTTCTACCATTTGTATCACGACATATAGTGGTACTGCAGTAAGAGATTAATAAAACCTAAAGTGCTTAATGTATAACGGTAAACTTTTTAAGCTAAGGTGATAACATGATGATTATCTAACCAGCTACCTAAGGGACCCTGATGGCGCTATTTTTAAGTTTATCCAATCCTATGTGCAAAATGTTGAAACAACCATTTGAGCGGATAACAGATGCTGAGGGTAATAACCCTGGTGTGCAGCCCATTAGCACCAATGCCAATCGTGTGAGCTGGCAAGGGCAGGTGATTCAGTTAACGGGTCGTCATTGGCAACCCTATGATGACGGCAGTTGGCTGGTGGTGTTTATGGAGTCCCATAGTCGTTACTGCATGATGACTCATTATCCTCTGAAACCTGACTGGGAGCAGCTACAGCAAGATTTTTACAACCAGTGGAAACTTCACACCGTTGGCTGCCTTAGGGCTAATGGCTTTATTCGAAACGATGATGACGGTATGCAGGTGCTTGATAATATAGAGTGGTATTTTGATCAAACTAAGGTTCATGTTTTTCGTAACTTAGATCGCAGCATAGCAACCCACATTGCAGAGATACAGTACTATCTACGCTCACTATTTGATAATTACCATCCAAGCTGTTTTGACAGTGAGGAGGCGTGGGAATTGAGTCATTTCATTAATCAGCAGCCTAAAAAAGTTGGCGGAAAGCGTGGAAAAAAGCATGAGTTTTTTCCTGTAGATCGTTTTATCCATGACATTCTTTACCGCTTTGGTAGTGGCATTAGTCCTGATGATTTTCCCGATGTTAAACCCAGAGACTTTCCTTGCCCCTACCCACAAAAGCCGATGTTAAAGGTGTTGTAGTAGAGCTGATACATCAAAAAGTTAGAACAACTGCAAACAAAAGCCCAGCGATAAACTGGGCTTAGAGACATTAAATCAAATGGGTAAAAACGTTACTCTACGTTCTGGATCTGTTCTCTCATCTGCTCAATTAGCACTTTTAGCTCTACCGCTGCCGCGGTGACTTCCGCACTGATTGATTTAGACGCTAGAGTGTTTGATTCGCGGTTGAACTCTTGCATCATAAAGTCGAGTCGACGGCCTTGTGCGCCACCTTTTTTGAGGATGCGTTGTGTTTCGGCGACATGGGCGTCGAGTCTGTCCATCTCTTCGGCAACATCCATCTTCTGCGCTAGGATAACCATCTCTTGCTCAAGACGGGCTGGATCGAGTTCACCTGTGATCTCGGCTAGACGATTGGTTAGCTTGTCACGTTGCCATTGCATGACGGTTGGCATATGTTCACGGACGATAGCCACTTGCTCAACGATGGCGTCGAGGCGTGTTTGTAGCATGGTTTTAATCGCTTCACCTTCACGGCCGCGGGCTTCGATAAATTGATCGATTGCGCTATCGAAAGCAGTAAGTAGCTCTTTGCCTAAAGCATCCATATCCTGCTCACTGCCAGACATAACACCAGGCCACTTTAGGATATCAACTAAGTTTAATTCACCTTGACCCGCTTCCTGTTTTACCCAGTTGGCAGCGCTGACGAGTTGCTTTGCTAAGTCTTGATTTAGCTGAAGTTCACTGTTTTTATTGTCAGCGAGGTCGTACCTTAAATTCACCTCTATTTTGCCACGATTAAGGCGTTTACGCAGACGGTCTCTTAGCAGAGGTTCAAGGCTTCGGAAGTGTTCAGGCAGGCGCAGGTAGGTCTCTAAATAGCGCTGATTGACTGAACGGATTTCCCAAGAGGCAGTGCCCCATTCTGCTTTGTGCTCGATTCGAGCGTAGGCTGTCATGCTTTGAATCATGGGTCTGTATTCCAATTTGTTTAAAACGGCAAAGTGAACAGGGATTATAGACTTGTTAACTTGTGCGTCAAAGTAATCTCGGCGAGCTTTACGTTATGGATCGGAATATCGTGGCATCCAAGGGCACAACCCCCTATAATATCGATCCAAAATCACCCACTCAAAATCATGTAGCTCAATTGCCATTAGATTTATGAATACAGGAATTTCCTATGCGCCCAAATGACAGAACGCCAGCACAATCTCGCCCAGTGACAATTACACGTCAGTTTACAGCTCATGCTGAAGGCTCTGTTTTGGTAGAGTTTGGCGAAACTAAAGTGCTGTGTACTGCAAGTTTCACCGAAGGGGTGCCACGTTTTCTAAAAGGAAAAGGCCAAGGTTGGGTAACGGCTGAATATGGCATGCTGCCTCGTTCGACTCATAGCCGTATGGATCGTGAAGCGGCTCGCGGTAAGCAGTCGGGCCGTACTCAAGAGATCCAACGTCTTATTGGTCGCTCTCTTCGTGCTGCGGTGGATATGAAGGCACTCGGTGAAAATACCATAGTGATCGATTGTGATGTGATTCAAGCCGATGGCGGTACGCGTACTGCGGCGATTACTGGTGCCTGTGTTGCGCTAGTTGATGCGCTAAACTGGGCTCGTGGTAAAGGTATTTTGAAGAATAATCCTCTTAAGTTCCTGATTGCTGCGGTTAGTGTTGGTATCTATAAAGGTGAGCCTATCTGTGATCTCGAATATATCGAAGATAGTGAAGCTGAAACCGATATGAATGTCGTGATGACTGAAACTGGCAAGATGATCGAGATTCAAGGTACTGCAGAAGGTGAGCCGTTTAGCCATGAAGAGCTTCTTAGCTTACTTGAGCTGGCTAAGCATGGTATTCGTGAAATTGTCGATGTACAGAAGGCTGCATTGAGCTAATCATTGTTTTTGTTATTAGGGCCCTACGGGGTCCTTTTTGTAAGTGAAACTAAATAAGAGTTGCCCCTACATTTTTTTAAGGAGAGATTGTGAAAGCCTATCAGCGTGAGTTTATCGAGTTTGCTTTAGAGCGTCAGGTACTTAGATTTGGCGAATTTACGTTAAAATCAGGCCGTACAAGCCCCTATTTTTTCAATGCTGGCCTGTTTAATACTGGTCGTGATCTGGCTCGTCTTGGTCGTTTTTATGCTGCTGCCCTCGTGGATTCTGGCATTGAGCATGATCTACTGTTTGGCCCTGCATACAAGGGGATCCCGATTGCAACGACAACGGCTGTTGCTCTGTGTGAGCACCATGATATAGATATCCCTTACTGTTTTAACCGTAAAGAGAAGAAAGATCACGGGGAAGGCGGTAGCTTAGTCGGGAGTGAGCTAAAAGGGCGTGTAATGTTGGTTGATGACGTGATCACTGCTGGTACCGCGATTCGTGAGTCGATGGAGATTATTGCGGCCCATGAAGCTAAGCTTGCCGGCGTGTTAATTGCACTGGATCGTCAAGAGAAAGGTAAGGGTGAGCTTTCTGCTATTCAGGAAGTTGAGCGTGATTTCGGCTGTGATATCGTGTCAATTATTAAGCTAGGCGATTTGATCAACTACTTATCTGAAAAGCCAGGTATGGAGGTTCAGCTTGAGTCAGTTAGTGCTTATCGCGATCAGTATGGGATTTAAAAGATAAGTCTAGATGACTAGAGCGTTCGCAGGCTCACTTCGAGAGCGCTCACAAGTTCGCTTCTAGAAAAAAGCAAAAGCTATTAGTTTGGCTTTTGCTTTTTGTTTTCAGTTTCTGCTTTTTGCTTTTCCTAGCAGGCCGAAGGCCGCTCTCGGAGCGAAGCGTCCTAGAACCTAGTACCTTCTTTTAAATTTAGTTACTAAGAAATTCTGCTCTTGTCGCTGGATTGGATTTAAATATGCCGCCCAATGCCGTCGTTGTCGTTGAGCTGGTGGAGTCCATCACGCCACGGGATTTTACGCAGTAGTGAACGGCGTCCATCTTAACGGCGACATCTTTAGTTTCGAGCAGCGTCTGTAGGGCGACTAAAACTTGTTGTGTTAGACGCTCTTGAACTTGAGGGCGCTGGGCAAAAAATCGCACAATACGGTTAATCTTCGATAGACCTATGATATTTTTCCGCGGCAAGTAAGCCACTCTGGCTAGTCCATCTATGGTCACTAAATGATGTTCACAAGTACTAGTTAGACTGATGTCATTGACCTTAACCATCTCATCGAATCCCATCTTATTTTCAATGACAGTGATCTTTGGAAAGTTGGCATAATCTAGGCCAGAGAAGATCTCATCCACATACATTTTAGCGATACGCTTAGGGGTATCAGCCAAGCTATCATCAGAGAGATCGAGAGACATCAAGGTTAAGATCTCACGCATATGCTGCTCAATCTTAACTTTGCGCTCTTTGGCGCTAAATTCGCTCGGTAGCATAGGAGTTTCTAAACCACGCTCCAATAGCGCAGCCTGAACAAGCTGTGCAGACTCACTTAGGATTGCTTCTTTTGATGTCATAAGTTCCTCCACCATAATTATAAGTGGTGATATTCGGTATCTTTTGTCTAGAGACTGCGAATCTCTTAGGGAGAGCTAGTTATCTCACATAAAACGGAAAATGTAGAGTGGCAACTGTTCGCATGAATTCAGAGAGAACGGAGGATACCGTTATTTGGTGTAAATATACACCATAAAAAAGGCTTTAGATAAGAAAAAAGCCGATGATGGTCATCGGCTTTTCAGCACGTTTTATAGGGTTATAGCTTAAGGTTCTTTTTTAAGAACCCCATCATCTCACCAAAATATTTGGCTCTGTGTTCGTCGTTATAAAAGCCATGCCCCTCGTCATCCATGACTAGCTGTTGAAAGGGGTAGTTGTGTTTTTTTAGTGCTTCCTCTAATGCTTCAAACTGTTCGATAGGGGCACGTTCATCATCACCACCATGAACCAGTAGTAGTTTGGCTTTGAGCTTATCAACATTATGGGTTGGAGACATAGCCTTCAACACTTGTTCATCTTCACCCAAAACCTGCTTTAAATAGCGCTCTCCTGCACGTCTGCCTTGAACATCGCCCTCTTCAAACATAAGTGGAAGGTCATAAACGCCTGCAAAGCCGATTGCACACTTAAAAAGATCTGGTTCGATAATGGCACTCTGAAGTGCTGAGTAGCCACCGAAACTTCCGCCTGCAATACAGACTCTCTCTTTATCTACTATCCCTTGCTCTATAACATATTTAGTGGCATCAATAATGTCATATTGAATATTAGTGCCCCATTTTTGATGGCCAGCATGTTCAAAATCAGCTCCGTAGCCACCAGAGCCACGAAAGTTGACTTGCAGTACGGCAGCACCTTGGCTAGCGATCAGTTGATTTTGAGGATCGAATCCCCACCAATCTCTTGGGCCATGGGGGCCGCCGTGTGGGTTAACTACAAGCGGTAAGTTTTTAGCATCTACGCCATAGGGGAGTGTCAGGTAGCCGTTGATCTCAATTCCGTCTCGGCTGGTGAACTTAACGGGCTTCACCTCAGCCATCTGATCCGGATCGAGCCATTTTTTTTCTGAGAAAAGATAGGCAAGATTGACAGCTTTGGAGTCAAATAGGTAGTAATCGCCGGGGTTTCGATCGTTAAATGCCTTAATAATCATCTTTTCAGCATCATTGGTTTGGCTGACCAAGTGTATTTGATGGCCGGGTAGGGATGCCAGTAGCTGTTTAATGTATTTAGCAGATGGGTCTTTTGGGGCGATAAACTCATATTCTGGATAACCATTTTCATACTCAACGGCATAGAGTTTTTTACTGGTTTTATTGATCCAGAAGTTGCTTGGGTCAACCACATTATCTTGACTGATTAATTTCTGTTTACCTGTTTTGATATTAAGAAGGTAGACGCCTTCAGGCTTACCGGACTCACTACCTGTGACATAGAGACTGTCTTTGTCATCACCAAAGGCGATAGGAGTTAAGTTGTTTAAGTTGTGGGTTAGCTTATCGACATTTACCCATTTGCTGTCTTGGCGGTAAAACAGCTCATAGTTGATATAATCTCTGGTGCCACTGACAAAGCGTACTTCACCGTCATTATCGGTGAGAAAGTTTGCATTTGGGATAGGGGCGCTGGCTATTTTTTTACGTTTGCCACTGTAGAGGTTAACTCGGAAAACTTTTTGAGTGTTTTCTTGCCAGTTGCTTCCCCCGTGACCCCACGGGAGTGCTTTAATTAGTATATATTTTTTATCTTCAGGGAGTGGATCTAGGATGTAAGCTGTGGCTCGCATCGGCGTGTTTTGTTTTATATGTGAACCAGTTTGTTGACCACCGCTTTTGTGGCCAAAGAGATAGATTGGTCGGGAGCCATCGGCATTGACTGCAAATAGTTCACCGTAATATAGCGGATGGTCTTGCCAGCCTTTGAGATGCTCTATCTGAAGCACAATGCGCTCATCATTAGCCCAAACATAGTCACGAACTTGTGCATTACCAGGAAAAAATACCGCATGAGTAAGTTTGTTCGTTTTTGAATCAAGAATAAGCAGTTTCTTTTTACCATCATGTTTAGTGATGGCGCTGATGTAATCACCTTCGGGCGATATCTTAACGTCAGTAAATTCAGCCCCTCGGCTGAATAGCTGTTCGGGAGTTAACTTATCTGCTGCATTGGCTTGAGACGGCAAACCAATAGCGACCAGTAGCGTGATAGTGATAGATCTTATTAATGTCATACAACTTCCTTGTAACGCCTTGTGTAAAAGTGTTAACACTTGTCTTTAGTGTTCAAGGTAAGGGAAAAGTTGTAGGGATTCAATGGGTGTTAAAAATTTAGTTGTGTGCAGGTATCAGGTAGAAGTGACGGCAAACAGCCGTCACTTATGTCACTGGCGGGTTATTTAGCTCAGTAGCAGTTGCTGCTGGATAAATACCCACTGCTCTTCAAAATGTGTGGTGGGCTTTTGTTTAAACTCACTGCGAACAAATTGAGAGATGCGCCCCTCAGCGACTGCCAGCAGTAAGTTAGCCAGTATGGCTTCATCTAGATTAAAACCTTTTCCTTCACGGAGTGTTTTTTCGCGTAGGATCTGTTTTAGATGGGTCTCAATTTTAGAAAATATCTGTCCTATTCTACTGCGGAGGCGATCATGTTCACCTAGTAGTGCATCGCCATTGAGCAGGCGTGAGATCCCTGGGTTTCGCTCGGCGAATATCAGTAGTAGTTGTAGCAGATGCTGACAGCGCTTCATGGTGTCTTTCTCTTCATCCATTATGAGGTTGATGCGTGACAGTAGCGACTCTTCAATAAAGTCGATTAATCCCTCAAACATCCTCGCTTTACTGGGAAAATGACGGTAAAGAGCGGCTTCAGATACACCGACTTCGGCTGCTAATTTTGCTGTTGTGATTCTCTGTCCTGGATTGGTTTCTAGCATAGTGGCTAGACATTGGAGTATATGTTCACGACGGTTGATCTTTGGGCTTGCAGCCATCTGTTTTTCCTTGACTCTATACAACTGGAGCTAGGTGATATCTCCGCCAGCACGGTAGATGTGTGCTCTGGCGAGGTCACTCTTATGTTTTTTAATGTAATGGAACGAGTTATTTAATCCGATCCATGAGCTTTGCTGTGTAGCTAACTGGTACCTGAGTGACCGAAGCCACCTTCACCACGCAGTGAATTATCAAATTCATCGACAAGCTTAAATTCGGCTTGTACTACAGGAACAAAGACTAATTGTGCCAGACGATCACCTATCTCTATGGTGTATGGCTTATCACCCCTGTTCCAACAAGAGACCATAAGAGGTCCTTGATAATCTGAATCGATAAGGCCGACCAGATTACCCAGTACTATGCCATGTTTATGACCTAGTCCTGAACGTGGAAGAATGACAGCAGCGAGACTTGGATCGGCAACATGGATGGATATTCCAGTTGGGATTAATCGGGTTTCACCCGGCGCAACACTAAGGCTGGTCTCAATCATGGCACGAAGATCCATGCCTGCGCTGCCTGGTGTCGCATAGGCAGGCAGAGGGTATTCAGATCCAATCCGGGAATCTAAGATTTTAACTTCAATCGGTGTCTTCATTACTTGTCGTCTTTTAAAAGGGCTAGTTGATCCGCAATTAATGTGAGTAGTTGACCTGCTAATATCTGCTTATCAGTGGTTGGCAGATCTTGCTGTCCGTTGGCCCAGATGACCTTAAGTGCATTTTGCTCAGCATTAAATCCTTGAGCTGGATTAGACACGTCATTTGCCGCAATCATATCGAGCTTTTTCCTGATAAGTTTATCTTTGGCGTAATGCTCGACATCTTTAGTCTCGGCAGCGAAACCGACCGTAAAGGGGCGCGGCTTGTGACTGGCAACCGTGGCTAAGATATCAGGATTTCTAACGAGTGCAAGTTGCATATCCTGTGCTGATTTTTTTATTTTATCTTCGGCTATCTGGTCGATTCGATAATCTGCAACGGCAGCGCAGCCGATAAAAATATCACTATTATCAACATACTGCATAACAGCATTGAGCATATCTTGAGTCGATTCCACATCGATACGCTTAACACCAGAAGGTGTTGGTAAGTGCACAGGACCTGCGATTAAGGTGACATCGGCGCCCATAGCTGCCGCGGCAGAGGCAATTGCAAATCCCATCTTTCCTGAGCTGTGGTTTGAGATGTAGCGAACAGGATCTATCGCTTCTCGAGTTGGTCCTGCGGTTAGTAAAATTGATTTCCCTTGAAGCAATTTAGGCGCAAAAAATTGTTCTACTTGCTGGGCTATCTCTAGTGGCTCTTGCATACGACCAGGGCCTACTTCACCGCACGCTTGGCTGCCTGAAGCAGGTCCCCAAATCGTTAAACCACGTTTGGTTAAGTTTGCTAGATTATCTTGGGTTGCATGATTGCGGTACATCTGCTGATTCATGGCCGGGCAGATAATCACTGGAGCCTCTGTGGCTAAACAGGTGGTGGTGATAAGTTCATCGGCCATACCTGCGTTGATACGTGCGATTAGATTAGCAGTCGCAGGGGCAACAACAACCAGATCGGCCCACCGAGCCAGTTCAATATGACCCATGGCAGCCTCTGCAGCAGGATCCAGTAGATCTGAAGCGACAGGATGTCCTGATAAGGCCTGCAAAGTCAGGGGAGTGATAAACTCTTTTGCACTTTGACTCATGAGAACCCGCACATCAAATCCGCGCTCCTTTAAGCGGCGTATAAGATCAGCTGACTTGTAGGCAGCAATTCCGCCTCCAATGGCGAGCAAGACATTTTTGGTTACCTGACTTTTATTCTGACTCTGGTTCATAACATGGCTCAATAAGAAATGTTGTTTATAGTCACAACAGAAATTGCGCTTAAGATAGCACAAAGCAATGGGTTGAGAGGATACAAGTTTCAAAAAATCAGAATATGAAAACAAAGATTAAGTTGAGTTGATTTGCAGTAAACAGAACCTTCTAAGTATGAGAGTGCAAGTTTTGTAATCTAAGCCATACTCAGGGATTAGTCACACTGGGAGGTCGTGATGGGAATTAAAGACTGGCCAGAAGGTGAAGGTCCTAGGGATAGATTGATCAAGTTTGGCGTGTCACAACTGTCTGATGCTGAAGTTTTAGCTGTACTCCTCAGAAATGGCTCACAGGGATTAAATGCTGTTGAGCTGGCAAGAAACCTAATCAATGAGTTTGGTGGCCTTAGAGAGGTGCTAGTGGCCTCGCAATCTCAAGTTTGTC
Source organism: Shewanella nanhaiensis (assembly GCF_019457885.1). Lineage (GTDB taxonomy): Bacteria > Pseudomonadota > Gammaproteobacteria > Enterobacterales > Shewanellaceae > Shewanella > Shewanella nanhaiensis. Next base: position 88,181 of record NZ_JAHZST010000016.1, read on the forward strand.
GTTTATCTGGAATGGGACCTGTAAAATTTGCTCAACTGCGCGCGGCAGCAGAGTTAAGTAGTCGAGTTTCTGCGCAAAATTTAAAAAGAGGCAAAATATTGAGTGATCCTGATTTAACTCGGGACTATTTAATGAGACAATTGCGTGATCGTGCCTATGAAGTCTTTGCAATTTTATTACTGGATAGCCAGCACAGGGTGATTCAGTTTGTTGAACTATTTCGTGGCACCATAGACTCAGCTTCGGTATATCCTCGTGATGTAGTTGGCTTAGTACTAGAAAAAAAGGCCGCGGCTGTGATTGTCTGCCACAACCATCCATCAGGAGTTGCGGAGCCAAGTCAAGCCGATAGGCGAATTACTGAGCGATTGAAATGTGCGCTCGCAACCATAGATGTTTCCTTGTTAGACCATATGGTTGTAGGCGATCGCGAGATAGTTTCATTTGCAGAGCGGGGATGGATAGATTAACTATCCCTTGATCTTTATTTTTAGATCCTGTATAAAATGCGCCCTCTGTTGTGTGCCTCAGGCGACGGCCATATTCGAGGTACATTAATGCTCGAGCGTTATATATATTGTTTTGGAGAAGTTTGACATGTCAAGAGTATGCCAAGTAACTGGCAAGAAACCAATGGTTGGTAACAACCGCTCACACGCGAAAAACGCGACACGTCGTCGTTTTTTACCTAACCTACAAAACCACCGTTTTTGGTTAGAAGGTGAAAAGCGTTTCGTTAAGCTACGTATCTCTACTAAAGGTATGCGTATCATCGATAAGAAAGGTATTGAAGTTGTTGTTGCTGAACTTCGTGCCCGTGGCGAGAAGGTATAATAAACCATGGCTAAATCTAAAGGTAATCGTGAGAAGATCAAGCTAGTTTCTAGCGCTAAAACTGGTCATTTCTACACCACTGAAAAGAACAAGCGTAACATGCCTGAAAAGATGGAGATCAAGAAGTTTGATCCAGTTATCCGTCAGCACGTTATGTACAAAGAAGCTAAAATCAAGTAATTGCTTGATAGCTAGTTTTCTTAAAAAGCCCCTTATAAAGGGGCTTTTTTTTGCCTGAAATTTCTACTTTTACTTACTACCTTTTGTGAAAAAATATTCAGTTTAGTGGTATACCGCTCTATTGCTACTAGCCTCCTATTAAACTCACTCTTCAAGTTATTTATTTAAATGCTTGAAGTGACAATAAATGCTGTTAAAGTGAATTAAAATGCAATATTATCGATTTGTTATTACAGTAGCTAGCTGTAAGCCGATTAATGATGACTTAAGTGAGATATTAGTGTGCGTACCACAGAACTTGTTGAAGGATTTCGTCACTCAGCCTCCTATGTGAATGCTCATAGGGGAAAGACTTTTGTTGTGATGTTAGGGGGAGAAGCTTTGGCTCAAAGCCAGTTTCGTTCGATCATTAATGACATTGCACTTTTGCACAGCTTAGGGATTAAGATGGTGCTCGTTCATGGTGCTCGTCCGCAGATTGATGAGGCCTTGGCTGAACGAGCGATAACTCCTGAGTATTACAATGGTGTTCGCATTACTGAAGAGGAGGCTTTTAAGGTCATTAAGCAAGTTGTTGGAGGCTTGCAACTCGATATCACAGCGCGACTTTCCATGAGCCTGAGCAACACACCTATGCAAGGGGCACAGATTAACGTGGTCAGCGGTAATTTTGTTATCGCACAACCTTTGGGAGTTGATGATGGTGTCGATTACTGCTTGAGTGGCAAGGTGAGGCGTATCGATGTTCAGGGTTTGAAGGCCCAGCTCGACAATAAAGGTATCGTGCTCTTAGGTCCTATTGCAGCTTCCGTGACGGGAGAGAGTTTTAACCTCACCGCCGAGGAGGTGGCGACTCAGATTGCAGTGAAACTTAAGGCAGATAAGATGATCGGCTTTAGTTCTCAAAAAGGGATACTAGATAGCACTGGAGAGGTGTTGGCCGAGTTAATGCCAAATGAAGCACAATCTATCTTAAATCATATTGATGGTGAAGTCGGTGTTTGTGTCGGCACTAAAGCTTTCTTAAAAGCCAGTATAGATGCATGTCGCAATGGGGTCTCTCGGTGTCACTTTGTGAGCTATTTAGATGATGGCTCTTTGCTGCAAGAGCTTTTCTCCAGAGATGGGATCGGTACTCAAATCGTGACTGAAAGTGCTGAGAGGCTACGTAGGGCGAGTATCGGTGATATTGGTGGCATACTCGATCTTATCCGTCCGCTTGAGGAGAAGGGGATCTTAGTGCGCCGCTCCCGTGAACAGCTTGAGATGGAGATTGAGCAGTTCATGTTGATTGAGCGTGATGGCTTGGTGATTGGTTGTGCGGCTTTCTATCCCTTTGAAGAGGACAGTGCAGGCGAGTTCGCTTGTTTAGTGGTTCATCCTGAGTACCGTGACGCTGACAGAGGAAGTCTGTTACTGAAGAACATCATAGGTCAAGCCAGAGTACGTGGCTATACCCGTCTGTTTGCCTTAACGACCCGCAGTATCCATTGGTTCTTAGAGCATGGTTTTGAAATTGTTGAGGTGGATGAGCTACCCGATAAGAAGAAGCAGCTGTATAACTATCAACGTAAGTCTAAAATTTTGGCTTTAGGGCTTTAGGGCTTTAGGGCTTTAAGCAGAGCTTGTTAATTGGCGAGATTAGATAGCTTCTCGCCATTGATTAAAATTTTTCGGTAACCAATACTAATGATCTGCTCTTTTTCTAACTCGACAAGCAGTTTATTGGCGGTCTGACGTGAGAGATTGAGAAAAGAAGCAAGATGCTCCTGGGTGACATCGACCTGCAACCATCCAGGTTTTTCATCCATTGGGGTGGCACTAATTTGAGCTAAAATTTGGACTAACATTCTGACTCTGGCTGTTAGTGAGTGGAGGCTGACAAATTCAGTCCAGCTCATTAATAGTTTGAACTGTCTGTTTATCTCTGTCATCACCTTTGGATATAGGGCGGGATTGTTTTCGCAGAGCTTGCGGATCACAGCGCCTGGCACTGAGATCACCTCAGATTTTGCCGTGGCGACCCAGTCGTGGGAGAGTGCTTGATTGTCGAAACAGGAGATCCAGCCAACCCAACGTTGGGGGCCAATTGGAGGAAATCTTACCTCCTTGCCATCTAAGCTGGTTGCAACAATATTTAAGCTGCCATTGATAACAAATCTAACTTGATCTCCCACATCTTCCCTATGGGCTATAACTGTCTCATTTTTATATTTATTAGTCTTTAATTGGCTCAGAATGTAGTCTATTTCATCCTGATTACAGACACTAAAAACCCCGGAGTAGGCTAGAAAACTAGTTAACTCCTCTTGGCTATATTTTCTCAAAGATTGTCTATTTGGCGACAATTGCCCCTCTCTTTATCGTCTAGGTTAATACTCTAAATCTATTTACGGAACTGAAACATCTCTGTTTCATCTCCGATGGGGAGAAAGATGACTTACAAGATCGCTAATATAATAAACACGCAACGCCTTAAATGGGTATCTGTTTTTTTACTCGCCGGTGCAAGCATGAATATTCAAGCTAAACCACTGGATTATGAGAAGCCAACTGCTGATATCGAGGGGCCTAGATCTTGCTTCTGGAACCGCGGTCCCTTTAGTGCCGATCCCTATATTAACGTAGCTTACCCTGATGCCAATGTCTTCTATTGGGCGGCAACGTTTACTATTCCTAAAGGGGCTAAGCTAGAGGTTGATGGTGAGTTTGCTCATGCAAGATACCAATCTTTAATCAGTTACGATGAGCGTGGAAGACCGCAAGATTCTGTGGCCGATTACCTTATTGCCCCTAAGCTCAATAACACTAACCCTTACCAAGCTGGTGCAGACAGGCAGGCTGAAGAGCGAAGTTACAGCATCGCCGTTCAAACGGGAATGCCACCACAAATTGAGCGCGGCGTGATGCAGCGTAATACGGTTCGTACCGATATCTATGCGCCGAGCTATCGAAAAGATCAGCAGCTGTTAATCTATCGGATCTATCTGCCTGATGAGAAGGCCTCAATAACTGGTGGCGTGCCTCTACCAGAGCCTGTATTGACCCTAAGTGATGGTAAAAGGCTACGTGGTGGTGATGCATGCGCGGCACTAAAAACTGGTCAACAGCTTAAAATTGACCCTAACGCACTAAATATCAGCGCCGAGAAATACGTGGCTCTTAGAGATCAAGCAGATAAACCAGCTACTTGGCCTGCAACTAATCCATCTTCTTGGTATATCCAATATGATCGAGAGTTTCTGCTCTCTATGTACTCAGGTGAAAAGGTGAAGATGGGACGACGTTCTGAAGGGGGGTTCTACCCCAACTTAGATAACAACTATATTCGTACCATAGTGAATCGAAAGTTCGGCAAGGTATTAGTCCTTCGCGCCAAGATGCCCAATATCAGTAAGTCATTTTATGGGGAGCGTAAACATGCTGATGCCGATCTGCGTTACTGGTCTATCTGCTCGAATCAAAGTTTCGCCAATACCCGAGTGACAGACTGCCTATTCGATGAAGAGGTCCCTTTGGATAAAAACGGTTACTACACGATAGTGGTGTCTCGAGAGGAAGATCGTCCTCGAAATGCTAAGAGGCAGTGTGGTGTCGCTTGGCTGGAGATGGCTGAAGATGGTGATGGTCTAGGTGATGAGGATATGGCGGTAGTGCAGATCCGTAACTTACTTGCCTCGCCCGATTTCCCCCATGCTATACAGAAAATATTGAAACCGGGTGATGAGAAAGCTGTGATGCAGGAGTATTTTCCTAAATCTCATTACATGATGCCCTCTATGTTTGAGGCGGTATTTCCCTGTATTTAACGGGTATGGCTCACTGGGGAGAGTGAGCCAATTTTCAGATGGGGTTTAGTTGTATTCATCTGCGTATTCCAATAACGATTAAAAATAGAAGAAAGAGAGTGGATTATGCGAGTAACTATGCGATTAACATTGTTATCGAAATTGATTGTTGGTGCCTTGATTGGAGCCCCTTTGGTGTCATATGCAAATGATGAGACAAGCGCAAGTGATGTAGGTGAAAGACAGCTTGAGGTGATCACTGTCACGGCGCAAAAGCGTACTCAGAGTGTCAAAGAGGTGCCTCTCTCAGTGGCTACGGTCAATAGAGAGGCGATAGAGGATATGAATATTAGCAACACCGAGGAGCTATCTAGCCGTATTGGTAACTTCAGTGTGAGTCAATCAGGTCAGGGATTTAATATTTATATGCGTGGTCTGGGCTCCGGGCCAAACCAAGGGTTTGAGCAGACCGTAGGAACCTATGTTGATGGGATCTACCGTGGTCGAGGACACTTGATGCGTAGCACCTTTCTCGACCTTGAGATGGTGGAGGTTCTCAGGGGGCCTCAAGGAACCCTGTTTGGTATGAATACCACAGCAGGGGCACTTAATTTGACCACTGCGGCGCCGACCGATTACTTCAGCGGTTACCTTAATGGTAACTATGATATGACGGATCAGGGGTTAACATTTGAGGGAGCGGTTTCTGGCCCTTTAGCCGACAATTTTCAGGCGCGTTTTGCATTTAGAGCGGTAGACAGTGACGGCTATATGACCAATAGCGTGACAGAGCAAAATGAAGTACAACATGAAACATTGTTGGGGCGGTTATCTTTAGCTTGGCAGCCAACAGATAGACTAAGTATCGATCTTAAGTTACAAGAAGACAAAGATGAGTTTGTTGGTGACAGTAATACCAAAGGCATATTAGAGCCAGCTCTGGCTGCAGCTAACCCAGCGCTCGCTGCGAGTTTAGGTGATTATGGTGTTAGCCTGACATCGGCAAAAACAACACCGAGTTTAGTTGAGGTTGAAGGGGGGGAGTTTACGGCAAGTCATCAAACCTTAAAGATAGAGTATGAACTTGATGAGCACACGTTAACGGCTATCAGTGGTTGGCAATCCTATCAGGTAGACACCTCAAATGATGGTGATAGAACCCCACGGCCCTTACTGTTTCGTAGTGTCAGTGATGAAGAGTATGACCAATTTAGCCAAGAGCTTCGTTTAGCATCACAGGGGGGAGAGACGTTTGATTATATTCTTGGAGCCTATTACCAAGACTCTGAGCTTAACTATGATGAACACTTTCTAGCCTATGCACTGCAGTTTGATGGTGTGCGACAGTTCGGGACCGACTCTGAGGTGATGAGTGTGTTTGGCAAGTTTGACTGGCAGTTAGATGATAACTGGAGTGCAAGCTTGGGGCTTAGGTATACCCATGAGGAGAAAGAGGGAGCGCGGGATCTAACCTTGGTGGATCTGGTATCTGGTGAGCCTATCTCCCAAGTGCCCTTTATTAGCCCCCCTGCACTTAAACCCGCGTTGGAGCAATTTGGGCTTCCCGCTATCCCAGGTTCAGTTTACAGCTTGATGTTAGGCGCAGATTATCCCTATTTAGATCCTCTTTTACTTGGCAGCAATACACAAAATATCGCTAACCCCATCTATCGAACTGGAGCGGATCATAGTATTCGAGCCGAGCGAACTGAGGAGAGTTTCACACCTGCCCTTTCAGTAAGGTATCAACTGGAGGATGCGATGTTTTATGCTAGTGTCGCTAAGGGGGCTAAGTCTGGTGGTTTTGATGCCAGAGCGAATCTTCCCGAGAACTTCGAGTTTGATGATGAATCTGTTTTGTCCTATGAGATCGGCAGTAAGCTGACCTTAGATGGTGGCGCTGCAGATCTTAATTTAGCTGTGTTTTATATGGAGTTTAGCGATCTACAAACCTCAACATTTGATGGCAATACAGGCTTTTTTGTGGAAAACGGCGCTAAGGCAACTTCATATGGTTTAGAGCTAGATGGTCGATGGGCATTTGCTGATGATTGGATGTGGTCTGGTAGTTTAGGTTTACTCGATTTTAGCTGGGATGAGTTTAGTGGAGCAAAATGCTTTACCAGTTTAAGTTACTCCTCAACTAATATTGAGGCTAATGGCAGCTCTTGTGATCTCTCGGGCCAACCCAATGCGCTGTCACCTAAGGTGTCGGGCAGTACCTGGCTTGAGTACCGTAGTGAGCTGAGCAGTGATTATGATATTAGAGTGATGGCTGAGACAGTGTTTAAATCCAGTTACTTTACCAATGCCGATCTCAACCCATTCACTGAGCAGGAGGCGTTTGTTAAATACAATGCACAAATCGCCTTGATCAATACTAATTCTGATTGGCAGCTAGGTTTAATATTAAAAAATCTGTCTGATGAGATCACGATCAACAGCTCCTATGATATGCCGTTTACTCCTGGTGGCTACGTGGTTTACACCGAACCTGGACGAACAGCGACTCTGCAGTTTAGCTATAAGTTTGATTAATCTCTGTGCTGTATTTAAGACAAAGCCCCATTATGGGGCTTTGTCTTTATCATAATCTTACTGTTTAATAGGTTTTCTTTTGTAAAACATATCAATAGTAAAGATGATTAAGGCACTCCAGATAAACCCAAAGGTGATCCCTTTCTCAAGGTCGAATGGCTCATTATAGAGAGTGATGGCCATGATAAACATGATACTTGGGCCAATATACTGGAAGAAGCCCAGCATAGATAGAGGGATCCTTACCGCCGCGGCTGCGAAGCACAGTAACGGGATAGTGGTGACCACTCCAGCTGCCATCAATAGCAGGTTGAGGGATAACTCATTACTCATCAAGTTCGTCATAGAGTCACCAAAGTTAGCAAAAAGGTAGAGTAGGGCGATGGGGAATAGAATCGCAGTTTCCACTAACAGTCCTGTTTTTGCATCCACATTAACCTTCTTCCTTAATAATCCATATAAGCCAAAGGAGCTAGCAAGTCCAAGTGAAACAAGGGGAATAGAGCCAAATGAGATCAATTGAACTAAGACACCTGTGCCAGCTAAAATAACCGCCAGCCATTGGAGCTTACGCAAGCGCTCGCTCAGAAATACCATGCCCAGCATGACATTGACCAAGGGATTGATGAAATAGCCTAAACTCGCATCCAGCATATGGTCGTTGTTAACCGCCCAGATAAAGAGTAACCAGTTACCAGCAATAAGCACCGAGGTGAGGGTGAGCACCATTAGCTGCTTGGGGCGTTTAAGTACCTGTCTCAGTCTAGAAAAACCACCAAACATCATCATGAGTAGGGTGACAAAAATAAAAGACCAGATCACCCGATGGATCAATATCTCAGTAGCTGATACCTGATCGAGAAGTTTAAAATAGAGGGGAGCAAAACCCCAAAGGGTGTATGCGCATATGGCGGATGCGATACCTTTGTTTTGTTCTGAACTAAGCATTAATCAAGTTACAAAAGGAGAGAGGCCGCTATTGTATGCCTCATAACCAGTGGGCTCAAGTTCAGTCTTGATTCGACGAGTGTCAGCTGTTTGTGACAGCAGGAAAGTTAAACTTACATTTTATTTAACCGACCATGTAAGTGCCTGTTCCAAAAGCAATATGATCGCCATTTTCATTATGAAGCTCCATTCGACAAACAGAAACACGGTTGCCTGCACGTATCACAGTCCCGGTACCGGTAAATATTGTTCCTCTTCCGGGACGTAAATAGTCAATTCTAAGATCTATGGTGCCTAAGGTTTGCAGTCGGGTCTGTAGATCTTCAATACTCCAATCATCACGGCTGGCGACTAGGCCTGAAAAGGCGGTGAGCCCACCGACAACATCCAACACTGTGGCTGTAACCCCACCATGTAAGATCTGCTGGTGAATATTACCTATCAGCTCAGGTTTCATATTCACCACTGCCTCAACCCCATCAAGGTCGTATCGTTTAATATCCATGCCCAGCAGATTGTGAAAGGGAACCTGCTTATCAAAAACCTCTGCAACTCGCTGTAGGATCTCGTATTGAATCGGTGTTGTCATGGAGATTACATTCCCTGTTGTCGATTATTAGAGCAATTAATCTATCCCTTATCTAGGTTATTAAGCAAGCAAAAATCGCAAAATACATGAGTGATTAATTAGAACATCTCAATAAAATCAGGTTAATAAGGTGTGTTTATTCAGCTAATGGCTCGAAGTATCCAGTAGAAAAATCAGCAGATAATGAGGCGTAATAGACAAGCAATTTACTCAGTTTGGTATTAGAATAGTCAGCCCAATTTCTGACTCTGAAGCCCAATGGAACAAGTGATAGACGAACCTCAATTAGATCCACTCTCATTAAGTCTGCAGTCTGTTTTCGGCTACCGGACATTCAGAGATGGACAGAAAGAGGTGATAGAGCAGAGCTGTTCTGGCTATGACTGTTTGGTGATCATGCCCACTGGTGGGGGGAAGAGTCTCTGTTATCAATTGCCAGCTTTGCAGCTGCCAGGGTTAACCCTTGTGGTGTCTCCGCTTATCTCCTTGATGAAAGATCAAGTGGATAGCTTGATACAGATGGGAGTGAGCGCGGCTTATCTGAACTCCTCACAGCCAAGAGAGGAGAGTGCTAGGATTTTACAACAGATGCACAGTGGTGAGCTTAAACTACTCTATGTATCACCAGAGCGTTTGTTACAGGGACATTTTATCGATAGGCTTCATGAACTGAACCTCTCCCTTTTTGCTATCGATGAAGCCCACTGTATCTCACAGTGGGGTCATGACTTCAGACCTGAATATGCCGCCTTGGGTAAGCTCAGAGAAGTTTTTCCGCATGTGCCAATTATGGCGTTAACAGCAACTGCAGATCAGGCAACCCGAAAAGATATCTGTGACAGGCTAACCATTACCCCATATTCATTGTTAACCAGCTTTGATCGCCCCAATATTCGCTACACGGTGGCGGAAAAACTCAATGCTGCTAACCAGCTGCGTCAGTTTATTGCAGCGCAAAACGGTAATAGCGGCATTATCTATTGCAGTAGCCGTCGACGTGTCGATGAGGTGGCCGAACGCCTTAGACTTCAAGGTCATAATGCCGAGGCTTATCATGCTGGCAAAACCCAAGAGGAGCGGGCTGATGTTCAGGATCGATTCCTGAAAGATCAACTCGATATTGTGGTGGCGACCGTCGCTTTTGGTATGGGGATCAATAAATCGAATGTGCGTTATGTTGTGCATTACGATATTCCTAAAAGTGTTGAGTCTTACTATCAGGAGACTGGTCGAGCTGGACGAGATGGATTGGAGTCTGAGGCGCTACTGCTGTTTGATCCTGCCGATATTGGCCGAGTACGACATCTTATCGAGCAATCAGAACCAGGTCCTCAGCAGCAGGTCGAGTTTCATAAACTCAATACCATGGCGGCATTTGCCGAGGCACAAACTTGTCGACGTCAGGTGTTACTGCACTATTTTGATGAGAGTGCTCTAGAGCCTTGTGGCAACTGTGATATCTGCTTGGATCCACCGAAAAAGTACAATGGCATTCAAGATGCTCAGAAGGTGTTGTCCTGTATCTATCGCTTAGATCAACGCTTTGGTATTAATCACCTGATTGAGGTACTTAGAGGGTCTAAAGCTGCAACAGTGTTGGAGCGAGGTCATGACAAGTTATCAACTTGGGGGATCGGCAAAGATAAGAGCCATGAGTATTGGTTGAGTATCATACGTCAGATCATTCACCTTGGCTTTGCCAGTCAGGATATTACCCGCGGCTCCTCCGTTAAACTGAATCCATCGGCGCGTTCTGTGTTAAAGGGTGAGGTGGAGTTGCTGCTTGCGGAGCCAAGAATGGTACTGCAAAGCACCACTAAGCGTCGAGGCAGTAGCACGCGAGCGCCACTTAACTACGATCGTAAACTGTTTGCTCGACTTAAGCAGTTAAGACGCAAATTAGCTGAAGAGTTAGATGTGCCCCCCTATCTGGTATTTAACGATGCGACTTTAGCTGAGATGGCGGCCATACTCCCTACGAGCTCTGGGGAGATGTTGGCCGTAAATGGAGTTGGCGAGCGTAAGTTGACCCGTTTTGGTGATGAGTTTCTTGATGAGATAAGCAACTATTTAACCAATAGTTAGTTATCTCAACAGTAGACCATTGGTCTTATACTGATCGGTATTATTCCGCCGCAACTTTATGTTGCTTACTATGCCTTAGCTGCTGGATGTTAGCGCGTTTAACTAGGGAGCTAAGGCTGTCCTGCTGCTGCATCTTTGAGTAACCAATTTGGCACTTTTTATCATGTAGTAAAGGTGTCATCAGCTCTTTTATCTGCTCTATAACCTTTAACGTTCCCTTCTCTTTGGTATAGGGCAGGAGTAACACTATCTCCTCATCACTGTAATTGAGCATAACATCCTGCTCTCTAAGTAACTTCTCAAGTTGGGAATTGAGTATGGGGAGATCGTCACGATAAACCTGCAAGGTTTTTATCAAGATAAGGCTCAAGGGGAATCCACCTAGCTTACTGTTACTTAGTAGTCGCTCTATCTCCTGCTCTTTGGTGTTTGGCTCAGGTGTCGCGATTATTCGCTTAGCTTGCTGTTTCGTTTTAAATATTATGAAGCTAAATAGCAGAGCGAGAAATAGCAGAGTAAGTAGAATTAGATAGCCAGATTTAACTCCAAACCCCTGATTTACTGATGCAATACTTCTATCTGTTTCTGATTTAAACAGTTGGTTTTGTTTGCTTAGTTTAGTGTTTAGCTGCAGTAGTCGTGTATCTTTAATGAAGTTATAGGCGTTTTCAGCCTGATTAAAACGCATGATTTGATATTTTAGCGCTAGTTTGTAATTTTGATTTTTTTCATAGTGCTGACTTAAAATCTCATAGCAGATCACCAACTCATCGTAGCGTGATGTGCGAACGCCCAGTGCTATCGTGTTTTCCATTAAGGCTAATGCCTTGTCAGTCATACCATGAGCAAGTAGCACTTCTGCCAGTTGCCTTTGTGTACGAATTATCTCTAGCGATTTATTCTCTTTCTTAAAGGTATTTAAACTGATCTCCAAAAGTTGAATTGCTCTGCGTAAATTACCGCGAAGGTATTCAAGTTGGGCCATCTGAGTGTAGCTTTGAGCCAGTTCAAAGGCGCTGCCGAGCTCTGGTAACTGATTTTTTGCGTTGAGGATTAAGGTGTCGCTGGTTGGCAAGTTATTGAGTTGTGCCATATTGGCTAACTGAGTGATGACTAATGCTTTAACCTTTCCCTTAAGTGGCTCTGAACTTAGTGCATTTTCAATCACAGTGTAGGCTTGCTTAAACTCACCTCTCTTAGCTAGCAGTTGACTTAATGATAACTGCACATGGGCCAATGGTGGCCAGCTCCAATTAAGCGCTTGATTTGCGAGCTCTGGGAAGATATCTATCGCTAAACGCAGATCTTCTGAAGCGTTACCATAACTGTCAATTTGGGTATCTATGATCCCCCTTATTCGCAGCCCATTAATAAGAGATTGTGCTTGTTTGAGTTCACGGGAGAGTTCAATGGAGTTATCGAGAAGGGGGAGCGCTTGTCGGTAATCACCAAAATTAGTAAATGCGCCTGCCATACAGTTGAGAAAGTAGGGCCGTGCCGATTCTAGCTGGAGGACTTTAGCCTTAGCTTCGCCCATTCTAGCGATATTGATTGCGGCTTGATTTTCACCGAGTTGAAGATAGGTTTCACAGCGTAATAGAGAGAGTCGCAGCTTTTCGGTTTCGGATAACTTAATAGGGGAGCTGATGTTGTCGAGTTTGTTGATCTCCTCAAGCGCCCTGCTCGGGTACTCGTAGAGCAAGGTATTAATATTATCGAGGCGGTCCATAGTATCAGCCCATACTGGTGCAGACCAGAATAGCAGGCACACTACTATGAGGCGAAAATCCATTTATAAAAGTTCCAATTAACAGTTCAACACGTTGAATCACGCATTATAACGAATTATGCCTCTATGTTGTATTAAAAATCAGCAAGGCGTGATGTTTGTATGAATGCTTAGTTAGGCTAGTTGCAAGAGGAGCTCAAAATGTAACAACTGAAGTTTAGGAAGTAACCTAGTTCATTTAAAGATGCAGAACAGAGTTTTTCTGGTCTAATCTGTCCTGAATGAGGAAAATGGGGTTGACACTTGAGGCTCCTCACGTTAAAAATTAACCGCTCTATCAAAAAATGAACGCATAATTATTTATGTGGATTGAATATAACAACGAATTAAGACAGATGAATATTAGCCGTGCATTACTCAACCTCCTCATTCTCATTCTCGCAGTCTCTGCGCGGAGGATGTAGTGTTGCACGCTTGATTAGAGTCACCAACATTCAAAACCCCGCGCTACGAATCGCGGGGTTTTTTGTTTTTGTACCCGAGCAACGAGAAGTAGCGCATTAAATAACTAGCTATTCCACGGAGAAACTAGATGTCTAACCGAGTGATTATTTTTGATACAACCCTACGTGATGGGGAGCAAGCCCTAGCGGCCAGTTTGACGGTTAAGGAAAAACTACAGATAGCACTCTCATTGGAGCGTTTAGGTGTCGATGTGATGGAGGTGGGTTTTCCTGTTTCCTCTCCTGGCGATTTTAAATCTGTAGAGACGATCGCACGAACGGTTAAAAACAGCCGAGTGTGTGCATTAGCCAGAGCCCTTGAAAAAGATATCGATGCGGCAGCGCAATCTTTATCTGTTGCTGATCAGTTCCGTATTCATACCTTTATCTCAACCTCGACGATTCACGTTGAAAGCAAACTAAAACGCTCTTTCGATCAAGTACTGGAGATGGCTGTCGGTGCGGTTAAGTATGCTCGTCGCTTTACTGATGATGTAGAGTTTTCCTGTGAGGATGCGGGTCGTACGCCAATCGATAACTTGTGTCGTATGGTTGAGGAGGCGATCAAGGCTGGCGCTAAGACAATTAATATTCCTGATACTGTGGGCTACACAGTGCCGAGTGAGTTTGGTGGCATCATTGAAACCCTGTTTAACCGAGTGCCCAATATCGATCAAGCGGTGATCTCTGTCCATTGTCATGACGACTTGGGTCTTTCAGTCGCGAACTCAATTACCGCTGTGCAGCAAGGTGCACGTCAGATTGAGTGTACGGTTAATGGTATTGGTGAGCGAGCGGGTAATTGTTCACTCGAAGAGATCGCCATGATCTTGTCGACCCGTAAAGCGTCACTTGGACTAGAGACAGGGATCAATGCTAAAGAGATCCACCGTACCTCCAGCTTAGTCAGTCAGCTTTGTAATATGCCTGTACAGGCTAATAAAGCTATCGTGGGGGCGAATGCATTTACTCACTCATCGGGTATCCATCAAGATGGCATGCTGAAATCGCAAAATACCTACGAGATCATGACGCCGGAAAGTATCGGCCTTCCACGTAACAACTTGAATATGACATCTCGCTCTGGTCGACATGTGATCAAGCATCGTATGGAGGAGATGGGTTATGGCGAGCACGATTATGATATGGATGCCTTATATGAATCTTTCTTGAAACTTGCGGATAAGAAAGGCCAAGTGTTTGATTACGATCTTGAAGCTTTGACCTTTATGGAGGCACAAGCTGAAGAGGAATCATTTTATCAACTTAAGCAGTTAGTTGTGCACTCCGATTCCACACAGGGAAATGCAACTGCCACAGTGAAGATAGAACTTGATGGCGAGGTAGTCACTGAGGCTGCTACAGGTAATGGTCCTGTGGATGCTGCTTATAATGCTATTGCACGTGCTAGCAAGCGTGAAATTAATATCACCAGCTACAAACTAAGCGCTAAAGGTGAGGGACAAGATGCCCTAGGTCAGGTGGATATTGAGGCGAGTTATCAGCAGCAGAGTTTCCACGGTGTTGGTTTAGCGACCGATGTGGTTGAAGCGTCGGTGCAGGCGCTCATACATGTAATGAACCTGACATGGCGTGCAGATAAGGTTGCAGATTGTAAGCAAAAGATCCAGCAAAAAGCGAGATCTCTTGGTGGCGTTTAATGCTTAGAAATCATTAGAATATTAAAATTAAAGAGCAGGAGTTAAGTGTCGAATGAGTTATCAAATAGCGGTATTAGCCGGAGATGGAATTGGACCTGAGGTGATGGCTGAGGCGCGAAAAGTGCTCAGTGCTGTAGAGGAGCGATTCGAGCTTGCTATTGAATATAGCGAATACGATATAGGCGGAGCAGCTATCGATAATCATGGTTGCCCGCTTCCAGATGTGACTTTAAAGGGATGCGAAGCGGCTGATGCCATTCTTTTTGGATCGGTAGGTGGTCCTAAATGGGAGCACTTACCGCCTAATGATCAACCTGAGCGTGGTGCCTTACTGCCGCTTCGTGGTCATTTCGAACTATTTTGCAATATGCGCCCGGCAAAACTGCACTCTGGGCTTGAGCATATGTCGCCGCTACGCAGTGACATCTCATCGAAAGGCTTCGATGTGCTATGTGTGCGTGAGCTGACAGGTGGTATCTACTTTGGTAAGCCAAAAGGGCGTCAAGGCGAAGGGGAGAGTGAAGAAGCATTCGATACCATGCGCTATAGCCGTAAAGAGATCAGACGTATTGCTAAGATCGCATTTGAGGCTGCTCAAGGTCGTCGCAAGAAGGTTACCTCTGTGGATAAAGCCAATGTACTGGCTTGCTCTGTGCTGTGGCGTGAAGTTGTTGAAGAGGTGGCCAAAGATTTCCCTGATGTGGAGTTAGAGCATATCTATATCGATAATGCGACTATGCAGCTACTACGTCGTCCCAATGAGTTTGATGTCATGCTTTGTTCTAACCTGTTTGGTGACATTATCTCAGATGAGATAGCCATGTTAACTGGCTCTATGGGGCTACTTTCATCGGTGAGCTTGAACAGTAAAGGCTTTGGTCTCTATGAGCCTGCTGGTGGCAGTGCGCCGGATATTGCAGGGCAAGGTATTGCTAACCCTGTTGCTCAGATCTTATCTGCTGCATTACTACTGCGCCATAGCTTGAAATTAGAAGAGGCCGCAGCGGCAATCGAGGCCGCTGTTGGTAAAGCGCTAAGTGATGGTTATCTAACTGGCGAGTTGCTACCAGCTGATGAGCGAGTCAATGCGAAGACGACTTCGCAGATGGGTGATTATATTGCTCAAGTCATTAAAGAGGGTGCATAACTCATGGCTAAAACATTATATGAGAAGGTTTGGGACAGTCATGTCGTTATGGCTAATGAAGGTGAAGCGCCGCTTATCTACGTAGACAGACACCTAGTACATGAGGTGACATCACCTCAGGCATTTAGTGGTTTAAAGGTCGCTGGACGTAGGTTACGTGCGCCAGAGAAAACCTTTGCCACCATGGATCATAACACTTCTACCAAGAGTGCTAGCTTAGATGCATTAAGCCCTATGGCCCGTATTCAGGTGGAAACGCTACAGGATAACTGTAAAGAGTTCGGTATCAAACTCTATGACATTCATCATAAAAATCAAGGTATTGTCCATGTGATGGGCCCTGAGCTTGGTATTACTTTGCCGGGTACTGTTATCGTGTGTGGCGACTCTCATACCGCGACTCATGGTGCATTTGGAGCGCTAGCGTTCGGGATCGGTACCTCTGAGGTTGAGCATGTCATGGCAACTCAGACACTGCGTCAAAACAAAGCCAAAACGATGAAGATTGAGGTTAGAGGCCATGTGACACCTGGCATTACCGCAAAGGATATCGTACTTGCGATTATCGGTAAGATCGGCATGGATGGTGGTACAGGTTATGTGGTCGAATTCTGTGGTGAGGCTATTGAAGCGCTCTCTATGGAAGGCCGTATGACGGTATGTAACATGGCAATTGAGATGGGTGCTAAAGCTGGCATGATTGCACCAGATGCAACAACTGCTGAGTATCTTAAAGGCCGTGAGTTCGCGCCTAAGGCAGAGAGTTGGGAGCAGGCGATTGCGGCTTGGTCTGAACTGAAAACGGATGCAGACGCCGTTTTTGATTCAACAGTTATACTCGAAGCGACTGACATCGCACCTCAACTTACTTGGGGAACTAACCCAGGGCAGGTGGTGGCGATCGATGGTGTTGTGCCAAATCCTCAAGATGAGCCTAATGCAACGGTTAAGGCCAGCATCGAAAAAGCGTTAGAGTATGTTGCGTTGAGCGCGGGTACTAGCATGAAAGATGTGAGTATCAATAAGGTCTTTATTGGATCTTGCACAAACTCGCGTATTGAAGATCTACGTGATGCGGCTTTGCATGCTAAAGGTAAGCATGTGGCTGAAGGTGTGACAGCGATTGTGGTACCAGGCTCAGGTTTAGTTAAAGAGCAAGCGGAGGCCGAAGGTCTAGATAAGATCTTTATCGAAGCGGGATTCGAGTGGCGTCTACCGGGTTGTTCTATGTGCTTAGCGATGAATGATGACCGATTGGAGGCTGGCGATCGCTGTGCTTCTACGAGTAACCGTAATTTCGAAGGGCGTCAGGGACGAGGGAGTCGAACCCACCTTGTTAGTCCTGCCATGGCTGCTGCGGCCGCGGTTGCTGGTCATTTTGTCGATATTCGTCAAACGCTTTAGGAGATTATCATGGAAGCATTTACTAAGCATACCGGGTTGGCTGTGATGATCGACAGTGCCAATGTCGATACCGATCAGATTATCCCTAAACAGTTTTTATCTAAAGTGACTCGTGATGGTTTTGGTGTTCATCTTTTTCATGATTGGCGCTATCTCGATGATGCCGGTGATGAGCCAAACCCTGAGTTCACTCTAAATCAGTCAAGATACAAAGGTGCGTCGATACTGATCTCTAAAGAGAATTTTGGCTGTGGTTCGAGCCGAGAACATGCACCTTGGGCGTTAGCTGATTTTGGTCTAAGAGCTATCATCGCCCCAAGCTTTGCCGATATTTTCTATGGCAACTCCATTAATAATGGTTTACTGCCTGTGCGTCTAAGTGATGTTGAAGTTCAGCAGTTGATGGACGAAGTTCAAGCCAACGAAGGGGCTGAGATCACAGTGGATCTAGAGGGGCTAACGGTGACATCTCCCTCTGGCGCAGTGTTTAATTTTGAGATCGCAGGCTCTGCTAGGCATAACATGCTTAATGGTTTAGATGCGATTGGCTTGACCTTAGCTTATGAAGCGAAGATCGCGAGCTATGAGTCACAACTTCCAGCTTGGAAAGCGTGATAGATATCATTGATATTTAAGCGTACATTTGTACTGACGTGTTATAAAAAATGAGCCAGATAAGCTTAAGCTTGTCTGGCTTTTGTTTTAATGACGAATCCGTATTGATTAGTTTATTGAAAAATAAGACTATTTTATTGGTCCTCTTTTTGATATTTCTATTCACAAAGCAAGCTAGTTATTTACACTGGCCATAAACCTGATCTTCAGTGCACATATGTTCTTGCTTGTGCCTATTTTTACTTATTGATTTTTAATGTCTTTTTATAAATCCCTTAGGTTTTTCTAATCGAAATTCCGAATCAAATACTCTCTTTTAACTCGCTAGCCTTGTTTAAAAAGTTATTTTCTCCTTTTTTATGTCGCGTTATCTATTTTATCCAGTGTTTTTCTCTGATTTATCGAGTTTGCTTGCAAAGATGTGCTGCGTGAGTACACTGCGCTTCAGAAAATTGTTGAGTTATTACTCTAAGTTAAGGGTGATAGCGCTAAGCGTGATACATAAAGATGAGAGAGATAATGAATAAGCGCATTTTATCTGTGGCTGTGATTGCAGCCATCATGGGAACAACGACTCAAGTTCAAGCGGCTGGTTTTCAGTTAGCTGAGTATTCTGCTACCGGATTAGGTCGTGCCTACGCCGGTGAAGCTGCCATGGCCGATAACGCGGCTGCACAATTTCGTAACCCAGCCATGCTCACCTATCTTCAAGGCACTCAAATGACCACAGGTGCGATTTTGGTTATGCCAAATATCGATGTTGATGGCGAAGTGACCTATGTAGACGGTAAAAACCCAACATCGGCAAAAGATATTGCTGGTGATGCGGTTGTTCCCAATTTTTATGTATCACATCAGTTAAGTGAGCAGTGGTTCTTAGGTTTAGCCTTAGGAAGTAACTTTGGTATGGCGACAGAGCTTGATGATAGCTTTCGTGGTAACCAATTTGGTAATGAAGCTTCGGTGACAACAATAGAGCTTAATCCTAATATTGCATACCGTATCAATGATCAGCTTAGTATCGGTGCTGGTGTTCGCTTTGTGATGGGTGAAGGCAGCTTCGGTGCCAAGAGCTCTGTCGATGTTCCATTATCGGCAAACCTCATCATTCCTAAGGGAACCACTCTAAAGTATATGGAGGGGGATGATACCTCTTGGGGATGGCAGTTAGGTGGTGCGTGGCAGATCAATGCTAATAACCGTATTGGCTTTAACTATCGTTCTGAGGTTGAGCAAAACTTGGAAGGTGAAGCCAATGGCCTAGGTTTTAGCATGCTTGAAGGTAGCATGGATGCGAGCAAAATTTATGCGGGCGCAATGGAGCTTACGCTTCCAGCCACAGCTGAGATTGCCAGTTTCCACCAATTAACGGATAAGCTTGCTGTTCATGCCAGCGTAAACTGGACTGATTGGAGTTCATTCGAGAAGCTTGAAGCTAAAATTCCTGAGCTAAGTAACTCCGCTATTTTAGTTAAAGAGGAAAACTGGAAAGATAACTACCGTTTTGCTCTTGGTGCGACTTATGCGCTGTCTGCAAAATCAAGCCTAAGAGCGGGTGTTGCCTATGATCAGGCCGCGGTTGATGATATTCATCGTACGGCAACGATTCCTGAAGTTAACCGTCTTTGGTTGAGTGCTGGTTATGGCTACCAATATAGCGAAAATTTAGCGTTTGATTTTGGGGCAACTTATATCTTTGCTGATGAGTCTCCAATGCATGAGGCTGAAACCGATTCTCTGCCGTTTGGTGGGGTGTTTGAGGGGCAAGTTAGCGGTAATATTATGTTAGTGGGTGTGCAGGCTAGCTACCGTTTCTAATGTAGACTTTATTGATAAAGGGTTGGTACTTAGGTGCCAGCCCTTTTTTTTAAGTCAAAAGGAGGAGATTTTTTGTTAGCAAAATGAACTTCATAAGATTATATTCATCTAATGAAGTGAATTTTGTTAAGTAATACCTTTTATTCAAACTTAAGTCACAACTACAGAGGTGTACAATGAAGCCCTTCCTATTGGTGGCCACATTATCCGTTTTACCATTCACCTTAAGTGCTGCTACGACTCCAACATCGAGTGAAGTCGTTCAGAGCTTTATACAGGCTTATAACCAGCATGATGTAGGCTTGATGGTCTCCCACACCACTGACAATGTTACCTGGATGCATATCACAGGTAAAAAGGTTGAAGTTGAAACATCCAGTAAAGCCGAGTTTGGCGCTGCAATGACAGATTATTTTGAAAGTCTCAAAGGTGCCAATGCGAAGATTCTCGATATGATGGAGTCTGGCAACTATGTTAGTACTGTAGAGAGAGTCACGTGGGATAATGATGGTGAAGAGCTGTCCCAGTGTAGTATTGGAACCTTCAGAGTCGTTGATGGTAAGCTTGCTGAGTTTTGGTATTTTCCTGCCCATTCATGTGATGAGCTGAGCACAAAGCCAGAGGTTGAGCCTGAAGTGGGCGTTTTGCAACAAACTCAATATTAAGTAGAACATCGAGCTTAAGGAAAGATTTGTGACTAAAAAATATGTTGTGGCACTGGATCAGGGAACTACCAGTTCCAGAGCGATTATTTTCGATCATGATGCGAATATTGTGTCGATTTCACAGCGTGAGTTTACTCAAATTTATCCCCAGGCGGGTTGGGTTGAACATGATCCTATGGAGATATGGGCATCCCAGAGCTCCACTTTAATAGAGGTCATAGCACGAAGTGGTATCCATGCCAGTGAGATCGCATCGATTGGGATCACCAATCAACGTGAGACAACGGTTATCTGGGATAAGCAAACTGGCAAGCCAGTTTATAATGCCATTGTTTGGCAGTGCAGACGCAGTAGTGAGATCTGTGAAGAGCTTAAATCTCAAGGGTTGGAGGAGTATATTCGAGATACTACAGGTCTACTCTTAGACCCTTACTTTTCTGGCACTAAAATTAAATGGATTTTAGACAATGTTCCGGGCGTGAGGGAGCGTGCGAAAAGAGGTGAGCTGTTATTTGGCACTATAGATACTTGGCTTGTATGGAAGCTGACTGAAGGCAAAGTCCATGTTACCGACCCGACCAATGCCAGTCGTACTTTATTGTTCAATATCCATACCCAAAGCTGGGATAAGCGGATACTTGAAGCATTAACTATCCCTGAGTCTCTTCTTCCTAAAGTGAAACCCTCTAGTGCCGTCTATGGTAAAACCCGTATCGCAGGCGAAGGGGGGGAGATCTCTATTGCTGGGATTGCTGGCGATCAGCAATCAGCGCTTTTTGGTCAGCTATGTACTGAGCCGGGTATGGCAAAGAATACCTATGGTACTGGCTGTTTCCTTCTGATGAATACAGGAGAAAAAGCTGTAAAGTCGAATCATGGGCTACTGACAACCATAGCAATTGGTGCCAAGGGAGAGGTGAACTATGCTCTGGAAGGCTCAGTATTTATGGGAGGTGCAACGATTCAATGGCTAAGGGATGAGCTTGGGTTGATTAGAGATGCTCAGGATACTGAGTACTTTGCCTCAAGAGTCGAGAGTACAAATGGCGTGTATCTGGTGCCAGCCTTCGTGGGTTTAGGGGCGCCATATTGGGATCCAAGTGCCAGAGGGGCATTAGTTGGGCTAACCCGAGGTTCAAATCGAAATCACATTATTCGGGCTGCACTGGAAGCGATAGCCTATCAGAGCAGAGATCTACTCGATGCTATGGCTAAAGATAGTGGCGTGGATCTAAAGCAACTTAAAGTCGATGGTGGTGCTGTTGCCAATGACTTTTTGATGCAGTTTCAAGCCGATATTACTTCGGTTGAGGTGCAGCGACCCGCTGTCACAGAAACGACGGCTATGGGAGCTGCGTTTCTTGCAGGTTTAGCTGTGGGATTCTGGGACTCTACCTCAGAGCTTAAGCATAGGGCCGATATCGATAAATCTTTTGTGCCATCTATCAGTGAAGAGCAAAAAGATGAGTTATATGCAGGCTGGCAAAGTGCTGTCTCGCAAACGATTAATGGATAAATTAAACGTCTATGTCGATCCGCGGGAGAGGTGATTCAAGTAACGCTTTGTTATCTTCGAGTTCTTCCTCTTGTTTGGCTTTTCGGCGACGATCTCCACGAGATGTACCGCGTCTGTCTTCGAGTGTTCGACGCCGCTCTAAATTAGGCGGAAGCTGAGATTGTGGCGCCTCATGGCTATCCTCTGCAATACCTGCACTGTTTTCTGTCTCTTCAACAATTCGCTTTCGCTTCACGCTTGCCTGTACTGGGCGAGCTAACATAGCGTAGAGGCTGTCTAAACCTATCATAATTCCCCCGTTCACTTTTCTATAATCCTCTATCGGCAGTGATTGGTCAATATTTAGCCTTTTAAGATGAAAACTTCAGCGATAACTCCTTAATTTTCTGGTTTTCACCTGCTACAGCAATGTAGATATAAAGCCTGTATATACATGTAAGGCTAGACTAAAAAAGCTAACTCGTTAATTTTATAACTGATGACCCCACTATAACTAAGCATGATGTGCATTACCCATTCTCTGAATTTGTCTCTTAAAAGTACTTAGAGGAGATTACTGTACTTAATTACTAGCAATATAAGTGTAAACATCAAAGCACAGTTCAAAAGTGTAATATTGGGAAATAAAACCACTTTTAAGATAAATAAAGATTAATGTATGTATGTTCTGCCTGTTTTTTCAGCAGTTTATGGGTGGGAGATCCACTTTTATCCCTTGTTATTTCAACAACTCCTTCTATTTGAAATCTGCTGCTAACCCGCTTGAATACTGGATTCATAAATAGTTCCTATCGCTGTGACTGCTTGACAATGCTTGCGTTCTATCTCTAAACTTAGGTCTTGTGGGAAATTGTGGATCTTTGTGGATCTTTTCTAGGAGCTAAGGACAAGCTAACGTGTTTCGTGGTGCCAGTGCTATTAACCTTGATACAAAAGGTCGGGTCGCTATTCCAAAGCGTTACCGGGAGCCTCTGCACGTTGAATATAACAGCCAGTTAGTGATCACAGTTGATATCCAATCCGCTTGTTTACTGCTCTATCCACTGGATGAGTGGAGCAAGATCGAAGCTAAATTGCTGTTGCTGTCAGATACTTTGCCAGCTGAGCGCGCGATGAAACGTATGCTTCTAGGTTATGCACATGAATGTGAGCTGGATGGTAACGGCAGGTTATTGTTACCTCTTCCCCTGCGTCAATATGCCAATTTAGGTAAACGCGCCATGCTGGTGGGACAGCTGAATAAATTTGAGCTCTGGGATGAAACTGCTTGGCAGCATCAGATAGAGCAAAGCCGGGAGACGATTCAGGATGAAGAGTTCGCTGAAAATATACGTCTTGCCGATTTTTCACTTTAAACAGTGAATTTAAATAAATTAGATAGAAGAAAATAATGAGCCAAGAATTCGCACACTTATCAGTTCTGCTGACGGAAACCGTAGCAGGTCTAAATATAAAAGAAGATGGCATCTATATCGATGGCACATTTGGCCGTGGTGGCCACTCTCGCGAAGTGCTTAAACACCTAGGTGAAAATGGTCGTTTGATTGCGATCGATCGTGATCCACAAGCGATTGAAGCGGCTAAGCAGTTTGCTGATGATGCAAGGTTTAGCATAGTTCATGGTGGCTTTGGCCAGCTAGCGACCTATGTAGAAGAGCTTGGTTTAAAAGGTAAAATTGACGGGGTGTTGCTGGACTTTGGGGTGTCATCACCTCAACTTGACGATGCCGAGCGTGGGTTTAGTTTTCTACGTGATGGTCCGCTCGACATGCGCATGGATAACTCTCAAGGAGAGACCGCTGCCGATTGGTTAGCGCGTGCAGAAGTAGAGGATATGGCATGGGTATTTAAAACCTATGGTGAAGAGAAAAATTCTCGCCATATCGCCAGATGTATTGCTGCAGATCGTGAAAAAACGCCATTTTTACGTACCAAAGAGTTGGCTGATCTGATTGCACGTATCTCTAAGAGCAAAGAGCGTAATAAACACCCTGCTACACGGGTTTTTCAGGCGATTAGAATCTATATCAATAGTGAATTAGAGCAGATAGATCAGGCGTTAGAGGGAGCATTAACGGTATTGGCCCCTCAAGGTCGATTATCGGTTATCAGTTTCCATTCTCTTGAAGACAGGATGGTTAAACGCTTTATTCGTCGTCACAGTCAGGGAGAGAGTGTCCCTCATGGACTGCCGATCACCGAAGCGGAGATTAATAAGACTCGTCTTCTTAAGGGCGTGGGTAAAGCAATTAAGCCATCCGATGAAGAGATTGAGCGTAATACTCGTGCCCGTAGTTCAGTTCTGCGTATTGCGCAGAGACTGGAATACTAATGAAACACTGGTGATAACAGCCATGATGGTTTGGGCTATGAAAGATAAAGAAAAAGGTTAAGGAGCAGGTTTGAGTCAGCCTCAATTTAATCTACCCAAAATCGTGCTACTTGATCTTTGGCACCATAAGTGGGTTTTGTTGCTTGCATGTGCTGTGCTAGGAAATGCAATTACTGTTGTATATACAAGCCATGTTACGCGCAAATATACCAGCCAGTGGGATCAGATGTTACAGGAGCGGGATAGGTTGGATATTGAATGGCGGAATTTGCTTCTTGAGGAGCAGTCTCAATCGGAACATAGCCGTATTACCCGAATTGCATCGAAAGAGTTAGAGATGAACCGTCCGTTACCGAAAGAAGAAATTGTCGTTAGAGTGCCATAAGTATGAACCAACCGGATAATCTGGATCTTGCTTATTTTACTCCTAAAGAATCCAGAACGGTGAGAGTGTTATGAGTAAGCAGGCAAAACGTAAGAAGAAGCCGCAACTAATACAATGGCGTTTATATGTCGTCGTGGCTTTTGTTTGCCTGCTGTTTACCAGTCTTATTGGTCGTGCTGCTTATATTCAGATTGTCGAGCCTGAGAAGCTTCGCCATGAAAGTGATATGCGCACCCTAAGAACAACAAGTCGTGAGGTACAGCGTGGCTTGATCACAGATCGCAATGGCGAAATGCTGGCGGTGAGTGTTCCAGTTAAAGCGGTTTATGCCGATCCTAAGGTTGTACATGATAAGAATGGCTTTGTTGATATGCGCCGCTGGCAGGCGCTGGCCGATGTGCTGCATGAACCTAAAGATGAGATCCTTAAGCGGGTTCAATCTAACCCTAGAAAACGTTTTACCTACCTTAAACGTCAGGTAACGCCCGCGGTTGCTGAGTATATCAAGCAGCTAAGGTTACCTGGTGTCTATCTGAAATCTGAATCCCGTCGTTACTATCCAACCAGTGAGATCTCCGCTCAATTAGTCGGGATCACTAACATTGATGATGTGGGAATTGAGGGGATTGAAAACTCTTACAACGATTGGTTAACTGGTACTCCTTCAAAGCAGAAGGTACGTAAATCCCGTGATGGCCATGTTGTAGAGCGTCTGGATATGGTCCATGAGGGAGAAAGCCCGAACGATCTGGTTCTTAGTATCGATCAGCGTATTCAGCAACTGGCTTACCGCGAAATAAAGAGAGTAACTGAGATTAATCAAGCGACTTCTGCGTCAATTGTGGTGCTTGATGTGCATACCGGTGAAGTACTGGCTATGGCCAATACACCATCTTATAACCCCAACTCTCGTGAAAACCTACAAAGCTATCGAATGCGTAACCGCGCGCTGACAGATGCCTATGAGCCAGGATCGACCATTAAACCTTTTGTGGTCGCTGCAGCGCTTGATGCGGGGACGATAAAAGAGGAGCAAATCTTTAAAACTTACCCTGGGCGCATGAGGATAGGTGGCAAGATTGTTCGTGACGGTAGAGATTATGGGGACTTGTCACTTTCTGGGATCTTAGTGCATTCGAGTAACGTAGGCATGGCTAAAATCGGCCTCTCTATGCCAGTACAGGAGTTATTAGGTTCATATCAAACCATGGGGCTGGGTAACTACTCAGGCATCAATCTTGAGGGGGAGAGCTCAGGGCTTATCCATGACCGTCGACGTTGGTCAGATTTTGAAAGAGCAACGCTATCTTTTGGTTATGGGTTTATGGTGACCCCGCTTCAGCTAGCCAGACTCTATGCGACCTTAGGGAGCAAAGGGGTGCTATACCCTGTGTCAATTTTAAAGCTTAAACAGCAACCGGAAGGGACTCAAGTGATCTCTCCCCATGTGGCGCAGAGTGTGATGGAGATGTTGGTTGGTGTGACCGAGAAAGGTGGCACGGCCACTAAAGCGCATATTGAGGGTTATCCAGTGGCGGGTAAAACCGGTACGGCTCGAAAGGCGGTCGCTGGCGGCTATGGCGAAGATTACGTGGCAGTCTTTGCTGGCGTTGCGCCTGTTCATAATCCAAGACTGGCAATTGCGGTTGTGGTTAATGAACCTAAAGGTGACAAATATTATGGTGGTGATCTTGCTGCACCAGCTTTTGCCAAGGTGATGTCGGGTGCATTGCAGATGCTCAATGTTGAGCCAATCTCCTCAACTGAGAAGGTGCGTTTAGCTGGAAGCACAAGGAGGGCAGAGTGATGCTACTAAGAGATCTATTAGCACCTTGGTTCCATTACTCAGGATCTGAGAGTGTTAACAAGTTGAGCCTTGATAGCCGAGAGGTAGCCCAAGGCGATCTGTTTGTTGCTGTACCTGGGCATCAAGTTGACGGCCGAGATTATATCGAAGCTGCGGTGAAAAATGGTGCACAAGTGTCACTGGTTCATACTGACGAGCCAGATATGCACGGCAAAGCATTGATTAGTAACAGCACCCAGATCTTCTTCTTTCAGCTAAACCGTCAACTCTCTGCTTTGGCTGCTCAGGCCTATCCGCTGCCTGTTGAACGTTTGAAATTAGTTGGTGTCACAGGCACAAACGGTAAAACTTCTATTACACAGCTTATGGCGCAACTGTTAGTTTGTTTAGGCAAACAGCCTGCTGTGATGGGAACCTTAGGGAATGGACTTTGGGGGGATTTAGTCGACAGTGGTAATACAACCGCTGATCCTATTACCATCATGGCTCAACTTAACGCTTTTAATGAGCAGGGTGCAGATCTGTGTGCGATGGAAGTGTCGAGCCATGGCCTGATACAGGCAAGAGTCGATGCGGTCCCCTTCGACTTGGCTATTTTTACTAATTTAAGCCGAGATCATCTTGATTATCATGGCACTATGCAGGCCTATGGTGATGCTAAGTTCAGGTTATTTAAGTTCCCCTCTCTAAAGTCAGGTGTTATCAACCTTGATGATGATTTAGGTAAACAGTGGTTGGCCCAAAGTGATTCAGACAAGCTGATTGGCTATAGCATTGCTGGTGATAAGGACACTGTTTCTCAAGATGCGGCTATTTATACCCAAGGTAACCATTTTCACAATCAAGGTGTCAGAGCAAGACTTGTATGGCCCGAAGGTAACGGCAATATTGATTCCCCTCTGTTAGGTGCATTTAACCTGTCAAACCTGCTTGCAGCTTTAGCGGGCCTTTATCAACTTGGTTTTGATATGAATGCCCTGCTTAATGCCGTGCCAAAGCTGAATGCCGTTGCTGGACGAATGGAGCAGTTCACCACTGAAAACGGTATCACACTTGTGGTGGATTATGCCCATACTCCCGATGCTATTGAGCAAGCGCTTAAGGCGCTAAGAGGTCACTGTGAAGGTGAACTGTGGTGTCTATTTGGTTGTGGCGGCGATCGTGATAAAGGCAAACGTCCTTTAATGGCGCAGTCTGCTGAAGCGTATGCTGACCGTATTATGGTGACCAGTGATAATGCCAGAAGCGAGTCTCCAGATGAGATAATCAATGACATATTGGCAGGTCTTAATCGCCCTGAATATGCACTTACACAAGTGGATCGTGAACTGGCGATTAGAGAGGTGCTGGCTGTCGCTAAACCTGGCGACCTTATTTTGCTGGCAGGGAAGGGGCATGAAACCTATCAAGAGGCCGGTGGTGTGAGACGTGATTATGATGAACGCGCATTAGCCTGCAGTTTAGCAAGTGGAAGTTTAGCTAATAATAGTTCTGAGGTAGATAGATGATCCGCTTAACCTTATCTCTGTTAAGTCAACGACTCAATGGTCGTTTGATCGGCAGTGATACAGAGATACTAAATGTGTGCAGTGACAGCCGGAGTATTCCGGAGAAGACACTGTTTGTCGCCTTAAAAGGTGAGAAGTTTGATGGTCATGATTTTGCTCATTTAGCGCAAGAAAATGGTGCCAGTGCACTACTGGTGAGTCGTGAACTTGCCTTAGATATCCCCCAGGTTTTGGTCTGTGATACCCAAAAAGCGATGGGTGAGATAGGTGCCTATCTTAAGGAGCTTGTTCAGCCGAAGTCTGTCGCACTGACCGGCTCGAACGGTAAAACCAGTGTGAAAGAGATGGTGGCGAGCATATTGTCACAACAGCATAAAGTGCTCTACACCGCTGGTAATTTTAATAATGAGATTGGTGTACCGCTGACTCTGCTTCGTTTAGAAGGTGATGAAGAGTTTGGGGTTTTTGAGTTAGGAGCGAACCATCTAGGTGAGATCGATTACACCTCTTCACTGGTGATGCCGGATGTCGCCATGGTGAATAATGTGGCATCGGCGCACCTTGAGGGCTTCGGTTCACTTGAAGGTGTTGCTAAGGCTAAATCGGAGATCTTTAACCACTTAAGCGCTGATGGAATAGCGGTGATCAACTTAGACGATCCCTTTGCTGATGTGATGCGTGGTGCGGCAAGTCAATTTACTCAGCTTACTTTTGCTATCGAGTCACAAGCCGATGTGAAGGCGAGCGAGTTAGTGTCCGATTCATTAGGAAGATACAGTTTTACGCTGAACTATCTCGACAGTTGTGAGTCGATAACTCTGCCACTTTCAGGTCGCCATCAAGTGAGTAATGCCCTTGCTGCAACTGCTATCTGTCTCTCTCTTGGGCTGTCGCTCGAAGAGATATTGAGCGGTCTAAAACTGATAGAACCCGTTAAAGGTCGAATGTTACCTCATGAGCTGGGCAGAGTGAGAATTATTGATGATAGCTATAATGCAAACCCCGCATCAGTGGGTGCTGCTATTGACTGGCTTCAAGAAATTGAGGGATTTCGCTGTTTAGTACTGGGCGATTTGGGAGAATTAGGTGACAATGCGTCCCTTTTGCATTCTGAGCTAGGCGAATACGCAAAAAAACAGGGGATAGATGCCCTTTTCACCTTAGGTGAGCTAAGTGAAAATACGGCCGCCGCTTTCGGTGGACAGCATCAGCAAGAGTTAGCGCCACTAGTGCTTTGTTTAATTAATACCATCAACCAGTTACAAGGTGATGTAACTGTGTTGGTCAAAGGTTCACGCAGTGCCGGAATGGAACGTGTCGTTGAGGCCTTAAAAATTGCCCACGGGCAAGGGGAGTTTGTTTAATGCTGGTCTATCTGGCGGAGTATTTAACCCAATTTTACACAGGGTTTAACGTTTTTTCCTATGTTACTTTCAGAGCTATCTTAGGCTTAATGACTGCACTTATGTTCAGTCTCTGGTGGGGTCCTAAGATGATTGAGCGTTTGCAGATGCTGCAGATTGGTCAAATCGTTCGTAACGACGGTCCTGAATCACATTTTAGCAAGCGTGGTACGCCGACTATGGGAGGGATACTGATCCTTGCTGGTGTATTTATTAGCGTCTTGCTGTGGGGCGATCTTGGCAGCCGATATGTCTGGGTTGTCCTGTTTGTTTTGGCAAGTTTTGGATTGATCGGCTTTATCGATGACTACCGTAAAGTGGTTCGTAAAGACACTAAAGGTTTGATTGCCAAGTGGAAGTATATTCTTCAGTCGGTGGCGGCATTGGTTATTGCTTTCTATCTGTATGCCTCGGCTGATATGACAGGCGAGACCCAGCTTGTGGTGCCTTTTTTTAAAGATATCATGCCTCAGCTTGGTGGTTTTTTCATCGTGCTGGCGTACTTTACCATTGTTGGTTCAAGCAACGCGGTGAACTTAACCGATGGCCTTGATGGCTTAGCTATCATGCCTACTGTCATGGTTGCAGCTGCCTTTGCATTAATCGCTTACCTCTCTGGTCACGTCCAGTTTGCTAACTACTTGCATCTTCCCTACTTACCTGGTGCTGGTGAGTTAGTGATTGTTTGTACAGCGATAGTCGGTGCCGGTTTAGGTTTCCTTTGGTTTAACACCTATCCAGCTCAGGTCTTTATGGGAGATGTTGGTTCACTCTCTTTAGGCGCGGCATTAGGGGCTATTGCTGTTCTGGTTCGCCAAGAGATCTTGTTAGTGATCATGGGTGGTGTCTTCGTGATGGAGACAGTATCTGTGATTTTACAGGTGGGCTCTTACAAATTACGCGGACAGCGGATATTTCGCATGGCGCCAATCCATCATCACTATGAGTTGAAGGGATGGCCAGAGCCAAGGGTGATCGTTCGTTTTTGGATTATCTCACTCTTTCTAGTCCTGCTTGGACTGGCTACGTTGAAATTAAGGTAACTGCATGGGAAACCAGATGTCACACCTAACTCAAGACCTTAAGCCTAGCGGCTTAGGGTTAAGGTAGTTGAGCATGGAAAATATTAAGTCACATGTGGTGTTAGGGCTGGGAGCAACTGGGCTTTCGGTTGTGCATTATCTACATGAACAGGGGATCACTCCTCTGGTGATGGATAGTCGTCATCAACCTCCCGGCATGGAGGAACTCAAGCGTTTATATCCTGAGGTTGAGTTACTGACTGGCGGTTTTGATTGTCGTTATCTAGTGCAAGCAAGCCAAATTATTATCAGTCCTGGTATTGCCATTGATACGCCTGAGATCCGTGCGGCTATCGATATGGGTATTGAAGTTATTGGGGATGTGGAGTTATTTGCCCGAGCGGTTAAGGGTAGAGAGCCTTGTGTAATAGGTATTACCGGTTCAAACGGTAAGTCTACAGTGACCACATTAGTTGGTGAGATGGCGAGGGTCGCAGGTCTTAACTATGCAGTTGGTGGCAATATCGGTGTTCCCGCACTGGACCTGCTTAGAGAGCCAAGAGATCTCTATATTTTAGAACTTTCCAGTTTCCAGCTCGAGACCACGCACAGTTTAAATTGTATCGTGGCGACCTGTCTCAATATCAGTGAAGATCACATGGATCGTTACACAGACCTTGAGGCATACAGGCAAGCAAAACTGTCACTCTATTGCCAAAGTAAACGCGCGCTGTTTAATCGAGAAGATGAACTGACCGAGCCAAAAGATCCGATGAATCAAAATAGTTTTGGATTGTCGGCACCATTTAATGATGAGTGGGGCGTTCGTGATGGCAAGGTAGTACATGGAACAACAGAGATCATGAATCTGCTTGATGTTGCGCTTGTTGGTAGTCATAACCATGCTAACCTGCTCGCCGCTATGGCACTGGCTTATCATGCCGGAGTCGATAAAGAATCGATGATACAGGTTGCGATGACATTTACCGGTTTAGCGCATCGATGTGAATTGGTGGCAGTTCAAAATGGCGTCAGTTATGTCAACGACTCTAAGGCTACCAATGTCGGCGCAACTGTTGCTGCACTTGAAGGGTTTAGCGATCATCTTGGTGGCATTATTTTAATTGCGGGTGGAGATGGAAAAGGTGCTGATTTTCAGCCATTGCAGCAGGCTATTCAAGGGCTTTCTCAACTGATCACATTAGGAAAAGATGGCGATAAAATCGCAGAGTTCTCTGAGAAAGCTATTCGAGTTAGCGATATGTATGAGGCGGTAAAAAAAGCGAATGAACTTGCTGAGGCTGGAGATATTGTATTGATGTCACCAGCTTGTGCGAGCCTAGACATGTACAAAAACTTTATGGCTCGTGGCGAAGATTTCAGAGCAGAGGTTAATGCATTAGCTGGAAGCTCTAATGCGTAGTGACGAGCGACAACTCAATCTATTTGGCACGAGTGTCACTTGGAGTTGGCCGAATCTGTTTAAAGAGAATGAAGCGCCGGGTGTGCAGCTTTATGACAGAACCTTATTGATGTCCGTCATTGGACTTATCTGTTTCGGTTTTGTCATGGTGATGTCGGCATCGATGCCTGAAGCACAAAGCTTGAAAGGGAATCCTTATCACTTTGTTATGAGGCATCTCGTTTTTATCATTGGTAGCGTCATTATTGCTGCTGTTGTGCTCCGGATCCCCATGGCAATGTGGCAGAGGTTTAGTCCAATATTCCTATTGATAGTCGGGATCATGTTAGTGGCTGTACCTTTTGTGGGTCATACCGTTAATGGGGCCACACGCTGGTTGGTTATTGGCCCATTAAGAATTCAGGTTGCTGAATTGGCTAAGCTAGCGTTTGCCATTTACATGGCAGGCTATCTGGTGAGGCGTCATCAGGAGATACGAGAAAATGCCAAAGGCTTTTATAAGCCGATAGCCGTGTTTGCTGTCTATGCCATCTTGATCTTGATGCAGCCAGATTTAGGCACTGTGGTTGTGCTGTTTGTGGGCACTGTAGGTTTGCTGTTTTTGGCTGGTGCTAGATTGCTCGACTTTTTTGCTCTGATCCTCACGGGGATAATGGCGTTTGTTGCTTTGGTATTGCTTGAGCCATACCGGATGCGACGGGTGACCTCCTTTATGGATCCTTGGCAGGATCCATTTGGCAGTGGTTACCAGCTCACTCAGTCTTTAATGGCTTATGGGCGTGGAGACTGGTTTGGTCAAGGGCTGGGAAACAGTATCCAGAAGTTGGAATATCTGCCCGAGGCTCATACGGATTTTATTTTTGCAGTGATTGGTGAAGAGTTAGGTTTTATCGGCATTATTGTTGTGTTGACAGTGCTGTTATTTGTTGCATTAAAGGCCATTAAACTGGGCAATCTATGCATTCAAGTAGATAAGGCGTTTGAAGGCTATTTAGCTTATGCCATCGGTATTTGGTTCTGTTTTCAAACCGTCGTTAATGTTGGGGCCAGTATCGGAATGCTACCAACTAAAGGGTTAACTTTGCCTTTTATCAGTTATGGCGGCAGTAGTTTATGGGTGATGACTGCGGCGGCGATGATACTAATTCGAATCGATCATGAGCGTCGATTAAGCTCCATACAAGCAGTTCAGGGGAAGAAAAGTTAATGACGAATGTCAGTGACGAAAAACGCATTTTGATTATGGCTGGCGGCACCGGGGGACATGTATTCCCTGCGTTAGCCGTTGCTAAGTACCTAAGTAAGCAGGGCTGGAAAGTTCGCTGGTTAGGTACTGCAGAGCGTATGGAAGCGCGTTTAGTTCCTCAGCATGGTTTCGATATCGACTTTATCGATATTAAAGGCGTTAGAGGTAATGGTGTTGTACGTAAATTGGCAGCGCCATTTAAGGTGCTGCGCTCGATTGCGCAGGCACGGGTGGTCATTAAAGAGTTTCAGCCTGATGTAGTGTTAGGCATGGGCGGTTTTGCAAGTGGCCCAGGTGGCGTTGCTGCGAGATTATCCGGGATACCTTTGGTACTGCATGAGCAAAATGCGATCCCAGGGATGACGAACAAGCTCTTATCCCGTATCGCTTCTCAGGTGTTATGTGCTTTTGAAGATACGTTTGATCAGGTTCAGGCTGAAGTGGTCGGTAATCCGATCAGAGAGGAGCTGATCGCTTTAGGCCAAACCCCTAAAGATGCGGGGGCTAAAGAGTCCTTAAAAGTGTTAGTAGTTGGTGGCAGTTTAGGTGCCAAGGTCTTTAATGACCTGATGCCGACAGTGACAGCAGATATGAGCAAGACACATCTCATTACGGTGTGGCATCAGGTTGGCAAGGGAAACCAGCAATCGGTGAAAGGTGAGTATCAGCGTTTAGGGCTAGACGGTAGCGTGAGCGTTGCGGAGTTTATTGATGACATGGAAGCGGCGTACCGATGGGCGGATGTGGTGTTGTGTCGCTCAGGAGCATTAACTGTTTCTGAGTTGGCGGCAATTGGTCTGCCAAGCTTATTGGTTCCTTATCCACATGCGGTGGACGATCATCAAACTAAAAACGCGCAAGTATTAGTGAAGGCCGGGGGAGCATTTCTGCTGCCACAACCAATTTTAGATATAGATAAGCTGATCGGGAAGTTGCAGATCTTATCGTCTGACAGAGATGAGTTAGATCAGATGGGTCAACGTGCAAAAAGTGTTGGCGTGATTGATGCGACCCAGAAAGTCGCCGATGTCTGCATTCGATTAGCGGGAAAGAGTTGAGATGGGTAACGATAAAGAGAAGTATTCAAAATTAAGAAACATCATTCCTGAGATGAGACGTGTTAAGCACATCTATTTTGTCGGAATTGGTGGTGCGGGTATGGGCGGCATAGCCGAAGTACTCGTTAATGAAGGTTATCGTTTATCAGGCTCTGATATTGCTGAAAATGCCGTTACACAAAGGTTGGCGTCATTGGGAGCAAAGATTCACCTTGGTCATAAAGAGGAGCAGGTACATGGCGCAGATGTTGTTGTCGTCTCTACCGCTATTCATGCAGATAACCCTGAGTTATTAGAGGCACAGGCATTAAGAATTCCAGTGGTTCGCCGCGCAGAGATGTTAGCTGAGTTGATGCGTTACCGTCATGGGGTAGCAGTTGCTGGAACCCATGGCAAAACGACCACAACCAGTTTAATAGCCAGTGTCTATGGTCAAGCTGAGCGAGATCCCACCTTTGTCATCGGCGGGCTGTTAAACAGTGCGGGAACCAATGCCAGATTAGGTAATAGCCGCTACTTGATTGCGGAAGCTGATGAGAGTGATGCAAGTTTCCTCCATCTGCAACCTATGGTTAGCGTTATCACCAATATCGAAGCGGATCATATGGATACCTATGAGGGGGACTTTGAACGATTAAAGTCTACCTTTATCGATTTCCTTCATAACCTACCATTTTATGGCATTGCGGTTATGTGCATTGACGATCCTGTTGTGCGTGAGCTTCTTCCTAGTGTGGGCCGTAAAATTGTGACCTACGGTTTTAGTGAAGACGCTGATGTTCAGGCGCTTAATTTTGTTCAGGATGGGTACCGTAGTCGTTTCACATTAAGAAGAGCTGGCGTTGAAGATGTGGAAGTGATGGTGAACCTGCCTGGTGAGCATAATGTACTGAATGCTTTGGCTGCCATAGCTGTTGCCAGCGAAGATGAGATTGAAGATGAAGCAATTATTCAGGCGCTGGCTGACTTCGAAGGAATTGGCCGTCGATTCGAGCAGCTTGGTTGTTTCGATACCGATAGAGGTGAAGTGGTTTTAGTTGATGATTATGGCCATCACCCCAGTGAGGTGGCGGCAACAATTAAAGCGGCGAAACTAGGCTGGCCTGAAAAGCGTTTAGTGATGATCTATCAGCCACATCGCTATAGCAGAACTCGCGACCTCTATGAAGACTTTGTTGAAGTGCTGTCGCAAGTCGATTGTTTACTGCTGCTCGATGTTTACTCTGCCGGAGAGGCTGCAATACCGGGAGCGGACAGCCGGGCCCTGTGTCGCTCTATCCGTCTACGCGGTCAGCTAGATCCTATTTTTGTGGCAGATCAAGAGCAGTTGCTGACCTTGTTACCGGATGTGCTGCAGGAGGGAGATCTCCTGTTGACCCAAGGTGCTGGAAATATCGGTGCATTAGCTAGGCAGTTAGCCCAGAACAAATTAGGTTTCGAATCAACAAACAATGATTCGAACAGGGGATAAGTTTGAATAGCGTCTCATTGCAGAACTATCAGATTTTGACCCTAGGAATAAGGTCTATATAATGGCCGATTTTCCGAGGTTAATGAATGCAATAGCCTTGTTTCCAATAGATGATTTAAGGGTAGAAACCTGTGTCTTGGGTTGATGTTAGCCAAAGGTGGAAGCTTAAACTGCAGCAGGTCGATTGGTACTTGTGTTTTGGGTTGCTGTTTCTGCTCTTTGTGCTCTTAGGTCTTTCAATGGCGGCTTGGAAGCTAAATCTGGTTGTTAATGATGCCGATGCTTTGCCGATTGAAGCGGTAGCCATCAAGGGCGAACGTGATAAAACCTCAGATGAGGAGATACAGGCTGCCCTGCGTGACTTGATGCAACGTAGCTTCTTCTCTGCCGATGTGAATCAGGTTCAGGCTGCGTTAGAGGCTCTGCCTTGGGTATATCAGGCTTCGGTGAGACGTGAGTGGCCAGCAAAGTTAAAGGTCTACCTCGTGGAACAGCAGGTGGTTGCTCACTGGAATGGCGATGCTTGGCTCAATATTCATGGACAGGTATTCGATGCTCCTAAAAGAGAGAGTGTTGGCACTCTGCCCTTGCTAGCAGGACCAGAAGGTCAGTCGAAATTAGTGTTAACGACATTTCGTCAGCTAAGTGAGCTTTTAAAGATTAATGGCTTCAATTTACACAGTTTAAGTTTAAGCCCAAGACATGCTTGGCATGCATCACTGGATAACGGGATCATGCTGGAGTTGGGTCGAGAAGATAAGATGGCAAGGATACAGAGATTTATTAACGTGTATCCCACGCTGGCAAAGCAATCAAAAAGTGTTGCTAAAGTTGATTTGCGTTACGACACCGGATTAGCCGTAGGTTGGAAAAATGCACAAGAAGAGAGCCACTAAATAATGACCAAGAATCAAGATAGAAATCTGATCGTTGGATTGGACATAGGAACCTCTAAGGTTGCTGTGATCATAGGTGAAGTGCTGCCTGATGGTGAGATCAGTGTTGTTGGATTAGGAAATCATCAATCCAGAGGCATGGATAAAGGTGGTGTGAATGATCTTGATTCCATTGTGCGCAGTGTTCAGCGAGCGTTGGATCAAGCTGAGCTGATGGCTGATTGCCAAGTGTCATCTGTGTACTTGGGGATCTCAGGAAAGCATATCAGTTGTCAAAACGAAAACGGCATGGTCTCCATCAATGATGAAGAGGTGACTCAGGATGACGTTGACAATGTGATACACACAGCGCGTTCGGTAAAGATACCGACAGAGCGCCGCATTTTACATGTGCTTCCACAGGAGTACGCAATCGATGTGCAAGATGGAATAAAAAGTCCAATCGGTATGTCGGGTATGCGGATGGAAGCTAAGGTGCATATCGTCACTTGTGCTAACGATATGGCAAAGAATATCACTAAGAGTGTCGAACGTTGTGGCTTGAAAGTGGATGATCTCGTGTTCTCCGCTATCGCATCGGCAGACTCAGTGCTGACTAATGACGAGAAAGATCTTGGGGTCTGTTTAGTCGACATCGGTGGCGGCACGACAGATTTAGCTGTCTATACCAACGGGGCTTTGCGTCACTGCGCCGTGGTGCCTGTCGCGGGTAATCAGGTGACGAACGATATCGCCAAGATTTTCCGTACACCGTTATCTCATGCTGAGCAGATCAAGGTTCAGTATGCCAGTGCGCGCAGCTCGATGGTGAGTCGAGAAGACAGCATTGAGGTACCTTCTGTTGGCGGACGTCCGTCGAGAAGTATGTCCAGACATACCTTGGCAGAGGTCGTTGAGCCTAGATACCAGGAGTTATTTGAGCTGGTATTGCAGGAGTTAAGAGACTCAGGATTAGAAGATCAAGTGGCCGCTGGTATTGTTATTACAGGTGGTACCGCGTCGATTGAGGGAGCGGTAGATGTGGCGGAGGCAACCTTTGGAATGCCTGTGCGAGTCGCATCACCACTGCCAGTAAAAGGATTATTTGAATATGTGGATCAACCTATCTACTCCACTGGAGTTGGGTTGTTGCACTATGGGGCGAGAAGGGTGGTTGAACGTCAGTTCGAGCGTCCAGAACGTCAAGGGGTTACCAGTCTTTGGAATCGGGTTCAAAGCTGGTTTAAAGGTGAGTTTTAATTCCTAATCGTAAAGCGGCATAGAGTTCGTTCAATTAGAGATTAAACATATAACGCAAGCAAAACGGAGAGAAAGCCATGTTTGAGATCATGGATAGTCATACTGATGAAGCGGTGATCAAGGTCATCGGAGTTGGTGGTGGCGGTGGTAATGCCATCGAACATATGGTTAAACACAACATCGAAGGTGTTGAGTTTGTTGCAACGAATACTGATGCTCAAGCATTAAGAAAGTCGTCTGCAGGATCGACCATCCAACTAGGGCGCGACATCACCAAAGGTTTAGGTGCTGGAGCAAACCCAGAGATTGGCCGTCTAGCGGCTGAAGAGGATAAAGAAAATATCCGTAATGCAATCAAAGGATCTGACATGATCTTTATTGCTGCGGGTATGGGTGGTGGTACAGGTACAGGTGCTGCGCCAGTTGTCGCAGAAGTGGCAAGAGAGGAGGGGATCTTAACCGTTGCAGTTGTCACTAAGCCGTTTCCTTTCGAAGGCAAAAAGCGCATGTCTTATGCCGACCAAGGAATAGAGCAGCTAGCAAAGCATGTGGACTCTTTGATCACCATTCCAAATGAAAAGCTGCTAAAAGTATTGGGCCGTGGAACTTCACTACTTGATGCATTTGCCGCGGCAAACAATGTTTTATTAGGCGCTGTACAGGGTATTGCAGAACTTATCACACGTCCTGGTTTGATTAACGTCGATTTCGCCGATGTTAAGACAGTGATGTCTGAGATGGGTAATGCCATGATGGGGACTGGTGTTGCAAGCGGTGAAGATCGTGCTGAAGAGGCGGCTGAAGCGGCTGTAGCAAGTCCACTACTTGAAGATATCGATCTAGCTGGAGCTCGAGGCGTGCTTGTGAATATCACTGCTGGCATGGATATGAGCATCGAAGAGTTTGAGACTGTGGGTAACCATGTTAAAGCTTATGCTTCAGATAATGCGACAGTAGTTGTTGGTGCGGTTATCGACCCTGAAATGAGCGATGAGCTGCGTGTAACGGTTGTTGCTACAGGTATCGGTGCTGAGAAGAAGCCTGATATTCAGCTTGTTTCAAAGCCAGCTCCACGTCCAGAGCCAACAGTAGCTTCTGAGCCACGTGTTGAAGTTACAGAAGAGG
The DNA here is from genome assembly GCF_019457885.1 of Shewanella nanhaiensis. Lineage (GTDB taxonomy): Bacteria > Pseudomonadota > Gammaproteobacteria > Enterobacterales > Shewanellaceae > Shewanella > Shewanella nanhaiensis. The sequence continues at coordinate 127,116 of NZ_JAHZST010000016.1, forward strand.
TGCTAAACCAGTCTGTTGCTGCTGTGGGGAATGTTGCTCCAGCAGCTGTACAACCTGCGCCAACTTTAGCACCAAAGAATGAAGCTGATTACTTGGATATTCCGGCATTTTTGCGCAAACAAGCTGATTAAATTAGCTTTATGCCATTGAGTGACTAATTTGATTGCGAAAGAGAGTGCTAGTTAAGTAGTCAAACTTTGGTTAATTTGCAAAGGTATGTTAGCATATCCGACCAGCCACGCCTGTGTGTGCATTTTTTGCTGCTCAGGATTTGAGCTTTTATTGTTGAGAGAAACGGGTAATACAATGATTTTTCAAAGAACTGTTAAAGAAATGGTGAAAACAACCGGAGTCGGATTGCATTCCGGCAATAAGGTGACTTTGAGCATCAAGCCCGCACCTGTTAATTACGGCATTGTATTAGTGCGTACGGATCTGGAGCCAGCAGTTTCAATCCCTGCTAAGGCTGATCAAGTTCGTGAAACCACTATGTGTACTGCGTTAGTTAATGACGATGGTGTTCGTATCTCGACGATTGAGCACCTGTTTGCTGCTTTAGCGGGTCTAGGTATTGATAATGCATTGATTGAAGTCGATGCACCTGAAATCCCAATCATGGATGGCAGTGCCAGTCCGTGGGTATTCCTACTTCAATCAGTCGGAATTCAAGAGCAATCAGCGGCTAAGAAATATCTAAGAATCAAAGACACTATCCGTGTTGAAGATGGAGACAAATGGGCGGAGCTAAAACCGTTTAATGGCTTTAGAGTGGATTTTGCAATCGACTTTAACCACCCAGAAATTGCCCGTAGTCAGCAACATATGGTGATGGATTTTTCAACTTCAGCATTCGTACGCGATATTAGTAGAGCAAGAACGTTTGGCTTTATGCGCGATATCGAATACTTAAGAGCTAACAACTTAGCCTTAGGTGGAAGTATGGAAAATGCAGTCGTGCTTGACGAATATAAGGTCCTCAACCCCGATGGCTTGCGTTATGAGGATGAGTTCGTTAAGCATAAGATTTTAGATGCATTCGGTGACTTATATGTCGCTGGTCATGCCATTGTTGGTGAGTTTTGTGCTTTCAAAACAGGCCATGCACTGAATAATCAATTAGTGCGTGCGTTACTAGCTCAACAAGATGCTTGGGAGCTAGTTAGTTTTGAGAAAGATGAAGCGCCAGTTAGCTTCTCTGTTCCCGCCGGTGCGGTATTTGCTTAATTTAACTGATGTTGAGAAAGAGAAAGCACGTCAAGGTTTCTCTTTTTTCCTAAATGGTCTTCAGTGATTTTAACCAACTAAACGGATTGAAACAGAAGCCTATTCTAAGATTGCCTTGAACGGCTGGCTAATGCAGCCAGCCGTTTTAGTTTAATCGCAAGAGAACCTTCTGCGTGTTCTGCCAATGCCTCTATATGTGTGGCTGCGGTCTGTGTGATCTGGTTATGGTTTTCCTTCGCTTTTGTTGCGTACATTAACAGACTCGGGTTGACTTTAACTTCGATAGCAGAGAGCATGGGGAGCGTTTCGGCTTGCAGCTGTTGTAAAACTTTGGTCTTTTGGAAGTTTATTCTTGCGGCCCATGCAGCAGTTGTTGTTTCAATAACTAAAACACCCTGTCGGAAATTAGCAACTTTAAGTTGTTCCGATACCGGACCTGTTAGCACTTGTTTGACGTAATAATCTAAGTGCATAAGCAGTTCAGCTTTTTCAGCGATATTGGGCAGTTGTCCACGTTGATGAAGTAACTGACTTAGGTCTTGCGGGGGCTTTTTCATATGATAATAAAATGGCTTAATTAGGCTATGAGTGTAACAGTTTTTATTCAAGGTCGAAATGGCGCCACACGATGGCAGCCCGGCAAACGTTGGCTTCTATTGCCCGTCCTGTTGATCGCAGCAGGTACTGGTCTATATCAGCATAACGCTAAACAAGTTCAGCAACAGCAGACGAATGCAGACAGTGAACGTTTAGCCCGTGAGTCTCAAAAGCAAGAGCTGATTGAGCTTAAAGGGGCGACCGAGTCACAACTGGCGATGCTAGTTACCCATGTCGCAAGTATGCAGGCTAAAGTGACTCGCCTTGAGGCGTTAGGTCAACAAGTTGCTAAGAACAATCAATTAGAAGATCAATTCGATTTCTCTTCCGCAGTCGGTGTTGGTGGCCTGAGTGAATTAGGCGCAGACATCGAACTCGAACAACTTATCGCAGATATGGATAAGTTAGTATCAAGAATAGATAATAATAATGTTCAGCTTTCAATACTTGAAACTGTTTCATCTAATCTCCATATAGATGAAGAGCGTTATATATCTGGGCGTCCCATCGAAAAAGGATGGTTATCATCGCCCTACGGTTTACGAAATGACCCTTTTAACGGACGTAGAACAATGCATAAAGGCATTGATTTCGCTGGTAAAGAGGGAACCAATGTGGTTGCAACCGCTGGCGGTGTGGTCACATGGGCAGGCAAAATGTTTGGATATGGTGAGTTAGTCGAGATAGATCATGGCAATGGTCTGCGAACTCGCTATGGACACAATAAGTCTTTGTCAGTAGCTGTGGGTGATGTCATCGCCAAAGGTGAAAATATTGCAAAAATGGGAAGTACCGGTCGCTCGACTGGACCCCATGTGCATTATGAAGTGTTGCGGGGTGGACAGCAGATAGACCCGCAGAAATATGTCTACCGCAAGGCAGGTTAATATAATATAAGGCTTTCAGACTCGACAGGGACTAAGCCAACAACTTAAAAGTGGTTCAGATGTTTGGTAAATTACTGACAAAATTATTTGGTAGTCGTAACGATCGTACACTTAAATCTCTTGGCAAAATTGTCACTAAGATTAATGCTCTTGAAGATGACTATGAAAAGTTAACCGATGACGAGTTAAAGTCTAAGACATCTGACTTTCGCAACCGTTTAGAATCAGGCGAAACTCTGGATGATGTCATGCCTGAAGCGTTTGCCGTTGTACGTGAGGCCTCTAAGCGTGTTTTTGAGATGCGTCACTTCGATGTGCAGATGCTTGGTGGTATGGTGCTCGACAGTAACCGTATTGCTGAGATGCGTACCGGTGAAGGTAAAACATTAACCGCCACACTACCTGCCTACCTTAACGGATTAACAGGTAAGGGTGTTCACGTCATTACCGTTAACGATTACTTGGCGCGTCGTGATGCTGAAAATAACCGTCCACTGTTTGAGTTTTTAGGACTTTCTGTTGGCATTAACGTTGCGGGTCTAGGCCAGCAAGAGAAGAAAGATGCCTACAATGCCGATATCACTTACGGCACCAATAATGAGTTCGGTTTCGATTATCTCCGCGACAACATGGCGTTCTCTCCGGCTGAACGCGTTCAACGTCCGCTACACTACGCCCTAATCGATGAGGTCGATTCGATCTTAATCGATGAAGCACGAACTCCATTGATCATCTCTGGCGCCGCTGAAGATAGCTCTGAGCTTTATACTAAGATTAATACCCTTATTCCGCATCTTATTCGTCAAGATAAAGAGGATACGGAAGAGGAGATCGGTGAAGGTGATTACTCCATCGACGAGAAAGCCAAACAAGTTCATATGACTGAACGTGGTCAGGAGAAGGTAGAAGTCCTTCTGACTGAACGTGGCATGCTAGCTGAAGGTGATTCACTCTATTCAGCGGCTAACATCTCTTTGCTTCACCATGTTAATGCTGCACTTCGTGCGCATACTCTGTTTGAGAAAGATGTCGATTATATTGTGCAAGACAACGAAGTGATTATTGTTGATGAGCATACAGGTCGTACTATGCCTGGTCGTCGTTGGTCTGAAGGTCTTCATCAAGCGGTAGAAGCAAAAGAGGGGGTTCATATTCAAAATGAAAACCAAACTTTAGCATCAATCACTTTCCAGAACTTCTTCCGCCAGTATGACAAGTTAGCGGGTATGACTGGTACAGCAGATACCGAAGCTTTCGAATTTCAACATATCTATGGCTTAGATACGGTTGTGATCCCAACTAACAGACCTATGGTGCGTAAGGACCATGCGGATCTGGTTTACCTGACTCCAGATGAAAAATATGCTGCGATTATTCAGGATATCCAAGGTTGTCGTGAACGCGGTCAGCCAGTACTTGTAGGTACGGTTTCCATTGAGCAGTCTGAGCTTCTTGCAAGATTAATGAAGCAGGAAAAAATCCCACACGAAGTGCTAAACGCTAAGTTTCATGAGCGTGAAGCTGACATTGTTGCCCAAGCTGGTCGAACAGGTGCTGTCACTATTGCTACTAACATGGCGGGTCGTGGTACCGATATCGTATTGGGTGGCAACTGGAACATGGAGATCGATGCTCTTAGTAATCCAACTGACGAGCAGAAAGCCAAGATTAAAGCTGATTGGCAAGTAAGACACGATGAAGTCGTCGCTGCCGGTGGTTTACATATCTTAGGTACTGAGCGACATGAGTCTCGCCGTATCGATAACCAGTTACGTGGTCGTTCTGGTCGTCAAGGTGATGCAGGTTCATCACGCTTCTATCTTTCAATGGAAGATAGCTTAATGCGTATCTTTGCTTCTGAGCGTGTCTCTTCAATGATGAAGAAGCTGGGTATGGAGCAGGGCGAAGCGATTGAGCATCCGTGGGTATCACGTGCTATTGAAAATGCACAGCGCAAAGTAGAAGCACGTAACTTCGATATTCGTAAGCAATTACTTGAGTTTGATGACGTGGCCAACGATCAGCGTCAGGTGGTTTATGCTCAACGTAATGAGCTGATGGACGCGGAAAGCATTCAAGATACTATTGTTAATATCCAAGCTGACGTCGTTAATGGTCTTGTCGATCAATATATTCCACAGCAATCAGTGGAAGAGCTTTGGGATGTTCCTGGTCTTGAAACACGCCTAACCCAAGAGTATGGGCTGAAAATGCCAATACAAGAGTGGTTAGACACAGAGAAAGATCTGCATGAAGAAACCCTACGTGAACGTATTGTTGACACTTGGGTTAAGGCTTACCAATCCAAAGAGGAGATGGTTGGCGAATCTGTATTACGTCAATTTGAAAAAGCCGTCATGCTGCAAACTCTTGACGGACTTTGGAAAGAACACTTAGCTGCAATGGACCATCTTCGTCAAGGAATTCACTTGCGTGGCTATGCGCAGAAGAACCCTAAACAAGAGTATAAGCGTGAATCATTTGAGCTTTTCCAGCAGATGCTTGAGTCATTAAAGCATGATGTCATTAGTGTGCTCTCTAAAGTACAGGTTCAGGCGCAATCTGATGTTGAAGAGATGGAAGAGCGTCGTCGTCAAGAAGATGCCAAGATCCAACGTGACTACCAGCATGCTGCAGCCGAAGCACTTGTCGGTGCAGAGGAAGCTGAAGCACTAGCGGCTCACACACCTACAGTACGTGAAGGTGAAAAGGTTGGACGCAATGATCCTTGCCCATGTGGCTCGGGTCGTAAATACAAACAGTGTCATGGAAAGTTAACTTAATAGCTTATGATGTAGTGAACAGACAAAAGCCATCTAATTATTAGGTGGCTTTTTTGATCTTAGTCTCTTGTCCTGAAATATTTTTATATCTATTGGTATTGTGGCAACAAGCAAGCTGATTTTTGACCATTATATGAGAAGTTGTGGATAACTTTGGTAGTAAATAGTGTGTAGCTTGTGGCTATATATAAAGATCGCAAAAAGATCGTTTTTTAAGAAAAAAGCGCTTGTGCTCTGGGTTAAACTGCCTATAATGCGCAACCACTGAGACAACACAGCAGGCTTTCAGCCTAAAGTGACAGTCACAGTGTGATGAAATACTTAATTGCATTCATCAGGTTAAAAGTGTTTAAGTCGTTATTTAGATGTACCTTACATACGAGAGTGTATAAGAAATCATCGCTTGAAAAACTTCTTAAAATTAACACTTGACGCCAACCACGGAGAGTGTAGAATACGCCTCCTCAAGCCAACGACCAAGCGTCAACGGCAGCACGATTAAGTGCAACGCTCTTTAACAATTTATCAAGTAATCTGTGTGGGCACTCACAGGTGTTGAGTTATTCGAAACTACTTCTCACGAGGTAGTCAAAAATTTTCTCAATG
>NZ_JAHZST010000017.1 GCF_019457885.1 Shewanella nanhaiensis
AGATATGTAAGGCATCAAGAAAAGGTTGAAAAACAGGAGCAGCCGCAATTAGATTTGAAGTAGACAACGCCCCCTTTTAGGGGGCTAATGCAAAGCCACCTTCTTCAGAAGGTGGATTCTTTACTTTTATTCGTCAAACTTTCCACTAATACCAACCAGTATAAGAAGTTGTTTGTTTTTTGGCAAACTAATTCAAGGCGAATGGATGATGGATTATTCCTTTGTGAGTTCATTTAACGCAGAAGTAGGCAGCCAAAAACACTCCTTACAGGCGAGTTTTAGCGGTGCTGATGCAGTGACTTTTTATAAACAAAGAGAGAGCTTAACCCTAGTTTCACTATGCTTTTCACTCGTTGCCTTGTCTCAGGACCGCTAAACTCTCGCTGAGCGATTAAATCTTTATGCTGATTGGTATAAAGAGCGAGTTTTTCTATATCTACTAGACTAAAGATAATCAATGTAATTTAGTTGGTGGTTTAGTATGAAAATCTCGAGCAAAATTATTCTAGCTACTGTTTTATTGTCAGGGATTGGCATATTTACCGCAGGATCATTGGTGGGATGGAGATCCTCATCAGTTGCTTCAGAGGCTTTGGAAAAAAGAGCCTTTGAACAGCTCGTTGCTATTAGAGAGATGCAAAAAAACCGGATTGAACGCTACTTCTCAACCATAGTAAAGGAGGTCACTACGCTCTCAAATGATCGCATGGTGATGGATATGATGGAGGAGATCCCCCAATCATTCTTTAGATATAAGGATGAAACATCACTTAAAGAGGCGGGAGAGTTAAATGGATATTACACTCAGATGTTTGATGAAGAGTATTTGTCGCAAAATCCATCCAGTACCATCAGCTCAACCAGCAAACTGGAGCAGCTAAGTGACAATAGTAAATTAATACAGCACGCCTATATTAGTGGTAACTCAAACCCCTTGGGCAGTAAAAATCAGCTAATGAAAGCTGAAGATGGATCTAAGTACAGCGAGTTACATAAGAAATATCACCCCCATCTGAATCAGTATTTAGAAGCATTTGGTTTTTATGACATCTTTCTTATCGAGCCGGAAACTGGCTATGTTGTTTACTCTGTTTTTAAAGAGTTGGACTTTGCAACCTCCCTTTTAACTGGTCCCTATAAAGAGACTGGCTTAGCCGAAGCGTTTAGATTAGCGAACGCAACTGCAGAGAAAAATGAGACTTTTTTAGTCGATTTTAAACCTTACTTTCCCTCCTATGAGGCCGCAGCGGCTTTTATCTCCTCTCCAATCTTTTCAAGCGAAGGTAAAAAACTGGGGATCTTAGTGTTTCAGATGCCTATTGATGAGATTAATAGCTTGATGACCTTTAAAGGTGAGTGGGCCAAGATGGGGTTAGGAAGTTCTGGAGAGACCTATCTGGTAGGAAGCGATCATCTTCTTAGAAGTCAGAGCCGCTTTTTACTTGATGATAAAGAGGGGTACTTTAAAGCCTTACTCGCTGCTGGAACCGCTTCTAAGATCGTTGATAAAATCAGTGCTAGTGGCTCCGCAATCGGTTATCAAAAAGTGGAGAGTGAGGGAGCCACAGCAGCGTTATCGGGTCAAACAGCCATTAAGGCTATTAAAGACTATCGCAATGTGGATGTGTTATCAGCCTTTGCTCCATTAGAGATTAATGGGGTTGAGTGGGCAATATTAAGTGAAATTGATGTGGCTGAGGCGATGAAAGATAAAGATGAGATGCTGGTGACTATATGGCAAGTTATCTCGGTTATCATTCTTATCTTAGTGCCTTTGACCTTAGTGGCTGGTTTTTTAGTTGGTCGTGGCATATCAAATCCAATCAACAGTTTTATCTCTCAGGTGAATAAAGTCGCCGATGAGAAAGATCTGACAACGCGAATTAATTACCAAGGCAATGATGAGTTGTTCTCGTTAGCGACCTCATTTAACCAACTGATGCAGGGGCTGCAAGAGGTCTTAAATAGCGTTGAAGAGTTGGCTGCAACATTGCTAGACTCAACTGGAAAGATGCTGGTCAATATTGGTGAAACGACTGATCAAACACAGATGCAGTCAAATAATGCCGACAGTGTTGCGGTAGCAACAAATCAGCTACTTGCCACAATTCAAGAGGTGGCAAAAAATGCGGCCAACGCTTCAGACTCGGTAAGGGATACTGAGAATAAGTGTCAAGAGACAAGTCATGTGGCTGAGCGGCTAGAGAGCGATATGTCTGAGCTCAATATACAGATGAACTCAGCTTCAGCTTCAATTGATAAATTGGCTAAAGAGAGTGAATCGATTGGCTCTGTACTTGATGTTATTCAAGCCATTGCCGAGCAAACAAACTTGCTAGCACTTAATGCTGCAATTGAGGCTGCCCGAGCTGGTGAGCAGGGAAGAGGATTCGCAGTGGTTGCGGATGAGGTTAGAACATTAGCGTCACGAACCCAACAATCGACAGAGGATATTAGAGAGAAGATAAACTCCCTACAGCATGAAACTGAAACTACGGTCAAAATGGTGACGTCATCGAGCCAGATGGCGAACTCGAGTATCGGGGCTTGTGAAGAAAACCGTAAAATTCTCTCAGAGGTATTGGCCTTGATATCTCAATTGAGTGACATGAATATGCAGATCGCCACAGCCTCAGAGGAGCAAAGTTCAGTGGTGGGCGAGATAAATCAGAATATCACTGAGATAGCAGGAACATCGCAAAATATCTCAAGTAAAGCAGAGTTGAGTAAAGATGATGTGCACAATTTAAGTTCACTCGTAGTTAGTTTAGAGGAGCGGATGAGAGAGTTTAAATTATAGTTGTTTGAAAGCTTGATGATAAAGAGGCCTTAGTGGCCTCTTTATTTTTGAGCTTTGCTTGTGTTTAAAGATCGATTTCGTGGGTATAACTCACGATGACCTTGTAATCATCATCAATCTCATCTTCGCTAACTTGGCTCAGCATAAAGCTAAACCCACTCTTGCTAAGACTGATATTATAATCTTGATAGTCGAGACCATCATCGAAGTTATAACTACCCGCATGTAGCTCTAACTCAATGTCACCTAATATTTCGAAGGTCAGGTTAGCTTCAACATAGATATCATCGCCAAAGTTTGATGACCAGTCTGAATGGGCGGTTGTTGAAACACCAACTGAGAGGAAGTTCCAAGCAAGGGAGCCATATACTTCACCGAAGTCGAGTTCATCGCCATCGGGATAACCATAATAGACATAGCCAAAATCATAGCTGAATTCACCTACATCATTAGCAAAACCTAAGTAGAGATCTAACTCGGTTGAGGCATCATCACCAAAATCGACATTAGATGCCCAAGTTCCAACATAGACGCCCATCTCTGATGCGTAATCAATCCCTCCGGAAACAGCTGGTTTATCATCTGTTTGAGTGACCCCTCTCCAAACGTAGTTATTGGTAACACCGATATTAGCCGATAATCCTTCAGTTGCATGAGCAAGGGAGGAGTAGTTAAAGGCTGCCGAAAGCCCTAAGGCGATGCAGAGATATTTTTTCATCTTCATTCTCATTTCCTATATTTTTTGTGCTCTGGTTAGCGAAATTTCAATTAAAGACCAGAATTCAGCTAACTAGAACATTTACTGTTCATTAGAAGTCTAGTGTAAATCCCAGAGTTTGCAGACAACTGAGTTCTGTTTTAGTTTTGGAATTAAGACCTTGATGGTTTTTTTATGGTAGCTTGGGGAAAATTAATTCGAAATTGTGCGAAAGGTTAGCTTGCTTGGCTTTTTCACCACTGGCGTCATGGGCGCTCTATGTATAGAATGGGGTTATTCCAAGATAAATGATTATTACTGTGTTGGCCCTAAATTGGTCAGCATAGGCTGCTTTTGTTTTAAAAGGAGACGAAAGAGTATTATGAATAAGGTCCCAATGACTATTGTTGGTGCAGATCAACTACGTAAAGAGTTAGATTATTTAAAGTTTGAGAAGCGCCCTAAAATTGCAGAAGCAATTGGTGAGGCGAGAGAGCTTGGCGATCTGAAAGAAAATGCAGAGTACCATGCCGCACGTGAAGAGCAGGGGCTATGTGAAGCTCGCGTTCGTGATATCGAAGGTAAGCTATCAAATGCTCAGATCATCGATGTGACTAAGATGCAGAACACGGGGCGTATTATCTTTGGTACCACTGTGACTATTTTAAATATCGATACCGATGTTGAAACAACCTATAGAATTGTCGGTGACGATGAAGCGAATATTAAGGAGAACCTACTTTCTGTCAGCTCTCCTATTGCACGTGGTCTGATAGGTAAAAATGTCGACGATGAGGTGACTATTAACACCCCTGGCGGTATGACAGAGTATGAGATCATTGCTGTAGAGTATATTTAACTCTATATCGTAGCAGTTAGTTAACTAAAGCCGCTTCTATAGCGGCTTTTTTATATCAGTAAGGAGAAGAGAAAGGTATAGATATATAAAAATTAATTTGTATCTATCTAGGCTAAGCTCTACTATCTCTATTATCTAGATTACTTAGGTTTATGAGTGCACACTTTTTTACGTTTGGTTTTTATTTGGCTTTTTCTGGGAGTTTTTTTAAATTCTCCAGCGTTTGCCCATGACTTCCAGAAAGTAGAAGGTACTCAACTTGTCCATGAACTAAGTATCTCACCAGTATCAACGCAAGATCTCAGTTTCACTTCTCTACTTGAAACTCCTCTCTTACCTCAAAAGCAATCAGCTTCAAATAAAGCGGTAAAAGATGATCAAGAGGACTCAAAATTCGTTCCCTTGATTTCACAGCGTCTTATCAGCTTTGCTCAGCATGATCCTCTTCAAAATGAGCCTGATTACCGTCTTGCATTTGAGTTTGCTCCACCTTTAGCGCTCTCTCTTACCATAGGCTACCGAGTCGATTTTGCTCAATCTTTAGATTGGTCTCTACATATGGGTAAAAAGCCATCTAGGCTTTCTGGTTGGAAAGAGACAAATCTCCTCTATCGTTTCTCACAGACAAGCTCACTTAGTTAAGTTTCTCTAGCCATATTTCATGGCGTCTATCTACTGACATTTTTTAGCCTAATTTGCGTTAAAGGTATGGTTTCGCATACCTGCGCTTGGGCTGGAAGCCTGTATTATTTATAAGAGTTAACTATGAGAAAACAGACTAATAGTAAAGTGTTAAACCATTACGCTGCATGGAAGTATGTGGTGTTAGTTGTGACTTTTATCGTCATGCTACTGAGTGCATTACCTACATTGTATGGTGAAGATGCGGCCATTGAGATTGGCGCAAAAGCAAAGTTAAATCTAACACCTCTACAGCTTAACAGTGTGCTTAAAAGTGATGATATTGAGGTTAAGCGCATCGATCACAATAGTGATAAAACCCTAATTGTCCTAGCCGACGATAACCAGCAAAGCAAAGCAAAAGCTTTATTAAGCAGTTATATTGAGGATGCATCAGGATTAACGCTCGCCTTGGCACCAGCAGCACCTGATTGGTTACTCTCTTTAGGGGTTAAGCCAATTAAGCTTGGATTAGATCTTCGGGGGGGAGTGCAATTCCTATTGGATGTTGAACTTGAACCTGTGTATCAGCTTCATTATGACGCCTTTATTGACAGTGTAAGGCAGTTTGCCCGTCAACAGGGGATCCCTGGAGTAACAGTTCATCAAAATGCCGATTCCAATGTGGCTATCAATTTAGCTAATCCAGACTATAAAGGAAAAGTTCGACAGTTTATCGCAAACAACTATCCAACATGGCAAGTTTCAAACTCAGACAATTCGGGTCTAAAAGCGGATATCAAAGCCGATGAAAAGATTAAGATTCGGGATCTGACGGTCAAACAAAATCTGCAGATTATGCGTAGCCGTATTGAGCAGCTTGGGATCACTGAGGCTTTAGTACAGCGACAAGGTGAGCACAGGATCAGAATTGAGTTACCGGGTGTTCAAGATCCTGCTGCGGCGAAAAATGTCATCGGAGCAACAGCAAGTTTGGCATTTTATCAAGTTAAGCAGGAGGGCTCTGTTAACGCTCAAGTTTTAAGAGAGCGCTCAGGAAATCCTGTTTATGTTGCTCGTAAACCTGTTTTAGGTGGGGAGCATATTGTCGATGCCAGAGCCAGCTTAGGTGAAATGGGAATGCCAGAGGTGGTCATTAATCTTGACCGCTCTGGTGGGAAAATTATGTCTGATTTCTCTCGTGACAATATTGGTAAGCCTATGGCGACCTCATATAGTGAATACAGCCGTGATGAACAGGGGAAGGTGAGGCAAACCACAGAGATCATCAGTGTGGCAACGATTCAATCTCAGTTAGGCGATCGTTTCAGTATCACAGGCGCGGGAGATTATGCTCAGGCGCAGCAGTTAGCTTTATTGCTTAGAGCGGGTTCTATGACAGCCCCCGTCACCATTGTTGAGGAGAGAACCATAGGCCCGAGTTTAGGGGCTGAGAATATTGAAAATGGCTTCTCCGCTTTAGCTTTGGGGATGGCGATGACGTTACTTTTCATGGGGCTTTGGTATCGACGTTTAGGTTGGGTTGCGAATGTTGCGCTGCTTGCCAATATGGTTATTTTGTTTGGTCTGCTTGCCCTTATTCCTGGCGCAGTACTGACATTGCCGGGTATCGCTGGACTGGTATTAACAGTAGGCATGGCCGTTGATACTAATGTGCTTATTTTTGAACGGATAAAAGATAAATTGCAGGAGGGGAGAGGCTTTGCACATGCAATTGATAGAGGTTTTGACAGTGCTGTTGCAACTATTTTCGATGCAAATTTCACCACTATGATCACAGCTGTGGTGCTCTACTCCATCGGTAATGGGCCAATTCAAGGGTTTGCTCTTACTTTAGGTTTAGGGCTATTGACCAGTATGTTTACGGGAATTTTTGCTTCAAGGGCACTGATTAACTGGAAGTATGGGCGCGACTTTAGCCGTGATGTGAGGGTGTAATATGAAAATTAATATGATGAATGGCAAGACGTGGGATTTTAGTAATATGACCCGATTAACTAAGTGGCGCTACTTCACTAGCTTTATCTCTTTAACCTTGATGATTCTATCTGTGACAATTATCTCCGTGAAAGGGTTTAATTGGGGCTTAGATTTTACTGGCGGTGTCGTAACGGAGATCCGTGTCGATAGGGAGATATCTGCTAAACAGATAGAGGTATTACTGGCTAAGTCGTCGCAGCAAGAGGTGAGTGTTATCTCAGCAGGAGAGCCTGGGCGATGGGTATTGAGATATAGTCAAACTCCAACTTCAGGTGATGTCAGTGCTAACGCTTTAGATATTACTCAAGTGCTCTCACCTTTAAAAAGTGAGGTTCAAGTGTTAAATAGCAGCATAGTTGGCCCTCAGATTGGACAAGAGCTAGCGGAGCAGGGCGGGTTAGCGCTCTTGGTCGCCATGCTGTGTATTTTAGGGTACCTGAGCTTCCGGTTTGAGTGGCGACTTGCCAGTGGCGCCCTGTTTGCGCTTTTTCATGATGTTATCTTTGTACTGGCTTTCTTCTCTCTGACGCAGATGGAGTTTAATTTAACAGTACTTGCGGCTGTGTTGGCGATATTGGGTTACTCCCTTAATGACTCGATTATCATTGCAGATAGGATACGGGAGCTATTAACGTTAAAGCCGAAGATGCCAATTGCAGATGTCTGTACCAGTGCGGTTAAAGCCACATTCTCACGTACTATGGTGACCAGTGGTACGACATTGATGACAGTAAGTGCACTTTGGATAATGGGAGGTGGTGCGCTGGAGAGTTTTTCCATTGCAATGTTTATCGGTATCTTAACCGGGACCTGGTCATCAATATCTGTGGGGACCTGTTTACCTGAGTTATTTGGGGTGAACTCAGAGCATTATAAGTTAGTGCCTGTTAGCGACACCCCATAAAAAAATGGAGCCACTGAATAGTCAGTGGCTCCGATTTACTTACGGTAAGAGATTGCCTCAATGTGGAGGTAGTCACTTTTAATCACAAAAGCTTATTTTGCTTTTGGAATGGCAATCTTCATCTCTTCAGATTGACGGAATAGTACTAGGACGTGACCGATAAGCTGTACTTTTACAGCTTGAGTTTCACGCACAATGGCATCAACGACTGCATTTTTTAACTCTCTGTCGCCAGAGGCTACTTTCACTTTGATCAGTTCATGATAAGCGAGTGCATTATCAATTTCCGCCAGTACACCTTCAGTCAGGCCATTGGAACCAAGCATCACTACAGGCTTCAGATTATGTGCTAAGCCCTTTAAGTGCTGTTTTTGTTTGGTTGTTAAGTTCATTTCTACCAACTTTATGCTGAGTTACTGTTGAAAAGCCGCTATTCTACCCTTATATACCCATTATGTAACTCTCATTTGTTGCGGATTTTAAATGTCAGGAAAAAAACGAACAGCAAGTTCCTCTCGTTGGATGCAGGAACATTTTGATGATCACTATGTCAAATTGGCTCAAAAACGGGGATTTCGTTCACGCGCAGCGTTTAAAATAGAGGAGATCCAGGAGAAAGATAAACTGATCCGTCCTGGAATGACTGTTGTTGATTTAGGTGCCGCACCAGGTGGTTGGTCTCAGGTTGCAGTTAAATTAGCGGGTGACAATGGTAAAGTTATCGCTTGTGATATTTTGCCAATGGATCCCATCGTTGGTGTTGATTTTCTTCAAGGAGATTTTAGGGAGGAGAAAGTTCTCGATGCATTGTTAACTCGTGTAGGTGATGCCAAAGTCGATGTTGTTTTATCTGATATGGCGCCTAATATGAGTGGTACAGGTGGTGTAGATCAACCTCGCGCTATGTATCTAGTTGAGTTAGCATTGGATATGTGTCATCAAGTGTTGGCACCAAATGGTTGCTTTGCTGTTAAGGTCTTTCAGGGGGAGGGCTTTGAAGAGTACATGAAATCAGTAAGAGAGGCGTTTAAAACCGTCAAAACACGTAAGCCAGACTCTTCGCGACCACGTTCGCGTGAAGTCTATCTTGTGGCGACAGGGTACAAGTTATAGTACTCTAACGTCATTAATCGCAAGACTGATTAGGTATAACAAGTTGTACTATAAAGTCAGTCACCGCAAGGCTGAAAAAGTATAAATTGTGGTATTCTAAGCTCAGTAATCTGAAGACTGATAGGGTATAGCAAGTTCTACTATTATTTTCAGTAACCGCAAGGCTGATTGAGTACGCGTTGTGTATTCTATGGTCAATAATCGCAAGACTGCATGAGGTCTAGTAATTTTGAGTGATATGGCAAAAAATTTAATTCTCTGGGTTGTCATCGCCGTGGTGTTGATGTCTGTATTTCAGGGTTATTCCCCCTCTTCTTCCAGCGCGTCGAAGATGGATTATTCCGCTTTTTTAGATGATGTTCGTAGTGGACAGATTAATACCGTCGAAATAAAAAGCGATCAGCGTACGATTGAAGGTACTAAGCGCACCGGGGAGAAATTCACGACGATTATGCCTCTGTTTGATAAAGATCTGATTAATGATCTTGATCGAAAAGGGATCGTGATGAAGGGTCAGGAAGCTGAAGAGTCAGGATTTTTAACTCAGATCTTTATCTCTTGGTTCCCTATGCTATTGCTTATCGGTGTGTGGATATTCTTCATGCGTCAGATGCAAGGTGGCGGCGGTAAAGGCGCAATGTCATTTGGTAAAAGTAAAGCCAAATTGATGAGCGAAGATCAGATCAAGACGACCTTTGGTGATGTTGCTGGTTGTGACGAAGCTAAAGAGG
Organism: Shewanella nanhaiensis; assembly: GCF_019457885.1. Lineage (GTDB taxonomy): Bacteria > Pseudomonadota > Gammaproteobacteria > Enterobacterales > Shewanellaceae > Shewanella > Shewanella nanhaiensis. The sequence continues at coordinate 9,727 of NZ_JAHZST010000017.1, forward strand.
ACGTTAAGGAGCTGGTTGATTACCTTAAAGAGCCAACTAAATTCCAAAAACTAGGTGGTCGTATTCCTACTGGTGTTCTGCTTGTTGGTCCTCCTGGTACAGGTAAGACTTTGCTAGCAAAAGCGATTGCTGGTGAAGCTAAGGTGCCTTTCTTTACCATTTCAGGTTCTGATTTTGTTGAGATGTTTGTTGGTGTCGGTGCATCTCGTGTGCGTGACATGTTCGAGCAAGCTAAGAAATCTGCACCTTGTATCATCTTTATCGATGAGATCGATGCCGTAGGTCGCCAACGTGGCGCAGGTGTTGGTGGTGGACACGATGAACGTGAACAGACATTGAACCAGATGTTGGTTGAGATGGATGGTTTCGAAGGTAATGAAGGTGTGATCGTCATCGCCGCAACCAACCGTCCAGACGTACTGGATGCTGCACTGCTTCGTCCAGGTCGTTTTGACCGTCAAGTGGTGGTTGGTCTGCCTGATGTTCGTGGTCGTGAACAGATCTTAAAGGTGCATATGCGTAAAGTGCCTTTAGCTGATGATGTTAAAGCGAGCGTGATTGCACGTGGTACTCCTGGATTCTCTGGTGCTGACTTGGCAAACTTAGTCAACGAAGCAGCACTGTTTGCAGCTCGTGGCAACCGACGTATTGTTGGTATGGAAGAGTTCGAAAGTGCTAAAGACAAGATCATGATGGGGGCTGAGCGCCGCACTATGGTTATGTCTGAGGAAGAGAAAGAGATGACCGCTTACCATGAAGCGGGCCATGCTATTGTAGGTTGCTTAGTGCCTGAGCACGACCCTGTGCATAAGGTAACGATTATTCCGCGCGGCCGTGCATTAGGTGTGACTTTCTTCCTGCCTGAAGCGGATGCTATTAGTCAAAGTCGCCGTAAGCTAGAGAGCCAAATCTCAGTGGCTTATGGTGGAAGACTTGCCGAAGAGATTATTTATGGCAGCGAGCGAGTATCTACTGGTGCTTCTCAAGACATTAAATATGCAACGTCGATTGCGCGTAACATGGTGACCCAATGGGGCTTCTCTGAAAAGTTAGGTCCAGTTCTTTACGCCGAAGATGAAAACGAAGTCTTCCTAGGGCGTAGCATGGGCAAATCACAACATATGTCAGATGAGACAGCGAGTATTATCGATCTTGAGGTTAAAACGCTTATTGATAATAACTATCAACGTGCTCAGACATTCTTGAATGACAACATGGATATTCTTCATGCCATGAAAGATGCGTTGATGAAGTATGAGACTATCGATGCTAATCAGATCGATGATCTGATGGAGCGCAGAGAAGTTCGTGACCCTGTTGATTGGAACATGGATGATAATGGTTCAAGCAATGACAAAGGTGGCAAGCCTGCTCAATCAGATAACACTCCTGTTCAAGAGGAAGTGAAAGCTGAACCTGAACAAGCTAATGCACCTGATGTTAATGAAGCAGATGAATCAACAGCTAAGTAATTAGCTTTTGCTGACGAAAAGAAAACCCCGCTATGGGGTTTTCTTGTTTTCAAAAGGTAAACTCAGGAGTCTTAGTGTATAAAATTCGAAGTGGTGATAAATCCCTAGATCTTGCTAGCCCAGTAGTGATGGGGATCCTCAATGTTACGCCTGATTCATTTTCAGATGGTGGGCAGTTTTCCAGTTTCCAGCGCGCATGCGAACATACTGATCAAATGATTGCTCAGGGAGCAAGCTTTATCGATATCGGTGGAGAGTCCACAAGGCCTGGCGCGGAAGAAGTGAGCTTAGATGAGGAGCTTCTTAGGGTCATTCCTCTAATTGAATATGTCGCTAAGCATCATGATGTTTGGATATCGGTCGATACCAGTAAAGCTGCTGTGATGGAAGCGGCGGTTAACGCCGGAGCTAACCTTATTAACGATGTGCGAGCTCTTCAGGAGGAGGGCGCACTAGAGGTTGCTGCTAAACTACAGGTGCCAGTTTGCCTTATGCATATGCAGGGACAACCTAGGACAATGCAGGCCTCTCCTGAGTATCATGATGTGGTTGAAGACATTAAGCGCTTTTTTGAAAGCCGTATTCAGGCATGCATTGATGCTGGAATTAAGCGTGAAAATATTATTTTAGACCCAGGTTTTGGTTTCGGTAAAACTCTGTCCCATAACTATGAACTACTCAATCGTTTAGCGGAGTTTCAAGAGTTAGCACTGCCACTACTTATTGGTGTGTCGCGTAAAAGCATGATGGGAAATCTGTTAAATCGAGATACATCTGAGCGTTTAGCGGGAAGTTTAGCTGGCGTGTTACTGGCAGCGCAAAGAGGAGGAGATATCTTTAGAGTTCATGACGTGCCTGAGACCGTCGATGTACTTAAGGTGCTTTTAGCAACGAGTCATTATAAAAATCTTTAGTTAATTATTTAGGGTTATCACACAGATCTTTTTATAAACACAGTGATAACATTTGTCTCTGTTCAGCTTAGGTTAGGGTTTGAACAGTAGACTGGTAGCGTTTTTTATTTTTCTATCCCTTCGCTAAGACAGAGATGGATTTGGGGTTATGAGTATGAGAAAGTTTTTTGGAACAGACGGTATCCGCGGTAAAGTTGGCGCGGGCAAGATGACACCTGAGCTGGCGTTAAAGTTAGGCTGGGCGGCTGGAAGAGTATTATCGCGCACAGGCACTCAAAAAGTGATCATTGGTAAAGATACCCGTATTTCAGGTTATCTCTTTGAGTCGGCAATGGAAGCTGGATTATCGGCCGCAGGCCTCAACGTTATGTTGATGGGACCTATGCCAACACCTGCCGTGGCGTATTTGACCAGAACCTTTAGGGCTGAAGCTGGCGTTGTGATCAGTGCATCACACAACCCTTATTATGATAATGGGATTAAATTTTTCTCCACCGATGGCAGTAAACTTGACGATGAAGTCGAGCTTGAGATCGAACGTGAGCTTGAAAAGCCGCTTACCTGTGTTGAGTCACACCTATTAGGCAAGGTGTCTCGTATTGACGATGCTCCTGGCCGTTACATTGAGTATTGTAAAGGTAACTTCCCTGCAGAGCATACGCTACGTGGACTGAAAATTGTTGTCGATTGTGCCCATGGCGCCACTTATCATATCGCACCTAATGTCTTTCGTGAGCTAGGGGCGGATGTTATCGCTATCGGTGATAAACCAGATGGGCTGAACATCAACCATGAGGTCGGCGCGACCTCTATGGCTAAGATTTGTGAAACCGTTGTCGCTGAAAAGGCTGATTTAGGAATTGCACTCGACGGTGATGGTGACCGAATCATGATGGTTAACCGTGAAGGTAGGGTCATCGATGGTGATGAGATCCTTTATATACTGGCTTGTGATGCCAAGCTTCGCGGCGTACTTTGTGGCGGTGTGGTTGGCACATTGATGTCTAATTTAGGTTTGGACCTTGCGCTGCAAGAGCTTGATATCCCGTTTGCTCGCTCCAACGTGGGCGATCGTTATGTGATGACCATGTTGAAAGAGAAGGGCTGGCGCATTGGTGGTGAAAACTCAGGCCATATCCTCAACTTAGACCATGGCACTACGGGGGATGGTATTGTGGCTGGCATTTTGGTGCTTGCTGCTATGTGTCGTCAAAATGCAACACTTGAGCAGTTGACGGCTAATATTAAGATGCTACCGCAAGTACTTGTTAACGTTCGTTTCGAGGGAGACCATGATCCTTTAGCTTCTGATGAGGTGCTTAATGCACAAAAAGAGGTTGAGTCACAACTGGGTGAGCGTGGTCGAGTATTATTAAGAAAATCGGGTACAGAACCTTTGATCCGTGTGATGGTTGAAGGTGATGTCGAAGCCGATGTCATTAAGTATGCTAACTATATTGCCGATGCAGTGAGAAACTTAGTTTAATTATTGTACTATTTAATGATAAAGAATTAGCTAACGTGAGTTGGCTAATTTTTTTTAAATAGGATTTGATTAATAAATAGTTATATGCGGATGAAAAAGCAGCGTTCCGTCATTTAATCCCAAATATTACCACTTTAGGTATTGTAAGTTTCTAATCGGTTCGCTATTATCCTCACCGCTTTCAGAGGAGACACAGATGGCACTCAGACGTCCAATGGTCGCTGGTAACTGGAAAATGAATGGCAGTGCACAGCTTGCACAAGAGCTATTTAAAAAGTTCGCTACCAAACTTCAAAATGATTCTGCGGAAGTGGTCTTGTGTCCGCCAACGATTTATCTAGAGAGCGTACGTCAGCAGTTAGACGCTAACAAGGAAGCCTTAAATGGTTGTCTTGTCAGAATGGGCGCACAAAATCTTAGTCAACATGATTTTGGTGCTTATACTGGTGAAGTGTCAGGGCAGATGTTAAAAGATTCAGGATGTCGATATGTTATTATCGGACACTCCGAACGTCGCCGTATGTACGGAGAGACGAGTGATATCGTTGCAGAGAAGTTTGCTGCAGCACAAAAACATGGTTTGACTCCAATATTATGTGTTGGTGAGTCAGGTCCAGCTAGAGAAGCGAGACGCACCTTTGAGGTGATCGCAGAAGAGTTAGATGTCGTCATTGAGAAAAATGGCACCATGGCTTTTGATAACGCAATTATCGCCTACGAGCCTTTATGGGCTGTAGGAACTGGTAAAAGTGCTACGCCAGAGCAGGCTCAAGAAGTTCATGCGTTTATACGCAAACGCCTCTCTGAAGTGTCTCCATTTATTGGAGAGAATATCAGGATTTTGTACGGTGGCAGCGTAACACCGAGTAATGCAGCAGATTTATTTGCTCAACCTGATGTCGATGGTGGATTGATTGGCGGAGTGAGCTTAAACTCTACCGAGTTTCTAAGTTTATGTTCCATAGCGATGAGCGCATAATATGTACGAAGTATTAATGGTTGTTTACTTGTTGGTTGCAATTGGTCTAGTAGGCCTGATTTTAATCCAGCAAGGTAAAGGAGCTGACATGGGGGCCTCATTTGGTGCCGGTGCTTCAGCCACTCTGTTCGGTTCATCAGGTGCTGGTAACTTTTTGACTCGTTCAACTGCAATCTTAGCAGTCGGTTTTTTTGCATTAAGTTTGATTATTGGTAACTTAAGCGCAAATCACGCCAAGAGCGAAGATGCATGGAAAGATTTAAGTTCTGATGCGGCACAAGTAACTGAGCAAGTTACCGATGCAGTAGAGACTCAAAAGTCAGAAGATAAGATCCCTGACTAATTCATAAGCTTGCTTATGAAGGTATCAATCGAAAATGATTAATACTGACTGTAAATGCTACTAACCTCTTAACGTAGCATATGTAAAAGCAGTCAAAATATGGTTTTAAGCGGATGTGGTGGAATTGGTAGACACGCCAGCTTGAGGGGCTGGTGAGCGAAAGCTCGTGGGGGTTCAAGTCCCCCCATCCGCACCAATTTCGGTTTGTTGAAACTGTTCATTTATGAGTTGTTTCTTTAAACCAAAATAATAAAGTCGATGTAATGTGCTTTATTATTGCAAGTAGCTTGATTACTCAATATACTTGCAGCAGTTGACGCGGGGTGGAGCAGTTTGGTAGCTCGTCGGGCTCATAACCCGAAGGTCGTCGGTTCAAATCCGGCCCCCGCAACCAGCTTCTCAATTGTAGTTTATCTATAATTGTTTACAGGTTCTAAACTCAACGACCTCGTTATTACGGGGTTTTTTGTTATCTGGAACTTATAAAATGCCGATTAATCGGTGTTGTACTGGGGCTATTTAGCCCTTTTTTGTTTTTCGGGGGGTCACCTTGGCAACTATAGAAAATAGACTGGAAGAGATGCTTAAATCTCCAGTTGAGGCACTAGGCCACACACTTTGGGGATTAGAGTATATCCAGGCGGGTAAACACTCTGTCGTCAGAGTTTATATCGATAATGAGAAAGGCGTCTTCATCGAAGATTGCGCCGAAGTTAGCCGCCAGGTCAGTGCTGTGCTAGATGTTGAAGATCCCATCTCAACCGAATACACATTAGAAGTTTCCTCTCCCGGTGTAGATAGGCCACTTTTTAATGCCGAGCAGTATACTGCTTACATCGATGAGACTGTAAAAATTCAACTGACTATGCCTGTTGCTGGTAGTCGTAATTTAAAGGGGACCGTTACAGGAGTTGAAGGGCAGATGCTCACACTTACTGTTGATGGTAACGAACTGATTATTGCTTTGGATAATATCCGTAAAGGCAACCTAATCGCTAAGTTTTGATGGATTCAAGAATCAACGAGGCAAGAGGATGAATAAAGAGATTTTGCTAGTCGCTGAGGCGGTTTCAAATGAGAAAGGTGTTCCTCGCGAGAAAATTTTCGAAGCGTTGGAAATAGCATTAGCTACAGCCACCAAGAAAAAATATGAAGGCGATATTGAAGTTCGTGTTCAGATCGACCGTAAAACCGGTGGATATGAAACCTTCCGTCGCTGGATGGTTGTTGAAGACACGGGTGAGCCTTTAGAGAACCCTTTTAGTGAAATAACACTGGAAGCGGCTCAGTTTGAAGATCCTGAAATTCAACTTGGCGACTATATCGAAGATGATATCGAGTCAGTTGTATTTGACCGTATTACGACGCAAACGGCTAAACAGGTGATCGTACAGAAGGTTCGTGAAGCTGAACGCGCTCAAGTTGTTGATCAATTTAGAGATAAAGAAGGTGAGTTAATCACTGGTGTTGTTAAAAAGAGCAATCGCGAAAGTGTTGTGGTTGATCTTGGTAACAATGCTGATGCCGTGTTATTCAAAGAAGATTTGATTTCACGTGAAAGCTTCCGTCCAGGAGATCGTGTACGCGCTTTGCTATATGCAGTTCGTCCAGAGGCTCGTGGTGCTCAGCTTTTCTTAACTCGTACTAAGCCAGATATGCTTATCGAGCTTTTCCGTGTTGAAGTACCGGAAATTCAAGATGAGATGATTGAGATCATGGGCGCAGCCCGTGACCCAGGTTCTCGTGCAAAGATTGCCGTTAAATCAAATGATAAGCGTATCGATCCTATCGGTGCTTGTGTCGGTATGCGTGGTGCACGTGTACAAGCTGTATCAAATGAGTTAAATGGCGAGCGTGTTGATATCGTGCTTTGGGATGATAACCCAGCACAATTTGTTATCAATGCCATGTCACCTGCGGATGTCGCTTCTATCATCGTCGATGAAGATAACCACTCGATGGATATCGCTGTTGAAGCGGATAGTTTGGCTCAAGCGATTGGTCGTAATGGTCAAAACGTACGTCTAGCAACTCAACTTTCTGGTTGGGAGCTTAACGTGATGACTGTGGCTGATATGCAAGCTAAGCATCAGGCAGAGAGCGCGAAGATCGTTAACTTATTTGTTTCGGCATTAGAAGTTGATGAAGATTTTGCTCAAGTACTTGCAGATGAAGGTTTCACCTCATTAGAAGAGGTGGCTTACGTTCCTGAGTCTGAATTGATGGAAATTGATGGTTTCGACGAAGAGATCGTTGAAGCGTTGAGAGAGCGAGCTAAAGCTGCAATCTCTACTCGTGCACTTGCTTCTGAAGAAGCATTAGATGGTGCTGAGCCAAGTGAAGACCTACTTGCACTCGAAGGTCTAGAGAGACACCTAGCGTTTGTATTAGCGAGTAAAGGCGTTATTACACTAGAAGATTTAGCCGAACAAGGCATTGATGACTTGATCGACATTGAAGAATTGACAGAAGAAAAGGCTGGTGAGCTCATCATGGCAGCCCGAAATATCTGTTGGTTTGGCGAAGAAGCATAAGTCGATCAACAGAGGGGATTTTACAGATGGCAGAAACTACAGTAGAAAAACTGGCCACAGAAGTTGGAAAAAGTGCAGATCGTTTGGTTGAGCAGTTTTCTGATGCCGGTATTAAGAAAAGTAAAACTGACTCAGTCTCTGAGGCTGAGAAGCAGCAGTTGCTTGAATTTTTAAAGAAGCAACATGGTGGCGATTCAGCACCAACTAAGATGACACTACAGCGCAAATCAGTATCAACACTAAGCGTTGGTACAGGTAGTGATTCTAAAGATGTTAAAGTTGAAGTGCGCAAAAAGCGCACTTTCGTGAAGCGTGATCCTGCTGCTGAAGCGGAAGCTGAGGCTGCAGCAAAACTTGAAGCAGAAGCTAAAGCGGCTGCAGAAGCTGCTGCTAAAGCTCAGGCTGATGCAGAAGCTAAAGCCAAAGCAGAGGCTAAGGCCAAAGCTGACGCAGAAGCGAAAGAGAAGGCTAAAGCCAACGCTGCAGCAAAAGCTAAGACAGCACCTACAGCGGAAGAGAAAGCGGCTCAAGACGAAGCCGATAGACTTCAAGCTGCGAAAGATGACGTTGCTAAAGCTAAAGCAGATGAAGAAGCGAAAGCTGCTGCTGAAGCCGCTCGTATACTTGCAGAAGAGAACTCAGCTCGTTGGGCTGAGGAAGAGAAGCAACGTAAAGAGCTTGAAAAGAATGTTGATCACCACGTAACGACTTCATCAGAAGCGCGTGCCGCGGAAGATACTGCCGATGCTAACGCTGAAAAGCGCGACCGTCGTCCACGTAAAGCCCCTGCAGCGGCTCCTGCAAATGCGCCTGCTAATACAGGCAAAGGCAAGCGTCGTGGCGGAAAAGACAATCGTCGTGATGGCCGTAATGCACGCGGTGGCCGTAATGCTCGTAACAACCGTAGTGTTGCACCTGAGTCTATGGATCACGCATTTACTAAGCCAGTTGCCGTTGTTAAAACGGATGTGAGCATTGGTGAAACTGTTTCTGTTGCTGAATTAGCATCAAAAATGTCTATCAAGGCCACTGAAATCATCAAACAGATGATGAAGATGGGCTCTATGGTTACCATCAACCAGGTACTTGATCAGGAAACTGCTCAATTAGTTGCTGAAGAGATGGGCCATAAGGTTGTGCTAATTCGTGAGAACGAACTTGAGCATCAGGTTCTTGCTGACCGTGATGGCAACATCCAGGCTGAGTCTCGTGCTCCTGTTGTTACTATCATGGGTCACGTTGACCACGGTAAGACTTCGCTACTTGACCATATTCGTATGGCTAAAGTGGCTTCAGGCGAAGCGGGTGGTATTACCCAGCACATTGGTGCATACCACGTTGAAACTGATAACGGCATGATCACTTTCCTTGATACTCCTGGTCACGCTGCGTTTACCGCTATGCGTGCTCGTGGTGCTAAGGCAACCGATATCGTTATCTTGGTTGTTGCTGCCGATGATGGTGTAATGCCACAGACGATTGAAGCGATTCAGCATGCCAAAGCGGGCGGTGTACCGCTAATCGTTGCAGTGAACAAGATGGATAAGCCAGAGGCTGATCCTGAGCGTGTTAAGAGTGAACTTTCACAGCACGGCGTAATGTCTGAAGATTGGGGCGGAAACAACATGTTTGTTCACGTTTCAGCTAAGAGCGGTGAAGGTATCGACGAGCTACTTGAAGGTATCCTTCTTGAAGCTGAAGTCCTTGAGCTTAAGGCGATCAGAGAAGGTATGGCTGCAGGTGTTGTTGTTGAATCTAAGTTGGATAAGGGCCGCGGTCCTGTAGCAACTGTATTGGTTCAAGAAGGTACACTTAAGCAAGGCGATATCGTTCTTTGTGGCCTTGAATACGGTAAAGTCCGTGCTATGCGCGACGAAAATGGCCGCTCTGTGACTGAAGCGGGTCCATCTATTCCTGTTGAGATTTTAGGTCTTTCAGGTGTACCTTCAGCAGGTGATGAAGCGACCGTTGTACGTGATGAACGTAAAGCCCGTGAAGTTGCTCTTTACCGTCAAGGTAAGTTCCGTGATATCAAACTGGCTCGCCAGCAGAAGTCTAAGCTTGAAAACATGTTTGCTAACATGACTGAAGGCGAAGTTCAGGAGCTGAACATCGTTCTTAAAGCGGACGTTCAAGGTTCACTTGAAGCTATCTGTGATTCACTCAATGGCTTATCTACTGGTGAAGTTAAAGTTAACATCATCGCACGTGGTGTAGGCGGATTGACTGAAACTGACGCAAGCCTTGCTGCTGCATCAAACGCTATCATGGTTGGTTTTAACGTTCGTGCTGATGCACAAGCGCGTAAAGTTATCGAAAGTGAGAGTGTTGATCTGCGTTACTACAGCATCATCTATCAATTGATTGATGAAGTTAGAGACGCGATGAGTGGTCTACTTGCTCCTGAGTTTAAGCAAGAGATCATTGGTCTTGCTGAAGTTCGCGACGTATTTAAGTCTCCAAAGATCGGCGCAATTGCTGGCTGTATGGTAACTGAAGGTACGATCAAGCGCAGCGCACCAATCCGTGTTCTACGTGACAACGTTGTTATCTACGAAGGTGAGTTAGAATCACTTCGTCGCTTTAAAGATGACGTTAACGATGTTCGTAACGGCATGGAATGTGGTATCGGTGTTAAGAATTACAATGACGTCAGAGTTGGCGATCAGATAGAAGTCTTTGAAACCGTTGAAATAGCACGCTCTCTCTAAGAGATTGTAGCTAAGGGGGCGGCGGATGCCGCCCTTTTTTCGTTTAGATAGCACTCATAAATGGCTATCTAATACCAATTATTATAAAGATTTGATCGCTCAGCGAGAGTTTAACGGTGCTGAGGCAAGGCAACGAGTGAAGAGCATAGTTATTCTACGGTCAAGCTCGTTAACACCGCATCAGCACCGTTAAAACTCGCCTGAAAGGAGTGTTTTTGGCTGCCTACTTCTGCGTTGAATGAATTCATAAGGGAACAACCATTATGTCATCCATTCGCCTTGAATTAGTTTGCCAAAAAACACTCTGAGTAGATCAACTTCTTATATTAATTGGTATAATTAACCGAGTGGCAAATTATTATGGCAAGAGAATTTAGTCGAACACGTCGTATCGCACAGCAGTTACAGCAAGAGCTGGCTCAAGTGCTACAGCGTGACATTAAAGATCCTCGTATTGGCATGGTAACGGTAAATGACGTTGAAGTATCACGTGATTTAAGTTACGCCAAAGTCTTTGTTACCTTTTTCGAAGAGGATAGCAAGCTTGTTGAGGAAAAATTAGAGGCGCTAACAACAGCGTCTGGTTATGTTCGTTCATTGGTCGCTGGTCGCATGAAGCTGCGCGTGATGCCTGAACTTAGATTTGTGTATGATGCATCGCTTGTCGAAGGTATGCGTATGTCTAACTTGGTGACTCGTATCATTCATGATGATGAAGCTAAGCAGCAGAAGCATAACGGTAAAGATAAAACCGATACCGCTGATTCGGAAGGTGAAGAGTAATGGCTCGTCGCTCTCGTGGCCGCTTTATCGACGGGATTGTACTCCTAGATAAAGATACTGGCATGAGTTCTAACTTTGCATTGCAGCGAGTTAAGCGACTTTTTAATGCCAATAAGGCTGGGCATACCGGAGCGCTTGATCCACTTGCAACGGGTATGTTGCCAATCTGTTTAGGTGAGGCGACCAAGTTTTCACAGCATCTGCTCGATGCAGACAAGCGTTATACCGTGATTGCAAAACTTGGAGAGCGAACCGATACCAGTGATTCAGATGGTGAAGTGGTGCAGACTCGCCCGATTAACTTTACTCAAGAGCTGCTAATGGAGTCCTTGGAGCATTTTCGTGGCGAGACGATGCAAGTTCCCTCTATGTATTCGGCACTTAAACATGAGGGGCAACCTCTGTATAAGTATGCGCGTGAAGGCATTGAGGTAGCAAGGAAGGCGAGACCAATTAATGTCTTTGAACTTAACTTTATCAGCCTTGTAGGCGATGAGTTAACCTTAGATATCCACTGCTCGAAAGGGACCTACATACGCACTATCACAGATGATCTTGGTGAGATGCTAGGCTGTGGTGCCCATGTGATCATGTTAAGGCGAACTCAAGTTGCTGGTTACCCTTACGAGCGTATGATCAGCCTTGAGCAGCTTAATGAGATGGTCAGTCAAGCTGAGGCTGATGGAGTTGAAACTAAATCTGTGCTCGACCCGTTACTCTTGCCTATGGATACCGCAGTCAGTAAGTTTAGAGAGATAAACCTCGCTGAGTCGCAGGCTCCTTATCTAATGAATGGTAATCCCGTTCATGCTTCAGGTTTAGTTGCTGATGAAATTGTGCGGATCACTATAGGTGATGAGCATAAGTTTGTTGGAATTGGGGCGATGAATGATGACGGTATGTTGGCACCAAAACGCCTAATCGTTATTCGTGAAGATGAAATAAAGGCGTAAATTTTATACCGATTGATATTATCTGGTTGGTATTAGTTATCTATTGCATATATTGCCAAAAATAGGTAAAATCCGCGCTCGCTTTAGCTGAGTTAGTGATTGGCTAAAGATTTATTAATGCATTATTTGGAGAGACAACATGTCACTAAATGCTGAACAAACTGCATCTATCCTGGCTGAATTCGGTCGTTGTGAAAATGACACTGGTTCTACTGAAGTTCAGGTAGCTCTTTTAACTGCACAGATTAACCATCTGCAAGGTCACTTTAAAGAGCACAAGCACGATCACCACTCACGTCGTGGTCTACTACGCATGGTTAATACCCGTCGTAAACTTCTTGCATACCTAAAGCGTACTGAAAACGTACGTTACCAGGAACTAATCAAGAAGCTAGGTCTACGTCGTTAATAACGATTAGATTTAGATAAAGGAGGCTTAGGCCTCCTTTTTTGTACATGGATGTTTTTATCCCTGATCGCAGGGACAGCGATTGAGGGGGTTTGTGTCTGGAACTTTATGTCCTATTTCTGATTAAGAGCCCATGGAGGGATATAAATTTACTTTTGCCTAAATATTCTCGGAAGGCTTGTTGAAAGTTCCCCTGTATCCATCTGTTAAATATGGCTAATACTTGCGGTATTGGGTCTGATATATTTGTCGACAAACTCATCGTGTTCTAAGGGTTTACTGAAATAGAATCCCTGTCCTATCTGGCACTCATTACTGCTAAGCCAGTCAAGTTGCTCCTCTGTTTCTATCCCTTCGGCGACAACTTTTAGATTTAACTGTTTGCCCAACATTAAGATGGTGGATGCAATAGCACTCTCTTGTGGGAGATCGGTGACGAAGCAGCGGTCGATCTTCATGGTGGTGATAGGCAGATGCCTAAGGTAGGAGAGCGATGAATAGCCAGTGCCAAAATCATCAACTGCAATGCCGAAGCCTGCCGATTTTAGTTGCTGAAGTTTTGAGATAGCCAGTTCGATGTCGTTCATCAATGAGGTTTCAGTTATCTCTATCTCTAATAACTCTGGACTTATCTGATATCTAAGGGCTAACTGCTTGATATCTGGCACCAAGCTGGCGTCTGCAAACTGCTGTGAGGCCACATTGACTGCTATAGGTAGCGCAAAGTTATACTTAATTTTCCACTCTCTGAGGGTCTTGCAGGCTTCCTCTATAACCCATCGACCGATAGGGATGATGATGCCAGTCTCTTCAGCCACAGGGATGAATGAAAGTGGACTGATGAGGCGCCCATCTTTTTTCCATCTTATTAACGCTTCGCAAGCGAGGATTTTGCCAGTTTTAATATCAAATTTAGGCTGGTAATGGAGCAAGAACTCCTCATTTTTAAGGGCGTCATGGAGTGATGCCTCGGTTCTTAATCGCACCGCTGCTCGCTCTGTCATCTGCTGCTTAAAGAAGGCCCACTGGTTTGAACCTGCCGCTTTTGCACTGTACATGGCGATGTCAGCATGACGAATGAGATCTTCTGCCGTCATGCCATCATCGGGGTAGATAGAGATCCCCACCGATGCTGCAGGATGGATCGTATGCTCATTGAGCTGCATAGGGGTATTTAATTGAATTAGCAGGTTATCGACAAAATCTGCAGCTTGATCTGGCGTTTGGATCTCATCGGCTAAGATAACAAATTCATCACCACCGAGTCTGGCTACGGTCCCTTTATCACCGACGACTCGCTCTAATACGCGGGCGATCCTCGCCAGAAATTTATCACCTAATGCATGACCCAGTGAGTCGTTGACGTTTTTAAATCTATCTAGATCGATAAACACCATACTAAATTGATTCTTATGAACTCGCGCTCGTTGAATCGTGACGGCGATAGTTTCGAGTAATAGGGTGCGATTAGGCAAACCAGTTAACGGATCTCGAGTTGCCATCTTACGTAACTTGCTCTGGGTTTGGCTGAACTGTATTAAGATTTGATTAAATTTTGATGTCACTAATCCTAGCTCATCATCAATGTGCGATTTATCGACGGGAAGCAGATTTTCATCTGGGGAGTCTGGTTCTATTTTATCGATGGCTTCACTAATATGGGCGATGGGGCGTGTTAGAAATCGATGAAATACCACAGAGAGCACTAAGGTGATTAAGAGTGCGCGCGCCAGTGTTGCAATAAGACTGAACTTTAGTTGAGAAAAGAGAGAGTCTGTCAGTCCTTGAGTATCATAAAATATGGTCAGCGTGCCTATCAGTTGTTGTTTCTCTGTGCCCTCAAAATAGAAAGGTCTGAGCAGTGAACGAGAGATCTCTTTAAGATCACCAAAAAGGCGATGACTGAGTTTTTCAAAGATACTTGGGTGCAGATTAGGTGAGGATACTGAGACAAACATGGAGCCATCATCAAGCTCAATAACGGCTGAGCCCACATGTTGAACCTTAAGCACTCCCTCAAGGGTTTGCTTAGCTAAGTTATCATCTAAGGCCCAAACAGCATTTGCAGCGGGTTGTTCTACTGAATCAAGAAGCTCTTTTTGAGAAGCTTTAAGTTGATCTCTTGCTGATACACCTACAAGCGCAATCTCTACTATAAAAATCGCGATAGCAAAGAAAAGTGCGGAAAAAACCACTAAGCTGGTCTGCTTCCAAGTAAGAGATTTAAAGCTGGCAGACATGTGCCGATCCTTTTATTTGGGTCTTGATACTCAAAAAACCTCTTTTAAGCCAGTTCCATAACAAAATATTCTTGAAAGTATTCACTTTAGAGAAAACTTTCGGCTTTGTCATCACTCTATGCTCTTTATCTATTGAATAGAGATGAAGTATACTTATGCGCGAAATTAAGGTTATTAAATTTAAGGAATGGTTCACGTGAATCCAATCGTAAAAAGTTTTGAATATGGTCAACATACAGTCACCTTGGAAACTGGGGTTATAGCCCGCCAAGCAAATGCTGCGGTTTTAGCAAGTATGGGTGATACAACAGTATTAGTCACTGTCGTTGGAAAGAAAGCAGAAGACGTGGGCCGTGACTTTTTTCCTTTAACCGTTAACTATCAGGAAAAAACATACGCAGCGGGTAAGATCCCTGGCGGTTTCTTCAAGCGTGAAGGTCGTCCTTCAGAAAATGAAACCTTGATTGCACGTCTAATTGACCGTCCAATCCGTCCTCTTTTCCCTAACGGTTTCAAAAACGAAGTTCAAGTTATCATCACAGTGGTTTCAGTTGATCCAGAGATCAACCCAGATGTTATCTCTATGATCGGTACTTCTGCTGCACTTAGTATCTCAGACCTGCCATTCAATGGTCCTCTAGGTGTTGCTCGTGTTGGTTATACCAATGGCGAATATGTACTTAACCCAGATGTTAGCCAGTTAGCTGAAAGTGATTTAGACCTAGTTGTTGCCGGTACTCAAGGCGCAGTATTGATGGTTGAATCTGAAGCGGCTTCACTTCCTGAAGAGGTGATGTTAGGTGGTGTGGTTTATGGCCATGACCAGCAGCAAGTTGTGATCAATGCGATTAATGAGCTAACTGCTGAAGCGGGTAAAACTAAGTGGGACTGGACAGCACCAGCTGAAGACACTGACTTAGTTGAGAAGATTAAAGGTCTTGCTGAAGCTGAACTGACAAATGCATACCAGATTGCTGATAAGCATGAGCGTCGTGATGCGGTTATTGCACTTAAAAATGCAGCAGTTGCAAAGCTTGTTGAAGAGAACGCAGATGTTGATCTACGTGAAGTTGACAAGTTACTTGGTAGCCTAGAGAAGAAAGTGGTTCGTAGCCGCATCATCTCTGGTAGCCCACGTATCGATGGTCGTGAGCCTGATATGGTTCGTGCACTTAACGTTATGGCTGGTGTACTTCCACGTACTCACGGTAGCTCTTTGTTCACTCGTGGTGAAACTCAAGCACTAGTTACTTGTACTTTAGGTACTGAGCGTGACGCTCAGAAAGTTGATAGCATCATGGGCGAGTACACAAACCGCTTTATGTTGCACTATAACTTCCCTCCTTACTCTGTTGGTGAAACAGGTATGGTTGGCTCACCTAAGCGTCGTGAAATTGGTCACGGTAAGCTAGCATGGCGTGGTATTAACGCTGTTATGCCTACAGCTGAAGAGTTCCCATACAGCGTTCGTGTAGTATCTGAGATCACTGAATCTAACGGTTCAAGCTCTATGGCTTCAGTTTGTGGTACTTCTTTAGCACTTATGGATGCAGGTGTTCCAATCAAGACTTCTGTAGCTGGTATCGCTATGGGTCTAGTTAAAGAGGGCGACGACTTTGTTGTTCTTTCTGACATCCTAGGTGATGAAGATCATCTTGGTGATATGGACTTTAAAGTAGCTGGTACTCGTGATGGTATTACTGCACTGCAGATGGATATCAAGATTGAAGGTATCACTAAAGAGATCATGCAGATTGCTCTACAGCAAGCTTACGGTGCACGTGTTCATATCCTAAACGTGATGGATCAGGCTATCTCTGGTCATCGTGAAGATATCTCTGATCACGCTCCACGTATCACGACTCTTAAGATTAATCCTGAGAAGATCCGTGACGTTATTGGTAAAGGTGGTGCGACTATTCGTGCGCTTACCGAAGAGACTGGTACTACGATTGAGCTAGAAGATGACGGTACTGTTAAGATCGCATCTGCTAACGGTGAAGCAACGAAAGAAGCTATCCGTCGTATCGAAGAGATCACTGCTGAAGTTGAAGTGGGTACGGTTTACAACGGTAAAGTTGTTCGTATCGTTGATTTCGGTGCGTTTGTGACCATTCTTCCTGGTAAAGATGGTCTAGTACATATCTCTCAGATCGCAGAAGAGCGTGTTGCTAACGTTTCTGATTACCTACAAGTAGGTCAAGAAGTTAAAGTTAAGGTGATGGAAGTTGATCGCCAAGGCCGTGTACGTCTTTCAATGAAAGAAGCACAACCTAAAGCTGAAGCGGCTCCAGCTGCTGAATAAGCATTTAGCTTAACGATGAAAGGAGACCTAAGGGTCTCCTTTTTTATTGCCTGATCTGCTTTGAGTTATTTCAATTGATATAAGAAGTGTTAGTATCGGTGAAATAATTAAATCCTTGATAGCCGTAGTGATAGCGGATTGCTATGATTACAGCTACAGGTGAATTCAAAGGGTTAAATGGATGATTCAAAAAGTGCGGACAGCCGCTGTAGTCGTATTGGCTGGTATGAGTATCTTACTTACAGGATGTATATCGACTCAGTCCGGAGGGAGTGAACAAGGTAAGGTCATGGTTGAACCTGTCATGCCTGATTACAAGCTTGAGATCACCTTAGCAAAATTAAATGAGATCTTATCGTCAGCTGAGCTCACCGATGCGCAGAGAGCCAGATTCCATTATGACCGTGGCGTGATTTATGACAGTGTTGGATTACGCATACTAAGTCGAATTGATTTTCACCAAGCATTAAAGATGCAGCCAAATCTGGCTGATGCCTATAACTTTATCGGTATCTATTATACTCAGGAAGGCGAGTTCGAAAGTGCCTATGAGGCATTCGATGCTGTGCTTGAGCTCTCACCTGATTACGATTATGCCTTTTTAAATCGTGGCATTGCACTCTATTACGGTGAGCGTAATGAGCTTGCTGCCTCGGATATGGAGTCATTTTATTCCCTTGACCCACAAGATGGCTATCGCGCACTTTGGTTGTATGTGACTGAAAGTGCCAACAACTTAGAGCAAGCTAAGGCTAACTTAGCCGAGAATAGCCTGCGCCTTAACCCGAATACTTGGTCTAGCGTACTTGTCGATTTTTACCTAGGTAAGAAGAGTCGTGATGAGGTGTTTGCTGCTGCAAAAGAGGGACTTTCTCACCCCAATGAATACGCTGAACGCCTTTGTGAAGCGTACTTTTATATTGCCAAAATAGCTCAGCAGAATGGACAAAATATTGATGCTGCAAATTACTTTAGACTGGCGCTAGCAACCAATATCTATGATTTTGTTGAACACAGGTATGCAAGAATTGAGTTGGCGAAAATTAACGCCATCATCTCTGCCGAAAAAATGAGTAACTCTTCTCGTTAATTATTCTGCTGATAGTAAATATCTACCATGGTGTTTAATCTTATAAACCATGGTAGATACCTCTTCTGGCTGGCTTTTCTCCTATCTTTAAATCTCTGGTCCATCGGGTAGCCATTTAGCTTCCTTGACGCTATAATTGCCGCCTTTGCGAACACCATAAATCTGCAGGTTAACATGTCAGGCAATAAAGTTGAGGTCGACAAGCGTCGTACTTTCGCCATTATCTCTCACCCCGATGCGGGTAAGACCACCATTACCGAGAAGGTACTTTTATTTGGCAACGCGTTACAAAAGGCGGGGACAGTAAAAGGTAAGAAATCTGGACAGCATGCTAAGTCAGATTGGATGGAGATGGAGAAAGATCGTGGTATCTCTATTACGACCTCTGTGATGCAGTTTCCATATAATGATGCCTTAGTTAATCTACTCGATACTCCTGGTCACGAAGACTTCTCTGAAGATACCTACCGTACATTAACAGCAGTGGACTCCTGTTTGATGGTTATCGATTCAGCGAAAGGTGTTGAGCAACGTACCATTAAATTAATGGAAGTGACTCGTCTACGTGATACGCCAATCGTAACATTCATGAACAAGTTAGATCGTGATATTCGCGATCCTTTAGAGTTGATGGATGAGGTTGAAGAGGTACTTAACATCGCCTGTGCGCCTATTACTTGGCCAATCAGTTCAGGTAAAGAGTTCAAGGGTGTCTATCATCTGCTGCGTGATGAGGTGATCCTCTATCAAAGTGGTCAAGGACATACGATACAAGACTCTAGAATCATTAAAGGTCTCAATAACCCAGAGCTTGATGAAGCCATTGGTGCTTATGCAGCCGAAGTGCGTGAAGAGCTTGAGCTTGTGCTTGGTGCATCGAACGAGTTTGATCTTGAGATGTTCCTTGCCGGTGAGTTGACTCCTGTTTTCTTTGGTACCGCGTTAGGCAACTTTGGTGTTGATCATATTCTAGACGGTATCGTTGAGTGGGCACCTAAGCCACAAGCTCGCGAAACGGAAGTCAGAGACATCCAACCTGAAGATGAGAAGTTCAGTGGCTTCGTGTTTAAGATCCAGGCGAATATGGATCCGAAACACAGAGACAGAGTTGCCTTTATGCGGATCTGTTCTGGTCGTTATGAGCAGGGGATGAAGATGCATCACGTACGTCTTGGTAAAGATGTTAACGTGAGTGATGCTTTGACCTTTATGGCGGGCGATCGTAATCGTGCTGAAGTGGCTTATCCAGGTGATATTATCGGATTACATAACCACGGTACGATGCGAATTGGTGACACGTTTACCCAAGGGGAGAAGTTCCGCTTTACCGGTATTCCCAATTTCGCTCCTGAGATGTTTAGACGTATCCGTTTAAAAGATCCATTAAAGCAGAAACAGTTGCTCAAAGGGCTAGTACAGCTATCGGAAGAGGGAGCTGTGCAGGTATTTAGACCTATTGACTCTAATGATCTGATTGTGGGTGCTGTTGGTGTGCTCCAGTTTGAAGTGGTTGTTGGCCGCTTGAAGAGTGAATACAAGGTTGAAGCCATCTATGAAGGGATCAGCGTTGCCACTGCTCGCTGGGTTTACTGTGATGATGAGCGTAAGCTTGAAGAGTTCCGCCGTAAGTGCAGTAACAACCTTGCACTGGATGGTGGTGATAACCTGACTTATATCGCACCGACTATGGTAAACCTCAATCTTTCGATGGAGCGCTACCCAGATATTCAGTTTGCTAAGACCCGTGAGAACTAAGATCTAGCGGTTGAAAGTGAGTTATCTCATTAAGCCCTGAACGAAAGTTTGGGGCTTTTTTGCACATGGATGTGCTTATCCGTGATCGCAGGGTACCTGAAATGCTCCCAGCATTTGTCGGTATTCCTTACACTGACCCATAGGGATATGGGGAATGTCTTTAAAGCGTCTGGAACGCTTAAGACCATGTAGGTCAAAGCGATAGAGGGGATTTGCACATGGCCGAAAATGTTCCAGACATTTATTCGGCATTTCCTCCTTGCCCCATAGGGATATGGGAAATGCCAGAGTAATGCCGGGAGCTTTACTGGCCCATGGAGCTCAGATGTGCTTATCCGTGATTGCAGGGCACCTGAAATGCTCCCAGCATTTGTCGGTATTCCTTACACTGACCCATAGGGATATGGGGAATGTCTTTAAAGCGTCTGGAACGCTTAAGACCATGTAGGTCAAAGCGATAGAGGGGATTTGCATATGCTCGAAAATGTTCCAGAGATTTATACTGATTGGTATTAGTTGTGGTTTATCGCCTTAGTGGGGTTATGATAGACAGATAAATTTAACTGTCCTAGGTGCGGTATGAATTGGATTGTAAAAGTCTGGCGAGGCTATATCGCTTGGTGTGATGAGATGGGGTTAACTCCCGAGAATAGACGCTGCTGCGCCCCTAGATTGGAAGAGCCTGAGCTTGTCTCAACTAAACGTGTTTCATCAGATAAATGTGAATCTTCCGAGGATAGCTAGGAGAGCGTGTGTCTGAATCAGTTCATTATCCAAAAATTATTGATAGCCATGCTCACATAGACTTTCCTGAGTTTGATAATGATCGCGCTGAGCTTTTTAAAACGATGAGAGCCCAGGGGATCCACACTGCTCTGATACCGGGCGTCTCCCCCTCCCATTGGGAAAACCAGCTTCATATCGCTGCTCAGTACTCCTGCCCTTATGCACTGGGGATACACCCTTGGTTTTTCAGTGATAACTATAGCGCTGAACTTTCAGGGCTTGATAAAGCCGTTAATCAACGAAAGCAAGAGCCCAAGTTTGTTGCAATAGGCGAGTGTGGTTTAGATAAGCTACGTGGAGGAAACTGGGAGATACAGTTAAAGGTGCTCGAGCATCAATTGGCACTGGCGAAGTCGCTCAACCTGCCGGTAATTTTACATGTCGTTAAGGCTCACAGCGAGCTCATTGCACTTTTGAAAGTATTCAAACTGGCCAGAGGTGGGGTGGTACATGGCTTTTATGGCTCATTAGAGGTTGCTCAGGAGTATGTTAAATTAGGTTATAAACTCGGAATCGGCGGTTTAATTTTAAACAAGGATGCGAAAAAACTTAAAACTTGCGTGACAAATATTTCTCTGAATTCGCTCATAATTGAAACAGATTCCCCTGCTATGAGCCCTAAACACCTAGCTGAAAAACGTAATACACCACTTATTTTGCCCTCAATCATCGAAGAAATTGCGAAATTACAAAAAAAATCGAGTGTTCTGGTTTCAGAACGAATGTTTGAGAATGTAACGCAACTCTTTGACCTTTAATTTATTTTGTTTAAACAGGTGTTAGTCGCATCATAAATTTCTACTAAGGTGCTGAAATTAAACTTCAAAAATTTGATCGAAACGACGATTTTAGCCGTCTGGTCGGGTATAATCGTGCTCGAAAAAGGTTGGTTAACAACATAATTAAAAAGTATTAACAATAGGGTGATGGTTAATGGATATTTTAATGAGTTTAGTAGGGGTGGTCACCTTACTAGCGATAGCGTTCGCGCTATCTAATAATAAAAAAGCAATTAATAAGCGTACTGTATTCGGTGCTCTAGCAATTCAAGCTGCGTTTGGTGGTTTTGTTTTGTATGTACCAGTCGGTAAAGATATCCTTAAGACAGTATCTGACGGCGTATCAAGCGTTATCGGTTACGCTCAAAACGGTATCGGCTTCCTGTTTGGCGACTTGGCTAACTTTAAAGTTGGTTTCATCTTCGCCGTCAATGTACTTCCAGTCATTGTTTTCTTCTCTTCTCTTATTGCAGTCCTTTACTACCTTGGCGTTATGCAGTGGATCATCCGTATTATCGGTGGTGCACTTCAAAAAGCACTAGGTACGAGCCGTACTGAGTCTATGTCTGCAACAGCAAACATCTTCGTAGGTCAAACTGAAGCGCCACTTGTGGTTCGTCCGTTTATCGCGACTATGACTAACTCTGAGCTATTTGCCATCATGGTAGGTGGTTTAGCGTCTATCGCTGGTTCAGTAATGGCTGGTTACGCGCAGATGGGTGTACCTATCGAGTATCTTGTTGCCGCTTCATTCATGGCAGCACCAGGTGGTCTATTAATGGCTAAACTGATGCACCCAGAGACTGAAGAAGCTAAAAACGACATGAGCGATCTACCCGAAGATCCTGACAAGCCAGCTAACGTACTTGACGCTGCAGCTGCAGGTGCTTCATCTGGTATGCACTTAGCACTTAACGTCGGTGCAATGCTACTTGCTTTCGTTGGTCTTATCGCGATGATTAACGGCATTATCGGTGGTATCGGTGGCTTTATCGGTATGGAAGGACTAACGCTTGAGTTGATCCTTGGTTATATCTTTATGCCGCTTGCATTCCTTATCGGTGTACCTTGGAACGAAGCGCTTATTGCGGGCTCTTTCATCGGTCAGAAGATTGTTGTTAACGAGTTTGTTGCTTACCTAAACTTCGCTCCATACCTAAAGGATGTGGCTGACGGTGGTGTATTAGTTGAGGCAACTCAAGCCGCTATGACTGATAGAACCAAAGCTATCATCTCATTCGCTCTGTGTGGTTTCGCTAACCTATCTTCAATCGCGATTCTACTTGGTGGTCTAGGTGCTATGGCGCCTACACGTCGCCATGACCTAGCTAAGCTTGGTATTCGCGCTGTGATTGCAGGTTCTCTTGCAAACTTGATGAGTGCGACGCTAGCAGGTCTATTCCTAGCGATTTAAGCGTACAATTTCTGAGGGGGACTCTCCCCTCTAACTGGTGCACTATTCATGTGAGTAGTGCCCAAGTTAACTCAACCATTTTTCAGATTTAAGTTGGATAGCATCACTAAACAAATTCGTAAAGAATGGTTAGGGATGTGCGGATGAACACGATTTATTAATCGATTTTGCTCTAATCTCTTTATCGAAATCAGTTAATAGATCAGATGTTTGTTTGAATGTTAAAACTTAGTGTTCGCATTTTTACATTAATAATGTTGTGCTTTAGCACAGAATAAGTAAAATGCGGCGCCATAAAAAGAAACGCTGACTCTTTATAAAAAAGAGCGGCAAACCATAAAATAAATGGGGTTGATGATGAAAAACGTTAAAACTATAGCACTAGCTACTGCACTAACAGCAACTATGGCTGCACCAACTTTCGCAGCA
Organism: Shewanella nanhaiensis; assembly: GCF_019457885.1. Lineage (GTDB taxonomy): Bacteria > Pseudomonadota > Gammaproteobacteria > Enterobacterales > Shewanellaceae > Shewanella > Shewanella nanhaiensis. The sequence continues at coordinate 33,109 of NZ_JAHZST010000017.1, forward strand.
GATCGTAGCGACCTACGTGGCGGCGATTACGGCTGGATGCAGTTCAACGCAATGTATGCGTTCAACGAACTTCCATCTGACGGTGATGGTGATGGTCATGATTACCTAGAGATGGAATTTGGTGGCCGCGCTGGTATCGTTGATCTATACGGTTATGTTGATGTATTTAACTTAACTAACAGCAGTTCAGGCGATAAGACTGGTAACGATAGCAAGATGTTCATGAAGTTTGCTCCACGTTTCTCTATCGATGCGATGACAGGTTGGGACCTTTCAGCTGGTCCTATCCAAGAAGTTTACTTCTCAACGCTATTTAACTGGGGTGGCGGTGCATTCAATAAAGATGGAAAAGGTGACGTAAATGCATCTTTTTGGGGTGTCGGTGCTGATGTTATGGTTCCATGGTTAGGTAAAACTGGCATGAACCTATACGCTCACTATGACATGAACATCAAAGAGTGGAACGGTTACCAATTCTCTATGAACTGGTTCAAGCCTGTTATGAACTTTGAAAACGGTTCTTTCATTTCTTTCCAAGGTTATGTTGATTACCAGTTTGGTGCTGATGAAAAGTATGGTAACGAGTTCGTACCACAAAGCACTAGCGGTGGTGCTGCCTACTTCGGTCTACACTGGCATTCAGACAACTATGCTCTAGGTTACGGTCTAAAGGGTTACCAAGATGTATATCTGCTTGAAGATGGTGCAGGTATCGTAGGTCTTGAAACTACTGGTTGGGCACATTACTTAACAGCAACTTACAAGTTCTAAGAGCTGTAAGGGTGTATGAGCCACGCGCTGCGTGGCTCTATTTCCTCTTAATTCGTTACACAAAAAGCAGCTTAATCTTTACTTAAACAGGCTATATTATCTCAGCCTACTTAAGTAAAGGTTTAACTAGATAGTGACCCTATCGCTAGTTATACCTAAAGAACAAGATACACGCGCTAAAATGGAATTTTCGCGGAAAGGTAGAAACCCAATTTTTGTTTTCTCCTTCCCGGTCTTCAAGGATTCAAGTCGTGACCTGAGTGTCAGATAGCGACTCCCTTTGGGAGAGCATTGAATACCTGAATTATTAGAGCTCTTGGTGAGTGAGCTCTGAGACGATGCCCGAAGGCCCGGCCAAAAAAATCATAATAATGCCCAGCCCAAATGCTGTCTCAACTAGATATATTTTTAATTTATTGAACTTTTACACATTTGAATTTGTTTTGGAGAATTATTATGAGCGATTTAAAAAAAGCAGCACAGAAAGCGATTGAGCTGATGGATCTTACCACTCTCAATGATGATGATACCGATCAGAAAGTGATTGAGCTTTGTCATAAAGCTAAGACTCCTGCCGGAAATACCGCTGCTATCTGTATCTACCCAAGATTTATTCCTATTGCGCGTAAGACGCTTAATGAGCTTGGTTGTGAAGATATCAAGATTGCCACTGTCACTAACTTCCCACACGGTAACGATGATATTGCCATTGCGGTACTAGAGACGCGTGCTGCGGTTGCTTACGGCGCTGATGAGGTCGATGTGGTTTTCCCATACCGCTCACTGATGGAAGGCAATGAAACCCTTGGTTTTGAGCTTGTGAAGGCATGTAAAGAAGCTTGTGGTGACGATGCGATCCTTAAGGTGATCATCGAGTCTGGTGTACTAGAAGATCCTGCACTTATCCGTAAAGCATCAGAGCTTTCTATCGATGCCGGTGCAGATTTCATTAAGACCTCTACCGGTAAAGTGCCAGTTAACGCGACCATTGAAGCGGCTGAGATCATGATGACAGTGATCAGTGAGAAGAACACTAAAGTGGGCTTTAAGCCTGCAGGTGGTGTACGTGATGCCGCCGCCGCTGGTGAGTTCCTAGCTCTTGCTGCTCGCCTTCTAGGCGATGACTGGGCCACCCCTGCAACCTTCCGCTTCGGTGCGTCAAGCTTGTTGGTTAACTTGCTCCACACCTTAGAGTTAGGTGAAGAAGCTAAAGGCCCACAGGGTTACTAAGCACTGCTCAATAGCCCTTTTTGATTAAAAAATAGGGCTATTTTTTTAGTTAAGTGTGATCTAAATCTAGTTGGCATCAGCGAAACTTAGTTACTATCGAATGTAGTAAATTTACATGTTCCTCTGTTGCACATCGAAGTTTTACCGATTTTACACTGAGGTTTGTTGCTAAAGATTGAATTTCAGTTACAAACTTGGAGGCAGTACCATGTTTCTAGCACAAGAGATAATTCGTAAAAAGCGCAACGCTGAAGCCTTATTGAAGGAGGAGATCCAGTTCTTCGTTAAAGGCATCACAGATAATACAGTTTCAGAAGGTCAAATCGCAGCCCTTGGCATGGCGGTTTACTTCAACGATATGAACATGGATGAGCGCATTGCGTTGACAACATCCATGCGTGATTCTGGCACAGTACTCGACTGGCAGAGTTTGGACCTTAATGGTCCTATCATAGATAAGCACAGCACCGGCGGTGTTGGTGATGTGATTAGCCTGATGCTTGGCCCTATGGCAGCGGCATGTGGCGGCTATGTTCCTATGATCTCGGGTCGTGGACTCGGCCATACTGGCGGCACATTAGATAAGTTTGATGCCATTCCTGGCTACCAAACTGAGCCAGACAGTGCCCTTTTTAGAAAAGTCGTTAAAGAGGCTGGTGTTGCCATTATTGGCCAGACTGGCGATCTTGTTCCTGCCGATAAACGTTTCTACTCCATTCGTGACAACACTGCGACTGTGGAATCAATCTCCCTTATTACCGCTTCAATTCTTTCTAAGAAATTGGCTGCAGGTCTTGATGCGTTAGCCATGGATGTCAAAGTGGGCAGTGGCGCGTTTATGCCTACTTATGAAGCCTCAGAGGAGCTTGCTCGTAGTATTACGGCTGTGGCTAACGGTGCTGGAACTAAAACCACTGCGCTACTTACCGATATGAACCAAGTGCTTGCATCTTGTGCTGGTAACGCGGTAGAGGTGAAAGAGGCGATTGACTTCCTAACAGGTAAATATCGTAATCCACGTCTCTATGAAGTCACCATGGGGCTTTGCGCCGAGATGTTGATGTTAGGTGGCATTGCCACGACTGAAACTCAAGCCCGTGAAAAGCTCAATGCAGTACTTGATAACGGTAAAGCGGCAGAGATCTTTGGCCGTATGATCTCAGGTTTAGGCGGCCCGACAGATTTTGTTGAAAACCCAGGTCTATACCTACCAGAATCTAAGATTATTCGTCCAGTCTATGCTGAGCAAATAGGTTTTGCTACATCGATGGACACCCGCGAGCTTGGTCTTGCCGTTGTCACCTTAGGTGGCGGACGTCGTAAGCCAGGTGATGCACTCGATTACAGTGTTGGTCTGACACAAGTGTGTGCCTTAGGTGATGAGATATCGAAAGATAAACCCATTGCCATGATCCACGCTCAGACTGAAACAGCATTTGCAGAAGCTGAAAGTGCGGTGAGAAAAGCGATCCATATTGGCGAGTCTCGCCCAGAGAAAACGCCTGAAATTTATCGTTATATCCGCGCTAGCGATCTGTAACTCGCAAAGTAGAGGTTAATATGAAAAGAACAATCATAATGATGTTGGACTCATTTGGCGTAGGAGCAGCTACTGACGCTGAATCTTTCGGTGATCTGGGTTCAGATACTTTTGGTAGCATAGCGAAAGCGTGCGCCGAAGGAAGAGCCGACATAGGCCGTGAAGGCCCGCTTAAACTACCAAACCTTTCTAAACTTGGTTTAGCATTGGCGGCGAAAGAGAGTACTGGATCTTTTGCTCCAGGCTTTAGCGATGATGTTGAGGTGATTGGTGCCTATGGCCACGCAGATGAGCTAAGTACTGGTAAAGATACGCCTAGTGGTCACTGGGAGATGGCGGGTGTGCCAGTTCTCTATGAGTGGGGTTATTTCAGCGATCTGACTAACTCTTTTCCAAAAGAGCTTACCGACAAAATCTTAGCCAGAGCTGGTCTCGATGGCTACTTAGGTAATTGCCATGCTTCTGGAACTGCCATTCTAGAAGAGTTAGGCGAAGAGCATATGCGCACAGGTAAGCCTATCTTCTATACCTCTGCCGACTCTGTTTTTCAAATAGCATGTCATGAAGAGAGTTTTGGGTTAGAAAACCTTTACAACTTATGTATCATCGCCCGTGAAGAGCTTGAGCCCTATAATATAGGTCGTGTTATCGCTCGCGCCTTCGTTGGGACTGGCCCAAGTGATTTTGCCCGTACCGGTAATCGCCGTGACTACGCGGTTGAGCCACCTTCAAAAACGGTACTTGATAAGATGAAAGCCGCCGGTGGTGAAGTGGTGAGTGTCGGTAAAATTGCCGATATCTATGCCAACTGCGGTATCACTCAAAAAGTGAAAGCAACGGGCCTAGAAGCGCTGTTTGATGCAACTCTTGAGCAGGTTAAAGCGGCAGGTGATAAGAGTATTGTCTTCACAAACTTTGTTGATTTCGACTCCCATTACGGTCACCGTCGTGATATTGCAGGTTACGCGAAAGCCCTTGAGTATTTTGATTCTCGTTTACCTGAAATATTTGAAATTTTAGGCGAAGATGACCTGCTGTTACTGACAGCGGATCACGGTTGTGATCCAAGCTGGAAAGGAACAGATCATACCCGTGAACGTGTGCCTGTATTGGCCTATGGCGCTGGGTTGAAAGCGGGATCTTTAGGACGCCGCAATAGCTTCGCCGATATTGGTCAATCGATTGCAAGTTACTTTAAGCTTGAGCCGATGGAGTACGGTGAGTCTTTCATTAAATAGTGGAAAGGCTTGGAGCTACGAATTTAAAAATTTGGCGGTGATGGCCGCCAGTTACAAGACTTAAGTACTCTTTTAAAGTACTAGTTTAAGTTATAAATATAAGGGGTTATATAGATGGCTACACCACATATTAATGCAGCAGACGGTGCTTTTGCTGAAACAGTACTTTTCCCAGGCGATCCGCTACGTGCTAAGTACATTGCTGAGACTTTCCTTGAGAACGTTGAGCAAGTGACTGATGTTCGTAACATGTTTGGTTACACTGGTACTTACAAAGGGACTCGTATCTCTGTTATGGGTTCAGGCATGGGCATCCCTTCTGCTTCTATCTACGCGACAGAGCTCATCAAAGACTACGGCGTGAAGAACCTAATCCGTGTTGGTACTTGTGGCGCAGTAAGCACAGACGTTAAAGTTCGTGACGTACTGATCGGTATGGGTGCTTGTACTGACTCTCAAGTTAACCGTCTACGTTTCAAAGGCCAAGACTTCGCAGCTATCGCTGATTACAGCCTACTTAGCGCAGTTGTTAAAGCCGCTGATGCGAAAGGTACTAAGTACCGTGTCGGTAACGTTTTCTCAGCTGATCTTTTCTACACTCCAGATCCAGAGATGTTTGATGTGATGGAAAAGATGAACATTCTAGGTGTTGAGATGGAAGCGGCTGGCCTTTACGGTGTTGCTGCTGAGTTCGGTGCTAAAGCCTTGTGTGTTGTGACTGTATCAGATCACATCCGTACTGGTGAGAAGACATCTTCAGATGAGCGTCAAACTACGTTCAACGAGATGATCGAGATGACACTAGACGCAGCTATCACACTTTAATCTAATTGATATAAGGTGCTGATGTTCCTCTTTTTATACTGATTAGTATTAGAGGAAAGCTAAATAAAACGGGCTCATAATATGAGCCCGTTTTTTATGTTGATCTTTTCTGCTTTCTCTATCTTCTTCGCTACTCGCTACTCGCTACTCGCTACTCGCTACTCGCTACTCGCTACTCGCTACTCGCTACTCGCTACTTCTTCCGGTAATGTTTCTTTCTTGAGTTTGCTCGGTTTCTTTCTGAGTTTAAAGCGTGTTTTCCTACGGTCAAAATCAGCCCGCTTAAAGGAGAGAGCTCGCGACAGTAACATACCTATTAAGCCTGCGATAATCAGCATCATCTGTTGCTGCTTCATGTTTATCTGATGCGCTTCTTTAATCTCATTAAAGAAGAGGCGGGGCTCCAATCTGACCTCAATAAAGCCTAAGTTATTACCATCTTGAGAAACAGCCTCAACATAGGGAGGGTAGGGAGCGAGCAATGCTTGTAACTCTTCAGACTCTGGCTCTAACTCCTCGGTGCTAACACTTTGAGCAAAGGAGAGCCTTTGACCATCTTCACTGAAAATACTGGCCGACATCACCTTAGGGTCGAGCACCAAAGCGGTGGCGAGCCATTGCAGCTGCTCATCATTTTCAAGCTGCAGTGCCGGAGCGGCGCCATAAGCTGTTTGTTGAACCATTAATCTGGCCATCTTTTCAGTTTGGGACTTTAGAAGCTGCTGGCCTTGTAGTAGGCTAGTTTCCCATAACTGAATAAGTCCCACTGCCAACGTCAGTGCGATAGTGATCTGTATAAACCTGCTGATCCTATGACTCTTTTTCAGTCCTTTAAGAAAAAACACTGTGTACCTGAATTTATTATGGGTTTACCTAATCATAATTGATTATGACCCTGCCCGATAGCCGGAGAAGCATTGCTGATGGAAAGTCTGAACCACGTGTCACTATTTTCATGGTTGAAAGAGGAGCAAACCCTTACTTTTAATGCTCAAACACTTTCTATATCTCGTCATCTTGAGTCTGAGCTTCCTAATGGAGCGGTTAGGTATCGATGTGTGTATTCTGAGCAATCCGTAGAGAGCGAGTTAGCTAGATTACTTGTTGTGCTTTCTCAGCCCGTTTCGCTTGCTTATATCGTTCGAAAAAATGCACTGCACTGTATAGAGCTGCGTTTAGATAAGCCTCTCAATGCGACAGAGAGAGAACAGTACGCCTTAATTGACGGCGTTGAGTTTTTCTCTATTAGTCCAAATCAAGCGGTACTCAATCGCTGTGGTTTATTAGTGATGGATATGGATTCCACTGCCATTGAGATTGAGTGTATCGATGAGCTAGCAGTCATGGCTGGTGTAGGGGAGGCGGTTGCAGAGGTGACCGAGCGTGCCATGCAGGGGGAACTGGATTTTGAAGAGAGCTTGAGGGCAAGAGTTGCTCAACTTGAAGGTGCGGACGAGGCGATTATACAGATCCTATGTGACAAGCTTCCTCTGATGCCAGGTTTAACGGAGATGGTGGCTGAGCTGCAATCATATGGTTGGCGACTTGTCGTTGCATCAGGCGGATTTACCCCGTTTGTTGGTCATCTTAAGCAGTTATTGGATCTTGATGCTGCCTACGCCAATGAGTTGGTGTTCGAAGGAGGAAAGCTGACAGGCCAGGTGACAGGTCAGGTGGTCGATGCTCAGTTTAAGGCGGATACGGTTGTGCGCTGCGCCCAAGCTTGGGAGATCCCAAAGGGCCAACGACTTGCAATCGGTGACGGGGCGAATGATATCCCTATGATTGAGATCGCAGATTTTGGTATCGCCTACCATGCAAAACCAAAACTTGAAGCTGCAGCCGATGTTGCCATTAAACAGTTAGATCTAAAAGTATTGCCATATCTGTTGCAGTTAATTTAGTGATACAAGTTAGTATTAACCTCTGAGTTAGGCCCATCGATAGCAAAACGGTTGTTTTCCTATCGATGGGCTTAATTTTTTATGTTTTAAATGAGGTCATATCAATTTGAACTCATTCATCTTATCTGTTCTCCCTAGTTCATATGCCACTTTATTGAGTGTTTACTCTTGTTTTTTCATTTCAAGTCAGTAGTTTATTATTTTCATTAGTCAGTAAATAGTGATTGTGGATTTGGAACAAACCTCTTTTTATATCCCTTATCTTGAAGGTCAACTGCACCTTAGACAGGTAAAGCTAGCCAATGCCGATATGCATAAGCCGCCCATATTAATGCTCCATGGTGCCATGTCTAACGGTAAGGTGTTTTACAGTGAGTCTGGACGAGGTCTCGCTTGTTTTTTAGCTGAAGCTGGCTTTGTTGTGTATGTGCTCGATACTCAGGGGCGTGGTCTAAGTACGCCTAAGATCCAGCGAGGGTTTAAAGAGGGACAGGGGGAGGTGATCCGTGAACAGCTTCCCTTAGTGCATCACTATATCATGGGACTTCACTCTCAAGTATCGAGTATTCATTGGTGTGCTCATTCCTGGGGGGGCGTTCTAATGGCCAGTGCTATCTCTCGTTTTCCCCTGTTTCAGGAGAGTGTGGCATCCTTACTTACCTTCGGGACTAAGCGCACCATTAAAGTGAGCTCTGTTAAGAAGTATATGATGGTTAATATTGGCTGGAATAAGTTGGCTAAGATGATTGCGTGGGGCCATGGTTACCTTGCTGCTGATCGCTGGGGAATGGGGATGGATAATGAGAGTCGTCGTTCCCTGTCACAATGTGTAGATTGGGTAAGGGGAGATTGGATAGATCATGATGATGGTTTTGATTATGCCCGAGCGGCGCAAGTTGTCGCAAATAAGGATAAGTGGCCTAAGTCTTGGTTTATTGCGGGCCTAGGGGATGAGGTACTAGGCAATCCTGCCGATGTGCAGAGGATGATCCAAGAGTGTCAGTTTTCCGATGTAGAATATACCTTACTTGCCAAGTCTCAGGGGCATAAACATGATTATGGCCATGCCGATATGTTGATCCATAAAGATGCGGTTGATGATCATTTTATTCAGATCAGAGATTGGTACCAAAATATTTAGTTATTGCTATTAAGGCCCTAGTTGTTGGAGTGAATTTTCACAACTAGGGACTTAGATGTAAGGCCCTATTTAAGCTCCCACACCTCCCAGCTTTCAAGGGCATACTTTTTCGCTAACATTAATGCTTGCTCTTGATGTTGTTTCGCCAGTTCAGGTTTATCAGTACTTTTATAATAGATACTCATCTGCTTATGCCAGCCTGGTAGTGTTTCTCCCTCAGCTTTCACACCGTTGAGTAGTTGAGCTACACGCTTAAAATCTTGTTTCTTATTAAAGCCTTTGGCTAGCTGAATACTTACATTGGCGAAAGATTCAGGAAACTGCTTTTTCACCGCTGTTAGCACGTTATCGACCTCATCTAGCTGCTTAGACCAAAATAGGTACTTAGCAAATTGATAGGCAGTGAGCCACTCAAACTGAAATCCAGCCCAATTTTTCTGTTGCTGATTAAAGTGAGCTAACACTTGCTTGTAGTCTCCTATGGCTAACATGTCTGTGCCGTCAATGGCGTAGTTTGGTGCTAAAAATTGTAACCCATCGTAGAGGGCTGGAAGGGCGGTGGTGAAGTGATTCTCGTTAGGGTAGTGCTTATATTCCCAATTTAGCTTTTCAGGCGCAACTTGCTCAAATACTTGAATTAACTTTTCAACTCCCATCCCCTCCTCATTAGCCAGTGAGATAAACACCGGAGAGGTTATTTTTCCTTGTTTGAGCAGAGGCTCAATCTTTCCTGGTAGGCTGTTGCCGTCATGCCAAGCACTGGGGCTCATGGCTAAGAACGCATCAAATGGCGTCTGTGTTTGCATCATGCTGTAGAGAGTGAATAGACCGCCAAGTGAGTAGCCAGCGAGAGCCTTGCGGTCATCGGTTCGAAATTGAGCGTCGATAGTTGGCAACAACTCCTGTTTCAAGTATGTGTGGAATTGAGCTGCACCGCCAAAAGCATCGTCTTTACCATCGGGCCAAGTTGTTGTTTTAAGGTAGTCATCATCTCCCTGATTGGCGATACCTACGACTATCATAGGCGGTAACTTTCCCATACGAGTCAGATGCTTCACTATTGATGAGACATGATGAAACTGGAAGTCAGCATCTATGATATAGAGTGTTGGGAAGCGTCTTTGATTGACTTGATACCGCTCGGGAAGCGAGACCATATAGCGCCTCTTCTGTGCAAGTATCTGTGAGTGGTGCTGATATTCATAAGCACTCACTATCGGAGTCTTATCTAAAGAGTTGGCATTGAGGTTTGAACTGGTGAGCAGTATAAGGCTAACTGCGATTGTTATGAGGATACTTTTCATCAGGTTTACTATCTCTTTTATTGGATTATTCTGATTGTTATTAGCCTACATGCTTTTAGCTGAAAGACAGTTTAGCAAAGGTGAAGTTAGGTGAAACTGGAGGGAGTTAGGGTGAAAATTGGGTGAAGCCCCATTAAGACTGGGGCAAAGTCTGAGCCTACTTGATTAATTAAGCGGAGCTATTTTCTGGTTCACGTTCTGTCTGCTGATAGAGATCAGGATACCTAAGCAGTACCTCCTCGGTGATATCTAGAAGTTCACCTACGCCAACAATTCGCCATAAACGTTCCTGTAACTGCTTTGCCTTATGATGGGCATGTACAGTTATGTACTCCATCTCCTTACGGATATAACTAAGATCTGGTTTATCGGTGACACCTCGATAAACTCTTAAGGCCATAAATCGCCCTAGATTTTGACTTTGGGTGATAAAGTGTTCTCTAGCCTTAGTATCACCAATCTCGTTGGGGGCAACGCATTTTACTTTTACCTCTCCAAGGGATTGCCTAGATATCTGTAGGTAGAGCTCGAAGTACTCGAGACCCGTTTGGTGTTTCATTGCTCGAATAGGGTCTATAAAATCTTGCTTTAATCGCCCATCTTTAAGTAAGGAGGCGAGGTTATACTCCAGTGAGCGAGAGGCCGATGCCGCAAATAGATCGGTGATCTCATTTTTATGGGTACTGACCCCTAAGGTACTTAATTTAGCTGATTTAACGGTTTTCTCGATAAAGAAAGGGACTGAGTCTAAGTTACGTACTAGTAAGTTCTTTAAGGCATCAGCTAACTCTTTCATCTCACTGTTGGCTTCAGTTAATTTCTCAAGTTTGTCGCGGTTATTAGTGATGAGTTTATTCATAAATTCGACACCAATATGAGGTGAATGCCCCATCACTGCCGCCAAATGGATACTCGAACCTGATTGTCTCTCCCTGATTAATCGGTAGGGAAGCTGACTTAGATCTATTTTACCAGCGATAGATTGTAGCTTGGGAAAAGTCAGTTGTATTGGCGCGGTTCTGTCGAAATTAATAGGTTGCTCTAATGCAAGCTGTAAGCCTTTACTGGAGATATCTCGGGTAATGCCCGTGACGACTTTTTTACCTTGGCTGGCTTTCACTTGAGTCTTAAATGAAAATCTAGCCTCATTACGTCGTTCACTAAATTGGAGCGAAAGTAACTTGACGTTGTTTTTCAATAATTTCTGTTGACCGAATACCTTAAGCTCATTGGTAGCCTTATCAGATCTGTCGTTCCAGCTAAGATAGTGCTCTTTCGCTTGTGGATCGGTGAGATCGATGAGCTGTAGCACATGGGAGAAACGTTTGAGTTGCGCCTCGGTAAGTGCTGAGTAGCAGCTATCATCACCAGGCAGTATGCTGGCTTTGTATGATTTTCTATGATCGATTGCATGATAGGTTAGCTTCAGTGTTTTCCATGATGGCTTGGTGGAGCCAAAACTTAAAAACAGTGAGAGAAGCCTAGTCTCTTTCAATTCTGCTAACGTGGCTGAATAGAAGTAAACTCGGCCATTACTGTGGAAAGTGAAACAGAAAAACAGGGTATGATCTTTGTTATCTGGCTCATCTATCATGGCCTTGATCCTGCTGCCAGTGATCATGTTTGGCAGTTGACTGATATCTTGCTCATCTTGAAAATAATATTGCAGCTGCTGGTTATCTCGGCTTAAGAGCTTATGGGTTATTTTATAGTTATCAGCATCGGGCTCAATAAAGATCGGTAAATGAGGAAGGTGAGGCAGATAGTGACGCTCAAAGCCAAGTCCAGTTGCTGCCACTAAGATATCGTTGATATCGACTTTATACCTGAACTTATAACCCTTAATTAGATTGGAGAGCATCTGCGTGAGTGCGTCACTGCCACCGACTCGTTTTAGGCGCATCCAGCAATACTCTGAACTGGTTTCTGTATCGACAATCTGATATTCAACACCTTGTTGTAGATCTTCGTGATAGTACTCATCACTGAGCTCAAGCAGCTTTATCTTTATTGGATTATCGACGTTAAAACTATGCTTTAATGGTAGACGTATACGCGCTCCACCTACGGAGAGATCGACTGTGATCCCTAGGCTCTCGTTTCGACCGGGTTGGGAGGCTGAGATCCGAATGCTGTAATTCATCCTCTCTTCACTACGGTTGAAGTAGCTGCCTAAAACAACGCCCGTTGCAATATAAGGTTCAGGAGTCGAGACCTCAGTTGCACTGCCTGTCTCCTGCAGTTTTGTTTTACGGCGTCGATGGGCATCGATGACATGTTCATAAACGCCTAATGTATACTTGCCATGGTAGAGAGCCATGGACTCTTTAAAACTCTCTTTTGCTGGCTCATCTAAATAATGATGACGATCCCCATCTGTGACCTCTTCACAGGCAAGTTCAGACTTATCTCTAAGATCTATGATACGTGTACAGAGCGCAGAGATGCGATTGAGCTCCATCTTTAGAAGAAAACGGGTTGAGTTGGACTCATCTTTTGTCAGCATATCGAAAATAGCCTGGAAGTCGGGTTCCATTAAGAGGGGCTTTAGCTGTTCTATTAATGCACTGTGTTCGTCTAAACTCATTACTCACTCATATTATTCGTAGGGAGGCGTTGTTATTTGTTGCTGTACTATTTTAAGTAAAGGAGATGAAAAATACTGCTTAAATATCTGGATTCACTATTTTAATATAGGGTATAAAACACCTCTTATTGAGGTGATAATTCTATCCATGACTGATAATCTTATTGCCAACAGATCTTATGTCGGCTGTTAGAGAAAATTCTTGATAATGAATTTTCAATCAGTTTAATGATAAGTCGTTATTATCATTTGATTATCGCAACACGTTCACCGCTTTAACTCAAGCTAGAGACCATTTTTATGATATCACAGGCAAGATAAGCAAGTGGTCGTTTGAGCTTGTGAAAACGTCTGCTTAATAGTGAGACTGTTCGTTAGCATTCAATTCAATCGTTTTTCAATAGTTATGTAGAGATATGGCAAAAAATAAAACAGCATATGTGTGTAATGAGTGTGGTCAGGACTTTCCTCGTTGGCAGGGGCAATGCAGTGCCTGTCATGAGTGGAACACCATCACTGAGGTGCGTTTAAGCAGTGCCAAGTCTTCAGGCTCCTCTGTGGCTGGTTATGCAGGCTCTGTTGGAGGTGGTTCAAAGAGACTGAGTGAGGTTGAGGAGTTTGAAGCACAAAAGATGCTTACCGGGATAGGTGAGCTTGACCGCGTATTGTGTGGCGGGCTTACTACTGGTTCAGTCAATATCATCTCTGGGGATCCTGGTGCGGGTAAGACGACATTATTGTCTGATCTTGTTTCGCGTATGTCCCAAATTATGCCGTCTCTATACTGTACAGCTGAAGAGTCACTTTCACAGTTTAAGAACCGTGTTAACCGTCTTAAATTAAACTGTAATGAGGAAAACTTGTACTTAATGGCGGAAACCAGCGTTGAAGCGATTATTGCAGAGCTCGAGGCTAAAAAGGTCAAATTTGCCGTTATCGACTCTATTCAAGCCGTTGTTACCGACTTAGCAAACGGCAGTCCAGGCTCTCCCTCACAGGTTAAAAGCAGTGCTCAGTCATTGACTCAATACTGCAAGCAGAACAATGTCACCATGTTTTTAGTGGCGCACGTGAACAAAAACAATGAAACGGCGGGGCCGCAGACCCTGATCCATATCGTAGATTGTTTGACGCATCTTGAGTGTAATGACGGTCAGGTAAGAACCCTTAGAGCTAACAAGAACCGTTTTGGCGATGTTGATACTGTGGGTATCTTTAGAATGACAGAGCGAGGCATGCTCAGTGTCGATAACCCAAGTGAGATCTTTCTATCGGGTTCATCAACCCAGTCCCCCGGCGCCGCCATTACCTGTATCCGTAAGGGAAACCGTAATCTTTTACTGGAGATCCAGTGCCTAACCACAGAAACCGAAGGGGAGTTTCCTCAACGTGTCTGTGTTGGTCTCAACATGAACCGAATTAAGATGCTAACGGGAATATTGCGAAAACACACCCGCACTAAGATATTTCACGATACCTACTTTAACTTAGTGGGTGGCCTGAAGATTGATGAATCGGAAACCTGTATCGACTTAGCCTTGGTAACGGCACTCTTGAGTAGCTTAAATGATTTTGTGGTACCAAGAACCACCTGCATCATGGGCGAGCTTAGCTTAAATGGCGACGTCAGACCTATAGACAGTGGCGTTCCAAGGGTGAAAGAAGCGGTTCAGCATGGCTTTACCGAGGTATTTATCCCTTTTCGTAACTACCATAAATCCATGGAGGGGTTAGGCGCTAAAATTATCCCAGTGAAAACCATTCACGAATTGCTTGAATTAATCAATTAACTCTCTAGTTTTTTTAGGCTTTATTGGGCTGTTTATGTTGTCTTAGTTAGTGTGGTTACTTTATTAGGTCTTAGTTGCTTGCAACAGACCTATGTGTTCATTGTTGAGAAATTTGTTCGGTAACGGATTGTATTAAACATTAATTGACTTCCACGATTAGAGAACATTAAATGCCTAGCTCTTTTTGTGGAAACCCCATTACTATTAGTCTTCCACCGCTTATATCCATCGTCAGTGAGGAATATTTGAAGGTTAGAGCAAACAAAGCATATTAAGTCGAGTGATTCACTTTTCTCGTAATCTTGATATTCCTCACTTTGATATTTTGTTATCCCGGTATTACCGTCGGACATTAATTCTTTTAGTACAGTTTGAGCATTATCACTATCAATATCCCAAGCACCAAATTCAGTTTTGAGTTCATGTACTTCAGATGCTAGTAGCGCTAAAAGAATTGAAGTTAACACGAAGCTAATTTTGCCATGAGTTTACGAATTTGTTAGGCATTTTTTAGACCATACACCTTGAATCAGACTGTATAAATACCCATGTAATAAGTGTGTTTTATTGCACATGGTGATCCAACTTACTACTTATTCATTATGAGGTAATTTATGTCTAAAGATGATTACAACGTGTACCAAGATAGCGATGGTACATGGAAAGGAAAACGTGAAGATGCAAGCCGAGCTAGCGTGACTGGAGCAACTCAAAAAGAAGTATTTGAAAGAGCTAGGGAACTAGCACAAAAAGCACAATCTGAAGTTTCGATCCATCGTGGTGATAACGGTAAGATCCGTGCGAAACACAGCTATGGAAATGACCCGAAAAGCACCAAAGGATAAATCTTAAAATTATGAGGGAGTTAAAATCAAGCTCCCTTTAATGCCTAACTGTATATTAGGCTGAACTTTGAATAAGAACATTCCCCATAAGAACGATTTTTACAAGTGATAGCCTTTGTATTTATTGCTTAAAGTTAACAGTAAAGCTATTAACCATCAATGAGTTAATATTGGCAACTTGCTAGTTATCAACTCTCTTTTTTGAGTGGAACAAATAATCTCGATTTTTGCAAAAAATGCAAGGTATAAACTGTTCAACTTAGCCATAGTCTAGAGCCACAATTCCAGTAATAAAGCCAAATCGAAGAAGTAAATGAACAGGTGCAGATTCAGCTGCGAGTTTCGGTTTCAAGGATGAAACCGTAAAGCGGCCAAGGATGGCTTCACAGCGCCTCGCAGAAGTAACTGCACATTGCCCGCTGGGAAGCGATAGATCACAGTGAAGGTACAATCTTCAACAATCCAATGCCAATTTAGATAAAAGTTAACATATAAAAAATGTAATAAGCCTTCATTCGAAGGCCTATTAACAGAAGTTAAATCAGAAATGTCGCGAACCTTCAATCCAAGGTTGGTTTATCATGTGCATCAATAAAGTTTTCCAGCTCACGGTTGAGTAGAGAGGCATCGCCTAAATTGAGTTCTAGCATACGCCTGAGGTGACTGATACTTTCAACATCGATGTGGAAACATTTAAGCCCTAAGAGTCGCTCGGTTGAGTAAACCAGTGTGGCTTCCATTCGCAATTCGATATCTGAATCGGGGAGAGAGAAACCGAGTGTGATAGTGCCCTCTGCTGGTGCAAAATCCATTGGTTTATCAATCAGTGCTCCATTTAGACTCAAGTCATGAATTTTAGTCGCCCACATATTTTCGCCTTGATTGAGATAGGCGGTTGTATTAAACAAAATACGGGAAAACTGACGCCTTTCATCCATAAGTCATCCTTAATGTACCGGTTAGAAAATAGCTTAAAAATTAATATGCTTCGCTATAAGCATATGCCACTTTGTTATGGGTGTAAAAATTCTTGCGATATTAATGTTTTTTTACTGATCAAACTCACTTTATGTTGGCCATTTATCGATCAAATCGGATATTTTACACATTGCTTATATGCAAATATGAAAAAATGTGAATAATTGAGAAGATGTTTCGGGATAGGATAATTTAAGCCATGGCGTATAACGTGTTGGTTGTCGACGATGAGTCAGTCATTCGTGCAAGGTTAAAAGGGTATTTTGAGAAGGAGGGCTATCGGGTCCAACAGGCTCAAAATGGCGAGCAGATGTGGCATGAGTTTAATCGTCAACATATCGATCTTGTTATACTCGATATTAATCTACAGGGCAGTAATGGATTAAATTCTGGTGCCGATGGTTTAAGCCTGACAAGAGAGCTAAGAAGCCGTTCCGATGTAGGCATTATACTGGTCACAGGTCGTGATGAGGCGATAGATAAGATCATTGGTTTGGAGATGGGAGCCGACGATTATGTGACTAAGCCTTTTGAGTTGCGTGAGCTGTTAGTTAGGGTAAAAAACCTGCTTTGGCGGATCTCGCTTGTTCGTCAGGCTGAGCAGAAAGTTATTGAGCAGCTTGAAGAAAAAGATGATGTGATCGTATTTGATGGTTATGCACTTGAGCTCAATAGCCGTAAACTACTTCATGGTGAGGATCTCATTAAGCTGACGAAAGCAGAGTTTGAGTTACTGGCTGCTTTTGCACTGCATCCGCAACAAGTGCTTTCCCGCGAGCGTCTTATGCAGCAAACAAGTCATAGAAATCAAGATGTTAATGATAGAACTATCGATGTCATCTTAAGACGATTACGCAATAAACTTAATCCAGATTTATTTGTGACGGTTCACGGAGAGGGCTACTTATTCTCAGCTAAGGTTGAGGATTAACGCTGTAGACAGGGTAGAAGTTGGCTGGAGCTAAGCTCTTGCTTAGTTTGTTTTTGATCTTGTCTTGATTGAGCTTCTGAGCGTTTATCCCTTGAATCTTGGGACCAATATCACCATGAATAGCATTTCCTTCTAGCTCTTTGACAACAATATCAATAGCCAGTTTTCCCTGTAAAACTACTAAGTCATCGCTGCTAAAGGAGACTTTATCTCTGAATAAGCCTCTTAGTACACCAGGAGATAGGTAACTGCTGACGAGTTTTACTTTGCCCTCTAAATGTTTATGGCCTATTTCGCCGATGGCTGCCTCTATGGCGACGGCACTGCCTAAGATGTAATTTGGGCTCTGATCATCGAGTAGGTGATGTAGCTGATCCCGGTAAAGATCCCGATTATTGTCTGCATGACGTATAGAGGAGATCTTGATATCGCTCTCTTTTAATGCATCGAATACCCCTTGGTCTACCCAATCGCTCCCACCTAGTTTTTCTGGGCCAGTCAGTAGTGCTAAATCTTTCTGTTTCTTATGGCTGCTTGTAGGAGATAGAGTCAGATCATTTTTGATAAACTGACCCGCATGCCAGCCCATCTGATACCAATTGACTCCGATCCGTGTCGTAATGGTGGGGCTGTCGACTCTATTGACCAATGCGATAACTGGTTTAGTGATTGGACCGTGGTAATATGCAATGAGTTTGGGGTCGACAGTGCCAAGTAAAATGGCATCAAAATCCCCTTTCATGCAGTTGCTGAGTTGTTTTAGTTGTTTCTTTTTATGGTAATAACTTCCAGCTTCAAATAGCTCGAGTTTGATATTGAGCTTAGTGGCTTGCTGCACTAAGCCATAATCAATGCCGATCCAGTAAGCATCTTTTAGATGGGGAACAAGAGCACAGATTTTCCAAGGTTGTTGAGTCTGTTTAAGCGGTGTATAAAGCAGAGTGTTTGCGGTTTGAACCTTGGTATTGTAAGGAGTACGCTGCTCTAAGGACCAAGTTTCACCGTTGGCCTGGAGGGCAAAGAGAAGTGGCATGATACTGACGAACGTTGAGATTATTTTTTTTAAAGTCACTTTTCACCACCGCTATTTGGTATTAACTGAGCGTTTATTCGATTTATATAATATCAGTTTTTAATTGTATCAGCCTTTAACAGAAGGAATAAGAGTGAGCGCTTTATCACTTTCAAGAAAAAGTTTAGTCGGTCGTCTGATGTTGGCTTTTGGCGTGCTTGGCTTACTGTTACTTCTTTTGGTTTCTCTGGGAAATTTAAGCTTATATTGGGTTAATCAGGCCGATGCTTACCTTTATGATAAGGCGCTTCCTGCATCTGAAGCGGCCAGAGAGCTGGCGCAGGCGTCAAACGCGCTGGCGGAAAATGCTCAAGCCCTAGGACGAGTCGAAGAGGAGCACCAACGGCAGTTTATTGGTCGTAAATTGTCGATAAATAGCACCAATATGCTCAGTGCTATCGCTAAACTTAAATCCTTGCAGGTGCAGAGTGATTGGCGTCTTGAGCTAACAGCGGGTGAGATTATTCACGACCTGTCGCAACTGGGTAAGCAGGTTGGAAACCGATTATTAGTCGCCAGTAAACTCACCGCGCAGGGGGAGGCTTTAGCTCTGGCCGCAAGTCATAGTATTGAGCTGCTTGAGGCTGAACTTGCCGTCGTTGACTCTTCCGTGCTAGCTAAATTGAGTCTGGCCTATCCAGAGATAGTGGGTCAGAGGAAGAGTGCAGAGCTACTCGATACTGTGATTGAGCATGATATTGATATTCAGGAGCGCTTGAATAGGGCGCTTAAGCTTATCCATGATATCGCACTCATTGGCCAGTTACTTCAATCTCCTGAGCAGGAAAAAGGGCTATTGACTGTGTTGAGCAATATGTCTCAGCAGCCTTCAGTTGTGCCGCCTAGCTCCTATCAACTTCAGCCATTACAAGCATCAATGGATCCCAATGCTGAGGGCTCACAATCCACCATACAGGTCGACCTGATGGCGCTTGAGCTACTTAAAGGGTTAGTGAGAGATCCTGTGCGTGCCAAAGAGTTAGAGAGGGAGTTTTCAGTGTTAAGGCAGGTATCAGAGGGGCTGACGATACAGAAGAACTATGTGCATCTGATAAAAACACAGAGCAAGCAACTTATCATGCTCTCAAATAAGTTATATGAACTTAATCAAACGGTTGATCATGCTATGGCTATTCAGCAGCAGGAGGCCGAAGGCGCTCGTTTGGATTATCTGCAGCAAATAGCTTGGGCCAAAGCGGGGTTGATGGGGACAGGTGTCCTGATGTTTATCGTGATCTTGTTTGTGGTTTATCGTGTGATCTACAAGGGGATCGCAGTGAGGCTCAATGAGGCGACCTATGCACTCTCCAGATTGAGTTTGGGCGATACTCAGGTTGGTATCAACTCCCATGGTGATGATGAGTTAACGGCAATGGCGAGTGCCATTGAGGCCTTTAAACAGAAAACGGCACATAACCAAAAACTTCAATTAGAGCTTAGAGAGAGTGCCGATGAGTTGAGCGAGCATAAGGCGGCGCTTGAGATCAAAGTTGAAGCCAGAACTCAGGAGCTGGCGATAGCCAATAAACGCTTAGACTCTGAAGCCAAAGGCCATGCTCAGGCTCGGACCATGGCTGAGCAAGCTAATCAGGCCAAATCGCTCTTTTTGGCGACCATGAGCCATGAGATCAGAACTCCCCTCAATGGATTGTTAGGCACCTTAACACTACTGGGGCACTCAAATCTTCCTGTCGCGCAAAAGCAGATGCTGGCCCTATCTCAATACAGTGGAACCCTGCTGCAGACTGTGTTGAACGATATTCTGGACTTCTCAAGATTGGAGCAGGGGAAACTTGCTAATGAACCTCGTCCTGTGGCCATTAATGATCTGCTCGATGAGGTGGTGGCTATCATGCTTGCAGGAGCAGGACTGGCGGGGTTAAATCTGGTGCTCGATAGTGCCAAACTGCCGGAGTGGGTCAATATTGATGGCCCTAAGTTAAGACAGGTGTTGTTTAACCTTATTGGTAATGGGATTAAGTTTACCCCCAAAGGTGAGGTTAGACTTAAGGTATGGGTGGAGGATAGCGCGCTCTGCTTCATGGTTGTTGACAGTGGAGTTGGGATCAGCGATGAAGCTAAGAAGCATCTGTTTAAAGCCTATAGTGCGCAATTGAACCAGGGGCGATCTCGTGGCACAGGTTTAGGACTTGCTATCAGTAAGGAGCTGGTGGAGCTGATGTGTCAGTTGCCTGAGTATGAAGTCAAATCAGTAGAGGCGGGGTTGTTTGAGGGAGGTTGTAAACCGCTTTGGGTTGAAAGTGAGGCGGGAGCAGGGAGCCGCTTTGGATTTAGTTTGCCACTGGTTATTTGTGAGAAGGCTAGTGAAGGGGGGCAAGAACCTCAGAGAGTTACAAACAAGAAACGGGTTCTGGTGATAGAGGATAATAAAGTTAATGCTATGGTCGCCCAGGGCTTTCTAGCTCATTTAGGTCATGAGTCAGTGCTTGCTGATAGCTGCGCAGAGGCAAGGAGTGTTTATTGCACACAAAGTGCGCATAGCTTCGATGCCATTATGTTAGATATTCAGTTAGGAGACGGCTCTGGTTTAGTACTTTTAAAAGAGCTAAGAGAGGTGACTTTACACGCATCTCATCAACTGGAGATTGCCGCATTTACCGCCCAGATCCAAGCCGATGACATGGACCATTATCGTGAGATAGGCTTCGACCTTGTACTGGGTAAGCCGCTTAATATGCAGATGCTAGCGGCATGGATTGGTGTGGTTAACCCACTCGAAGAGGAAAGAGTGACAAAGACCTCTCCTGGTGATTATCAAGGGGAACTGTTGGATATCGGGCAGATAGAGCAAGATCTCGAGTATTTGGGTAAGGATGCCGTAGAGGAGATGCTGATGCTATACAAAGAGTCGAGCCAAGTTCAACTCTCGGCTCTGTCACAAAAGAGCGAGAATCGAAATACCTTACTTCATGCATTAAAGGGAAGCAGTGCCAGCATGGGACTTATCGGATTATCTAAGATGTGTAAGCTACTGGAAACATCTGAATATCAAGATGATGAGTATTTAGGTTTGTTGCAGTTGCATAAAGACTCTCTGGCTGCATTTAGTCAGCTACTTGGCTAGTGCATGGTTGCAAGTGGGCTCATTACCGGATTTATCATAGTGAGTGTCTCTTGTTAACTGGTAAGTGATCACCCCTATGGTGATTACTTGATATATGACTCCTGACCATGAATGTAAGTGCAGCGATAGTGCTAAGTTGCAGATGTTACTCACTAATATACTTAAGCGAAGTTGAGTGCCTCTGCTGTGAATGAGTGCAAAGCTCATGATCACCCCTGCCATTACGGTACACCACTCACTCCAATGCTCTGCCCATAATAAACCCTGTATTATGGCGAGTGAGGCAAATATGGGAGCAAGAATTGAGATTCTGTAGTAACGGCTAGAGAAAAAACGGCCCATATTCAGCAGTTGATTTACCATGCCAAGGGGGCTGCCCAGTAAACCTAGGTGAATTGAAGTTAGTCCCGAAGCGATTAAGTTGCCGCTAAGTAGTGCTTTATCATCCCTTTGAGCGTTAGCCCACCAAGCCAAGAACATTGAGATGAAGCCTAATCCTTGGGCAAAATAGAGATAATGAATGTCAAACACGAAATGAGATACCTGGTCAAATTAACAACGGAGTATTGTCGTTATTTTGAGCTAGATAACTGTGACGGAACCGTGCTTTTTACTTAAGCTCTCACTAATTTTGATGATTTTGTGAGTAATGACAATCACTATAAGAAAGGGGGATGAAGCGTTATCAATGAATATTGGTATAGCGCTCCCCATTAGAGATATGAATGGGGAGCGGTGAGTGTTTAGGCTTATAGATGGATGATGGGATCTGGGTTTCCGTCACGATCATTGCCAGCATTGCCACTACTTTTAGGCTGACCATTTGTCATCATTATTACACCACAAGCTGCTGGGGCGGCCATCGATGTGCCAGACATGGTGGTGACACCGCCGCCACGTTTGAGTGACGAGATGCTAACACCTGGAGCTGCGTAATCCACAGGTGGGTTCCCCCAGTTGGACCAGCTGGGCATGTTGTCATTGATATCGGTTGCTGAGATGGTAAATATATTTGCTCCATTGGCGCGTGCAGGGGAGTGATTACTGGCATGAGCCCCACTGTTTCCCGCCGCGAGCACAAAAAATATTCCATATGATGCGGCAACTTTGACCGCATTATCTAAAGAGTTGCTTACTCCACCACCTAGGCTCATATTGGCGCAGTCGCCTGCAGTGGCATTGGCTGCGACATAGTCGATTCCAGCTATTACGCCAGAGGTTGAGCCTGAGCCTCTCGAGTCCAGCACTTTTACAGGAACGACAGTGGCGCCAGCTGCGACACCGACAACATCTATGCTGTTATCGATAGCGGCAATAGTGCCCGCAACATGTGTGCCGTGCCCGTGACCATCGTTCATGCCAGCATTTTTTCCCTTAGTGAAGGCGGAAAAGCCTCTGTTGGCATCAACATTGAGATCGGCATTGTTAAGGTCAATACCTGTGTCGATTACCCAAGCTGTTCTTCCTGTGCCGTCAGCTGAGCCGCCGACTCTGGTTACTCCCCAAGGTGTGCTTTGGGACACGCTGTTATCAGTATCCTCTCCGCCTCCACCGTTACCTGGATTCGTGGGTTTTCTTTTGCTGATACTGACGATACTATCTGGGGTAAATGAGTTGACGCTGGGATCATCCCCAAAGGCCTTTTGCGCTGCAGAGCAGGGCATTGTAATGGTAAAACCTTTGATACTGTGTTTGTAGATATGTGTTAGTTTTGCCGGATTGCTAAGGGTCATATTGGCCCGTTTGAGCATGCTGTTGGCAAGGCCTGTGACTTCATTAGAATGAAGGTTGCTCTGCATCTGTACTATGCATTGGTTGTGGATATTATTAAGTGATGAACTGCTGTTTGTGGGAGCGGTTTCAGCCATCACTGTTAAGTGCGCTGTTCCTGCTAAGGCTAAGGTGATGGCCGAGGCTATCGGAGACGGGTACATAGGCTTCTCTCCAAATATTTAGCCTGCTAAACAGAGCCCCTGCGCCTGTGATAGCTGGCTAAAAGACATATCTCTCTAAGTTTAGTTGTCGTAAAGTGGAGCGGCCATTTAGGGTCAGCTGAACTTTTTTGTGCTGCGTATATTAGTCTTTACACTGGTTTATGATTGATTGAATAATAGGGCATTATTGCCACTATATTTGTTGTCAAAGCTAAATATCCAGAGAGTAAACAGCAGATAATTCTGCTACACTGCGCGCCAATTTCATCGGCATTTAGGTATGGTTATGTCTTTCTCTTCAATGGCGTTAAGTGCCGAGTTACTTAATGTCTTATCTAAGCTTAACTATAGTGAACCAACACAGGTACAGGCTGAAGCCATTCCCGCTATTTTAGCGGGGGGGGATGTCATGGCGGGGGCACAAACAGGTACTGGAAAAACAGCAGCGTTTGCCTTGCCTATTCTTGAACTATTGAGCCAATTTAAATCTAGCCAAACTTCACATGAAGTAGCCCCAGTTCGTGCGCTTATTTTAACGCCGACCCGAGAGTTAGCACTTCAAGTTCATCAAAGTTTTGTTCGCTACGGTAATGGTTTAGCACTTAAGAGTGCAATTGTGTACGGCGGTGTGAGCATCGATGCGCAGGCTGATACCTTAAAGGCGGGGGTTGATATTCTGATCGCAACACCGGGGCGTCTGCTCGATCATTTAAGGCGGGGGTCACTCACCTTAACTCAGTTAGCATTTCTGGTTTTCGATGAAGCGGACCGTATGTTGGATATGGGCTTTAAAGATGAGATAGATGCCATACTTAAGCAGCTGCCTAAAGAGAGACAAACCTTGCTCTTTTCGGCCACCTTCGATGATGGGGTATTTAACTTAAGTAAGCGGTTACTTAAAGCACCTAAATTGATTGAAGTGGGTAAGCGAAATGCGGCTGCGGGAAAAGTTGAACAACGTGTTTATGCCGTTGATGCTGATAGAAAGAGTGAGCTGCTGTGTCATCTGATGCTCTCTAAAAAGTGGCAGCAAGTGTTGATCTTTAGCCGAAAAAAACAGGGCGCCGATAAGCTGGCCGCAAAACTTGTGAATGAAGGCGTGAAGGCGCTGGCGTTTCATGGCGATCTTTCCCAAAGTGTGCGTGAAAAAGTGCTGCACGAGTTTAAAAGTGGAGAGCTGCAAGTGTTGGTGGCTACCGATGTTGCAGCCAGAGGTTTAGATGTTGAGTCATTAGAGGTGGTGGTGAACTATGAGCTTCCTTTTGTTGCCGAGGATTATGTCCACCGTATTGGGCGTACTGGTCGAGCGGGGAACTCAGGTCTGGCTATCACACTATATTGTGAAGATGATGCCCTGTTGCTTGAAGAGGTTGAAGCTGTGTTAGATACGCGTCTGCCGCAGCAGTGGCTTGAAGGGTTTGAACCGGATCTAACTAAAAGTGTCAGCGTGACAAGAAAAAATAGTAAGTCGGCCCAGAAGCAGCGTGCTAGACGTAGAGCGACTGGAAGTAAGAAAGCAAGACGTTAAATAACCTTGATAATTGTATCAAAGCCCTAAAATGAGTGAGCTATTGAGGTGGAAATTTCGTGGTTGAATTAAATAATGAAAATGACGCTACTCAGTTAGATATCGCAGATGTCGTTCAGCTATTGACTGAGGCGGAAGGTCAGGCGCAGTCAGAGGTGTTTGATGAGATCCTTGAGGGAGCTGAATCAGGAACGGTTGCACTTTTATTAGAATCATTACCTTTAGATGAGCGCTACGACAGGTGGCAGCAGGTCGATGATAATGAGCGGGTGACCGTTCTGAGTTTAATGCGTGCCGAACCTAGGCTAGGGATCTTAGAGCAGATGTCGTTAGAGGAGAGCGATCTCCTATTTGCTCAGTTAAGTCCTGAAGATTTGATTGATTGGAGTGATCACCTTCCCGAGAGCTTAACAGAGAGAGCGTTGGCGAAGATGGGGTTACGCCAGCGAAAGCACTTCGAACTCTATGATCAATACTCTGACAATGAGATTGGCCGATATGCCGATCACCAGATGCTGGTGTTGGATCTTAAATCTTCTATTGGCCAGGCACAGAACTTCTTTCGGCGGATCAACTTAGACTGTAACGATAAGATTTTTCTTGTTGATGAAAATGATAAGTATCAAGGTGATGTCAGACGCTTTGATATCTTTAAACATGATCCAAGTGAGCCGTTGGCGTCACTACTGTCTGAAGATAACCGTGCGCTCTCTGCTGATACCTCTCTGATAGAGGCGGCTGAGTCGATGGAACACAGTCGTGAAGTTGAGATGCCCATTGTTGATGATGAAGGTGTCTTGATTGGGCGAGTGACATTGAGAACAGCAACTATCTTAGTCAGAGAGCACTATGAAGCTCAGTTGATGGCAACGGCGGGTATGGATGAGTCGGATGATCTGTTTGCGCCTATTGTTAAAGGGGCTCAGCGCCGGGCTATCTGGTTAGGGATCAACTTACTGACCGCTTTTCTGGCGTCTGCGACCATAGGCTTGTTTGAAGATGTGCTAACCCAAGTGGTTGCGCTTGCCATCTTAATGCCTATTGTGGCGTCGATGGGGGGGATTGCAGGGAGTCAATCGTTAACCTTGATGATCCGCGGAATGGCGATGGGACAAGTTTCACCGGGTAACCGCTTTTCACTGCTGAAAAATGAGTTAGGGATAGGCAGCGTTAATGGGATTTTATGGGCGGGTATTATTGGCGCCGTTGCCGCTTGGTGGTTTGGTGATAACACTATAGGCATGGTGATGGCGTGCGCCATTTTGGTTAATATGCTGGTGGCGGCAATAGCGGGAGTTTTAGTACCGATTATTTTGCAAAAATGCAATCAAGATGCGGCTCTATCTGGTTCGGTGATCTTGACTACAGTGACCGACGTGGTTGGCTTCTTCACTTTCTTGGGGATGGCTAGCATACTGTATTTATAGACTTATGCCGTTAATCACTTTTAGATATAAAAAAGCGCTGAATTTTCAGCGCTTTTTTGTGTCAGCTTGTCGCTAAACTTAGTGAGTCGTTTGGCTCAGACCTTCGAGATCTGAAGTGACCCAGCTTTGAGTCAGACGCGCCAGGGCACTGTAAAATGTTCCTGTGTCGCATTGGGTCACTTTCGCGGCAAAGTTACCTAACCAAGTATTGAGGTAGGACTCAATAAACTTGAGTTGCTCTGCATCGCCGCTGTTTAGGCAGATATGCTCGGCATAGGCTAAGATCACCGCGATGTGATCGGCAGGTTCTGGAAAGCTGGTTTGAACCTGCAGCTGACTCTGCTTGAGAAACTGCACCATCTGCTGATGTTGCTCGCCAAACAGAGGTGTTTCACTACCAGTTTCATTAAGATACAAGCTGGCATAAGGTGAGGCACTGTGTTTTGTTCCAACTAGGAACAGGCCGCAGTAATCCGCCGCCAGTTCCAGTAGTGCCTTATCAGTTTTTAACGTATTCAGGACAGATATTAATGTATCGATATCTTGTTTGAATGCTGGTTCACTGGCAAGTTGTGCCAAAAAGGCCTGTGCCTGCTCACCGGTTAATTCATGCAGAAGTTGATGATCAACCTCCTTAGCGAACAAAGATGAGAGCAGTCGATAGACCATAGCTCTCGCCTGATTAACTACTGCCACACTATTCATCTCACTAGCATTCATTTCACTTGCACTCATATTACTTCCATTCATACGTGTTACTTATTCCTGATGTTTTGGTGATTAAATTTGAGTTTCAATTGGGCCGCTGAATGAGCTAACTTCAGGAACTTTTCCTTTATACTTCTCAAAATCAACCAAACATGTGTAGGCGGAGCAGGCTTGAGCCAGCTTAGATGTTCCGATATCCATGGTTAAGGTATTCGGATCGCCATAACTACAAAGTGCACCGACTTTAGCGCCGCCCTCTTTGCTGCCATCTGCACCAACTGGACCATACCAAGCACCCTCTTGAATGCGGATAACACCTTGAGGGTAGTTGTTTGACACAACAGCGCCGGCAAGTAGTTGACCACGGTCATTGAAGACACGAACGATATCACCGCTCTTAATACCACGCTGTTTTGCATCAGCAGGGCTCATATACACAGGCTCACGTCCTTTTACCGCATAGGTTTCACGGAACTCAGCAGATTCACACATCTGTGAGTGAAGACGTTTGTCCGGATGGCAAGACTGCATCCATACCGGGAACTTGTTTGAACCTGGTCCGCCGTGACTACGCTCCGCTTTCTCCATCCAAGTTGGGTGGCCTGGGCAGTCATCATAGCCATACTGGGCTATCTTACGGCTGAAGATCTCAATCAGACCTGAAGGTGTACCCAGCGGATTGATCTCTGGATCTTCTCTAAAGTCAGCGTGGCGAGTCCAAGGCTTACCTTCACCGAAATAGACGTAACCCTCTTTCCAGAAACCTTCAAAATCAGGCATCTCGAACTTACCAGCGTTGGCCGCTTTACAGTCGTTATAGAGCTTAACAAGCCAATCTTTCTCTGACATGCCACGGGTATACTCTTTCTCTTTACCTAGAACGGCTGCAAATCGAGTGAAGATCTCAAAATCGGAGAGACTTTCATAGAGTGGCTCGACCATCTTCTGCATCGCTAGCAGGCCGCGGTTAGCGTAACTTCCATAGATGTCGATATCGTTACGCTCAAACGTGGTACATGCTGGCAATACGATATCTGAGAAGCGACAGGTTGCGGTCCAGTTAACATCGATACTGACAACACATTCAAGCTTGTGGAACGCTTGCTTCATTCTGTTTCTATCTTGATGGTGGTTCCATGGGTTATTACCCGAGAAAACCATCATCTTGATATCAGGGAAAGTTACTTTCGAGCCATTAGCGTCGATAGTTTTGCCTGGCTCTAAAATTGAATCAATCCAACGGGCAACAGGGATTGTGCTGCTTGCGCCTTTGAAGTCATTGCTATCAAAGATAGGCTTTTGATCTTCATCTAAGTTACGTGGGAAAGCCCCTGGTGCAGCCGCGCCAGATGAAGGTACACCAATACTTGAGTAGTGATGACCATAGCTGATCCCGCCGCCTGGCAGACCAATTTGGCCGATCATAGTGGCCAGAACCGCCGCCATCCAGTATGGTTGCTCACCGTGCTGTTGGCGCTGAATACACCAGCCCATTAGCATCTGAGTGCGACCTTTGGTCATCACTTTTGCTAAGTCACGAATGATCTCAGGGCTAACGCTCGTGATCTCTGATGCCCACTCAGGAGTTTTAGCAACACCGTCGCTCTCACCCATTAGGTAAGGCAGGAATTGATCGAAACCTAAGCTGTAACCTTCGATAAATTTAGTGTCATGCAGATTCTTAGTTACCATCTCGTGGGCAATACCTAACATTAACGCCACATCTGTTTGTGGGTTAACGTAAAGCTGCTCACAACCAAGGTATTTCTGAGTCTTAGTGACCACAGGGTCGATACTGATCACGCGGATCTTGCCCTGCTTAACCTTCTCTTTAAGTTGAGCAAGATAAGCGTAAGACTCATGAGTCTCCGCATTCCAGCCCACTTGAAGGTTCTTATAAGGATCGTTCGACCATAAAATAATGGTGTCAGACTCTTCAAGGATCAAGGACCAAGAGGTGCCCTGGGCATAAACCTCTGTCGAGCCTAAAATGTAAGGCAGAATTGTTTGACCTGCACCGGTAGAGTAATCGCCAATCTTCTTAACGAAGTTACCATGCATGCCGATAGCGCGTTGCATATGGCTAGTACAGGAGTGTAACTGACCCGTTGCACGCCAGCCTGTTTGGCCTGCGTGAAGACCCGATGGACCGTACTTGGTTTGTACCTCATCCAATGAATCTTTTAGTAGGTGCAGCGCCTTATCCCAAGTCACACGAACGAAACGGAAGTCACCACGTTGGCTGGTATTACTCTTATGACCATTTAACAAAAAGTCTAATCGTACCATAGGGTAACGAACACGAGATGGGTTATAGACTAAGCCTTTAACGCCATTGATCATGTCGCTAGGGTACTTATCACTGTCAAACGGGATAACCTGATCGATAACCCCATTTTTGCGCTTCATTTTGAATGCGCCGAAATGTGAACCTGTGGTCAGCCAGCCATCATCTTTCTTAGCACCAGCAGCGGCGAGAGCATTGAGTGGAGCCAGTACAGACGCGCCGCTTAGGACAACATAAGATGTTGATACTAAGCCTTTTAGAAAGTCTCTTCTTTTCATTTTCTTATCCTATTAATGCTAGTGCGCAGACTTATCGAAAGTAGACGAATGCTCTTGTAGGTATTTCTGTACCAGGGCTTGAGTATCCTGATCCATGTTAACGAAGGCGATCATGCCTTGGAACATACCTGGCCAAGTGTTGGCATCAAAATGTGCTTCAGCAGGTTGGGTGTGACATACACTACAGCTTGTGCTGTATGTTTCACGAGCATAATCCCAAAGTGGCTGTAGATCGGTAACCAAGTAATCTTTATCGGTCCAAATTTTCGCTTCAACTCGTTGCCACTTAAGACCAGTTAATGGATCTTCTTTCTCTTCGAACACTTCCATTACACCCTCTTCAAGGGCGGCATCTTTACTTAGTTGAGCCGATAGGATGTTAAGACCGAAATCGAAGTAGATCACACGACCTGCACCAATCTTCTTACGCCAGCCATCGATACCAATCTTAACGCGGTTGCCTTTAGTCTCTAACACCTTCACTTTAGTGGCGATATTTAGCGTACCCGCTTCAACGTCAGTTTTTTCGTTGAAGTAAAGCGGTTTAGTCAATGCTGAGAAGTATGTCTGCTCGACCTGAGGAGCACTCTCACCAGAACCCACTTGAGCGATAAGTTCAGGTGCACGTGATGTCCCCATATCAGGTAGCTTATGTGCGATCCCTTTGTGGCAATCGATACAGCTTTGATCTAGCTCTGCAGCGCGTTTCATCTGCTTTTGAGCCAGTTTAGACATGCTCTCCCATTTCATTGAGTCGTAGTTATGACAGTTTTTACAAGCTAAAGAGTTGTCGCGATCGAAGCGTTTCCACTCGCGACTCGCCATCTCTAAACGCTTCTCTTCAAACTTTTCTGGTGTATTGACTGTTTGTAACATCCAGCCCCATACATCGTGAGATGCTTCCATCTTACGCGCAATTTTACGGCTCCAGTTGTGGGGAACGTGGCAATCAGGGCAGGTTGCACGAACACCTGAGTGATTAGACCAATGTACCGTTTCCTGTAGCTCTTTGTATGGCATGCTTTCCATACTGTGGCAGCTAATACAGAACTCTTCGGTGTTTGTCGCCTCTAAGGCCGTGTTAAATCCACCCCAGAAGATAATACCCATTAGGAAGGCAGATATACTGACCGAACCTAAGGTAAGAAATTTGGCAGGCTTGGTAAGTGTGCGCCAAATGTTGATGATCCACTTCATAACAGTATCCTTTAAATCTTAAATTTGTTGTTGTTCAGCAGCTTAGTGCTTACTTAGTGGCTGGCAACACCAGCAAAGGCCTGGATGATCCAGATGATTAAGCCATAAGCACCAATACCTGAGATGGTAAGGATTGGGAAAAGTAGAACAATAATGAAACCTAAGGCTTTCAATTCTTTAGATTTCACTTCAGCGGGTGTCTCTGTTGGTAGGTGATCTGCCATAACCGACTCTCTTAATGTGATCTTATCTTCGATTACACTAATATAAAGCATGTTTGTGAATAGGTATAATACGTTGAATGAATGATATTTATGAAAATATGAAAAAATATGAACGAATGAAGCTCTACTTTATTATTCAGCTGTTTAACTTCTTTTTAGTTGGTTTTTTACCTTCCTCTTCTATGGCATAGAGGATTTTTCCATCAGTTCTCTTAGCTAGTACGAGCCATTTTATGCCAATGAGCAGGTCAATCTGCTTTTCAAGTAAATCACAATTTGCATGGCTTGTGCTTTGTGCCAGGAAAATATTGCTGTAGAATCCGCCGCCAACAAAGGCTGTGTTGTCATTGCACTTTTTTCTTTTGGATTAGGGCGTTGATAAGGCACAAATGGTGGCTTAGTGTCACTATATATACCCAAGCTACCTCAAGATGCTCGGGTATAAAGCATGCAGGTCACGTTAAATACTCACTAGTATTAAGTGGATCTCTCACCCGATGTATCGGGGCTCTCACCTGCCATAGCCTTCCAAACTCTAAGAGATCAAAAAGGTATAATCATTATGCAGTCCCAACAGACTAGCCCTACACCAGAAGTATCTGCAACTCAATCATCAGGTTTATTCTCTTTTTTAGATCGTTTTTTTACGATCTCACACAGAGGAAGCACACTTAAACGTGAGTTCATTGCCGGCTTAACTACCTTTCTTGCCATGGTTTACTCGGTCATTGTTGTCCCGAATATGCTAGGTGCAGCAGGATTTGATACCGGGGCGGTTTTCATCGCTACCTGTTTAATTGCCGCTTTTGGCTCACTATTGATGGGGTTATGGGCAAACTTGCCTATGGCGATTGGCTGCGCCATCTCTCTCACTGCGTTCACAGCATTTAGCATGGTATTGGGGCAGGGGATCTCTATTCCTGTCACTCTAGGCGCCATCTTCTTGATGGGGGTGGTATTCACCTTTGTGAGTATCACTGGAATACGTCAGTGGGTGCTAACTAATTTACCTAAAGGTATTGCTCATGGTACCGGCATAGGTATCGGTCTGTTTTTACTTTTAATTGCAACAAATAGCGTACAGCTTATCGTGGCTAATGATGCAGGTCTGCCAGTTAAACTAGGCGATATTAATAGTCTACCAGTTTTGGCTGCAATACTTGGATTAGCCGCAACTATCGGCCTTGAGAAGCGCAGGGTGCCAGGCGGGATCTTACTGGTGATTATTGTGCTTTCTCTGTTTGGACTCATTTTCGATCCTGCAGTGCAATACCAAGGCTTCTTTGCTTGGCCGAACTTAATGTCTGAGCAGTCTTTAATTGGTCAGCTTGATATCATGGGGGCGTTAAATCCTGTGGTACTGCCAATTGTATTAGCACTGGTGATGACGGCTATTTTCGATGCAACGGGGACAATTCGTGCAGTTGCAGGTCAGGCCGAACTGCTTGATGAGAAAGATAACATTGTTGGTGGCGGCAAAGCGTTGACCTCTGACTCTGTGAGCAGCATAGTTGCTGGCGCCGTTGGTGGTGCTCCTGCGGCTGTTTATATTGAATCGGCAGCAGGAACGGCTGCTGGTGGTAAGACTGGATTAACGGCAACGATTGTCGGTGTGCTGTTTTTGCTGATGATGTTTCTGGCACCACTTAGCTACTTGGTACCCGCTTATGCTACCGCACCCGCTTTGATGTACGTTGGCCTTTTGATGTTAAGTAACGTAACTAAGCTTGATTTTAATGACAAGGTTGATGCCATGGCGGGTCTTACCTGCGCTGTGTTTATCATTTTAAGCTGTAATATTGTCACGGGGATCATGCTTGGCTTTGTGACATTAGTGATTGGTCGTATTTGCAGTGGTGAGTGGCGTCAGTTAAAGCCTGGTGTGGTTGCGATAACCTTAGGTCTAGTGGTCTTCTACATGGGAGGCTGGGCAATTTAACCTTGCTTACTTTGACTTGGTAAAAGGATAAATTGTGTGATGAGGTAAACTTTATGTTTGCCTCATCAATGGAGCTTTGCGTTATACCGTTTAGTATAAAGATGTAGTCACTCAGCGAGAAATTAGCGCTTTTGAGACAAGGAAGCGAGTGAAGGGCATAGTTGCTCTACGCTCAAGCTCGATGACGTAGTATTCAGAAGCGCTAAGACTCGCCTTTTAGGAGCGTTTTAGGCTGCCTACTTCTTCGTTGAATAACTTCCCAAGGAAGCACCATTACTTCAGTTATCCGCCTCGAACTAGTTTGCCTAAAACAGCTCTGAGCTGACTACTTTCTTATACTAATTGGTATTAGTCTGAGTAGGCTCGCAACAGATCTTTCCATGTGATGATCCCAACCAGCTCCCCCTGCTCTAAAACAGGAAGTGAACCTATTCCATGTTCAAGTAGTAACTTACTTGCACAATTGATGTTCTCTTTGGCTTCAATTGTGATGGGGTTACGCGCCATTACCTGATGAGCACGCTTGAGTAGAGTATCACTATCACGCTCTGTCTCATTTATATTGCCGATGTTTGGGCTTAATGCTCGTAAAAAATCTCGCTCAGAGAGTACCCCTTGCAGCTGATTATGTTCGACAACGAGCAGGTGATGGAAAGGGGCATTATCAAAGATCTCTTTAGCAACAGATAATCTATCATCCATCTCTATGGTGACAACTCTGCTTGTCATTATTTCAGATACTTGTATATCCATAATGGCACTCCTGTTATCTATAAATCAATGAGTTAAAACTCACTCTTACATATTTATAACAGTTCTGGAGTGAGATTGATAAGTTATTTATGCGGAATTTACCAAGAGTGATGACGGTAAAGAGATTTTGAACAGACTGCCGCTATCGATTGTTGATGTTAACTCAATCTCTCCTTCAAGTACCTGAGTGACTAAGTTATAGACGATATTCATGCCTAAGCCGCTACCTCCTTTACCTCGTTTTGTCGTGAAGAAAGGGGAAAATATCTTTTCCTGTACATGCTCAGGCATACCACAACCATTGTCTTGGTAAATAATTTCGATGCCAGAATCTGAACATGTAACGGTTAAATTGAGTTCACCTGAGCGATCATCTGGAAAAGCATGTACGATAGAATTGTTAATTAAATTGCTAATAATTTGATAGAAAGCACCAGGATTACTTTTTATTACTATGCTGTCTTTACATTGATAACTGTATTGATGAACTGTTCTTGAGAGCATAGGATTAAGGGAGAGGAAGATCTCATCTAAATAGCTCTTAAGGTCAAACTCTCTGATATCTTCATGTGACTGGTCAACAGAGACCTTTTTAAAACTTTGAATAAGTTTAGAGGCTCGCTCTAAGTTGGTTAAGATGAGTTTTGAGCAGTCTGACACTTCTACTTGATAATCTTCAAACTCCTCTTGGGAGATCTCGCCTTCGGTATAGTGCTGGTTAAATATCTCCACACTATTGTGTAGGTGAGATGCTGCGGTAACACTGATCCCAATCGGTGTATTTATCTCATGGGTAATACTGGCAACCAAGCAACCTAATGTGGCCATCTTCTCTTTATCGATAAGTTCACCCTGAGTGAACTTTAGCTCCTCTAATGTTGCTTTGAGTTCATCATTACTTTTTTGCAGTTCACTGGTACGGCTAAATACTCTCTGTTCTAAATCTTGATTTAGAGTTCTGAGGGCTGTTTCTATCTCTTTCTGAGATTGAATATTTTTGATTGTGCCTGCGAGTCTGGAGGGGCGAGCAAGGTGATCCCTAAGAATAACTTGCCCTCTGTTTAAGACCCATAGCCAACTGTCATCAGTGAGTTTTGAGCGATAAGTTAACTCAAATTTATCTTTGCCTTTTTTCATGCAAGCATCGATCTCTGTCATGATATTAGGTAGATCATCAGGGTGGACACACTGCTGCATTGTATCGTGTAGATGGGTCTCTTTTTCAGGGTATTGTAGAAATACATTGGTACGCACTATCTGCTTATCTGCAATATTCCAATCCCAGAATTCATCGCCACTTCCCCACAGTGAGAGTTGTAGCCTCTGCTCACTTTGCTCTATCTCTTTTAGCAGTAGATTTTGTTCATTGTATTTTTTGAGCTTCGAATAATAAAATAGCGAAAATAGCGTGATAAAAGCCATGACATAGAGTGTGAGTGCCCACCAAGATAGCCAAGGAGCCGCTAACACTTGAATATCGAGGCGACGAATAGGGCTGTATTTACCATCTATATCTCTTGCTCTGAGGAGGAAGGCGTAATTACCCGATGATAATCCAGTGAATTGAGCTGTTTGATCGGCATTAGCGACTAACCAGTTGTTATGCAATCCTAGCATCTTATATTCATACACTAACCGTTTCGCTCTATGAAGAGCAGGAGTGAGGAATGAGAGTGTGAAAATATCATGCTGGTAGGAGAGTTTTATCTTATCTTCTTGAGTAATATTTACTTTTTTAGTCTCTGAGCTACTGGATTGAGATCCGTTTAAGATAGTTAAGGTTTCGAGCAAAGGTTGTCTTGGAGGGGATAATTTTGGGAGTTGAGAGGTGAAAAAATGGTTAAACCCATTTATGCCACCTAGATAGATGCGGTTATCGGTGTCGATAAAACCGGCACCAAAATTAAACTCATTATCTTGTAAACCATCTATATAGGTGAAATTTCTTATGCTCAAATTATGAGTATTAAGCATACTTAGGCCTGATGCAGTCCCTACCCAAAGGTTTTTTTTGTTATCCATCAATGTCAGGTAGGCAACATTTCCAATTAATCCATTATCAGTACTGAATAGTTTAGTTTCATAACTTTTAGTATTAAATGAGAAGATCCCGTCATTGGTACTTATCCATAAATTGTCGCCACCTCCTTGATGAATAGACATTAGGTGTTTATTTGGGATTGATGACTTTGTTTGGGTGTTGAAGTGGGTAAATTGCCCTTGCTTGTCTAATCTACTTAGCCCTTTGTCATAGGAGGTAAACCAAAAGTTTCCTTCATTATCTTGAACGAGATTGGTTATCTCATTACTTGATAATGAGTTCGGATCATTTCTGTTGTGTTTATATTGAATAAATCCTTGTTCTTCATTTATATAGCGTGCGACCCCTGAGTCCTTGGTTGAGATCCAAGCTCGATTTTCATTATCGAAATATAAACTATAGAGGTAGTTACTGGGCAACCCACTGTGATTACCAACCTGATATTGATAGCGAGTGTAACTTTGCTTGTCGGGAGAGAAGATAAACAGGCCTTTGCCTCTAGTGCCTACCCAGAACCTTTTTTGTTCATCTTCCCTGATAAAACTGATGAACAGATCGGTTATTTGGACTCCTGCTATCTCAAAGAGAGAGAAGCCAGTGATCTCTCTGTTTATGTCTTCATGGGCTTGGTAGAGGCCAGCTGCGGTACCAACCCAAAGCTGCTGTTGATGATCCCTGAATATACTTCTGATATTGCTATTTTCAAGCGGTTGCTCTTTAAAGTTCCCAGTACTGATATGACCAAAACTTTCAGCCTCTAGATAGGTTTTATTCAGCCCTCCGCCACGGGTGCCCACCCAAAGTTGATGTTCGCTGTCTATGGCAAATGAGGTCACATGTACGCTATTGAGGCTATGTTTATCCTCTGCTGCACTGTCAAAATAGAGTAGTTTATTTGATTGGGGGGAATATCTGGCCAACCCTTTACCGTGAACGGCGATCCAAAGTTTGCCAAATTTGTCTTTTTTAAGGTGAGTGACTGTGTCGCTTTCGAGTTGTGACGCTGCAGTTATCTGTTTAAGCGCTCCTGTTTGAATATCAAATAGGTACAAACCTCTCTCTTTGGTTCCAATCCAAAGTGTATTGCTTTTCCCTATCTCTAAGCTGTTTATACTGTCACCCAATACACTGTTTATTTGCGGGAAGTTGACAATTTCATTATCAGGTTCGATTAAAGAGAGCCCCTTATCTGAGACTAACCAGATACGATCAAACTGATCACCGAAGATTAAGTTTAATCGATTGCTGATAAGTCCTTTATCGTTTGGGGAGGAGATGAAATGATTAAGGATCCTATTTTCTGTGTGGGAGTACTGAATTAAGCCATTATCATGGGTGGCTAGCCATAAGATGCCGCGGCTATCTTGGTACAGATCTATGACACCTGTATTAGAGAGTGGGCTATTTGACTCGTTAAAGGGGATAAAGGTATCAGTGTTTGCTTGATATAGATTGAGGCCATCACTTTTAGTGAGTAGCCATAACTGTTTCTTTCTACCAAAGAAAAGCTTTTGGATATGCTTCTCTGTGGGCCCTTTATTATTGCCTACCTGATAGAGTTTGAAATGTTTTCCGTCATAACGATTAAGCCCTGTTTGAGTGGCTATCCAAAGAAATCCCTGATCGTCTGTCACTATGTCGTTGACAGTGTTCATCGACAGCCCTTGTTCCGCTTTATAGGCGTCGAAAATAGGCTGGTTTTCCATGGCAAAAAGAGGGCAGCCAATTAACCAAATCACACTTAAAATGAAAATTCTCATCCGGTAGCGTTAGTTTGCTTCTTATTGGTAGTTGTTAAGTCTTTAAGTTTAGAAGCAAATAGCAAAAGTGCGAGGAGTAATTATAGGAATAAAAAAAGAGTGGCAGCGCCACTCTTTGTTAGTTTGAAGTTGTGGTGACCTTTAGAAGATCAGATGAGCCACACCCGCAATGATAGGTAAGGTTACTAAGGTCCTAAGAATAAAGACAACAAACAGCTCCAGTATATTGACTGGAATTTTACTGCCTATCAAAAGTGCGCCGACTTCGCTCATGTAGATAAGTTGAGTAACAGACATGGCCGCGATGATAAATCGAGTCATATCTGACTCAATTGAACTTGCCAAGATAGAGGGCAGGAACATATCGGCAAAACCAACTACGATAGTCTTAGAAGCGGCTGTTGCTTCTGGCACCTGAAGTAGCTCTAGAAGCGGAATAAATGGCATACCAAGGTAGTCAAAAATAGGGGTATGTTCAGCAACGATCAGCGCCACAGTACCGATTGCCATAACGACAGGGATCACGCCAAATACCATATCAATGACGTTTTTCATGCCATCTGTGAGTGTGTGCTTTAGGCCACCA
The DNA here is from genome assembly GCF_019457885.1 of Shewanella nanhaiensis. Lineage (GTDB taxonomy): Bacteria > Pseudomonadota > Gammaproteobacteria > Enterobacterales > Shewanellaceae > Shewanella > Shewanella nanhaiensis. Next base: position 71,012 of record NZ_JAHZST010000017.1, read on the forward strand.
GCTTTTGAAGCCTTATTTAACGCCTGTTCCACACCCCATGATAAAACCCCTTTGCCTGCTGGGATCACCTCATCATCTGGGTGTCTTGGTGTGTCATCAATATAGGTGTCTTTCTTCCAAGACAGCGGCGGTAGTTTAGGCACAATAATCGCCGCCATCAAACCGGCAAAACAGACGGTAAGGTAGAAGGGGACAAACATATGCTCTAACTTCACCTGAGAGATCACGACTAGAGAGAAGGTTATAGAGACAGCAGAGAAGGTTGTGCCAATAACAGCGGCTTCTCTTTGGGTATAGAAGCGAGCTTCATACTGTTTACTGGTCATCAAGATACCGACACTACCATCACCTAACCAAGACGCCATACAATCGATGGCGCTACGTCCTGGTAGATTGAAAACAGGGCGCATAATTTTAGTGAGTAAGGTACCAAATAGCTCGAGTAGGCCAAAGTTGAGTAGAAGTGGAAGCAGCATGCCTGCGAAAATAAATACACAAAACAGCACTGGAAGCAGATCATTGAGTACCAATGCACCTGTATCGCCAGAGCGGATAGCCTCCGGACCTATCTGCGCAAAAGTCAGTAGAATAAATACCGCACCTAAAACCCTAATGATAAGCCACATAGGTGTGACGTTGAGCAGCGAGTTGAGAAAGGCATTTTGGGTGATAAATGCTGGTTTGAGCAGCTTAGTGACCACTGTTGCGATTGCTGTAAAGCAGACTACGCCCGTCACGATAGCGGTTAACCAAGTTCCCAGAAGTGCCTGTAACCCCTTAGATACAATCGCAATTGGGATCGTAATTGCATCTTGATAACTGATTGGGGTCATAAATAGTAATAGGCCTATCAATGACGGAATAATAAATGTCAGTATGGTTTTAATGTTATGGTTTTGTTTTTCTGCCACTTTTTTTTACTCTAAATTATCGGTTCAGTACAATTCCAATAAGTTATCATCTTATTCGAAGTGAAATTATCACTGAATATCCATTCATGCTAAGGAGGGCAAGATTACCCCCTTCATTCCAGTATGTAAAACCTTATCTATTACTCCGGTGATTCTGCATACCGTAGAATAGTTATTGCATCTTTTTGATTAATTATATTGTAGCGCAGGAGAGGGATATTTAGCTATGAGGTTTTTGGTAAAATACTTGTTAAAACAAGGTGTTGGTTATGTGTGTTGTGTGTGATTGTTTTGGCGGGAGATGGCATAGTTTTATCTATGCCATCTATATTATCCGGGCTGATACTGATTGGTCTCAATTAGCCGAAAGTGTCTCGCATCCCCTTTGCTTTGTTTGCATTCTCTTTGAGTTCAAGTACCGAGGCTTCAACACTGTGAACAGCTTGTAGATTCTCGGCACTGGCTAGGCTGATTGAACTTATTCCACTATTGATTTCATGAATAACTTGTTTTTGTTGATCCGCTGCAACGGCATTTTGCTGTGCAAGGGAGTGAATAGTGCCGATGGCTTGGTAGATATTATCGACTTTTAATGCGGCATCTTGAGTCTGTGTTGCGCACAGCTCAGCCTGTACTCGGCTTTGATCCATCTGGCCTGCCCAGCTTGAAAGCATAGAGAACATCTTGTCGACACTTTTAGAGATCCGATTGGTCGATTCTTGAGTTCGGCTTGAGAGTACCCTGACTTCATCGGCAACGACAGAGAAGCCTCGTCCCTGCTCTCCAGCTCTGGCGGCTTCTATCGCAGCATTGAGCGCTAAAAGGTTGGTTTGCTCAGCAATGGCATCAATCTCACTCATCGCCGCTGCCACCTGCTCAGCTTCTTTGTTCAGTTGATTGGCATTGGCCGCAGCATCGCTGACCGCTTGAGTTAAGTCCACAATACTTTTGGTATTACTTTGCATTGAGTCACGGCTATCTAAACAGAGGCGATAGGTTTCATCTATGCTGTTGGAGGTCGATTGGGTATTGTTAGCCACTTCCCCTATGGTCGAACTCATCTCCTCCATGGCACTGGCCATCTGCTCCACTTGCTGGCTCTCTTGGTTGAGCCCTGCGTGAGTTTGATTGGCGGCAACCACAAGTTGATCGGCTATCTGATCTATTTGATCTGCGTTGTCCTGTGAGCGGCCTAATATTCCTTGGATCTTGGCGCCTTGGAGCATGATTTGAAAATCAAGAACTGATGAGGTGTCGCGGCCACAATAGACAAAGCGGCTAACGGAATCATAATCCTGTTTCATCCGCATCAGCTTTTTAGGGACAATAAAAGCTTCATCGTAAAAAATGGCTAAATTGAGTCCCATCAGCAGGGCACCAGCGAGTATCACACCCCAGCCCCAAAACATGCCGGCGATGACTAACCCTGTGGTGGCACAAATAGCAGAAAGAACTCGTTTTTGAGTGAGTGATATAGGATCTTTAACCGCTTTACCACTGTTTAGCCGTTTGTAGATCTTAGCTGCTTGAGTGGTAAGTTGAGATGACGCGGCAACCCGAACAGACTGATAACCTACTATCTGGCCAGCTTCATAAAGAGGTGAAACAAAAGCATCAACCCAATAGTAACTACCGTCTTTACAGCGATTTTTGACAACACCACGCCAAGATTGCCCCGCTTTGAGTTTCTCCCAGAGCTCTTTAAATGCAGCACTGGGCATATCTGGGTCTCTGACTATATTGTGGCTTTGACCGATAAGTTCGGATTCACTGTAGCCGGATATATCGATAAATTTTTGATTAGCGTAGGTGATCACCCCGCGTTTATCGGTGATCGATATGAGCTCATCATCTGGATTAAGTTTGATCTCTCTCCCGGATTGGGGGGCATTTGTTGGCTTCATCAGTTTTCCCGTTCAAACAGCTAAATCTAAGTCAGATCAATTGTCGGTTTTGTGAATTGTATCACTTATGTGCTTGTTTTGTTGTCGCTTTAATTTATTTTGGGTGTTTTTTACTCGGACGTGATATCTTTTGGATGATCATGCTTTTTTGTATGTCACCTGCGATTATTAACACTGATTTGAGTCTTTAGGTTAGTGGTTGCTACTGCTTTGGTTTGCGCCTTGTTTGTCGGTTAAATGGCTTATTTATCAAATTCTGATTTTTTGAAAATTGAATTGTTGATAATTGGCGCTAGACCTCGTTAAAAAAACCTGCTTCCATATATTGTATGGACTAGGTGAATAGCGAACTTAGGGAATATGGTAGATAAGAGTAAAAAACTGTCGAGCCTCGCTTTTAAATTTGGTGTGCTCGGGATAATCGGACTTTTTATCGGTACGGCTCTATCTGTTGCAGGCTATCAGGATTATGATGGGAGCGGATTCAACTTTTTGAATCATACCCTTAGTGAGCTGGGTCATTATGGACACTCTACAATGGCCGTTGTTATCAATGGGGGGCTATTTTTTGGTAGTTTGAGCTTGATTCTATTCTCGCTATTTTCAATTCAATTAATTGATAATAAATTGCTTTATCCTCTCTGTTTCTCTCTTGCTGCAACTTTCTTCTGTTTGGCGGCTGTTGGGTTATTTCCGGTTAATGTCTATCACCTGCACACGGCGGCACTTCAGTATTTTTTCTATTTAGCGACCTGTAGCATCACTCTCTATTTCGTGTACCTATTGCGTCAGGGAGGGATGTTTTACTCTAGGTGGAATATAGTTACCGGACTATTAACCTTGATAAGTTTTACTGTTTTCTTGCTATCTTCATACATCGACCTCGGCATTTTCGGCAGTGATCGTCCTTTCTACCAAGAGATGGTGATGGAGCTGCCTAGGCCTGTAATATGGTGGCCTGCGGCGCTTGAGTGGCTCTGTTTATTACTGTTTCTGGCTTGGTGTTGCGGCATGATCCGAAGTGTGAAAAATCGAGTGTAGCACTAATGATATATATTAAGGCTTTAGCTTTCTAAAGCCTTAATTGACTCAGCTTTGCTTATATCTTTAGGTGGTTAAAGCCAGCTTGTTGATGCCAATAGCCATTACAGTGAGTGTCATCAACTTGGGCGGTTTGTGAGCCCAACTCAAAGAGTTTATCTGCTTTCTCTATGCTGCTAATGCTTGATGGGGATACCCTAAAGTAGTTGACCCCCATTTCGCTCATCGAAGAGAGCTCTGAAGTCAGATCGATACAGGCTGCAGATTGAGTCTGTATGCCGTTGAGCCTTAACAGAGGTTGAGACTCCTGAGTTTGAGCCAGTAATCCCTTAGGATTTTCGATACAGATTGTTTGGCACTTATCTTTGACTAGGCCTTTCTGCCTTGCTGTAAAGCAGCGAGCGGATAGCGCAAGAGGCAAAAATCCGTGGCCAAAAACCTCAATCTCAAACTCAGGTTTTTCGACAGAGATGACTGTATTAAGCCAATGTTTAGAGAGCTCAACTGGCATGACAAAGCGCTGCATTCCCCACCTATGAAGTGTCTTTAGGCTGGCTAAGTTGTAATTATTAATGGTTGGGCCGCAGATAAAGGGAAGCTTGTTCTCCTTGGCGGCCTGAACTGCCCCCATGTCATTGGCTTCTATTATAAATTCGCCATTTTCTACCTGTTTTTTTAATTCAGTATATTCAGAGGGGGCTTCGAGTAGAGCCAGTGTTGATAATACGACCTCTTTGCCTGAGTTCCTTAACATATGGGCTAAGTCCATATAGTCACTGAATTTCAACTCTCGACGGCGGCTACAGATGGTTTCCCCGAGGTAAACTAAGGGAATTTGACTTGAGGCTACCTGAGTGTAGAACTCTATAACTTTCTCTTTGGGCCAGCAATATAGAATAGGGCCGAGTGATGCTTTCATTGTCTTATCCTTAATTACTGCCATGTGCGCTCATAGGCCCCTAAGGTGGTCGTTTGTCCTTCGGATACTTTGGCTAATGCTCTATCCCATTCAACTTGAGTTTGAAAGTTATCAGGATTATTTAGGTAGGTATCGATAGCGCGCCGCCATACTTGAGTCACCTGCTCGACATAGGCGGGACTACGCTGACGGCCCTCTATTTTTAAAGAGACCACATTTGCCTTAGCCAATTCGGGCAGCAAGCTTAAGGTGTTTAGACTGGTTGGCGACTCTAACAGGTGGGTCGGAGTGCTGTTATGTTCAGTGGTGTAGCGACCTTTGCAGACGACAGGGTAGCCCATCTGCTCATCGATACCAGATTTATCGATTAACACCTCATTGAGCCGAGTTAACCTGTTCTCTCCCTCCTCTTGCCAACGTACATGCTTTGCGGGTGAGCATGAACCGCCAGTGTTTGGTGATTGCCCCGTCACATAAGATGACAGGTGGCAGCGGCCTTCAGCCATAATACATAGGCTGCCAAAAGCGAACACCTCAAGATCCACAGGGGTGACTTTACTTAGATCTCTCACCTGTTTCATCGATAGAACTCTGGGAAGTACCGCGCGCTGAATATTAAACTCCTCTTTATAAAGCTTAAGAGCACCAAGATTGGTGGCACTGGCTTGTACTGAGAGGTGAAGAGGGAGGTGAGGATAATGGCTGTGGGCATAATCTAATAACGACAGATCAGCGATGATGAGTGCATCCACGCCTGTGTTTGCGGCTATATCGACCGCCTCATACCAACGCTTTTCCTCTCTAGGTTTAGGGAAGGTATTGATGGTTAGGAAGATCTTTTTACCCTGCTGCTTAGTATACTGGGCGGCTTCTTGTAGCTTTTTTGGGGTAAAGTTCAGTCCTGCGAATGAGCGTGCATTTGTGTCATTCTTTAATCCTAAGTAGACGGCATCGGCACCTGCGTTAAGGGCGGTTTTTAGTGATGCTAAATTGCCTGCTGGGCACAGCAGTTCCATATTCTTGCTCCGAGATACTCCCAAAAATTGAATTTGGAGTTTAAAAGGGATTGGCTGTCGATTACTTGATATAAAACAGGTTTGTGATCATAAAATCTGGTTAAACTCTTTTTCTTTTTAACTCTCCTGTTATAGGAGGAGATCGGTTACCTGTATTAAGGAGTGAGATCAAGATGCAAACACCTTTTTTGAACAGTATGGCTAAGCAGCTGCTGGAGTTTGGGCCTAAATTGGCTCGCCGTCCCTTAGGTTTGGTTCCTTTTCGGCTTAAAGCGGAAGTTTTAGAGCGACTATTAGGGCAACTGCTTGCCCAGCAGGCCAGTGATGAGGAGTTAGATTTTCTCAAGGGGAATTGGGTAGCTATCGATATTCTTGATCTGGATTTAAGGTTCGAGGTTAGTTTTGACTCACGCTGGCTAGTGCGTGAGCCTGAATCTGCAGCAGTGACCTTCTCTGGTCAATCAAAAGAGCTGCTTTTGGTGGCTGCAGGTAAGGAGGATCCTGATACCTTGTTCTTCCAACGTAAGCTGTCAATCGAAGGGGATACTGAGTTAGGCCTTGAAGTTAAAAATTTACTCTTGAGTATCGAGTTTGACACTATGCCTTCTCCTCTTAGACACAGTATTGAGAAACTGGCGATGGTGATTTTGCAACTGCAGCTTAAGGCAAACCCTGAGTTAGCATAATGAGCTAAGTGGAGTTGATTAGCTCCACTGTTTATCCTTAAATTCCCTTCTGTTTAACTGCTACGCTTAAGGTGGATATTCACTTAGGTACACTTAAGAGCAGCTGGATCTGAAGGGACGTTAATGATGAACAACTTGCTAGTTGTCGAAGATAATAAGGCGATAGCTTCCGTTATTGAACATATCGGCGGCTCGCTAGGTTACCGAGTTACCATCGCATACTCCTTCGCTGAGCTGAAAAGCTTACTGGTGAGCCATCATGATTTTTTTGCCGCAACGGTGGATTACAGCTTACCTGATGCGGTCGATGGGCAGGCGATTTTCCATGTACTTGAGCACAATATTCCCTGCATCGTGATGACTGGAAAGATGAATAACGCGATTCATCAAAAACTACTCAGTTTACCTATCGTCGATTATTTAACAAAAGAGAATTCACAGGCCTACCATTATCTACTGAGAGTGCTCCATGGGCAGCTAACAAACCATGAGATAGGCGTATTAGTTGTCGATGACTCACTGTCGGTGAGAAGTTATGTGTGTAACCTATTAAGCCGAAGAAACTTCACGCTTTATGATGTGCCTGATGGTACTAAGGCGTTGAATGCTTTGGCTATGCATCCGGAAATAAAGTTGATTATTACCGATCAAGAGATGCCTGGCATGAATGGCATAGAGCTGGTGCAGGCGGTGAGAAAACAGTTTGTCGATAGAGAGTTGGTGATCGTTGGCTACTCAGGTATCGATAAACCTTATCAATCAGCACGTTTTATTAAAAGTGGTGCAGATGACTATCTACAGAAGCCCTTTTGTCCTGAAGAGTTCTATTGCCGCGTCTTTAAAAACATCGAAAAGCTGCAATATATCGAAGAGATAAAGATGGCTGCCGATATGGATTATCTGACTTCGTTATCCAATCGTCGTCATTTTATCGAGCAGTTGACTGAGCACTTCGATGAACTGCTAGTCAATAATCTAGAACACCTGTTAATTTTTATTCATGTAGATGACTTTAAAGGGATAAATGAAACTTTTGGTCACAGTGGTGGAGATAAGGTTTTAGTGGAGCTTGCTGAATTGTTGAAAAAAAGCATTGAGCCTCCCTACCGAGCAAGGTTTGGGGGAGCAGAGTTTTGTTGTTTAATCTCAGGTTCAAGTTTGGTGAAAAATAGAGAGATGGTAGATAAGTTAACACAGGCTGCTAGTGCACTTTCATTCACTCTTAAAGAGCGTGACATGTGCTTTAAAATCACCGTCGGTGGGGCGCAAATGTACGAAAAATCAACGGTTAAGACGTTACTGTCACAAGCCGATGCGGCATTTCAAAAGGCATTATCACAGGGAGGAAACTGCACTGTTATCCATGATGTACAAGAGGAGGGAAGGTAAAAAATTGGAGGCTAGTAAGCGGGCTAAAGAGAAAACCCACTTATTATATCTGTCAGTATTTTAGCTTACAGGTTTACCTGTGATCAGGTGATACTTCACTAAGAGTTCATCGTCTGACTCGTTATGATCTGGATCTGGGTCGATACAATCGATAGGGCATACAGAGATACAGGTAGGTTTATCATAGTGGCCGACACATTCAGTGCAGAGCTCAGGGTCAATCTCATAGATCTCCTCGCCCATAGTGATCGCCTGATTTGGACATTCAGGTTCACACATATCACAGTTAATACAGCTATCGTCGATTAATAAAGCCATTGTCTATCTACTCGTTTATGTACTTTAATGACCCTAATACCATTATTAGAGTCACAGGAGGCTTCTACCGTTTTCGCTTATACTTGAGCGTGGGGATTACGGGTATCTTGACCTTGAGGCAGATTACGCAATAAAACGGCTTTATCTGTTTCAACGCCCTCAGGTAGAGCCAAGAACACGAAATGACCTGAACCTAATCCAGCTTCAACTGATTCACCTTTACGGTTAAACAGCTCCTCGACTTTGATGGTTAGATTGCCTTGTGGGGTCATCACCTCAACGTTGTCACCGACACTGAATTTATTTTTTACATCGATCTCAGCCATGCCTACGGTGTTACGTTTACCTGTAAACTCACCCACAAACTGCTGGGTATCACTGATAGAGTAGCCATAATCATAGTTCTGATACTCATCATGTACATGACGACGTAGGAAGCCTTCGGTATAGCCTCTGTGAGCTAAGCCTTCAAGGTTATGCATCAAGGTACGGTCAAAATCTTTACCTGAAACGGCATCTTCGATTGCCTGACGATAAAGCTGTGCGGTACGAGCGACATAATAGAATGACTTAGTACGCCCTTCGATTTTCAGTGAGTCTATGCCCATTTTACTTAAGCGCTCGACATGCTGAATGGCACGAAGATCTTTGGAGTTCATGATGTAAGTACCATGCTCATCTTCAAAGGCTGGCATATATTCGCCAGGGCGACCCGCTTCTTGAAGTAACACGATATCGCTGCTTGGTTGACCCGCACCTAAGGTTGGTGTTTGGATCTGAACATCTGGCTGTACCGCTATGATGTCGCCAGAATCGGTTTCAGTTGCTTCATGGGCATCATATTTCCAGCGACAAGCATTAGTGCAGGTGCCTTGGTTAGGATCTCGCTTGTTGATATAGCCAGAAAGTAGACAGCGACCAGAGTAAGCCATGCAAAGCGCGCCATGTACGAACACTTCCAGTTCAATATCTGGGCAGCGCTGACGGATCTCCTCAATCTCATCGAGAGAGAGTTCACGTGATAGGATTACGCGCTTAATCCCCTGTTGTTGCCAAAACTTCACCGACGCCCAGTTGATCGCATTGGCTTGGACTGATAGGTGGATCACTTGATCGGGAAACGCCTCTCTAGCCATCATAATAAGGCCTGGGTCTGACATGATTATCGCATCTGGATTCATGTCGACGACAGGTGCCATATCTTTAATGTATGTCTTAAGCTTGGTGTTGTGCGGTGCGATGTTACTCACCACGTACAATTTCTTGCCAAGATCATGGGCTTCTTGGATACCTGTGGCTAGGTTTTCCATCTTAAAGTCATTATTTCTTACCCTAAGGCTGTATCTAGGTTGGCCTGCATAAACTGCATCAGCACCATAGGCAAAGGCATAACGCATATTTTTCAGTGTCCCTGCAGGAGACAACAGCTCAGGTTTAAACATAATTACTCTCAGTTAGCGAATATTTGGGTGATAAGCGGGCGGGCATTTTACTTAATGTTTGTGTGGTTATCAAATTTTGCCCAAGAAACTTCCACACCCCTTATTATATCAAGTTTTTACTCAGAGAAGGGGGATGAAAATTTTAATGAAAAAATGATTTTTACTCCCTAAAAATCCTAAAGTTAGCTAGAATCTAAACAAGCCGTTAACTTAAATCGTGCTTATTATATTATGGCTTAACAAGTCTGCGGGTTTGGTCGCCTTCTTTTTTATAGAAAAATTATTTGAGATTCAAAATGGGGATAAAAAATGTCAACTGAACATCAATTGTTGGTCGGCCTTTTAAAAAAGTTGAAAGCAGATGCACTAGTGTTACCGACGCTTCCTGAGGTTGCGATGAGGGTTCAGGAGGTGGTTTCCAGGCCGGATTCAAGTCCAAAGCAGGTTGCTGAGATTATCGGACAAGACGCTGCGATATCGGCGCGTATGATTAAGGTGGCTAACAGTGCACTTTATAGCAGGGGCATTAAAGCTGAAAATGTAAACTGTGCGGTTACACGGATAGGCTTGACTCAGATTAAATCCATCGCAACTTCTGCAGCGATGGAGCAGCTCTTTATCTCAACCAATGAGATGGTCTGGGAGGTGATGGATGAGGTGTGGGGAAGCTCAATCGATGTGACCTCTGCGGCTTGCTCTATGCTGCAAATCTATAATAAAACCCATAAGGGATGTGGACTCAGTTTTGATACGCTAACTTTAGCCTGTTTAGTGCATAACATAGGTGCGCTGCCAGTGCTTAAAGAGGCTGAAGCCCATCCTGATATGTTTACTAGCATAGATCAGCTCAGAGCGTTAGTGAGAAAGATGCAGGGGCCAATAGGTCGCGCCGTATTGAAGAGTTGGGAGTTCGCACCAGAAGTGACTGAGGTGGTAGAGAGATGGTCAGATCTATCTTATCTGCCTGATAATGTAGGTTATCTTGATTTTGTTAGGGCCGCAGCTTTTTACACTGGAGAGTTAAGGGCTGGTATTGAGCTTGAAGAGCGGTTAGATCTGTATGCTAAACGTGGCTTGCCGGTTTCGGCTGAAGAGTTAGCCAGTGATGAGTTCTTGGAAAAATACCACTCTATAAAATCGAGCTATGAATAGTTGTTGTCTTGGTCAATATTGGGGTAAGCTGAACTTTAGCATCGTTCCTTTTAAAGGGTGTGCATTACTTACGTGGACATTGGCTGGTATTTAGTTCTTTTACTGATTATCTGTATCGCTGGTATCATCTTTTGGTGCCGGCATAGAAGGGATGAAACCAAATTTATTCATGCTCTGCTGCAACAAATAGAGCTACTTAAGAGTAAAGAGGGGGCACTAAATTTAGGCGATATCCCCTCTGAACAACTCACTCAACTCGATGTTCCCAAAAGATACCTTTCCCTCTATCGTGCATGGCGTCAATTTATTAATGGCTTGCCGGTCCCTAATGATAAAGACAAGCTGACAGGGCTTGCTAACCGCTTAGGACTAAAGTCCCGTTTTCTCACCTTGATGCCTATTACTCAGGGCACCTTAGTACTTATCGATATCTATCAGTTTAGATTTGTTAACGATCTCTTCGGTTTCTCTGTTGGCGATAAGTTGCTGCAGATCTTATCTGAACGCTTACAGGGAGAGGGAAATAATGCCTCATTTCTTGCTCGTATGAATGAAGATGAGTTTCTTCTCTATTTTGAACAAGCACAAGACGAAGCAAGGCTGTTAGCTATCCGTGAGAAGCTGCAGATGCCGTTTAATATTCAGGATATCCCGATCACAGTCCAGATCCAGATGGGCTATCTAGATCTTGCTCAGCATCATACCTATGTGAGCCAACTATTGAGGCGGCTTGATCTCGCATTGATTAAAGCTAAAGAGGATAAACATCTTTTTGCCAGCTATTCAGAGGGAGACGATCTTAGCCAACAACGTCAACTCGGGATCATAAATCGACTTCCTAAGGCATTAGCCAGAGGAGAGTTGTATATGGTGTATCAACCAAAGCTAGATGTGTTAAGTGGCGGATTTAGCCAGGTTGAGGCCTTAATACGTTGGGAGCATGAGGATTTAGGTATGATCTCTCCTGCTGAGTTTATCCCCCTTGCTGAGTACGCTGGGATGATTGGGTTAGTCAGTGAATGGGCGCTGGATCAAGTGATCTCCCAGCAACATAAGTGGCAGCAATCGGGACTGTCACTACAGGTTGCGGTAAATCTCTCCTCAAAAGATATTATTAGCGGCACCTTATGTGACGATATTCAGACCAAATTCGATAAGTATGGTTTAGAGACCAAATTGCTCTCCATTGAGATAACGGAAAGTAAGCTGATGGACGATATGGAGATGGCAGTTAAAACCATTGAAAAGTTGAAAGCGATTGGTGTCGATGTCGCCATTGATGATTTTGGTACGGGTCACTCCTCCCTTGCTTATCTTAAGTACTTTCCTGTTGATGAAGTGAAGATAGATAAGGCATTTATCGATGAGCTGATGAGTGATAAACATGCTAAACACATAATGAAATCGAGCATAGAGCTAGCCAAAGGGCTTGATTTTAAGGTTACAGTTGAAGGGGTCGAGACAGAAGAGGTGAAGTCATTGCTGGTGGAGATGGGGGTGGATAAGATCCAGGGGGATCTATTTGCAAAACCGATGAGCGCGTTAGAGCTCGAAGTGAACTGGCAACAATTGCAATTAAGGAAGTAACCTCTTGTCACTAAGATTAGGGGAGAGAAGCTCCCCAAATCGGGCTTAGGAGGTTGAGTCAAAAGACTGCTTAAGCAAGGCAAGTAGCTCAGGTGTCATCGGTGCCAATTGGCGCGCCTTGTTCATGCATACCATCTCAATATTGGCTGTCACAGCGGGTTTGCTGGCATTAGGGCGCCATATCTCCTGTTTCCAAATGGTTCTGTACTTGCTCTCAAAACAGAACTGAGTTTTTACCTCTATAATATCTGCAAATTCAACGCCGTCATGACACAACATATCGCTGCGATAAACCGCAAAGCCTAACCCTTGCTCCTGCCAAAGAGAGGCGAGAGTGTCTGCACCGATAACATGCTCTCTTGCCCGTTCAAAATACTTGAGAAAGTTGGGGTGGTATACAACGCCGGAGAAGTCGGTGTCTTCATAATAGATCTGGATCGGAAAGTGGAAGGTTTGGCTGTAATTCAGTGCTTTCTTATTCTGCATGGTGCCACGGGATCTGGAAAAATTGGCGCTAGTCTAACATAACCTTTCTAGTCAGAGGTTATACCTCTATATCGACCTTAGGTTTAATTTCTTGCAAGTGAACCAGCCGATGCCATTATCTCTTGATAACTGCCGTCATCCTTTAGCCTTGTTAGTCCTCTATCTAATAGCTCGGCTAACTTAGATGCATGGGGGTTGAGTTTTGAAAATGCCAGATAGACTTGACCTGTATGATTGGTAAATATCTGCTCTATCTCTTGTGAGACGCCCATCTGGGTAATATATTGCTTGGCAACCAAGTCGTACATAATGGCGACATCGATTCTATCGAGTAGTAGTAGGTTGATGAGTTGATTATGGTTGGAAAGGGTGATTAGTTTGATATTGGGAAGTTGCTTTAGCTCGTCTCCATACTCATAGCCACGAATGATCCCGACTTTTGTATTGGATGGCAGTTGCCATTTATCTTTCGCTTTAACCGGTGTCGATACCTTGTGGTAGAAAGAGGCCGTGGCTGAGAACAGGGGTTGTTTTCCAAAGATAAACTCTGATTCAGTGCTCTGCTCTTTGACTAAGTTAAATACCCCATCGACTAAGCCCTCTTTCGCCATCACAACCGCCCTTGAATAGGGAACCACGATACTATCAACTTTAATCCCGACAGTAGAGAATGCCTGGTTAATAAGCGAGTGAGACACGCCTGTACCTGACGCCTTAGCAAAAGGAGCCCAATTATCTTCAGCGGCGAGTTTTACTGTTTTTAAGCTTTCATTTGCTGTGGAAAAACAACAAACTAAGGAGGTAATGAGTAAGAGTGTCAATCTAGTGTGAAGCATTTAAATCCCTTTAAGTGAAGTGAGCATCCTATGACTCAAGCCACAATGATAAATGAGTTTTAAACAAAAGCTGACTATTATTTGCATATTTCACTCATATTTACAGTTTTTCCTGTTTTCTCTTCGCCTTCCTGTTTTTTACTTTTGAGCTGAGGCTGATAGCTTCTCATCTGAAAATTGTACAGTAACATCTCTGCTAAACTAAAGACTTGATACTTCATATTTACTATTGAGAACAGTTAGGCTTATGGAGCCAAATGTGATCTTTACTTTAGTGCAAAATACTGCGCTCTTGTTAGCCATGGTATTTATCTATGATGCGGTACCCAGAAAGCAGCGAGATGAGTACCTTTTTCTCTGGCAGCTCACTGTAGGAGCCATCATAGGCGGCATAACCATGACCAGCATGATGACATCATGGGAGTATTCCCAAGGTCAGTATTTCGATGCTCGCTCAGTCATACTCGGGATCTCTGGCGTTTTTTTTGGCGGATTACCTACGCTTATTGCTGTGAGCTCTGCTTCTATTTTTAGACTTTATGAAGGGGGAGTTGGGTTTTGGTCTGAGATTAATATGATGGTTTCGGCTGGATTATTGGGCTGCTTGTGGCGTTATTACTGCCATAGAGCTGTTGTTGATATCTCTAATATTCAGTTCTACTCCTTTGGCATGATTCTGCAATTTATCTCTTTGCTATGGTTATTTATTTTGCCCTTAGAGATGGCTTTGAATACGTTAAATAATGTTGCCTTGCCGATCTTAATTATCTACCCAATTGCTTTTTTACTGATTAGTTCACTACTTGCTAGGCGACTTGAAATAGAGCGAGATGCCTATATTCAGCTTCAGGATGACCTCATTTTTCGTTCTCAATTCAACATTGGCAATATCGGTATTGCAATTTCATCGGTGGATCAACACTGGATCAAAGTTAATCCACGGGTGTGCCAGATGCTTAAATACAGTGAAAAAGAGCTATTGGCAATGAAGTGGAGTGATATGACCTATTTTGAGGATCTTCAAACTGGGTTAAATCAGTTCGATAGAATGCTCAAGGGGGAGATCGATGAGTATGAGATGGATAAACGGTTTGTGGCTAAAGATAACTCAATTGTTTACACCCATTTAACTGTTGCTTGTCAAAGAGAGAATAATAAGGTTCGGCTCGTTATCTCAGGTTTGTTGGATATTACTTCCCAGAAGCTCGCTGAATCAGCCATGCGTGCTAGCCAAGAGCAGTTAGCTTTAGTCTTGGATAGTAGCGAACTAGGTTTATGGGATTGGGATATCAAATCTAACAAAGTCGATCGTAATACCCGCTGTGCGAGTCTACTTGGCTGCAGTGTCGAAGAGTTAAACCGAGATGAAAGGGTATGGATCAATGCCATTCATCGCTCCGATAGAGTCGATGTATTGCACTCTATTGATGCTCACCTTAAGGGAGATACCTCACACCACAGTATCGAATACCGCTTACATACTTTCTCAGGGGAGACCATCTGGATCCAAGACAGTGGCAAAGTGGTCAGTAGAGATGAGCAAGGCTCTCCTATTCGTATGTGTGGTACCCATATGGATATCACGGCACGAAAAAGGGGGGAGGAGTCTCTTAATCTGGCGGCTTCTGTGTATAACAACTCCAGTGAGGCGATGAGTGTTCAGGACAAAGAGGGGAATATCATCACCATAAACTCGGCGTTTACTGAGATAACTGGTTATAGGGAAGATGAGATAATTAATCAGCACATCAGCATCTTGCAGTGTGATAGCTCGAGTAAGAAAACCTTTGTGCAGATGAGGAGCACTATTGAAGAAACCGGGCGGTGGAATGGAGAGATCTGGCTTAAACACAAAACGGGCTCTGAGCACATTGTTAGATTAACCATCAATAGCATATTGGATAATCGAGGCGAGGTTTATCGGCGAGTGGCGCTCTTCAGTGATATAACGGAGAAGAAGCAAGCTGAGCACATTATCTGGAAGCAAGCCAACTATGACCCTTTAACTAGCTTGCCTAACCGGCGGATGCTACTGGAATATCTAGGCACTGAGCTACTTAAGTCCGACCGTAGCAAGCAGCATTTTGCTCTGATGTTTTTAGACTTGGATTTTTTCAAGGAGGTTAACGACGCTTTGGGTCACGATATCGGTGATCAGTTGCTGGTTGAAACGGCAAAACGCTTGAAGGGCTGTATTCGTGAGTCCGATGTGGTGGCACGATTAGGGGGAGATGAGTTTACAGTGGTGCTCTCTTCGATTGCGGATCATAAAGGGGTTGAGAGAGTCGCTGAAAAAATCCTAGCCAGACTCTCGGAGCCTTTTAGTCTCGGAAGTGAAACCGCCTATATTAGTGCCAGCATCGGGATCACTCTCTATCCAGATGATGCTCAAACGATAGACAGTTTACTTAAGCATGCGGATCAAGCTATGTATGCAGCAAAAGGCTTGGGGAGAAATCGCTACCACTACTTTACTCCCTCAATGCAGGAGTATGCAAAATACCGAATGTTACTGATTAGAGATCTTCGCAAAGCGATAAGTAAGCAGGAGTTTGAGGTTTATTTTCAGCCCATTATCGATATGAACACAATGAAAGTGTTAAAAGCTGAGGCGCTTATTCGTTGGCACCACCCTGAAAGGGGAATAATACCTCCCAGTGAGTTTATCCCAGTAGCGGAGGAGACGGGATTGATCATCGATATTGGAAATTGGGTATTTGAGGAGGCTGCTAAACAAAGTGCTTATTGGCGTGAGCAGTATGGGGTTGAGATACAGATAAGTATTAATAAATCACCTGTTCAGTTTCGCGATGAAAGAGGCAGTTTTGAGAGCTGGATTAAGCAGCTTAAGGAGCTCAAGCTTGACAGCCATGGGATCTGTATCGAGATAACTGAAGGCTTACTACTCGATGTCGACAGTGGGGTATCAGAGAAACTGTTAGCATATCGGGATGCGGGAATTCAGGTTTCATTGGATGATTTTGGCACAGGCTACTCCTCTCTCTCCTACTTGAAAAAGTTTGATATCGATTACCTAAAGATAGATCAATCTTTTACTCAAAATTTGGCATCTGACTCAGACGATCAAGCCTTGTGTGAAGCGATTATTGTTATGGCACATAAACTGGGAATGAAGGTGGTAGCCGAAGGCGTTGAGACTCAGTTTCAGTTAGCCACGTTAGTGGAAGCGGGTTGCGATTATGGCCAAGGTTACCTCTTCTCTAAGCCAATTCCTGCTAAGGCGTTTGAGGAGAAATATATTCTTGGTCTATCTGAGTTAGCCAAGGTATCGTCATAGCCAGTAAGTACAATTTTTGATAGACTCCGCCCTCATTTATTTTCCCGGACACGCTTCCCATGAAGTTTTCAGCATTTGACCTATCCCCTCTTATTCTTGACGCCATTGAAGTGTGTGGATATCAGCAATTAACGCAAGTGCAATCAAAAGTGATCCCTGTCGCTATAACTGGCTGCGATCTAATGGCTTGTGCAGAAACTGGCACCGGGAAAACGGCGGCATTTGCATTGCCGCTACTGCAAAAATTATTGGATGAATCCATAGATAAAAGCGCACTGAGGGGATTGATACTGACCCCAACACGTGAGCTTGCAATTCAAGTTGCTGAGAATATCTCACGTTATAGCCAGTTCACTTCGCTGAAAACCTTGGCGGTTTACGGTGGTGCGAATATGAATCCACAGCGTAAAGCGTTAAATGCAGGTGTGGATATCTTAGTGGCGACACCTGGACGCCTGTTCGACTTTATCGGCCAACATGGTTTAGACCTTTCAAGTGTTACCAGCCTTGTGATTGATGAAGCCGACAGAATGTTGGATATGGGTTTTGTTCGTGATATCGAGCGTGTGAAAGGGTTAGTTGCTCGCCAACATGTGACCCACTTCTTCTCGGCAACCTATAGCGATGATGTTAAGTGCTTAGCAGAAAAGATGCTCTGTGAGCCGACATGGATCAATGTTGCCACCAGCAAGTCGGCATCGAGCGTTGAGCAAGAGGTTTATCTTGTCGATAAACGCCGTAAAGCGGAGTTACTCTCTGAGCTGGTTGGTCGCAATAATTGGCAACAGGTGTTGGTATTTGCTAGCTCAAAAGAGAGCGCAGAGCATATCCAGAAAGAGTTAAAGCTTGATGGGCTTAAGAGTGCAGTTTTTCACGGCGATAAAACTCAAGGGGCAAGAAATCGCGCGTTAGAGGAGTTTAAAAACGGTGCTCTGCGTGTGCTGGTGGCCACTGATGTTGCTGCCAGAGGGCTGGATATTCATGCACTCCCGCTAGTGGTTAATATTGAGCTGCCTTTCGATGTTCAAGATTACATTCATCGTATCGGGCGTACAGGCCGCGCAGGATTGACTGGACATGCTATCTCCTTTGTCTGCCCATCAGATGAGAAGATGCTTGAGGAGATTGAATCGTTAATTGAGCGTAAGCTGCCCCGTATTGTCGTGCCAGGCTATGAAGAGGGCACTCCACTTCCGGCCCGTTATCGTGACAGTGCTGAGGCGCCTAATAAGAAACGCGTCGAGAGACGTAAAGGCAAGCCAGCAGGTAGAAAAGAGCAAGCTCGTCGCGCTAAGTCTACAAGCGATAAGAGCAGTTACTCAAGTCGTAGAAGTAAGAGATAAACCTTAGCGGTGTAAACCGCTAAGGTTTTTTAATATTTCGATCTGCTGCAATTAGCTATTTTGGTAGCTAATATGCTGGTGGAAGCGAACAATAAGATCTTCGTGGGATCTATCTAATTCAAGCTCAGAGGTGAACTTTTTGAGGGCATCTTCAACTTGATTCATAAAGCGGCCAAATCCAGCATCTTTATAATCTTTTTTGCCTGCTACTATAGTAAAGCTAACGGTTTCGACTAATTGGCTACCATCCCAGTGACGAACAAATTGCTGCTCCTCTTGGTTGGGATCGAACCCTATCATCTGTACTTCATCTGTC
Organism: Shewanella nanhaiensis; assembly: GCF_019457885.1. Classification (GTDB taxonomy): domain Bacteria; phylum Pseudomonadota; class Gammaproteobacteria; order Enterobacterales; family Shewanellaceae; genus Shewanella; species Shewanella nanhaiensis. Next base: position 89,656 of record NZ_JAHZST010000017.1, read on the forward strand.
CCATCAACTTGATCATACTTACTATTGCGCACAAGTGGCGTTAATCCATTGGCGACCATAGCAACTTGCTTTAGCTGTTTTGCCGATGTGGCTTGCAGAAATGCATCTTCTAGTTTCTGATACAGTGGCGTGAAGTCATTAGTATGCTCCGGCAATATTGATTGCTTGAGTCGACGACCTAAAGGCAGTTTTACCGTGACGTAGCTCAGTGAGCTGTGCTCCTCCGGTAGCGGGCAATTTCTTGCCTTATATCTAGGACCTATAGCACGCAGTTTAAAGCCGTAGCTTTCCTTGTTACCTTTTGCCTTAGCGAAGAAATCATAAGAGAGGTGCTGATGATCGCGAATTTTTACGGTCAGCTCATTTTCCGGCAGTTGTGGCATCAGCTTGGTGAGAAAAGATTGCACCTTTGCATGGAAACTGGCGGAGTTACTACGAATTTCATCGCCTGTAGCTAAGAAAACAATCCTGATTTTACGTGCGCGATAGTTATCGTCAGTGATAAGGTTTTGCGCTTCATGGTAGGCAGGATTATAGAAAAGTATTATCTGCTCAGCAGTTTGGAAACAGTAAGCCTCTGTGTGGAAGCGCACAACGGGTAATTTATCGTTAGTGATCACATGAATATTGCTGAGCTCTTCTTGATCCGCAAGACTGAAAATAGAACGGCTAACGGTTTGGTAACATGTTTTAAGATCAGGGTAATGAGCCAGCAAAGCGTCCGTTACTTTAATCTCTGCTGTGATGTATTGATTCGTACGAGCAGCTTTAGGTATATACACTTTTTGCTGATGGTTAAGGGACATAAATACTCCTTGTAATAAGTTAACCATGTGTAGCTTGGTGCGAATGATAGCGATAAATTATGTCGGAAATGTTGCGATAGAACACATTTTTACCTGCTAGGCACATACTACGCTTTGAATATGATTTAATTCTTAAAAAATATGACAACATCTCCGTGACACACCATAGGTGGGCTGTCATCGGATAACAAGTATTAAATCTCTTTTGCTGGGGGAGTGACTCATTTTTCTTTGAGTGTTGGTGGGGAAGAAGTAAGCCACTCTCTTTGGAATAAAAAGTGGCTTATTACTCAGTTAATTCTATTGGTACTCTTTATTACTGGTGATGAGATTGTTAATCGCCTTTGAGATGAGATCTTTTTTCATCTTTGTGGGGGCAACATTCTGGTTAAACCAGAAACTCATCGGCTGCTCAAAGCCTATGCCGTGCATATAGTTGTAGATGGCTTTACGTAGGCCCTCGCCAAGCATCTCATGATCGGTATCTGTGGGATCGATAAAGTCCACATCGTTTTCTGCAAATAAGATCTCAGGGCGATCGATAAGCGTGATGCCAAATTGCTCTGGATTCATACCAATAGGGCTGTGAACTGTGGCTACAAAACGGTGCCAGTATGCCGATTGGAAACAACCTTGCTTCATCATCTGACGCACCATCTCCAGTGAGTCGACGGTCTCCTGTTCGGTTTGCGTTGGAAAGCCATACATCAAGTAGGCGTGAACCAAGATGCCAGCGTCACTGAAGGATTTAGTCACTTGGGCGACTCGCTCAACACTGACACCTTTTTTCATCAGTTTTAATAGACGATCTGAAGCCACCTCAAGGCCACCACTTACCGCGATGCAACCGGAATCTGCCAGTAATTGGCAGCGAGCTTGACTAAAGGTTCGCTCAAAACGGATATTGCCCCACCAGCTGATCACAACATTGCGCTCAATGAGGCGTTTTGCGAGGGTAAATAAAAGCTTTGGCGGTAGAGCCTCATCAACGAAATGGAAACCTGTTTCGCCAGTCTCTTCGATGAGTTGCTCGATTCTGTCCACCAATACATCGGCGCCAGCGGCGTCGAAACGGTCGATATAATCTAGGCTGACATCGCAAAAGCTGCACTTACGCCAGTAACAGCCATGAGCTATGGTGAGTTTATTCCAGCGTCCATCGCTCCATATACGGTGCATAGGGTTGAGCATTTCACACAAAGAGAGGTATTCATCTAATGGCAGGCCATCGTAAACCGGTGCACCCACATCGCTTTGTGGAATATCCTGCAGCGCTGAATTTTCATTGAAGTGTACGTAAGCCTCGCCATTTTCATCTTCAGCAAGGAAATAGGTGCGCACCAAATCATCGGCTTCACGCAGTCCTTGAAAGTACTCAAGCAGCGTCAAAAAGGGACGTTCGCCGTCATCTAGGCAGATAAAATCGACAAACTCAAACACACGGGGATCTTTCAGTGCCCGCAGCTCGGTATTAATAAACCCACCGCCCATAACAATAGGCAGTTCAGGATTGATAGCCTTACAGGTCTGCGCAATTCGCAGGGCGCCTAGCATGTTGCCAGGAAAAGGCACGGTTAAGGCAATGACACTAGGCTGTGTCTCTTCCAGATACTGCTCAACCAGCTGCTCTAAAATCTCCGAGCTGAAACTTGGCTCGCCCATCAAGGTCTCGTAAAGATTATCAAAGCTTGGGTTCGCTGCCGCTAATTGCTCGCCATAACGGCTCACTTCAAAGTAGGGGTCGACTCCCTGAGTAATGACGCTGGAGAGATCATTAATAAACAGGGTGGCTAGGTATTTGGCTTTATCTTGTACGCCTAGGTTACCAAAGGCGGCTTGCAGTACATCACCCGACACCGCTTCCATCTGCGCAATGGTGTCAAATGCGGGGCCTTCAGGTAGAAAGCGACGTGAGTTAATACGCATTGCCAGACTGGGATCTTTGCCCTGTAAAAAGCGAATCGCACTTTCGACGGTTTGATGATAACGGTCAAATTCAGCTAGAAAGTTAAAGACGGCATCAGGCAACTCATCATCTTCAAAGTGCTCGAAATTTTCTTCAACATGTTGGCGAATAATCTCTAGCGCCGGCGCTGTCATCATCTCTAGGAAAAGCTCAATCGCAGGGTCTCGCTGAACCGCATCTATGCCTTGGGAGCGCAAAAAGCCCGTTAAATACGCTGTTGCCGGGTAGGGCGTATTCAGCTGGGTCATGGGAGGGGTCATTAGAAGAACGGTCATAGCCTGCCTTAAATAGTAAAACCTAAATACTCTGTTAAAACTGAACGGTGCGAAAACGATCTGTTAAAAGAAGCCAATAGGAACAGAGTGTGGCAGTAAGCCTCTGTGTCAGGGCTGCTGCCAAAAAATAAAAGGGGATTCTAACAAATGAGCTAGATAAAACCCATCATTTAGCAGCCTTCCAATGAAGGCTGATTACATTATCCGATTTATTTTCTGGCTGAATTATTGTTACCGTCATCCTGAACTTGTTTCAGGATCCAGCTTTATGTTATTGGATAGTTTGTTTGAATGTCTCACCTTCATTGCTGTTTATTGCTTGCTGCAGGTAACGTGCATGGACTTGAATGTTACTTACATACATAAGACATTTCCCATATCCCTATGGCTCAGTGTGGAAAATGCCTAGAAATGGAGGGAGCATTTCCGGCCATGTTTTGGAAGCTCGCTGTCGAATCTACACAGGCCGATTTACAAGAAGATTATCTCTTCGATTGAACCATTAGTTAATTCGCTACGACCCCTTTGTTAAATAGCCCACCAAAGAATAAAGCCAAGTGAAAAATTGAATAGCCATAGAAACTTCGATATTGTCCTTGTATGGTATTAAAAGTCAATCAAGAACGAGTAACTCTACAGGCTCGTTAGCATTTCAGGAAAGTTTAGATGACATGGAAAGTTTTGTATTTCGGTGAAAGTCACCCATCCATTAGAAAGCAGCTAAAGATTCATTTACTAATGTTTATTCTCATTTCTTCACCATATGGGTATTGGGGAGACTTTGCTCCTAGTAACTGGATCTTTTACTTAGGTAACGGAATCGCATTATTATTAACATTGGTTTCAATTTTTTATATTTTTAAGAACATGAAAAAACTTAAAAGTAGTCCTCAAATGATAAAGCTAACTTCAAGGCAAAGGAATACTGGCTTATTATTTTTACCTATTGTTGTATTTTGCTTCGTTGGACTATTTTTTACGTATAGTTTACCTGCAATGTTTACAATGTTAATTGGTCAAGATTTTAATACTAAAACTTTATTAACTAAAGTAGAAACTACCAGCAGAAAATCCTGCAAATATAGAGTCGAACCCAAAGAGTTAGAAGGCCTGTTGCCTTCTTATATTTGTATTGATAAGTCTCAATTTAACAGTCAAACAAATGAATTTTTACTTAGCGGGAAAAAGTCAATTTTGGGTAAGTTGTATCGAAGTATTGAGCAATAAACTGCTAACAAGAGATTATGGCGTCGATAGCTAGTTTTTAGCTTTTGATACTTTCCACATTATTCCCCAAAAAAAAGCTGTCTCTCTGCATTGAATTTAGAGGGACAGTCACCTTTCTGATATAGGCCATCTCGTTATCAGAGCCGTTTATTATACTGATTGGTATTAAATTGCCGTTATGCCTCTGACCTCTATAGATTTTCCATCCCACACATATTCGTAATGTGTTGACTGGATGATCTCTTCTACTCTTTTAGGCGTAAACAGGGCATAGCAGTTGGACATTGGGTTTCGCACACTTGTGTAGTGTAGTCCTTCCACTGCTTGTTTTCGGTATTTAAACCCTAAATGTTGGGAGGCTGTGTAATCAGTATGGTGATAAATATCAGTTGTTTGCATCTGTGCAATTGCATTAGCTCTAATATCGATTAGCTCGCCGCTTATGGTGCAGGATAGCCCTTTCATCACGATCATTTCAAAATGCAGCCCCTCAATAAGAGAGAGCATTTTTTGAACATGGTAACGGGTTTCTGCAATCGCGGTTTTCATCGTGTCAGCCATGTATAAGACACCAAACTCGCCATTAGAAAACCTGCTGCCATCTCTATTTATATGGGTAAAAGAGGCGGTGGCATAGGAGCATCCAGTGATCCCAAACGGAATTTGGTCATGACTCAACAAGGTGAGATCGCCAACCTCATTTTGCAATCTAGGGTTGGTTAAGCTCTGTAGGGCAAACAGCACCTCAAACTCTTCAACATTGGCACAGTCGTCAAAGATGTCGATTGCAGGAAATCGGGTATTAACCAGGCGATAGGCCTTTTCACTCGTTAATGTTGAACTCACTATGCCCATCCACCACTGCGTAATTGATCCACTCGGTTATAGACCTCATGTAATGCGCCGAAATCACCCGCTTCGATTATTTCAAGTGGTTTGCGACCTTCGAAGTAGGGATTGTGATTAACCATGCTCATATAGCCATAGATATTTTCTGGGTTGGTAAAAAACTGTCTCAAAGCAGCGTGAATATTGAGAATATAGCTAATTCGAGTGAGTTGGTCTTTATCCAGAATGAAGGCTTTTTTCCCTGATTTGTAGGCAAAGTATGAGGAGCGATTTACCCTCAAGATATTCGTTATCGCCTCTGTCTTACATCCCCAATGTTGAAGGATAGTGACTGCTGCATCAAAGCCTACTTTAGAGGCGTGAGCTGAGTGAATATCAATGTGTTGATGTTGAGCATTAGCGTTAGACATGATTGGTCCTCTCATCAATAACCAAGTTCAATAATGGACTTTAATCATAAAAAAGTCCAGAGTTGGACTTCGTGCTTTTGCTAACGTTTATGTTGGTACTCCTGTTGATATTCTTATTGATGTTGATAGTCACTGAGGTTTTACTGTTAGCTCATACGCTTAAAACGGAAATGCAGGTGCTAGTTATGTTTTGATAACTCGGCGGACTAAAAAGGGAGCCTATTGGCTCCCTTTTTAAGTAAATCTAGCAATCGTTAATGGTTAAGATTAAAGCTTAGCTTCAATCCAAACTAAACGGTGATCAGAAGAGATATCTTTGCCGTTACCATATTTGCCAACACGCTCATCATTCATTAGCAGACGTCCCTCTTCAAAGGTGGCTGGCCAGAATACGCCAGAGTCAATGATGTTCAGATCGTTTGATGGGATAGCATGGTCAACACGTAGGCCGAAGGTGCTGGTGATACGGTCTGGGTAGGTGCTGTCTCCACAGTCGCCAAGGGCGACGCACTCAGTAGAGCCTAGGCTGTTAGGGGCATAGACACCATCAGTGGCTAAAGTGTTGACGCGATCATGGTTCATTAGGTCTTGAATAGCATCAAGGAAACCGTCACCATTTTCAGGATCTGCGTTGAGATCTCCCATCACAACAAATGAAGCATCTAAACCTAGACCGCCTTTATTGCCAGCATCGTCATAGATGTAATCAGCACCAGCAACATAGTCATTCCAGAAAGCAATCTCTGCACGGTTTAGTAGCTTATTGTTCTCAGTGACGGTATCAAATACTGGTGGTGTTGGGTGTGACAGTAGTAGGTGTACGACTTTTTCGCCATCAGCTGTTGGGATCAGGATTGGTGCGTCAACATGGTTTTTAGATGAGAGAGGTTTTTCAGCCCAAGCTTCAGCCGTATACCACTCGTCGCCACACTTCATGCCTGTAGGGATCGGATTTTTCTCATCATCACAGTTAGTGATTGTTGGGTTGGTCTCACCTGGCATATCTTTCCACTTAAAGTTTTGGAAAGTACGGATGTTGTCGGTATCGATTGGGTATTGAGACAGTAGGCCAAAGGCGTATTGTCCATGGTAGAAGCCGAACCCCCATGCATCGCCAGGTAGGGCGACTTTACCGTTTCTGTCGAGATCAAATTCGCTTAATAGACCCGTATTGGTAGAGAAGTTTTCGAAGTAGGCGAATTGAATAGGCTCAAGCATCTTCTTGTCATCTGCTGTTGTACCTAAAGCATTTTGAGGCACAGCAAGATAGTTTAGGCGGAACCCTTTGATTGCATCTTGATTCTCTGCGGTACCGTCGTTGTTAAACTCACCCATCATCAACACAGCTGGGCGCTCTGTTTGAATGACGGCCGCAACGTTACGGATCTGGATAACCTTCTCTGCAACTTTAAGTTCGTCATCAGTTAAGGTTTTATCAAACCATCCCTGCATTAACACTTCCTGCTCAGGAGCGGTGATCTGCATCTCACTGACAAGATCTTCAAATGTTGCACGATCAAATGAGAGGTTATAGGTCGCGAAGCGAACATTAGTTGCATCGGGTGTTGGTTCAACTGGATTGTTGATTATGGTTTCGTCATTGCATCCTGCCAATAACGCCATCGAAATAGCTGCCGCTGCTGCGGTTTTAAGTAGTTTCATTTTATGACCCATCATATTTATTATTAATAGTAATTATTCGTTGAGCTCATATATTTGAGCTTCGATGGGATTCTATACATGTGTCCATTTGCTTACTATGAAACCCTGTGGTTTTTGAGACTAGCTGCGGTCTTTTTACACAGAAATTTACACTCTTTAATGGTTTGTTGTTTATATGTTTTGACTGTGTATTTCTGGTGTATATTTTCAAGTGATAACCAAAGCCTTGGATATTGAGAGTTGAGCTGTTTCCCCCTACACTGTGCTGTCCATTATCTGCATAAGAGCTGTCATGATACTAAAACCTATTCCAACCAATGTGATCACTGGCTTTCTAGGTGTCGGCAAAACAAGCTTCATTAAGCAGTTATTAGCCACTAAGCCTGAAGGTGAGACTTGGGCAATTTTAGTTAATGAGTTTGGTGAAGTGGGAATAGACGGTGCGCTGCTGTCTGGCAGTGGCGAAAGTATTGAGATCCGTGAAGTGGCTGGGGGCTGCTTATGTTGTGCGGCAAGTGTACCCATGCAGGTGGCGATAAATCAGCTTATCGCTAAGGCAAAACCGGATAGGTTATTGATTGAACCTACAGGGTTGGGCCACCCCCAAGAGGTGGTTAAACTATTGAGCCAACCTCACTATCAAAATGTTATCGCAATGAAATCCACAGTGTGTTTGGTGGATGCGAGAAAGGTATCTGATGAGCGCTATCTTGGCCATGATATTTTTAATCAGCAGTTGAGGGTAGCGGATATTGTCTTGGCGACGAAATCAGATCTCTATCGTGATAGAGAGTTTGAAGAGTTAACTGATTATGTTGAGCAAACTTTCCCCTCAAAAGGCCCGAAGCAGAGCACTTTTTTCTCATTAAGCATGCTTGCTAATGCCCTGAGCTCTCTTCCTGCCCTGTTGCTGGCATCACTCGATAGTGCGGCAAAGCTTCCAAAGAAATCTCCCTCACCACAAAAAAGCCTGTTAACACCTGAACCCAAAAGTGTATTTGAGATTGAACCTGCTTTAGTTGAGCCTGAATTGGATGAGAGAGGGATATTAGTTAAACACAACAGTGGGGAAGGCTTCTACTCCTGTGGTTGGGTGTTTGATCTTAGCTATGAGTTTAATTTCGATGAGGTGATAAATTTTATTAAATCCTTAGATGTCACTCGCGTTAAAGCTGTTCTTATTACCGATGAAGGGATTGCTGGCTTTAATGTGATTGATGGTGAGATGAGTGTTGTCGAGTTAGATGACACCATGGATTCAAGGTTGGAGATAATCAGTCTAAGCCCACTAGCTATCGATAAGTTAGAGGCTCGACTTTTTGCAGTTTCTAAGCGTATAAGTTTCTGATATTTTACGGCAACTTTTTATATAACCGCTTTTCACGTCACCTTCTATAGGTGAGGTTTTCATAGGGCATAGCGTGAATGAATCCTGAGATCTCCAGTCAAGACTTAGCTTTGGTCAATGAACCTATTCCTAAGCTAATGTGGCGTTATACCGTACCGACCATACTCTCCATGTTGGTGACCGGGATCTATGTCACTATCGATGGCATGTTTGTCGGCCACTATCTAGGGGAGACTGGCCTTGCAGGTATGATGCTGGCTTACCCTGTTGGTGCTCTGCTGTATGCGGTTGGTGCCTTGTTGGGGATGGGGGGAGCGGCACTTGTCTCTATCTACTTAGGTCAAGGCTCTGTGCCAAAGGCGAGAAAGATCCTCGGTAATACCTTTAGTCTTTGTTTAATCTTTGGCGCCTTTTTTGCCATTTTTGGTAGTTATTTCTCCAGAGATATATTGCAGTTGTTGGGCGCAGAAGGTGCCGTACTCGATAGCGCAGATGATTATCTGTTTTGGTATTATACTCTGGGGATCTTTCCTATTATCTCAGTCGCCTTTACCGCACTGTTGAGAAATGATGGCAGACCAGGCTTCGTGACCGGTGTACTCATTTTAGGTGGCTGCCTTAACATTGTGCTCGACTGGCTATTTATCGTTGTGTTTCCCTTTGAGCTGGTGGGGGCCGCTATTGCAACCATGATGTCTCAAGCGGTGACGGGTGGCCTCTGTTTGTGGCATTTTTTCTCAGATAAGACACGGTTAAAAATCACCTTATCGCAGATGAAATTAGAGTTAGGCCACTGTATTAATATCATTAAAACTGGTGTGCCTAGTTTTTTAATGAACCTCTATCTCTCTATCGTACTTACGCTACATAACATCGCTTTTTTGTGGGTGGGCTCACCACTGCACGTCGCTGCCTATGGGGTTGTGAGTTACACGGAGGCATTTTTCTATCTTGTTTTCGAAGGGATCGCCTTCGGTACTCAACCTATATTTAGCTTCAATGCGGGAGCTGGACGCTATGACCGCGTGTTTAAGACACTGAAAATCGCTTTTGGGATCACCTTAGTGACCGCATTTCTCGGTCTGTTATTTATCTACACTAAGCCGCAATGGGTGGTCTATATTTTTGCCGGTGATAACCTTGAGCTAACTCCCTATGCGATTGAGGGGATGGGACTCTACTTCTGGGGCTTGCCGATGGAGGGACTGCTGTTAGTGGGGGCAAGCTTCTTTCAGGCAATTAACTACTCAAAAGAAGCGTCAATGTTAACTGGGGCTAAGCTGCTGTTGATCGCCTTTGTTGTCTATCTGTTTGCTTGGGCATTTGGTACTAACGGTGTGTGGATCTCGCTGGCTTGTTGCAGTTCACTTTTGGTTATCTGGATGGGGTTTGCGTTACGGCGGGTGGCGAAACAGCTTGAAGTATAAAGGTGAGTTGTTAATCTAGAGCTACACAATGAGTGCTAATCTAAGCGCTTATAAGAGATGAACATCAATATAAATAAGGATATTTATGCAGTTTGAATCTTGTTTACGAAAATCACTTTTCGCGGCGACCTTGAGTTTAGCTCTTTGTAGTGCCGCGAATTTTACTGTCTCGGCTTCAGAGTTTTCTGATAGTTATGCAGCATACCAATCTGCTGTGAGTGATAAAAACTACTCAGATGCACAGGTATATGCAGAAAAAGCCTATCAATTAGGAAAAGAGATATATCCAAAGGGGAGCCTAGATCTAGCAAACCTTGCCCTAAATTTAGGGAGTGTTTTTGAGATCAATGAGGAGCAAACTCGGGCCTTTGATGCATACAACGAAGCCTTAGCTATCTATCAAACACATTTTGATGATGACGCGGTCGAACTGATTGAGCCCTTAATTGGCGCTGCTGATACCGCTGAAAAACCTCAAGTAGCGAGAAAATACTTTATTCAAGCAGTCGATATTGCTGAAGATGCCGATGATCCTATACTGCTGGCCAATACCTTAATGTCAGCCTTTAACAAGCTTTCCAAAACTCCACTCTACAGCCGAAAGATTCAAAATTATGCCATTAAGGCATTTGAGATCTATGAGGATGAGTTACCTGAAGATGCTATGGCTCGTGTCAGGGCTACTTATACTGTCGGCATGATACGTAAATCTAAAAAGCAAGATACTAAAGCTATTGAGTTACTCAATAAGGTCGTGAAGCAGTTCTCAGTACTGGATTACAGTCATCCTTATGAGTTAGCTTCCCACGCGCAGCTGGTTGAGCTCTATGAGAAGAAAGGTCAGAGTGAAAAGTCCACTCAACATTGCATCGCAATAGGCAGTATGCGCCCTTGGTTAGATACTCAGGAGCAGGTGCCGCTTTACCGTTTACCGCCAAAATACCCCGTTAACTCGGCAAGAGCGGGTAGAGAGGGGATGGTACAGCTCTCCTTTATTGTCGATGAATCTGGCTTTGTCACTGACCCAAAAATTATTATGTCGGAGGGGGGCAGTGGCTTTGAGAAGGAGTCCTTAAAGGCAATTAAGAAGTGGCGATATGCACCTAAATTTGTTGACGGTAAACCGGTTGCTGCACCAAGCACAGTGCAGCTAGATTACACTATGTCAAAGTCTTAGCATTAAGATAAGTGATAAAAATAAGGGCCTGATACTAAGTCAAAGTATCAGGCCCTTATTTATATTTATTTGCGGGTTAAAACAGCTTGCTGCCCCAACCTAATTTGTTCCTTAACACATGAAAATAGTTATGGCCTTTAGGGTGGATTAGGCGTAAACGCTCATGGCTGCGCTTGATGATGATCTCATCACCAGGTAGCACGGGTAACATGACATGTCCGTCGCAGCTCACCTCTAAATTATCACCATTTTCTGGTGACACCACTAGTTTGATGATGCTGCAGGCATCGACTACGATTGGGCGACTTGAGAGGGTGTGGGGGAACATGGGCACTAAAATGAGTGCTTCAAGGTTAGGGGTTAAAATAGCCCCACCTGCGGATAGTGAATAAGCTGTTGAGCCTGTCGGCGTCGACACTATCATACCGTCGGCTCTTTGAGAGTACATGAAGTTATTATCAATATAGACTTCAAACTCTATCATATGAGCGACTTTACCTGGATGTAAAACCGCTTCGTTGACCGCAGTATTACTGGATTTCATATTGCCGTGACGATGTACTTCAGTTTCAAGTAGGAAGCGAAACTCAGTCTCAAATTTACCTTCTAGCACTTCACCTAAAGCAGCTTCAAATGAGTCTGGAGGAAGATCGGTTAAAAAGCCAAGATTACCTCGGTTAACACCAATAACGCCTATGTCGAAGCGGGCAAGCACTCTGGCGGCGCCCAACATGTTACCATCGCCTCCAACGACAATGGCCAGATCACATCTGTCACCGAGCTCGAGTAGATCCACCGAGTTACACTTAGGCCCCATCTCTGCGGCGACTCGCTCCTCTACCAGTATCTCGAACCCCTGCATGGTTAACCAGTGGTGTAACCGTTTTAGAGTGAGATTGGTGCCATGGTGATTTGGCTTACCGATAAGACCGATAGTTTGAAACGCTTTAGGCATAAATTATCTTATTACTAGGGCTTGAAACCTTGAATGTGATCCCCATATTATCCTCAGAGCAGGAAGAAACAAAGTATTTTTAGCTGGAGTTAGAATGAGCAACGATTCAAGTAAAGCGAAACAGAACCAAGTAGATGAAGCCGTTGAAGGTGAAATCCTAACTGAAAGTGAGGTTGAAACCGGTAACGATGAAGCCAGTTTAATGGATGAACTCACTCAGGCGAATTTCCGCGTTGAAGAGTTAGAACAGGCACTTGCTGAAGCAAATGCAAAAATAGAGGAGCAGAAAGATTCTGTGACTCGTGCTGCAGCGTCAGAGGCAAATATCCGTCGTCGTGCGGCTCAAGATGTTGAAAAAGCACATAAGTTTGCATTAGAGAAGTTTGCTAATGAGCTGCTACCTGTGATTGATAACATGGAGCGTGCGCTTCAAGGTACCAATGCAGAGGCAGAAGAGACTAAAGCTATCTATGAAGGTGTCGAGCTAACACTGAAGAGCTTTGTGAGCACGGTTGATAAGTTTGGTCTTAAAGAGGTCAATCCTCATGGTGAGTCTTTTAATCCTGAGCACCACCAAGCTATCGGCATGCAACCAAGTCCAGAGTTTCCTGCAAATACCGTTATGATGGTGATGCAGAAAGGCTACATTCTAAATGATCGCCTATTGCGTCCAGCAATGGTGATGGTTTCTCAAGGTGGCTCAGGGGTCGATACCCAAGCTTAAGGTTATTTGAAGTGATACCGATTGGTATCATTTCAGCTCAATAGAAAAAGGACTGCAACTGCAGTCCTTTTTATTTGCCGATATAGATTAGCTGTTAAGCTAAATAGCTCTCTATCTGCTCCAAAATACCTGCGGCATCGAGTTTTAGTTCAGCAATAATCTCACCTGAGTCCCCATGCTTAATAAACTCATCTGGCAGACCAAGCTGAAGCACAGGCATTGGCAGTTTAAGTTGTTGCAGCAGTTCGAGTACACCTGAGCCTGCACCGCCCATGATGGCATTCTCTTCAACAGTCACTAGCACGTCGTGGGAGTTTGCTAACTCTTTAATCAGCTCGACATCCAGTGGTTTAACAAATCGCATATCGGCAACCGTTGCATCAAGGGACTCTGCTGCGGTTAATGCGCTGGCCAATAGTGTGCCAAAGTTGAGAATAGCGACCTTCTGGCCTTGACGTTTAATCAAACCTTTACCGATAGCTAGAGCTGTCATCTCTTCAACTTGAGGGGCGCCAGTCGCGCTGCCTCTCGGGTAGCGCACAGCAGTAGGACCATCGCGATAGCAGTAACCGGTATAGAGCATCTGACGGCACTCATTCTCATCAGAAGGTGCCATGATGACCATATTGGGTACTGTACGCATAAAACTGAGATCAAATGCGCCTTGGTGAGTCGGCCCATCTGCACCAACAATACCGCCGCGATCGATAGCAAAGAGTACTGGCAGCTTTTGTAACGCAACATCGTGGATCAACTGATCATAGCCACGTTGCAGAAAGGTTGAGTAGATAGCGACAACCGGTTTTAATCCTTCACAGGCAAAGCCTGCACCTAACGTTACCGCGTGCTGCTCGGCAATGGCTGCATCAAAGTATTGCTTAGGGAAGCGCTGGGAGAATTCAACCATGCCTGAACCTTCGCGCATGGCTGGGGTGATCCCCAGTACTTTGTCATCTTTTTCGGCGACATCACAAAGCCATTTGCCAAACACTTGCGAGAAGGTTGGATTACTTGGCTTTGATGCCGGTTTCTCAAAAGTGGATGGATCGAACTTAGGCACAGCATGCCAGCCAATAGGATCTTTCTCCGCTGGCTCATAACCACGACCTTTCTTGGTCATGATATGTAAAATCTGTGGACCAGATAGGTTACGCATATTGCGCATGGTCTCAACGAGAGCATCAACATCATGACCGTCGATTGGACCTATGTAGTTAAAGCCTAGCTCCTCAAACATGGTGCCGGGAACAACCATGCCCTTTAAGTGCTCCTCGGTACGCTTAGCCATCTCTTTGATGACAGGCATCCCTTTGAGTACTTTTTTGCTGCTTTCACGGATCGTGGTATAGAAACGCCCCGACATCAGCTGAGCTAAGTGGTTATTGAGTGCACCGACATTTTCAGAGATAGACATCTCGTTATCGTTGAGCACGACCAACATATCGTTATGTAGATCGCCTGCGTGGTTCATCGCTTCGAAGACCATGCCGCCAGTCATGGCGCCATCACCGATAACAGAAACGATTTTACGCCCCGCTTGCTCTTTTTCTGCAGCAACGGCCATGGCCAATGCTGCACTGATAGAGGTGCCTGAGTGACCCACGCTAAAGGTGTCGTACTCACTCTCTTCACGCCAAGGGAAGGGGTGTATTCCGCCTTTTTGACGTATGGTGTGCATGGCGTCACGGCGTCCAGTTAAGATCTTATGGGGATAGGCTTGGTGGCCCACATCCCAGATAAGGCGATCGAACGGCGTGTTATAGACGTAATGAAGTGCCACAGTGAGCTCCACTGTGCCGAGTCCAGAGGCAAAATGGCCGCTCGACTTGCCCACTGACTTCAATAGGAAACCTCTAAGCTCGTCTGCTAGTTGTGGTAGCACGGCTTGAGGGAGCTGTCTTAGCTCATCAGGGGTATTAGCCTGTGCAAGCACAGGGTATTGAGAAATATCCAAACTCATCGAGATAATTGGTCTCTTGATTATACTCTTCGCTCAATGATAAAACGGGCGAATTCGGCAATTAGCTGACTATTGTATGGTAATTTTGTCAGCGCTGATAGAGCATCTTGTATCAAACTCTCGGCGGTGGCTTTTGCACCGTCCAATCCAAGCAGTTTTGGGTAAGTACTCTTGTTGGAATCACAATCTGAGCCTTGAGGTTTCCCCAGCTCTTCGGTGCTGGAGATGATATCAATCACATCATCTTGTACCTGAAAAGCTAAGCCAACCGCATCGGCAAAAGTCATTAATAGTGCCTGCTCATCTTTTGGCAGATCTGCGGCTATCATTGGCAGTTCGACTGCACAGCGGATTAAGGCACCTGTTTTTAGTTTGTGTAGTTGGGTCAGGGTGGCTAAATCTATCTGCTTATCGGTTGCGTTGAGATCCATCGCTTGTCCACCACACATTCCAGAGTAACCGGAGGCTTTGGCTAATGCGCGAACCATCGCCAGATTTTGTGTGGGCGTTAGGCCATCAATGGGCTGGCTTAAAATATCGAATGCTAAGGCCTGTAGGGCGTCACCTGCCAAAATCGCCGTTGCTTCATCAAAGGCAACATGAACCGTTGGTTGTCCACGGCGCAGGGCGTCATCATCCATGGCGGGTAGATCGTCATGAATTAGAGAGTAGGCGTGTATACACTCTATGGCCGCTGCAGCAGCATCTAATTTTTCCTGTGGAACATTGAGCATCTCGCCGATGGCATAAACCAGAAAAGGGCGAATACGCTTCCCGCCAATTAGCGCACCATGTTTCATGGCTGCCAGCAGTTGAGAGTCTGTCACAGATTGAGCATCGATAACTTGTGTAAGCTGGTTATCCACGCGTTGTTGATATTGAGTTGTGGCTTGAGCTAGCACTTATTCAGCCTCAGGAGAGAAGGGGGTTAGCGGGGCGTTTTCATCGTCAGCCATTAAAATAGCGACTTTTTGTTGTGCTTGCTCTAGCTTTCCTTGACTGTTGCGAACAAGCTTTATGCCACGTTCAAACTGTTTTAATGCATCGTCTAAGGAAACGTCGCCTTGTTCAAGTTCTGAAACAATGCGCTCGAGTTCACAAAGGGATTCTTCAAAAGTGAGATTTTCAGGTTTTTTTGCCACGGTAACGATTCCTTGAAATTAGCGTGACACACGGTATCGCAGCCAGCGACAACGGTCAAATTGTGCTGCGGTAAATTTGCCCGATAGCACGCTTTATTGTGGTTTTTTTATAAAAAATTGAATTTGTAGCTAAACTTGCGTGTAAGCTGTCCGATAATTGAGAGTAGCGATTAAAATCTTATTGTCTGTCTTCCCCTGATAAAAACGAAGTGAACCATTGGCCCTTGAACGGTATTCAGACAAGTTTGACTAGGTTTTATCCGCTTAATTAAGCTATTTGCATTTTTTGTCTCCCAAGGGGACGCTTATTGGGTTTATTTCTATCTTTGTTATAAAGTTAAGGTTATAACAGAGAACATATCTCGTTGGCATTGTGCGTATTTTTTACAGTTTCGGATATTCAGGCCGAAGACTAGTTTCATTTGAGGAGCAGTTGTGGATTTAGCAACCCTAATAGGACTCATAGGTGCATTCGGATTTATTCTCGGAGCGATGGCCAGTAGTGGTGGTATCGGGATTTTTATCGATGTTGCCTCTATTTTGATTGTATTGTGTGGCTCCTTTTTTGTTGTGATGATGAAATATAATCTGAAGCAGTTTTTTGGCTCGATAAAAATTGCAGCAAAAGCGTTCATCTTTAAGATTGATAAACCCGATGAGTTGATTGAACAGTCTGTCACTATGGCTGATGCTGCTCGTAAAGGTGGCTTCTTGGCCTTGGAGGAGGCGGAGATCACCAATAGCTTTATGCAAAAAGCAGTGGATATGTTGGTTGATGGACACGATGGTGATGTGGTTCGTGATGCGCTTGAGAAAGATATCGCACTCACTGAGCAGAGACATAAGCTAGGTATTAGTATCTTCTCGACTGTAGGTGATGTTGCACCTGCAATGGGAATGATCGGTACCTTAGTGGGCTTGGTGGGGATGTTGTCAAACATGGATGATCCTAAATCCATTGGTCCTGCGATGGCTATTGCACTATTAACAACACTCTATGGGGCTATGGTCGCAAACATGGTAGCGATCCCAATTGCTGGTAAATTAGAGCTGAGAATGAATGAAGAGATGCTAAATCGAAATCTGATCATGGATGCGGTTTTAGCGATTCAAGATGGACAGAACCCCCGCGTGATTGAAGGCTTTTTGAAGAATTACATATCTGAAAAACAAAGGCAGATAGACACGACGGACGGGGAGTGATCCCATGGCTAAACAAAAGTGTGACTGTCCACCTCCCGGAGCGCCTCTGTGGTTAGCAACCTTTGCTGATCTTATGTCACTACTTATGTGTTTCTTCGTGCTGTTATTGTCATTTTCTGAGATGGATGTGCTGAAGTTTAAGCAGATTGCCGGCTCGATGAAGTATGCCTTTGGTGTCCAGAATAAAGTAGAAGTTAAAGATATCCCCAAAGGGACATCGGTCATCGCTCTTGAGTTTAGGCCCGGTCGTCCTGAGCCGACTCCCATTGAGACCATTACTCAACAAACCAGCGAAATTACTGAGCCTGTTATCGAATACCAGGCCGGTGAAGACGACAGTTCGGGTGGGAGTCAAAAGCAGCAAGGGCAGCAAAGAGGTGGTGAGTCCTCTGCAACTGCGCAGGAGCAATCTGTTGCTCAATCATCATCGGACTCAGAGTCAGAAGCTAAGGCTAAAGAGGAGTCTGATGCTCAAGCTGCTGCTCAGGAAAATATTAATGAGCAGGTGAAGAAGATGGCTCAGGAGCTAAATACTGAGATTGTTGATGGGGCGATAGAGATAGAGTCTTTAGGTCAGCAGATCATTATTCGTATTCGTGAGAAGGGCGCCTTCTCATCAGGTTCTGGTTTCCTACAACCAAGGTTTAAACCTGTGGTTCGTCGAGTGGGTGAGTTATTAAAAGATGTTCCTGGAATTGTGACAGTGTCGGGACACACCGATGACATGAATATCAGTAATGAGCTTTATAGCTCTAATTGGGATCTGTCCAGTAAACGCGCCGTAGCGGTTGCTCACGAATTGATAAAAGTGAAAGGCTTTGACCCACAAAGGATGAAGGTGGTGGGTATGGCAAACTCTGATCCGCTTGTGGCAAATGATACCAGCAGTCATCGTGCCCGTAATCGCAGGGTTGAGATTGCCATTGAGCAAGGTAAAGCCATGGAGTCTGATGAGATAACGGTAGAGCCATAGAGGTAGATACCATCTAATTTAATGGGGCGTTAAGAGGAGACTCTTAGCGCCTTTTTAATTGGTATTATTGGATGGAGATATCTAGATAAGCAATCTTCAAATGATCTTGGTATAATGCGGCCAATATTATTTAATGGCTTGATCCCCCCGGAAGACCCCTGATGAAATTTATCGTAAAACTGTTCCCTGAAATCATGATGAAAAGCAAACCGGTAAGAATGCGATTTACCAAGATGCTTGAAACCAATATTCGTAATGTACTTAAGAAGGTCGATGAGACCGCTAAAGTGAAGCGTGAGTGGGACAAAATCATGGTGTTGGTGCCGGACGATAGACAAGATTTAGTGGAGGCTTTCGCTGAGCGTCTTGCTTGTATTCCTGGTATCGCTCATGTGCTTCAGGTAAGTGAGAGCACATTCGAATCTGTTGATGATATCTATCAACAGACTTTAGCGGTTTATAAAGATGAGCTTGCAGGCAAAACCTTTTGTGTTCGGGTTAAGCGTGTTGGTAACCATGATTTTAGATCCATCGAAGTTGAGCGTTATGTCGGTGGCGGGTTAAATCAGTTTACTGAAGCTGCAGGTGTTAGATTAAAAAATCCAGATATGACGATTAATCTTGAGATAGATAAAGAGAGTCTATATCTGGTGAGTAAGCGCATTGAGGGCTTAGGTGGTTACCCTATGGCGACTCAGGAAGATGTATTGTCGCTTATCTCTGGCGGGTTCGACTCAGGTGTTTCCAGTTATCAGTTTATCAAACGTGGCTCTCGTACTCACTATTGCTTCTTCAACTTAGGTGGTGATCAGCATGAGATAGGTGTGAAGCAGGTGGCTTATCATCTATGGCAGAAATATGGTGAGTCCCATAAGGTTAAGTTTATCTCAATCCCCTTCGATCCTGTGGTCACTGAGATCCTTGAGAAGATAGATAATGGCCAGATGGGGGTTATTCTCAAGCGTATGATGATGCGAGCTGCGGCTAAAGTGGCTAGAAAGATGGGAATACAAGCGTTAGTGACTGGTGAGGCGATGGGTCAAGTTTCAAGTCAAACCTTGACTAACCTAAGCATCATCGACCGATGTACAGATCAGCTTATTCTACGTCCACTGATCGCCATGGATAAGCAAGACATTATTAACTTAACTCGTCAGATTGGTACAGAAGACCTCTCTAAGTCGATCCCTGAGTATTGCGGTGTGATCTCTCAGCGCCCAACGGTTAAGGCTGTGCTCTCTAAGATTGAAGCTGAGGAGCTGAAGTTTTCTGAAGATCTTATTGACCGTGTGGTTGAAGCTGCAGAGGTTATCGATATCAGAGAGATTGCTACTAGTATGGACACTAAGATCACCTCAACAGAAACTGTTGGCGATATTAACTCGGGTGAAGTGATCATTGATGTTCGTGCTCCAGAAGAGGAGGAGCAGTCACCGCTTGAGGTTGAGGGCGTTGAAGTGAAGGCGATCCCTTTCTTTAGGTTAGCGACTAAGTTTGCCGATTTGGATAAGAGTAAAACCTACCTGCTTTACTGCGATAGAGGCGTGATGAGCAAGCTTCAAGCACTGTATCTTCAAGAGCAGGGCTATGAGAACGTTAAGGTTTATCGACCTTAATTATTTGTGCTAGGTATGAGTTAACTCGTGTGGGCCTCAGTGATAGTGATATCACTGAGGCTTTTTATTTCAAAGTGTTCCAGACACAAAAAAGCCGCGAGCATCAGTTGCTTTGCGGCTTTTTTGTCAGTTTCAGTATGGCTAAGCGTGATTATTCGGCGCGTAGTACTGTTACTTCAGCTTGTTCTGCTTTATCTTTAGTGTTTAGCATAGCGTTAAGGTCTTCAGTAAGATCTTGTTGCATCACTTCCATTCCCTCAGCTAGCTCTGCACTAATCGTTGCATGAAGGTCTGTGGTGTCAATTCTTGCTTCATCAGCTTGTACGCTCGTTGCTGTTGATAGAAAAGCAAGAACAAATACAGTTTTAAGGTTTAGCATATATGGTCGCCTCCGGGCGGGGATTTTGGGTTGTCAGACACTCCCCATTTACGTCGTAGAGGCTGTCTAACTATAGTCATTTCGTTGGCGCAAAATTTAACCAAAATCGCTTCCCTTTTCAAACGATAAAATGTAACAATACGGATTAGAAAAACTAATTAAAATATGAGATCGGGATCACTATGTCTAGACGCTTACCTCCCCTGAATTCAGTAAAAGCTTTCGAAGCGGCTGCAAGACACCTTAGCTTTACTCGTGCAGCAGAAGAGTTGTTTGTGACTCAAGCGGCTGTCAGTCATCAGATTAAGGCGCTAGAGGAGTATCTTGGGTTAAAACTTTTTCGCCGAAAGAACCGCTCTTTGCTTCTGACCGAGGAGGGACAGGGATACTTTTTAGACATTAAAGATATCTTTGTTCAACTGGCTGAAGCGACAGACAGATTATTAGCTCGAAGTGCCATAGGCTCACTAACAGTAAGTACTTCACCGAGTTTTGCTATTCAATGGCTGGTGCCTAGATTAGCTAAATTTAGTGAAAAAAATCCAGACATTGATGTGCGTATTAAAGCGGTCGATGATGAAGATGGATCCTTATCCGATGATGTCGATGTTGCCATCTATTACGGTCAGGGAAATTGGGCAGGATTAAGGGCTGATAAGTTAAAAAATGAGGTGTTAATTCCCGTTTGTTCACCTATGTTACTCAGTGGACCTAAGCCACTTGAGAAGCCAAGCGATCTAAAAAATCACACCCTATTGCACGATACTAGTCGACATAATTGGCAAGCTTGGTTTAGACAATGTGGGATTAATGATATTAATGTGAACCAAGGTCCAATATTCAGTCACTCCTCTTTAGTGTTGCAAGCAGCAGCTCATGGCCAAGGGGTTGCATTAGGTTTTAGTGTTCTTGCCACCCCAGATATTAAAGCTGGGCGTCTGGTATGCCCCTTCCCTGAGGTGTTGGTGAGTAAAAATGCTTACTACCTAGTGTGTCAGCAAAATCATTCAGATATAGGTAAAATTGCAGCCTTCAGAGAGTGGATGTTAGATATGTTTGAAGAGGAGTCGCGCAGTGAGCTACTTCCTGGTTAAGGAGCCCTTAGAGGCTGAATCTCTGCTAGAGAGTCGCTGCGTTATCGATGGTGAGCTCAATGATACGCTTGTTATCTTCACACATGGGGCTGGAGCTAATCTCTCCTCTGACTTTATGCAGAGAATGGCAGCAGGATTAAGCGAGTCGGGGATCGGGGTCATTCGTTTTAACTTTCCCTATATGCGCGCCAATGCACTCGATGGTAAACGGCGTCCGCCTGACAGAGCCCCTAAACTGTTAAAAGACTTCAATCTACATATTGAAGCGATTAAAGCTCAATACTCCCCTAAACGTATTGTCCTAATGGGTAAGTCCATGGGAGGCCGTATGGCGGCGATTGTGGCGGAGCAGACATCTGTCGATGGGGTGATCTGTTTAGGTTACCCTTTTGTTCCGTTAAAAGGCGGAGATCCAAGGCTTGAGCCTATCGAGTTGTGTAAGGCACCCTTGTGTGTGATACAGGGGGAGCGGGATAAGTTTGGCGGCAAGGAGTTAGTACCAAGCTGGCCAGTGATGCAGAGGACCCAGTTGCACTGGTTAACTGACGGAGATCATAGTTTTGTTCCCAGAAAGTCGTCAGGGGTTACCGAAGAGGATAACCTAACATCTGCTATCTCTTACTGTATTGATTTTATTCGGGGGCTGGATGCGTAAAGGTTTTCTGTTATTGGCTGCGTTAAGTGGCTTTATCTCTGTTGCATTGGGGGCATTTGGTGCCCATGGATTAAAAAATGTGGCATCGCCTGAGATGATCGCTATCTTTAATCTTGGGGTTGAGTATCAGTTCTATCATACGTTTGCACTTATCGCTGTGGCGTTTGCAGGTCATTGGTTAAGTTCTCGTTTACTGGATTGGGCGGGATACCTCTTTATTGCGGGCATGTTACTTTTTTCAGGCTCCTTGTATCTTTATGCGCTACTCGGTACTAAGTGGACAGGGCCTATTACCCCTATGGGCGGCGTGTGCTTCTTAGTCGGTTGGCTGTTGATCGCACTTGCAGTGTGGCGTAATCGAGTCGTCGAGCTTAACGATTAATCGTATTCATTATCTATAAAGTGTAGAATAGCGGCCATTGACAGATATCGATTAAATGGCCGTTATTTTTGGCACTTATTGCCGACCGGCTCGCTTCAGGAATTCCAATGATCAACCTATTTTTATATTGCCGCTCTGGTTATGAAAAAGAGTGTGCAGCTGAGATACAACATCGTGCAGCTGAACTCGAAATTGGTGGTTTTGTTAAAACCAACAAAAAAGACGGCTATGTGATTTTCCAGTGTTTTCAAGCCGGTGATGCAAATATCTTGGCGCAAAAAATCAAACTGGATTCACTGATTTTTGCCAGACAGATGTTTGCCGCTAAAGAGCTGCTGAAAAATCTACCTGAGCATGATCGGATCACACCGATTATGGAAGCGTTATCCGATGTCAGGAATGCGGGTGAGTTAAGGGTTGAAACACCCGATACCAATGAAGCGAAAGAGCGAACGGCTTTTTGTCGTAAATTTACGGTTCCTTTAAGGCAGAAGCTAAAAAACGCAGGCAACTTACTTAAAAAAGAGAATAGCAGCCGACCTATTATCCATGTCTGTTTTGTGGCATCGGGTACGGCTTACGTGGGCTTCTCTTTTAGTAACAATAGCTCTCCCTATCCGATGGGGATCCCTAGGCTAAAAATGGCCAGCGATGCACCGAGTCGTTCGACACTTAAACTCGATGAAGCCTTTATCCACTTTATTCCCGAAGAGGAGCAGGAGCAGAGATTAAGCAGTGGTATGAATGCCGTCGACTTAGGCGCTTGCCCAGGTGGCTGGACATATCAGTTAGTGCGTCGTGGTATGTTTGTGGCGGCTGTGGACAATGGACCTATGGATGAAGGTTTGATGGAGACTGGGCAGGTAAAACATTATCAAGCCGATGGTTTTCGTTTTGAACCGCCACGTAAAAATATCTACTGGTTAGTGTGTGACATGATTGAGAAGCCATCTCGTGTGGCTGAGCTGATTGAAGCTTGGGCGATCAATGGCTGGTTTAAAGAGGCGATGTTTAACCTCAAGCTGCCGATGAAGAGTCGCTATCAAGATGTCTCGACAATATTAGAGACCATGGCGACTGTACTTGAGGAGAACGAAATTAAGAACTTCTCTATCAAGTGTAAGCACCTCTACCATGATCGTGATGAGGTGACGGTTTATTTGAGTTTGAATCCGACTCAATAGCAGGTGTCGTCAAACACATCATTTCAAGACAAGAGATAGATAATAAAAAGGCCCTATATAGCAATCTACATAGGGCCTTTTTGTGTCTGGAACACTTATGTTGATTTCCCAAGGATGGAGAGAAATCGACTTTGTGTCTGGTGTTGCTGTTTACAAGCGATCGATCACAGCTTGTGTGAAATCAGTTGTGCCGTGAGTACCACCTAGGTCACGAGTGGTGCGATCACCCTCGGAGATAACGGCGGTCACTGCTGAGCGTATGTTCTCAGCCTTATCAGCCATACCTAAGTACTCTAGCATCTGAATTGACGCTAAGATAACCGATGTTGGGTTAGCTAAGTTTTTGCCCGCGATATCTGGCGCACTGCCGTGTACCGCTTCGAAAATCGCCGCATCTTTACCTATGTTTGCACCAGGTGCCATACCAAGGCCGCCTACTAGGCCTGCACAAAGATCGGAAAGGATATCACCAAACAGGTTAGTGGTTACCATTACATCAAAGTTTTCAGGGTTCATA
The DNA here is from genome assembly GCF_019457885.1 of Shewanella nanhaiensis. Taxonomy (GTDB): domain Bacteria; phylum Pseudomonadota; class Gammaproteobacteria; order Enterobacterales; family Shewanellaceae; genus Shewanella; species Shewanella nanhaiensis. The sequence goes on from NZ_JAHZST010000017.1 coordinate 113,587, forward strand.
ACAAGCTTCATGCAGGTCGCATCGACAATCATCTCTTCGGTGATGATGTCTGGGTAGCGTAAGCTGACTTCACGAGCGACCTTAAGGAATAGTCCAGAGGTTGACTTCATGATATTTGCTTTGTGTACGATAGTAACCTTTTTACGGTTCTCTTTACGGGCCAGTTCATAAGCAAATGTGGTGATCTGCTCTGCGCCTTGACGAGTAATGATACTGGTCGCTTCAGCGGTTGCACCGTCGTCAGAGACAGTTTGACCTAGACCTGAGTACATGCCTTCAGTGTTTTCACGAACTGTGATGATATCTATCTTGTCGTAGCGAGCTTGAGTGCCCTTAAAAGATAAGACTGGGCGAACGTTAGCGTAAAGGCTGAACTGTTTACGTAGAGATACGTTAATAGAGGTAAAGCCTTCGCCAACCGGAGTCGTTAGTGGGCCTTTAAGCGTGATACGGTTTTTCTCAATCATATCGAGAGTACGCTGGGGTAATAACTCACCTTGCTTTTCAAGGGCGGCTAAACCAGCATCGGCAAACTCGTATTCAAAATCACAACCAGCTTTATCAAGGATTTTTAGTGCTGCATCGATAATGCTAGGTCCGATCCCATCACCAGGGATCACGGTTATAGTTCTTTTTGACATGAGAGTCCTTCAACGTTTCGTTGTACTGCTATTGTCTGGCCATGTCGAACGACACGGATATGACTTAGAATGAGTTTTTATTGTTCACCTCTTTATTTTAAACACTTTTAAACATTTTTCACAGAAAATAGTGAGCAGTCTCACGTTTTTTTATATAGTGTAACTTGCATTAAAGAGGGCTTATGACGATGATTGATCGCTAAAGGTTAAAAAAGTCTACTTTAGTCTAATAAAATTCGAATAGATAAAATAATCACTCAGCTAAATTCCATTAAAATAAGAAAAATGAGGAAGACCTTGAAGTCATTATCCATCGCATCTTTATTACTTGCTTCGGCAAGTTTCGTCTCAGCTGGCTGTTATGCTGCTGTGTCATCTCCATCAAACCATAACCCCATGACAACTAACGATATCATGAAATTTGAATCGTTAAAGAAACCTGTTATCTCTGCCAATGGTGCGGTACTTGCTGTGGAGGTCGCGCCAGATAGGGGAGACAGTCATGGTTTAGTTCAGATGCTGACCTCATCGAAGAAGTTTACTCTTGATGGCGCCTCTAAGCCTCAAGTTAGCCGTGATGGCCGTTTTGTTGCCTTTGTTGTTAAAACTTCGTTACTTGAGAAGGAGGCAGCGTCAGAGAAGGAGAGAAAAAAACTCAAGTCAGGCATGGTGTTGCTTGATACTGAAACCGGTAAAGAGACTCGCTTTGAACGTGTTAAGGAGTTCAAGTTTAATGAGTCTGGGACACATCTTGCTGTTTGGTTTGAGGCGAAAGAGAAAGATAAGAGCAGTAAAGATAAATCTGAGCCAGAGTCAGATAAGAAAGAGAAAAAAGCTAAGGTTGATAAGTTTGATAAGGGGAGTGAATTCAGGCTAATCGCACTGGATAGTGGCGCAAGTCAGAATATCGCCAATGTCACTCGTTTCTATTTTGATAAGCTTGGTAAGCATCTTGTTTTAGCGAGTAACAATACAGAAGCTAATAAACATCAGTTAGTATTAGTCTCTTTATCTACTAATAAAAGAGAGGTTGTTCGCCAGTTTAACAACCAGCAGATTGGTGAAGTCTCCTTGAGTGAAGATGGCAAGTATATCGCCTTTACCCATGGCGATAGTGAACAAGCACCTTATGGGCGTGAGTATCGTCTTTCGCTATTGGATATCGCCAGTGGCGAAGTGAAAGCGGCTCCTGTTTCTAAAGAGTGGAAACTTAACCGTTACAGTGAGCTTAGATTTTCACTGGACAGTGAGCGCCTCTTTTTTGGCCGCGTCCCTCAGGTGAGTCAACAGTTAGCACTGAGTAAAATTCTTAAGCAGGAAGATCTATTCAATGAAAAGATCATTACCGACCAGCGGGAGCTTAGAGTTTGGCACGGTGATGATGCCCGCATTAAGCCTAATGAAATCGAGCAGTACAAGAAAGAGCTAAAGCGCACCTACCTTGCTGTTCTGCACCTGAAAGGGAATAACTTAGTGCAGCTTGCTGATACTCAGGTACCTGATGTATCACTACAGGAGCAGTCAAGGTATGTACTGGGGAGTTCGGATATTCCCTACCGTAAGATGATCACTTGGGCTGGTTTTTATCGTGATTTCTATCTTATTGATCTTAACACAGGCCATAAAACCTCTATTCTCGTTCAGCAGCCAAGTAACCAGAAGCCTAGCTTATCTCCAAATGAGCGCTTCGCTGTTTATTATCAGCAGGGTGACGTTTACCTGTATCAAATTTCTCAGGCACGTCGCCATAACCTAACTAAAGGCTTAAAAGTGCCCTTTGCCGACGAAGATCATGATTATCCATCCAATGCGCCAGGTTATGGCTTTGGTCCTTGGTTGGAAAATGATGCAGGTCTACTTATTTACGATAAGTACGATATTTGGCAGATGAATACCGCATCCTTCGAAGGCTTTAAGTTGACAGCTGGTAAAGGTCGCAAACAGGGGATCCAGTATCGTGTGACAGGCTTGGTCTATGATGAGAATAAACCCGATGTACTAAAGATTAACCAAACCCTGCTGTTGCATGGCTATAACGAAAGAAGTAAAGGGGACGGTTACTACAAGGCTAAGTTAGGCACTTCGGGTGTGACCACCTTGATGGAGGGGGATTATAAGTTAACAACATTAGCGCGTAGCCAAGATGCAGAGACAATTATCTTCTCGAAAGAGCGTTACGATCTCTTCCCTGATCTCTACAGTGCTGAGTATTTAGCACCGCAAAAGGCGAAACGCCAAACGGATCTGGACGCTCAAAAGCAACAGTTTAACTGGAGTCAATCAGAGCTGGTACACTGGACCAATGGCGATGGTCAGCCTCTTGATGGCGTGCTCATAAAACCGACTAACTATGTCGAAGGGCAAAGATACCCTGTGCTTGTGTACTTCTATCGCTTTATGAGTGACAGACTCAACGCCTTTCCTCAGATGAAGCTCAATCACAGACCAAACTTTGCTTGGTATGCAGATAATGGCTATGCCATCTTTCTACCGGATATCCGTTTCGAAGTGGGATACCCTGGCGCAAGCTCGGTTCAGGCGCTCACCTCTGGAGTGCAGAAGATCATTGAGATGGGAGTCGGTGACCCTGATGCAATAGGCATCCAAGGTCACTCATGGGGAGGTTATCAAACTGCATTTGCTGTAACCCAGACCCATATCTTTAAGGCCGCAGTGACTGGTGCGCCAGTATCGAATATGACCAGTGCTTATAGTGGCATAAGGCATGGTAGTGGTTTAGCTCGCCAGTTCCAGTATGAAACGGGGCAGAGCCGTATCGGTGAGAGCTTGTTTAGGGCGCCTCAAAAGTATATCGAGAACTCTCCCATCTTTTATGCTGAGCGTATTAAAACCCCTATGATGATCATGTTCGGTGATAAAGATGACGCGGTGCCGTGGGAGCAGGGCGTTGAGCTTTATCTTGCTATGCGCCGTGCGGGTAAAGATGTGGTATTTCTGCAATATGAGAATGAGCCACATCATCTGAAAAAATATCCCAATAAGCTCGATTACAGCATCCGTATGATGGAGTATTTTGATCACTATCTTAAGGGGAAACCCGCACCAAAGTGGCTGACGCAAGGTGAGGCATATACTGAATATAAGAAAGCGGATTAAACAGGCAGTTTCAGCTTAATCGATACTGTACTAGAGCCGAGAGAAAGTTTCTCTCGGCTTTTTTATTGCCACTAAACTTCGATTAAGTAGCTTGTTATTTAACATTTTTGTGCGTAATCTGATTTTCGATTGATCATTTTTACTTGTTCTAATTAACCTGTATCAAGGAGATATTGATGGAGAAGGATGTTAATGGTGCCGGAGTAAAAATACCGCCACCAGCGATCTTTATTTTGTTTATGCTGCTGGCCTACCTGAATAGTTTGTTTGTTCCTATAGCGATAACCTTTGCGGCTCCAATCACCTATCTTGGCTTGGGGATTTTGCTGGCAGGCTTACTCCTGCTGTTATACCTTGTATATCAATTTCGAAAAGCGAAAACAGCGGTAGAGCCCTGGCAGCCAACCTCATCGTTAATTAAAACTGGCATCTATGCCTACTCTAGAAACCCTATCTACTTGGCTTTTTGTACTTTCCCTGTTGGCCTAGGGTTATATCTGAGCGATCTATGGTTAATCTCTAGTGTATTGCCATCTTGTATTGGTGTTTACTATGTTGCTATCAGAGCGGAAGAAGCTTATCTCACACGCAAGTTTGGTGATGAATACCTGTGCTATCAGCAGCAAGTAAGACGCTGGATATGAAGCTCAATACCGAATAACCCTAGTTAAAAATAGGAGCTATGATGGAAAAAGTGGCATTGATAACAGGCGGTGGCCGTGGCATTGGCGCAGCGACAGCAAGGTACCTTGCAGATCACGGGTATTCGGTTGGCGTTAACTACAAACAGAACAGTGAAGCTGCTGATGCCTTGGTGGCTCAACTGCAAGCTCAAGGTTGTCGCGCCCAAGCATTTCAGGCTGATGTCTCCGTCGAGTCTGAGGTGATTGCTATGTTCAATGAGCTGGATAAGCACTTAGGTAAGATCACTGCTCTGGTTAACAATGCGGGAATTTTGCAGCCTCAGATGAAAGTTGTTGATATGTCAGCCGAGCGTATTAACAGGATGTTGACCAATAATGTCACCAGCTACTTTCTCTGTTGCCGTGAGGCTGTAAAACGTATGGCTCTGTCTAATGGAGGATATGGAGGCGCAATAGTCAATGTCTCCTCAGTTGCATCAAGAGTAGGCGGTGCTGGGGAGTATGTCGATTATGCCGCCTCTAAAGGGGCCGTCGATACTTTAACCATAGGTTTATCGTTAGAGGTTGCTGCCGATAGCATACGTGTCAACAGCGTTCGTCCAGGATTTATCCACACACAGATGCATGCAGATGGCGGTGAGCCTGATAGGGTAAAGCGTGTTGCGCCCAATATTCCTATGAAACGAGGAGGGGAGCCCGATGAGGTCGCAGCGGCTATTGCCTGGTTACTCTCTGACGAGGCCTCCTATGTGACAGGTACCTTTGTCGATATTGCGGGTGGGCGTTAGTGAAACAAGGTAAAGGCTCTACCGCTATATGTTAGTCGCGCCTAGAATCATGACACAGAGAACTGTGCTAACCCTGTTACAGCACTATGAATATCAGTTGCTTATTGATTACTACGAAAGAAATCATTTGCATCTGTCACCATGGGAGCCTGAAAGAGAGCAGGGTTACTTTGAGCAGGCACAAGTTCGGGAAAGAGTTCAGTGCAGTAATGCTCTCTTCTTTGCTGGTGGAGCCGTTCACTTTGTCGCCCGTGGAAGTATTAATCATGACGGCTCAGTTACCGCTGATCATAATGGGCGGATATTGGGAGTTTGCAATTTTACAAATATTGTTCGAGGCCCTTTTCAAGCTTGTTATCTGGGTTACTCTGTTGATAAATCCCTTGAGGGGCAAGGTGTGATGCGCGAGATACTTGAAGCTGGGATTAACTATATTTTTAAGGAGTTAAAACTGCATCGGATCATGGCGAATTATATACCAGACAATACACGTAGTGGACACTTACTCTCTTCACTTGGGTTTGAGAAGGAGGGAGTCGCGAAAGCATACTTGAAGATTAACGGTCGGTGGCAAGATCACCTGCTAACCTCCAAGCTTAACCCTAATGAAAAGTAGTCTTTCTAGCCTAGTTGGTGAGCCCACCTGCTAGGTATTGCTGATATGTCCCCTCTCCCCAAGCAATCAATTTCTCATCTTTAAACAGCAGTGGGGTGCACTCATCTTTGGTGGTCTCACCGTCGGATTTCTTGTGGTGGGTACGATAGAAAAGTACCTGTATTGCATTTTCATTGGTGACTTTTGCTTCGCTGAAATCAGCCTTACCCAAAAGGGATTTAATCTGAGTGATAGATTGACCTAAGCTAATTTCGGTGAGCTTTGCATTGATATACTCCTGCCTATCTTCCCAGTCCATCTCATCTGGCGTTGGATCGTAAACAAGGACAACAACGGCAACGAAAGCTAAATAGGCCGCAAAAATTGAACCGACAATAACAGGGAGTTTAGGTTTCATCTAGGTACTAGGTCCTTCAAGTAAAAGCAAAAGCTGAACATTTAATATAAATTAGCAGAGTAAAATAATATACCCTCCTTGCCTAAGTTGGTAAATGTTAAATGGGTAACACAATGTTTACAACTCTGTTGTGCTGTATTGAGCCCATATTTTACTGGGGAAGCCTAAATTGACTTAAATTAGCATTTAATGGGATATCTGTTTGTAGTTGTACCAATTTATAGCTCAACCTAGCCATCTGCTTGCCCTCCTCCAGTTTTTTGGCTTGCTTGGCACCAACCTTTTCTAAAGAACCATAGAGGTTAGATAGAGAGCGAAATATTTTTAACAGCTCAGACGCTGACTTTGGTCCTATACCCGGTACTCCAGGAATTTTATTACCACTGTCACCAGCCAGTGCTAAGTAGTCGATAAATTGAGTTCGCTCGACGCCAAGCTTCTCCTCTCTCTGCTCTATGGTGATGTAAGCTTGGTTAAAGTGATCCCAACGTTCAATATTGGTATGAGTTAACTGGGTAAAGCCTTTATCTGTGGAGACGATAATCGCCTTTCCTTGATTATTAACTAGCTTAGTGGCCAGCGTGGCAATCACATCATCGGCTTCAGCTTCTGCATCAATTGAGTTTACATTGAGTTCGCTTAGATGGGCTTTTAATGCTGGGAGGGATTTTGCCAGAGCCTCCGGCATAGGTTTTCTTCCCTTCTTATAATCTTCATAGAGAGTCTTTCGCCATGAGGTGGCATCACCATCCCATACAATGGCGACATGGCTTGGCTGGTGATATTTGAGCAGTTTTTTACAGGCAGAAGCAACGCGGGCATCTAAACCGTTAACATCATTTTCATTGGGTTGTGCTGCGTGGATGCGTCGAACTAAATTCAAGCCATCTATGATTAAAAAAGTATTCATGGGTCGTCGCGAAAGTTGTTTTTATTGGTATTTAGCTGAATGACAGCTTATCGAGTATTAACCCATTATGCAGGTTATACCAATCAGTATAAAGGTTTGATCGCTCAGCGAGAGTGTAGCGGTCCTGAGGCAAGGTCCTTAATTGCTCCTGCATTAATGACATTCACCACATCTGACCTCCAGGGATGGAGGAAATGTCTTATGTATGTCAGGAACATACAAGACCATGTGGTTTACAACGAGTGAAGAGCATAGTTGTTCTACGGTCAAGCTCGTTAACACAGCATCAGGACCGCTAAAACTCGCCTGTAAGGAGTGTTTTTGGCTGCCTACTTCTGCGTTGAATGAACTCACAAGGGAGCAACCATTCTATCATCCATTCGCCTTGAATTAGTTTGCCAAAAGACACTCTGAGTAGATCAACTCCTTATACTGATTGGTATTAATACTCGCCCGGGTCGATAAACTAGGTATTTATTTTATAACAGGGGACATATTTACTCCCTGGTAGTTTCATTCTTTGTTGTTTAACAAAGGCTTTAAGTAGTTTATCCATCAGTGCCATCAAGGTGGGATCGCCCTTAATCTGGAAGGGGCCACTTTTCATGACACTCTTAATGGTTTCCATCTTTACATTCCCTGCCACAATGCCTGAGAAGGCTCTTCGTAGATTGGCGGCAAGCTCAGCCTTATCTGATTGAAAGTGAAGATTGAGATCTCCCATCATCTCATGAGTCGGGTTAAAGGGGAGTTGGAATTCGGGCTCAATCTTAAGTGACCAGTTATATTGATAGGAGTCACCGGAAGATTTACGGTGATCTTTAACCACATCCATTCCATGGCTCATCACTCGGGCGACACGAACTGGGTCGTCGATAATAATTTCATACTTGCTTTGCGCTTCTTTACCTAAGGTTGCGGCGATAAACTCATCAATACGCATAAAGTAATCGGCACTCTCCTTTGGCCCAGTGAGTATGAGCGGGAAGGGGATGTCTTGATTCTCTTTATTAAGCAGTATGCCAAGTAAATAGAGCAGCTCTTCTGCTGTTCCAGCACCACCCGGGAAGATCACTATCCCGTGTCCAAGTCTGACAAAGGCCTCCAGTCGCTTCTCTATATCGGGCAGAATAACTAACTCGTTGACGATCTGGTTTGGCGGCTCTGCAGCTATGATACTAGGCTCTGTAAGTCCGATGTAACGGGCTATATTTATGCGCTGTTTAGCATGGCCTATGGTGCCCCCTTTCATCGGTCCCTCCATGGCGCCAGGACCACAACCGGTACAGATGTTCATCTCACGTAGTCCAAGCTCATAGCCAACATCTTGGGTGTAATGAAATTCAGTGTCATTGATGCTGTGACCGCCCCAGCAGACAACAATGCTTGGGTCTTCTAGAGGGATAACTTGCGCATTTCTCAGAATATCAAATACCACATTGGTAATATGACTCGGGTTGGTTAAATTAATATTTTTGAGGTTGTCATATTTATCACTGAGATAGACGATGTCCCTCAATACTGCGAATAGGTGCTCTTGAATACCCGCGATAATTTTGCCGTCGACAAAAGCGGCTTCTGGTGGATTGATAAGCTCAATCTTGATGCCTCGCTCACGGCGAAGGACATTGATATTGAAGTCTGAATACTGTTCAAATAGATTTTCTGCATTATCGCTATGCAGACCAGAGGCGAGTACAGCCAGTGAGCAGCTGCGGTAAAGTTGATAGAGTTCGCTTGTTGCGTTTTGTTTGAGACGATCGACTTCCAGTTGTGAAAGTTGATCCATGCTACCTCTGGGACTGACATTTACTATCATAAAGGCTCCTTAGCTCTGACTTGAGTACAAGGATGTGCAGTAAAGGCACCTTAAAGATGCCGAGCCTAATCTAAAGTTGAATGTCTGAATGTCATAGGCTTACACGTCAATGATGACTCTGTCTCTGCTTTCATGTTTAGCTCGGTAGAGTGCTGCATCCGCTCTTTCAAAGGTTTCATTGATGAGTTCGTTCTCTAAAATTTGCGCAGCACCTATAGATACTGTAACTGTAATTCTCTGATTTTTAAACTTAAAGGGAATACTTTTTACTTTTTCTCGTACTCTGTTTAAAAGTTGTTCAATATCGGTGGCGTTCACTTCTGGGATTAAAAGCACAAACTCTTCACCGCCATACCTGGCAACGAACTCAGTATCTCTAAGGGAGTTTTTTAGCGCCATAGCAATGACTTGGAGTGTTTTATCTCCTGTACTGTGGCCAAAACTATCATTGATGGTCTTGAAATGATCGATATCGGCAACGGCAACCCAGAGAGGAAGCTTCTGACGTTGAAAATTTCGGAACTCTTGATCCATTCTCTCTTCGAGTGCGGCTCTGTTAGGCAGTTGAGTCAAAGAGTCCAACAGGTTGAGTTTCTGCTGTTCAAATAAACGCTCTTTGTATGTTGTGGCTTCTTTACCTAGCTCATTGAGCTCTTTTCTCATCGACTCCATCGATTTTCTTAACAAGATCTGCTCACGCTCTTCGACCGCTTCTTTACGTTCTAAAGAGGCTCTAATTGCGGAAAGCTGTTCGGTTACTTGTGACTTGAGACTATGAATATCATCAATGTCGATAATCGCTTCGCCAACATTGTCGACTCGAGAGTTGATCTCTCGGTTCAACTGCTTCTTGAGTTGAAAGCTTCGCTGATTATTATTGTAGGAGTCTGTCACTACCTCTCGTACTGCCGTTAGAGAATCATTGAGCGCGTAGAGAAACTCTTGAGATGCCGTTTTTTCGCGAGCAATGTTGTCCAGCAGCAGGGTTAAGATAGTCTGGTAAGCATCGATTAGGCTATCAACCTCAATATCGCTACTGAGAATATCCTTTACTGTGAGGACTTGATCTCGTTGATGTTTTCTAAACTCTACCTCAGAGAGCATCTGAGAAAGCTCGTGAGCTAACTGGCGATGTTTAGGGGTTACAAGGATGGGGGTTCCCTGTTTTAGCTGATCATCCAATATCTCTTCATAGAAGCTAACCAGCTGCTCTACCTTAGGGATATAGTCCCAAAAGGTATGGAAAGGCTTCACTAGCTCTTTTTTGAAGTAGTTGAGCTCTTTTTTTACTTTATCGGGAGCTGAATCAATACGTTGGATCTGACGTATGACTCGAGATAAACTGACGCGACTATCTTCAAGCTGCACCATCACATGGTTATATTGTTGTTTAAGAAGCTGCTCGACTTCAACGAGTTCAGGAAGGGCTTCTTCGACATTTTCAAACTTAGTTAACAGCTGTCTGAGTTTTGCCAGCTTATTATCCAGCTCTAAATTTTGTCCTTTGCAAGCAAGACTTAAATGGCCAATGAATTGTAAAAGCGTCTGTAACTTCTCATTTCGCTCCTCATCAAGATCGTTTAGGGCGGCTTTAGCGAGATGAAGTTTCTGCTTTAATAAATTGACCTGAGAAACACTGGCCATTGAATCCTTCATTATAAACGGTGTCCTACTTGTTCAAAGCAAAATGGAAAGGGAACAGCTTGCTTATATAATGTTATAGCAATCTCTTTGGAGTGCAAATTTCATTTTAAATATAGCGACATAAATGACTAATTTCGATAATTTTTTGCTATATATCGATATTTTCATTACTTTTCCATTTGGGCCAGCATAGTTGGTTTTTGTCACCATTGGTTTCAATCTTGAGTAAGCCCCGTTTTATTCCCTTCTCTAAGTGTAAAAACAGTGGAGTAGAAAATATCGCAGGTGGTGCAAAATTGAGTGATTTAATCATGACAAAGTGATCTTTGTCCTTGCCTAGGCTCAATGCTCCTGCCAGTGAAAATTGGGCTGTGCCAAAATGCGTTTTGGGACTGATTTTTATCTCAACATCCGCGAGTAGGGGAAGAGGAAGAATCCCCATATGAATAGCGGTTTTGGCTTCACATGAAGAGATAACCTTTTGGCACTTCTCAAAGAGCGCGGATGGGCTTATTGATTCATGAATGGTCAATAGGAAAAGTCCCGGTCTGACAAGGTAAACTCCTGAGTTAAAACGGCTTGATAATTGATTGAAAATCAGTTTAATCGACTCTGTATTATTTTCGACCCCTTGTGACAGATCATCATCTAATAGGTCTGTTAGGGAGAGAAGTGCAATATATGAGGGCTTAACTTTTCCATTAAGTTCATTGGTAAATCCTTCATAACCAGGAAGCCCAGTTATTGGCTCATTGACACTTTTTAATTCAGCCTCTGTCAATTCTGAGGTTAATGATTTAGCCCTTCGCCAAAGATTGATGCTTAATAGAGTGAGTAGAAACGTCAAGGTAAATGCCGTTATCAATAAAATCCTTGAGCGGGCGACTTGAGTGTTTAGCTCATCTTGCTTACCCTTTAGCTGGGTTAATTGTATTTTTAACTTCTGCTCAGTTAGCACTGAGGCTGAGAAAGGCTCCACTGTTGATGTTTTTTCAGGAGGATTTTGATTTAGGAGCAGCAGTTTATCAAGAGCTTCAAATGCTTGAGTGAAATCTTCTAATCCTCTTAATGCTTGAGAGCGGTATTGTAGTGCTTCAATCTGCTCATCATATAGGGAGAGGGCTTCGGCATTGCTAAGGGCTAAAGCACTATGCTTGTCGGCAAGGGAGAACTCTTTTTGGGCCAAAGCGACTTCAGCAATGAGAAGGTCATTATAAACAAGATAATGTTTACTTTTTCTTTCCAGAAAAAGCGCGTTAGATTTAAAGAGAAACTCTAATGCGGATTTAGGGTTGCCATTGTGGAAGTAGGCCTCACCTAAATTATGATAGTTAAGCGCTTGAGAGATTAGGTTCTCACTTTTAAGATCCAGCTGTTGAGCGGTAAGATAGTAGTCGATGGCCTGATTCCATTGATCTTGATACGCATGGACCATTGCCATCACAGTCATGCAACTTGACTGATAACCCTCTTTATTAAGCTTTTTAAAGTCTTTAGAGGCTTCATCGGCATATTTAAGTGCCTCATCCCAAGATTTTAGATCTCGATATACCCGAGCCAGTTGAAGTTTTAAGTCCGCTTTTAAAAAGGGTTTGTTCTCTTTATTGGACAGCCTTAAGGCTTCAGAGTAGTGCTGTAGTGCGAGAGATAGCTGACCTTGCCTATTGTAAAAGTAGCCTAATGCCGACTCGGCTTGAGCGATAATGTAGTTGTTTTTTAGCTCATAAGCGCTCTCTCTATATCGGTTGAGGTGCCGTTGAGCGGGTTTATCTTGTCTAATGAGCCGATGCAAGGTACCTAAATTTTTATGAATAACTATTTTTAGGATTTTTGATTGGGTCGTGTTCTCTTCGTTAAACAGATTTATTGACTTGTTATAAAACGCTATCGCAGCAGTATAATCACTTTTACTTCGGCCAATATGACGGCCTTTTAGTGCGTTAATGTAGCTTTTATCGAAATCGTTTTCGCTCACTCTTTCAAGTAGAGTTATCAGTTTTTCACTGTGAAGGTATTTATCTTGCACCTTGATGCTGGTGTCTAGATAAAGACGGGTTAACAGTTGCAGTTTGTTTTTTAGCGCTTGGGGCTCATACCCCTGAGCCTTAGCTGCCTGTTTAAACTCATCGATATTAGCGGCGTCGATAGGAAGTGTTACCGAGGAGATAAGCTCTTCATAGAGGAGAGTCGGGTCTTCATTTAATTTTATCTCTAATGCTATGTCATCTTGAGCGTGAGCAGAGCTCCATGAAAAGATAAGAAAAAATGAGACGAAAAATAGAGATGCGCGCATAGAATATAATTACCTCGCCCTCTTTTTATAGGGACTTTAGGTTTATTGTCTTTGATAAACATTTGAAACTATAACGGCTAATTTTGGCAAACTTAGGTGTTATACTCGCAAAATCACTACCATAAAAATTAGATAACAATAATAACAGAAGGACGCAAGAGTGAAACCTGTCATCCCATCGATTTTAACCTTAAACCTACTCTTTTCTCTCTCTGCTCAAGCGGAAGTTCAATATCGTATAGATCTGAACCAGTCACAGCATCACCTCGCTCAGGTAGAGGTCTCTTTTCCTCAATCGAGTGCCGAGCAGTTTGAAGTGCAGCTTCCTGTGTGGCGCACCGGAAAATATCAGGTATTGCCACTGGCTGACGGGGTTAGATTTTTTACGGCTAAAGATGATAAAGGTAACGTGCTGCCAGTAACGCGGACTGCAAGCGGAGAGTGGCAAGTTTCGTTGAGTCAGCCCACTTCTGTTTCAATCAGTTATCAGCTTTACTTGAATAAATTAGGACAAAGAGTGGGGCATATCGATGCCAGTCATGCATTTCTTGATGCCAGTGGTACCTTTGTTTACAGCCCTGAATTTAGGTATGAACCGATAGAGGTCGAGATGAGTGTGCCCTCAAGTTGGCAGAGTCATTCAGGCATGGACTCTGGTGAGGGAGCGCACACATTTGTTGCTGACAACTATGATGTGCTTGTTGACTCGCCCATAGAGACTGGTGTGAATCAGTTGAGACGTTTCTCTGCCGATGGGCGCGACTATGAGCTAGTGATCTGGGGTGAGGGAAACTATGACATAGAGAAGATGGTCACCGATCTGACCAAGCTCAGTGGTGAAGCGGGTGCGATATGGGATGGTTATCCATTTGAGCGTTATGTGTATATGGTCCATGCGACCAGCGGTGCAAGTGGTGCGACAGAGCATCTAAACTCGACCATTATTCAAAGACCAAGATTTAGCTACCGTGAGCGTGAGGATTACTTAGGTTTCATTAAAACGGCGTCTCATGAGTTCATTCATACCTGGAATGTAAAAGCCTATCGACCTCAGGGCTTAGTTCCTTATGACTATCAAAAGGAGAATATTAGTGAACTGTTATGGATTGCTGAGGGCTCAACCAGCTATTTTCAGAGCCAGCTACTGCTGCGCGCTGGTGTGATCACAGCAAAAGAGTTTCTAGATGATCTGGCTAAGCGTGTTGCAAGAAGCGAAGTGACACCGGGGCGTGAGGTACAGTCTGTTGCTGAAGCGAGTGCTAACCAATGGGCAAGTTCTCGCGGGGATTATGCGATTAATCACAGCACCAATATCTACTCCGAAGGTTTTCTTGTTTCTCTCGCTCTGGACTTTTCGCTGCTAGATGAGACTGACTTGGAACACTCCTATCGCGATGTGCACAAAGCGTTATATCGAGATCATAAAATTCCGTTAGGTTACGATGTCAAAGATGTGCAAAATATTCTTAAGGAGTTAACAGGTGAAGACTATAGCACTTGGTGGCAAAGCCATGTCAATGCTCCGCTGACGATAGACTTTCCTAGTTTGCTCTCTCAAGCTGGGTTAAAGATAGGTTACGGCGACGACTCGAAAGCCGTTGCTTACTCTGGCATGACGGTTGAGGGGAGTTCTCTTAAGCTAAAGCAGGTGCTAAGGGATGGTCCAGCTTGGAATGCCGGTATTGTGCAGGGGGATGAGATTGTTGCTATTAACGGCCTTAAGGTGACTGGGAGTGGTTTTGAAGCACGAATTAAAGACTTTAACCCTGGTGCTGAGGTTAAAGTCACCCTGTTTAGTGATGATAAGCTTAAATCTGTGGTGATGACCTTAGGTGAGAAGCAATCTGGCAAGTTAACACTCGAGAGTGTGAATAAGCCGAGCCGAAGTCAGAAGGCATTCTTTAAGGCTTGGTCCGGCATCGATTGGCCTTTTGATAAAAAGGGTAAGCTTAAGGCTAATGATTAAATTGACACAAAGTTAATTCCTACCCATCCCTGGGGAATTAACATAAGTGTTCTGACCTCCAGGGATGGAGGAAATGCCTTTAAATGTCAGGAACATTTATGGCCAGACACAAAGTAAATTCCTACCCATCCCTGGGGAATTAACATAAGTGTTCCAGACACAAAAAAGGCGCGAGTAGCGCCTTTTTTGTTTTCAGCCCTAAACCACCTACTTCAGTAGGTGGTTATCATCAATTAGGCTTTGCCTGAATATCTACTCATGTTAATTGAACTCTAACTTTTAGCGAAGTCATAGAGGATAAAAAACATGAGTAGAT
>NZ_JAHZST010000018.1:0-74952 GCF_019457885.1 Shewanella nanhaiensis
CATTTCCAGGCGCCTAATTTAGTTTTATGCGTAAGCTTGAAACTAAAGGAGCGGTAGTTCAGTTGGTTAGAATACCGGCCTGTCACGCCGGGGGTCGCGGGTTCGAGTCCCGTCCGCTCCGCCAACATTACGATAAGCCCTAGCAGAAATGCTAGGGCTTTTTCGTATCTCAATTATTTATAAAACATAAGAGCAGAGCGGTAGTTCAGTTGGTTAGGGCTTTTAATTAGAGATAGTCGGCCTGTCTCACGTGCCGAAGGCACACGGGTTCGAGTCCCGTCCGCTCCGCCACTTACATCGAAGCCTCGTCAGAAATGACGAGGCTTTTTTGTATTTTAAGAATTACACGAGCGGTAGTTCAGTTGGACTTACATTGTTCCAGACAATGTTGAGCATACACTCCATCCATGGAGATATTAGGGCTTTTTATTAGAGATAGTCGGCCTGTCACGCCGGGGGTCGCGGGTTCGTCTCTTGATAAGAGCAAGTCCGCTCCAGCTCCGCTTTGCTTCGCGCTAGCCAACATGGATGTAGGGAATGTAGAAAACGTCAGGAACAGTTTTTCTACCGTAAGCTCACAGCTATCGTTGTACCCACCCACAAACATTACGATGAGCCCTAGCAACTCTTATAAACTAAGAATGCTAGGGCTTTTTTGTGTCTGGAATTTAACGTTTTGATGTCGCGGCCGTCCCGTCCAAGAGCGTCCATGTATAACAGCCCTACAAGGGGAAGCTTTATCATTGATAAGGCTTAAGATTAACAGTATCGTCTTTTGGGAGCTGCTCTGTGCTGTTTGTAGTTTCCCAAGCTTGCAGAGGAGGGGAAGGTTAAAAGTGTTTGTGAGTGTTGCTCTATAAACCTTGTACCTGCGAGTTTTCCTAATTGGTAGTCTTGCTCTAGGTCTGACTCTCGACTGCCCAAGATTTTGCTCTTTAACCCTTGTTCTGGAAATATCTGGATCACTTCCACTTCCGTAGGTGGTGATTCGATAAACTTTAATGACTCTCGATAAGCATGCTCATGATGCACAAAGTAATCGATAGCCTTTGGGCATTGATTTGATGAGCATATCCATGACTTTAAGCGGTTTACCCATGGGGTGTGAGCTGCGTACTCTTTAGGGAGGGTTCGTAAAACCACTATCTTGCGAGCTCCACGCTTATAAGCTTCCTCGACGGGAAGCGGCGCAGATAGTCCTCCGTCAACATGGAAGTTATCATCAAGTTTGACCCCTTTTCGATAGAGAAAGGGGAGTGCACTTGAGGCTTTCAGTAGAGTAAGCCAGTTCTCTTGGCTAGGACTGAAGAAGTTCGCTTGATAATTGGATATGTTGGTTGTTGAGATAAGCAGCTGCCGCTGTGCTAATTTTTTTAAGCCACATTGGGTATTTAACTTGTGTGGCTGTTTGATTTTATCCGTTTGTCCTACAGTGCCAACTTGATTGAAATACCAATCTAGATCCACCGTGTTCTTTCCCGTTAGCGAGCGGCTAAGATTAAAAAATTGCGGGGAACGTGACAGGTTTGAGATCGATGTTTGTGCAAACCCTAGCTGACGAGTGATAAAGCTTGATAAATTTTGTGCTCCGGCTGAGGTGCCAATTAACAGTTGAAAAGGGTTAAAATCATTTTCTAGCCAAGCATCCAAGATCCCAGCTGTGAATATGCCTCTTTGTCCACCTCCCTCTGCAACGAGTGCTGTTTGCGCTAACGGTAGTGAAAGTGCTTGCTTATTCTCATAAGTGGATAGGTTTTGTGACTGAATTGGATTAAATGGTATGGATGGCATAGTTTGACCCGATTAACATATTCCCCCAATGGAATGGGTTCAATCTATAGCAGTAAACTCAGCTTGTATAATTGATAAATTCAATCACTCAAATAGATAAACTCTATAAGCGTTTGCTAAATAAGCTTTGTATTTTCACTGGTACATATTGTAGGGAAGAAACTAGATGCTAACTAGGATAGGTTAGCATCTGAGTGTTTACATATGGTGCTTGTTAGTGTGTTTATTTGTCAGTTTTATTGATTTTTTCTTTAAACGCCTTACGAGTCGTTTCATCTGCTTGGCTATACCAAAAATCAAGAATCCTACTGATATTTTGCTGATCTTTTAATTCAGGAGCCTTATCTTTTAAGACCTCTAGTTCTAGTTGAGGGTTCGTTGAAGGAGTTGAGATAACGACACTCGTGGGGGCTAAACTCTTTACGGCGGCAGGGGCATCTGTTTTATTGTAGTTCAGCACCTCTTTACTATAGTTTCGTCCGAGCTGTATCCCCTCTTTACGCAGTACTCCTGTTTGAATCGGCAGTGCAACTCTTTGACTGTCTTCGATTGTGACTTGAGGGGTTTGGTTAAATTTATCACTTTGACTGCTAGATCTTAGTGAGGGTAAGACTAAAGAGAGCGTCTTATCTTCAGCGGTAAAGCTTAAGACAATTGCTTCAGAGCTGAATCGTTTATCCTGCCCTTGGGATCTATATTTTGTGTGGTATTTAAACACAATTTGACTAGTGCCATTTTCAAGGGAGATCTGCGACAGTTTTGAGCTTTTAGCGCCATTAACAACTAATAGTTCCGCGGACTTAGGGAGTGTTAACTTATTGCCAGCCGACACTGGAGCGATGAATATGAGAGGAATTATCCCTGTAAGTGCGAATGTGAGAAGAGGGTGTTTCATCGAAAAGTCCTAGTGTAAAAGCTAAATTATACCCAGAGGCATGGCTAGGTGCATTTATATCACTATTTAGGGGATAAGAGATCTGTTTTTTATTTGATTCACTTGTTTTGTTATTGAATTAAATGAAACGAGTGTTGAGGGATCCTCTGTTCTGCTTTGTTATGTTTAGATATTTATAACAGTTTTATCAGTAGATAGGGGGTATACTTCTTATCTGTTTTTTCTCTTGGAGAGAGATGTGCTCACTAAAATTCTCATCACTGCGCTTATCATCGTAGGAGCCCTATTTTATCTGCGTAAACCGGCTGCCAGTGTAAAGAGTCAAGGTACAAGTAAACTTGGCCAACAGATGATGTTTAGGTATCTGGTTTATGGCTTGATCGCGACCTCGTTATTGGCAAGTGGAGGCTACTGGTATTGGAATTGGCAAGATGGGAATCAAGTGGTCACTGTGACAATAGTATCGCCACTTGAGCAGAGTTCAGAAACCTATCAAGTAAGAAAGAAAGATATTTTAGCCAGTGAGATCACAACACTTGATGGACTGAGCATACGTTTATCAAATCAAGAGCGTGTTATTATTGCTAAATCAATTCAAGAGTGAACAGAACCTGTAGTTTAGGTAAACTTTTTCAATCGTTTTATATCAGGTAAAATGTTTTCACTTTAACCCTGCGCTCTGCTTGCGGATGTTTTGGCAAAGTGTTTTTTCAGGAGGAGCTATGATAACAGCTTATATTTATATCAATAGAAAACTAACTATAAATGAGCTAGATACTCAAGATAAGGTGCCGCCAGGCACACTTTGGTTAGATCTTTTTAAGCCCACCGATGAAGAGCGAGAGTGGCTTAGTAAGTACTCGGTTGAAGAGGTGCCTGATGAAGAGGATATCAATGAGATTGAGGCTTCGGCTCGCTTTTACCAAAACAATGATGGTTTACATATTAACTCCCTGTTTCCTCAGCGAGTCGGTCAGTATGTTCGCGGTGTAAACGTCTCTTTTAATTTACGAAAAGATTTTCTGTTAACGATCAGAGAAGATGATGTCGGCTTAATTCGTTTACTACGTAACTACCTAAGATTAGGGCGTATTGAGGTTGAAACTCCTCAGGGCCTATTTTTAGAGCTCTTTAACTTGAAGGTCGATTACCTGTCAGATTTAATTGAAGATATTTACTCTGTGGTAGACGGCGTTAGTGAACAGGTTTTTGATAACGATGAACTGGATAAAGTCTTTAAATTGATCACCTTGCAAGAGGACTCTAACGGTAAAATACGTTTGAGCCTGCTTGATACACAAAGATCGTTACGTTACATGCAGCGTTATTATCGTGGCCAATTGACCGATGAGGATCTTAAAGATCTGCGAGAGATGCTGTCTGATATTGAATCTTTGATGCCCCATAGTCAGTTTATTTTTGACAAGTTAAACTTTTTGCTCGATGCAGCCATGGGCTTTAGCGGATTGCAGCAGAATAAAATTATCAAAATTTTCTCGGTTGCGGCAGTGATCTTTCTTCCTCCCACAGTGATAGCCAGTGCCTACGGAATGAACTTTGTGAATATGCCGGAGCTAGAGTGGCAATTTGGTTATCCTATGGCAGTTTTGATGATGATAGGCAGTGCAGCAAGCACTTACCTGTTCTTTAAGCGAAAGGGCTGGCTATAGTTTGTTTGAGCAGGTTATAGTTTTTTAGGCGGCAGAGTTAACACTTTGGCATTTTGTTCTCTAAACTCCTGAGGGTTATTGATTATATCGTTAAGGGCAATAAACTTATCATTCATAATGCTGATGGCCAGATAGCAGCGATGAAAAGGGTTGCTGCAGCGAGACATCTGTTGTTCCAGATGAAAGTGCATTGAGATAAGCTGCTCCTTATTGGATTCGGGGCAGTGATCAATCGCCTCTTTACAGAGTTTTTTTTGTAGTCGTTCTAGCTCTTCAGGATTATTTTCTGCTAACCATTTTAAGCTGTCGAAGTTGGGTAGCTGCGTCATATCCTCTCCCGCCAATAGAAAGTGATACTCTAAAATTAGTGAAGAGAACGCTATAGAGCAAGAAATGGAAGGCAATCAGCCTAGTTAGCTCCTATCCTGAAACCTGAAAATGGATTAACTGTTTTGGCCGAAAAAGTAACTGACTCTTTCTCTTGGGTTTAAATATTTATAAACCTTTTCAGGCAAGGCTGCAGGAGGGATACAGCGAACAATAGTTAATCCCTCTGCTTCCAGATCGACAATGGGAGCTTGCTCTTTAGGGATCATAGCGTCATAGGCTAAGATCCGTGGGAAAAGAAGCTTATTTAGGTTAACGGCCATGACCATGGCAAACTGGCCTGACGAAAGCTCGACTATGCTGCCTGGTGGATAGATCCCCAGCATTTTTATTAGGTTTCCTGTGTACTGCTGATTTAACTTAGTTTTGAAGTGTTTAAACATATAGCCTAATGCAGCATAAGGAGTTCTAGGCTTAGATTGAGCGTCAGGGTGGCAGAGCATGTCATAGGTATTAATGACAGCTACAAGTTGGGAGAGCTTATCTAAACTCTTCTCCTTTAAGCCTCTAGGAAAGCCTGAGCCATCTAAGTGCTCATGATGGTTGAGAATGATAGGTATCGCTTCCGATGGGAAGTTTTCCGCAAGCTGCAGTATCTTCTCCCCCATTACAGGATGTTGTTTGAAGAAGTTTTTTTCCGGAGGGGTAAGCGGTGTTTTCTTTTTTAGAATACTTGCTGGAACTTTCAGCTTGCCAGTATCGTGAAATAGAGAGCCAATGCCGACCAGCTCAATATCTGCTCGTGACCAACCTAACTCTTTTGCCATTAACATAGATAAAATGGCAACGTTTAATGAGTGATAGTAGATCCCTTCATCATCTTTTGCATCTCCCATCAAATGGAGCACCAAATTATCCGAATTGAGCAACTGTTCACTCATATCATGGATTAACTCTTTGGCGTCGTTGACCGCATTCAGTGGCCTGTTTCTAAGCTTAGAGACCACACTGCGCATCTTTGACACAGAGCGATCAAACTCTTGCTCAGTTTTTCTTAACTGACGTCGCATTTTCTGGTGTACGTCTATGCGCTCACTTTTATACTGACTCATCTCTTTAGCGAGAGAGTCGAGATCATTAGCGGCTTTGGGAGGGGGTTGAGTTTGTAGCGGTTGCTCGGTATCAAGCTGGACTTCAGAACGTTCTAAATCGATGAAAACATGGCTAATGCCTAAACGTTTGATCAGCTCTATCTGCGCATCTTGTTTAAGTTTAAAACTGCTAAAAAGAAAAGGGTGATCTTTCCATGACACAGGCAGCTTTATAAAGTTACCTATCTGCAGCTCTTCGACCGATACTTTGACGCTTTTTTTCATTTTATTTTTAGATTTTATACTGCTACTGCTTGAGATTATTCCAGAAATCAGTGCTTTGTTACAGTGATAATTTAAGTTTACCTATGTACTTTACAACTGGTTAACCTATATGCAAGCATACCTAGGATTATCAGAATAAAAAGTAGGCCATGATGGATTTTATAGAAGTTTACCCTAATGCAATTCCTGAGGATCTATGTGATCGATTAATTGAAACCTTTGAAAAGCATCAAGGGGTGGTCGACGGATGCACAGGTAATGGCGTGGATTTAACCAAGAAGGTTAGTCGTGATCTGACCCTTGATAGTTTTGAAGATCTGTTTCCATTAAGAAATGAACTTCTCTCATATACACTCAAGCACTCCACGAGCTATTTCAATAAATATGCGATGGCACTTATGGGGGCGGTTTCAGTGCAAGTGGCGGATGAAAAAGGCCAAGGGGTGACACTGGTACCTGATAACTATCAGACACTAGGCGAGCCTAGAGCTGAGGCTCTAGTGAAATACCTGTATCGCAGTGGCACCATTAATGTACAGAAGTACCCTAAGTCTCTGGGAGGCTACCCCCATTGGCATTCAGAGCAGTTCCCGCAAGCAGGCCATAATGAAGCACTACATAGAGTGGTGCTCTATATGTTTTACCTCAATGATGTTGAGGAGGGCGGTGAGACAGAGTTCTTCTATCAAGAGAGGAAGTTAAAACCAAAAAAGGGAACCATGGTGATAGCCCCTGCTGGCTTTACTCATTCTCATCGCGGCAATATGCCAATCAGTGGCGATAAATACATTGCCACATCTTGGGTGATGTTTAATCGTGCAGAGCAGTTATACAAAGCTGTATAAAATAAAGGCTTTAACCTAATTTGGTTAAAGCCTTTATTAATCAACTAGATTGGTATGGTAATGATAAACTTAGCGCCTTCCAGATCTGAGTTTTCAATTTCCAATTTTCCACCATAGCTAGTCACAATTTCATGGCAAACTGCTAGGCCTATGCCTTGTCCTGCTTTTTGTGTGTCGGCTCTGACACCACGCTGGATGATCTTCTGTTTAATGCTATCGTCGACGCCCTGTCCATCATCTTCTACGATCAACAAGAACTCGCCATGATCGTTGTAGCTGGCGCTCACTCTAACTTGGCTGATACAGAGTTTAAATGCATTTTCCATCAGATTTCCACACAGCTCCATCAGATCGCCTTTATCGCCAGGGAACACATGCTCTATGGGAATATGGGCCTCAAACATCACTTGCTTATCTCGATAGACTTTAAATAACATCTGTGAGAGTTGATTAACAAGGGGCGCGACTAAGGTCTGTTCCTGCTTTAATCCTTTTCTGCCCAACATGGCACGTTTTAACTGGTATTTTACCAGTAGATCCATCTGGCTGACCTGCTCCATAATCTTCTCGCTGGCACTGTGTTTATCTAGATTGATGTCATCTGTGATGGCATGTACAGCGGCAAGTCGGGTTTTTAGACTGTGGGCTAAGTCATTCATTGCATTTTGATATCTATCTTGTTGAGCGCTCGACTGAACCAAAAGTTGGTTTAAGGCTTGGGTAACACCTTCAAGCTCAACGGGATAATCCTGAGATAGGCTCTTGGATTTGCCATTATTGACGCTCTCAAGTTCTGAGCGCATTCGCACCAAAGGACGCATTCCCCAATAACCTGCACTGATCAATAAAACAAGGGCTAAGGCGAGTACCATGGCCAACCTGATATAGGTCAGGCGGCTGAATTTATCGAGTTCTGCTTCTAGATTTTCCGCATCTTTCATCACCAGCAAGTTGTACTTATTACCTGCAATTTCAACGGCTAAAAGGTAGATAAAATAGCCTTTTTCATCGGCTAAGTTGAGATAATAGGGGGGGGAGTCATTACGGATCTCATTAAAACGTTCGCAGGTATCAAATAAGCCTTTATCGACGGCTAAGGATGAGGTCCATACTTGCCTGAAGTCAGCATCACAACTGGCGATGACGTAACGCTCTGGAGTGTTGTTCTCATCAAGCCATTCACTTGTTTCTGGAATAAGATCATGCTCTTTAAGCTCTGCGGCAACCTTAGGGATCTCTGCGATTAACTGTGCCGTTTCTTCATTATAGCTATTTTGGGCATGGAGAATATTGATCATCCAAGCTAACCCGAAGCCCACTAAGGCGATAATGGACAGAGAGGTGAGAAACATCCGCGTGAGCAGACGTTTCTTAGGCTTAAATTTTAACTGCATGGCAGGTTAAACTTGTAGCCTTGGCCACGTATGGTTGCGATGGGGTTATCCAGTCCGCCGCTGGTCAGTTTCTTTCTTAGCCGTGAAACCATCACCTCAATGGTATTGGGATCGCCCTCTTTGTCGGCATAAACAACATCTAATAATCTTTGCTTAGCAACCACTTCATGGCAATGGCGCATCAGGTATTCCAGAATTTGGTATTCAAATGCGGTCACCTCCATCACCTCTTCATGCATGGTGACCTGTTTAGCGGCTAAATCTAGATTTAGTGGACCGCTGGTGATCACAGGTTTTACGAAACCAGCGCTGCGTCTGACCAAGGCATCGAGTCTGGCTACCAGTTCCTCTTTTTGAAAAGGCTTAACTAAATAATCATCGGCACCAGCATTGAGGCCTTCAACTTTATCCTGCCAGTTGACTCTGGCTGTTAAGATAAGCACCGGTGCTTTTAGACCATTATCCCGTAAACTTTGAATTAAACTGATCCCATCTTGATCCGGTAGACCTAAGTCGACAATTGCGACATCGATGGGGTAGTTGGTTGCTTGATAAAATCCCTCTTTAGCCGTTAATGCGACTTGAACCTGATTACCTAACTCACTTAATTGTACCTTGAGGTGATGGGAAAGGATGGGGTCATCTTCAACAACCAAAATTCTCATATTTTTTCTACCTTTATCATTCTTTGGCTCAGTTTACCCACATATCATTGATGTGCCAACTGCGTCATATTGATCCATTGCATTATTTTACTTGAAGTTAACTTAACCTGAGCTGACTTATTGCGCTAGGAGAGTAAGATAAGCTGCGTTGAGTATGGCTTTATCTGAGATACTACTAGTTATGTAACTTTAGATTCGTTAAAATGCCGCAAAATTTTTACCAAAAGGAAACATTTCATGGGGCTGTTCAAAATGGCTGCTTTGGTGGCATTAAGCTCGATATCTTCGAGTGTATTTGCGGCCGTTTTCACTTTTACCGCCATTCCTGATGAAAATGAAAGCCAACTTCGCACACGTTTTGAGAAGGTCGCTTTCTACCTTGAGAAAGAGCTCGGTGTTGAGGTGAAGTATGTGCCGGTAAAATCATATTCAGCAGCGGTGACAGCTTTTAGAAATAATCAGGTACAACTTGCCTGGTTTGGAGGTTTATCTGGTGTTCAGGCTCGTCGACTCGTACCTGGCTCAGAGGCGATAGCTCAGGGAAATGAAGATCAGTTTTTTCAAAGTTATTTTATTGCGCACCATTCAGCACAGATCATCCCGTCTGACAATTTTCCTAACTTAAATGGGGTGACTTTTACCTTTGGATCAAAGGGATCAACATCGGGCCGATTGATGCCAGAGTTTTTTATTGAAAGAAACTTAGGCAAGAAAGCAAAAGATGTGTTTAAGCGTATTGGTTTCTCAGGCGATCACAGTCGTACCATTGCCCAAGTTGAGTCCGGTGCTTACCAAGTTGGAGCCCTGAACTATAAGGTTTGGGAAACCGCGGTGGAAAATGGCACTGTTGATGTGAATAAAGTGAAGGTTATCTGGCAAAGTCCTACTTACCCTGATTATCAATGGACTGTTAGGGAGGGGGTTGATAACACGTTTGGGGATGGATTTAAGGAACGCTTAACTCAGGCATTACTGGATATGGACGATCCTGAACTCTTGGCCAGTTTTCCACGTAAGTCTTTTGTGCCCGCTGATAACTTAGATTATGAACCTATTGAGAACGTTGCAAAAGCCATAGGGTTAATCGATTAGCCTATGGTTAAAATCGATAATTTAACGTTAAAATATGCAGACAAGCTGGCCATTCGCCAGCTTTCTTTGTCTATAGCGTCAGGGGAAAAGGTGGCGATAATTGGCCCATCTGGCTCTGGTAAGTCAACGCTTCTTTCCCATCTGTATTCGCTATTAAAAGAGCGCGCCGCGTTCTGCTCTCAGAAACAGGGCTTGGTTGACGGATTAAGTACCTACCATAATGTTTATATGGGGGCGCTTTCTCGCCATCACTGGACCTATAATCTGATCAATTTGATCGTACCTTTCAGTACGCCTCTAGCTGAGGTTGAAGCCTTGTGCCATCAGTTATCTCTGGATGTGCCCATGAGTAAAGTGTTATCTAAACTCTCGGGTGGACAAAGGCAGCGGGTCGCGCTTGCTAGGGCCTTGTATCAGCAGCAAGCTACTTTTATCGGTGATGAGCCTTTTTCTGCGCTTGATCCATTGATGGCCGAGCAGCTGTTAACCATGGTGCTAGCTGGTCATTCAACTTGTATTATTGCCCTACACGATAAGTCAGGGGCGTTAAGACATTTTGATCGTATTCTTGGCTTGCGAAATGGCGAGCTGTGTCTCGATGTCACTCAAGATGCATTGACTCCAGAATTGATCGATAACTTCTACTCTCCAGAAACCTTAGCCCTTGTCAGTAATGCCTAAATCCATTTCGTTTGTGGGTCACTGGCAAAAAGTCACTCTTATCCTGTGGGCTATTGCACTCGTCTGTTTCCTTTTTTCTGATACTGAAATTATCTCTCTCGATCCCTGGAGTGAACTGCAGCGAATGATACAGGGGCTTATGACGCCTGACTTCTTTGCAACGGAATACCTACTTGAGGCTCTGTGGCAAACCATTAGTTTTGCATTGTTAGGGGTCTTAGGGGGACTGATATGGGGAGCGCCACTGGCGTTACTCTATTCAAATCGGTTTATTGCTGCTGGGTGTGCGGTGATCCGCTCAATCCATGAGATCTTTTGGGCACTGATATTTTTGCAAATTTTTGGTTTATCACCATTAACAGGGATCCTCGCAATTGCACTGCCTTATGGTGCAACGTTTGCGCGGGTATTTTTTGATATTCTCCTTCAATCTCCGCAGTCTACAGTGGAGACGTTGCCGGCTAGAACCGATAGAGTTAGTCGTTATTTCTACGGGAAGATTAGTCATGTGATGGTACCGATATTAGCTTATATCAGGTATCGATTTGAGTGTGCGTTAAGAAGCAGTGCCGTTCTTGGTTTTATTGGAATGCCGACGTTAGGTTTTTATTTGGAGACGGCATTTAGGCAGGGGCATTATCATGAGGGAGCTGCATTACTTATCCTGTTTATTGCCTTAATCGGCAGTATTACATTTTGGTGCCGACCTAGGTTGATTATTATCTATCTGGTGCTGGCTCTGTTTACGCTACCGAGTATGCATTCAATTGATGCTAGTTTGGTTTGGCGTTTTTTGAGTCAAGATATCCTACCGCCAGCACTGCAGGGGGTAACAGATTTATCTCAACTGGATTTAAGTCGAATTAATGAGTTGATTAATTGGGGTAAAAGTGTGTTCTTTGAGCAAGCCATCCCAGGCATGCTGGTGACTTTATTGCTGGCATTGAGTGCGCTGGCCATGTCACATCTCGTCTCTGTTACCTTATCTGCTTTTGCATTTAAACGCTTAACCGGCAAATTTTTCTCTGTGGTAATAAGGTTATTACTGCTGATATTAAGATCGATCCCTGAGTATATCTTTGCGTTTATTTTTATGTTACTGCTTGGCCCTTCTATGTTGCCAGCTATGTTGGCTTTGGCACTTCACAATGGTGCATTGATTGCTTTTTTAACCATAAAACAATCAGATAATGTGGTGAACTCCTCAGTCTATAATGGTCGTATCGATGGTTACTGCTATGATGTTTTGCCTAAAATATACCCTAATTTGATGGGGCTGCTTTTTTACCGCTTTGAGGTGATATTAAGAGAGACGGCCATTTTTGGCATGCTAGGTGTGGCCACTTTAGGCTTCTATATCGACAGTGGCTTTTCAGAAATTCGTTATAGCACCGCTTTGCTCCTAATGGCTTGTACTGCTTTGTTGAACATCTTGGTGGATATGATAAGTCGACAACTATTGAGACAAAATACGCAAACAGCCCTAGCTTGCAGGTAGGTGAGGTCACTCGATATCACTCATACTGTGATGAGTGATATCGGAATTGATGGAGCTAATGGTTTGTTTTACTGCGTTTTGCTATAACACCGCTGCAGCACAGTGATGCTATAAAGGTAAATACAGTGACCGATGACATGATGACGCTTAACCGGTGCCAAGGTGCGTCCATGGCGATCCGCATCTGTACATAATCATAACTACTGACTCCCCAAACTAAAATCGCGCTAATGAGCAAAATAATTTGCAGTAAGCGAGTGAACTCCGCTCGCTTGATGAAAAGAAGTAACGGGGCACAGGCGTAGGCTAGACAAATAAGCTCCTGTCCATAGCGTAAAAAATGTGCCCCCAAGAGCAGGTAAGCTAAGGTGATAATTGTGACTCGCCACCACATAAAGGATCCATCTGTGTGAGTTATATTAACCCTAGGATACGACATCTCTTAAGGTGCATTCTATCGGCTTGTTCACAGTTTTTAATTTCAACTTCTTATACTGAATTAATTACTCAAGGGCCTCTTTTATGGCTTGCTTCTGCTCCTCTGTTAGCTTGCTGTTTTTAATCATTCGGATTAAATGCTGGGCACGGTTAATATCTTGATGATCGTCAATGATAACGAAACGGCTTGTGTGGCCGTTTTCATGATCAAAGTCGATATCAATCTCCATCTCACCGAGACTGGACATCACCTCATCGATGCTGTTTTCGAATGTATCTATGATGATCTCATACTCACCCTCTCTCAGTTCATGAAGGCTCTCAAGCTCCAGTGCGTGGGCTTCGAGCTCAGCGGCTTTAGCTTCAAGTTTTCTGGCGATAAACTCCATCTCAACCTCTTTTCCCTCCATCTTTTTTGCGATGGCAGCCAACTTCTCTTTGGTTTTTATATCCATCTCTTTGTTATGAAGTAATTTAAACTTACCTTGATCCAGCACAGACATTTTAGTTAAGAGTCTTGTGAGCTTTCTGCTGGTTTTTTCAGGAAGTGCGGAGAGCTTTCCCTTAATTGTCGATGGATCGCTAAGTTCATTAGCTGTAAAGGTAAATTCATGCTTATCATCACCCTGCTTAACAGAGACATGAGTTAATTCGTTTTCGTCTTGCTCGATCTCCATAACGGTTTCACTGCCGTTTGATTCCATATGTCGAACATGAGTCGGTGCTGCGCTAAGACTAAAGGTAAGCAGAGTTGTGCAAGCGAGTAGAGTAGCCAGTTTATCTAGTTTCATGGTTCTTCCTTTTATTTTATCAAGTTTGGTGTTCTCAATAGCCAATGGTTTTAATTAATAAGCCTTTTGATGAGGCAACCTATTTAACTAATGGGTTATTAGCGAAGAGTGTGCCAATCTTAGAAACTCTTATTTATCAAGGATGAGGAGAGGCATTTGATAACGAACCTTGATGAATAGGCCTGATATCAGTAATTAGTTTTCCCATTTGGGGATTTTTGTTAAAAATATGCTAACGTCTAGACTGCTAACCTTTTGAATTGTATTGAGTGGGTCTTGGTACGCTTCTTGATTGGTTTAGGTTAAATGGATATCTATTCTGAGGTTTGAATGTCGATAAAACGCTACCTGTTTTTACTGTTTGGTGCCTTGATCATCTTGCTAGGTTTGAGTCAGCTTTTGATCTCTCAATACTATAAAGGAGAGCTTCAAAACGAGCTGAGCGAAAGCTCCAAAGCGCTATCTCAAAATCTTGTTAAGGTGTTGATAGATAATGTGGGCAGCGAGCAGGAGTTTGTCCTAGCCCTTGATGATGCTGAGGTAATGGAGGCGATTGTCGACATTGAGGAGGTGAAAGCCGATTTTAAGCACGATATAGAGGAGGTGACGCGGGAGGTTGCTCAACTGGCTGAAGAGCTCTCCTCATTGGAAAAACCAGAGTATGGTGAGCTGGATCAGGAAGAGCGTGAGGCGTTCCAAGCGCTATTAAAAGAGAAAGAGAGGGAGCTTAATCTGCATTTAAAAGAGATGGCTAGACACGAGCGTGATATGAGCAGGGAGCAGCAGATAAATATTGCAGAGGCGCGCAGAGAAGCTGCTATGGCATACCGCGAGCGATTACATCAAGCTGTTAGTCAGATTGAGATAGATACAGGCTCTTGGTTGAAAGATGGCAATGTGATGATTGTAGAACCACCGGTTCCTCCCGAGCTAGGGCAGTTTGATCTGCAATTATCTCATGATATTCGTTTGCCAAGTCAGGGGACTAACGATCAACTTGAACGCTTTAGTGAATCGATGTTAGCCCTGATCTTACTGACCTCTATTGGGGCTCTGCTTATGGCTTACCTGTTGAGCCACTATATCAGCTCGCCTTTGACTAAATTGGCAAAGGGGCATCAGAAACTGGGAGAGGGGGATCTGGGCTTCCAGGTTGAGGAGAAAGGGGTTAAAGAGCTTAAAGCGATATTAACTGGCTTTAATAAAATGAGCCGCAAGTTGGAGAAGCTTAGTGAGAAAGAGAGCCGTATGGCCCAGCAGGAGCAATTAGCTGAACTTGGAGAGGTGACACGAGGGATAGCCCATAGCTTACGTAATCCTCTGCATACGATAGGCCTACTTTCTGAAAGTGCCATTCAGGCTGACAATTCAGCAGAGGCGGCTCAACAGCTTAAGAAGATCCAACATAAAATTGCCATGATGGATAAGAGCATTCAATCACTGCTCACTCTTTCGAGTAATGAAGTTGACCGTTCAACCTCTGTTCCATTGCAGGCGATTATTCATGACATCTTACTAGAGCTTTCAATCACGGGCTCTAAACCTAAAATTAGTTTTTGCGAAAGCGACAAACACTATAACGTATCAGGGGCCGAGTCTGAGCTAAGAAGCATACTGCATGGCGTGATTATTAATGCCGTAGAAGCCACTCCTAACGATGGAGAGGTCAGTGTGTCGTTAGATGAAACGAGTCATGCTTATCATGTCATAGTTAAAGACACGGGCTGCGGCATTTTACCAGAAGTAAGAGAGCGCATTTGTCAGCCTCATGTGACGACTAAAACCGAAGGAACCGGGATGGGAGCTTATATCGCAGAGCGACTGCTTAAAGGGCATTATGGTGGAGAGCTTATGTTTGCTGATAATCCAGATGGTGGCACTGTTGTGACGATAAGTTTTGCTCGTCCAGATAATAATAAAATAGGTGATGAAGAATAATGCTAGAGCAGAAACTTAAGATTCTTGTGGTTGAAGATGAGCCGGATCAGCGAAGTTTGATCACAAAAATGCTGGCTGCAAATGGGTATCAAACCAAGAGTGCTGAGAGCGTTGAGGAGGCTATTTTATCCATTAAATCAGAACTGCCAGATCTGGTATTTTCTGATTGGAAGCTTGGCCAGCTGACGGGGATGGATCTGCTTAATTATGTGCGCCGAGAACAACCCGATATGGGGTTTATTATCGCCACTGCTTACGGGACTATTACCCATGCTGTTGATGCCATGCAAGCGGGCGCAGATGATTATCTGGCTAAACCTTATCAGAGGCAATCTTTGCTATTAGCTATCGATAAAGTGGCCAAATCTCTTGTGTTGAAACGGCAAAATCGCAGTCTTACCTCTCAATTATCTCAACAACAGGAGCTGGTGGGGTTAGTTGGTAAAGCTCCCTGTATGCAAAAAGTGTATACGCGAGTTCAACGTGTCAGTGCAACAGATGCCACAGTGTTAATTGGTGGTGAGAGTGGCACAGGGAAAGAGTTAGCTGCTAGGGCACTTTATCAGCTATCAGATCGTAAAAATAAGCCCTTTGTTGCCATCAATTGTGGTGCAATTCCTGAAAACCTTGCCGAAGCTGAACTTTTTGGCGCAGAGAAGGGCGCATTTACTGGCGCAACGGCGTTGAAGATTGGCAAACTGGAAGCGGCAGATGGCGGCACTATCTTTCTCGACGAAATTGGCGAACTGCCTTTACTATTGCAAACCAACCTGCTGCGTTTTTTACAGGAGGGGGTGATCAGTCGCTTAGGCCAGAATGGTGAGATAAAACTTGATGTGAGAGTGATAGCCGCCACTCACAGAGATCTACAACATGAGGTTTCAGAAGGACGTTTTAGAGAGGACCTCTATTATCGCCTTAATGTTGTACCGATACATATGCCCCCCCTGAGAGAGAGGCAAGAGGATATTGGAAGGCTGGTGGATCACTTCTTAAAGCTGCATGCGGGTCAATATAATCTGCCGCCATTAACCCTCACCAGCGATACGATGAAGCAGTTACTGGATTACTCTTGGCCTGGAAATGTCAGAGAGCTGGCTAATCGCATTGAACGCTTTGTCCTGTTAGGTGATGAACAAGAGATGGTTGAAGAGTTAAGCTGCCAGCCTAAAGCCATTAATACTACCCAGTTTACCTTGCCTGAAACAGGTATTGAGTGGGAGTCATTTGAGAAAAGCTGCCTTGAGCAAGCGATGAGTAAGCACCAAGGAAACCGTACTAAAGCGGCTAAGTTTTTGGGTCTGAGTTATAAAGCATTCCTCTACCGATTAGAAAAATATCAATTAGTCTAGTTTGCGAATCATGCAGTGTTAGCGTGGTGAGGGTTAACTATTCATTGTTTAGTGTTTAGTGTTTAGTGTTTAGTGTTTAGTGTTTAGTAGATTAGGTCTTAAAAAGACCAGATATGATCGCAACTGCTACAGTGAGAAAGAGTATTCCCGTGAGTAGGTTGATTACTGGGGTCGCTTTTTTAATCTTTTGTTGAATAACCGGTTTAGATAGCACCAAGGCGATAGCGCTAAACCAAGCTATCGACAATATAAGTATGATCCCGGCAGCGCAAACCTTAGTGGCTAAGTTTACCTCTGGGGTGATCATGACTGAAAACAGTGTGATAAAAAACACCATGGCTTTAGGGTTAAGCAGGTTAGTATAAAATCCCTGTTTAAATCCTTTTGCTGGTGTTAAATTCGCTGAATTTTCTTCCAGTGCTATAACACTCCCTTGTGCTTTCCAGCTAAGCCTAGCCTCTTTAAGTGCTGTTAACCCTATCCAAGCCAAATATCCTGCTCCGAAAAGTTGAACTGTGAAGAATAGATTCTCTGAGCTTTTAATTATCAGACTAACGCCTGTTAGGCTTAATAAAGTATGGAATAGAATGGCAAATGAGATACCGAAAGCGGCAGCGAGTGCTGTGGTTCGGCTCTCTTGGCTCGCCATTTTGACCACTAATGCAAAGTCAGGTCCTGGGCTTGCTAATGCGAGGCTATGAATAATGGCCAGTGAGAGAAGTAAAGAGAGATCCATCGGGTATATCCTAAGGTTAATGAGCAGACTCAAGGAGTATGAGGTTTGCTTGGGCTAATGACTTATATAGTGCACTGCTTGGATTTGATGGAGATAGGATAAAATTGCAATTGAACCTTTTGCCATGATTAAAGTACACGCCGCTGAAAATGAGCTGGTGTGATTAAATAGGCATGTTTAAAAGCTTTATTAAGATGGCTTTGATCGAAAAAACCAACTTGATTGGCGATATCTGATAGAGAGCCTCCATTTATGATGGCCTTCTTGGCATGTTCCAACCTTACTCTTTTCAGGTAAGCGTGGGGAGTCATGCCTACCGTTTTCTTAAAGGCTCTCAAGAATTGAAACTTACTTAGGCTAAACTGCGCAGCTAAGGTTTCTAATTGAAATGCATGACTTAAGTCATCATGGAACAGCGCTCTGATGTGATTGACTTGTTGATGGGAGAGTCCTGTCGGTAGCTTCTCTTTAAGTGGCTGCAGTTCACTATGCTTTGAAAATAGTTCCGTTGTAAATGCCATCATACTGGTTTCAATCTCTAAGCTACTGAATTGCTGGGCAGAGGTTAACATCTGATGCAGTTGCAGAAATGCTGATTGAAGGTGAGGGGAGTCGATAAGAGGGGCGTTAAAAAAGAGCTCTTTTTGGTTTAACTCATGGCTTATCTGTTTAATGTAATGTGTTGGGATGGAGAGCACATGCGCCTCGTAACCTCGTGAGCTATTACTCTGGCCATTATGGGTTTCATCGGGATTTAATGTTGAGATAGAGCCTGGTGTGAGTAGATATGTATTACCTTTATGGCAATATTGTTGGCAACCATGGGAGACGACGCCAATATGATAATCAAGATGAATATGTTTTTGAAACTCAAATTGTGTGAACTTAGCACGGCTTAACTCAATTTCAGGCAGTGCTGGATTGTGCCAATATTCAATATGTTCTGATCCCATAACTCTCTTCGATACTCCACTATGGCTAGAATACATTTTAGCCATAGCGATAAAAATCTGGCTAGTAAAAAATTGCAAGCTGAGCCATCTGTTTCATGTCAGATTAACACTTAATAATATTTTCTTCCCGACCCTCTATATCTCTGCTTCCTCTATTCCTCTTACTTTTTAAATGTTAAATCTTTGTTGCATATCGCTATATGCTCATGCCTCCTTAGCTTAAAAAGGTATAAAAAAACTCATCTATAGATGAAATTTCAGACAATACTTAAATCACTAATGTGAATAGATTATCCCTATTCTGTTTCTTATATGCCCATGAAACGAGATGACCCTTTAGCTGTCGGCTAGATGGGTATTAATGAATGACTAGAGGTGAACAATGGATAGCAATATGTTCAGTAACATGAGGTTTAGGACAAAAATATTATCAGGGTATGGCTTGATACTGGGCTTGATGCTGCTTATTACACTTGTGGTCTTTGTCAGTGTTAAATCTCTAGCCACTAACTTTGGTTGGGTTAACCACACCCATGAGGTATTAGCTCAGGCGTCAAAAATAGAAGCCGCTGCCGTTGATATGGAAACGGGAATGCGGGGATACCTACTTGCGGGTAAACCAGGATTTTTAGACCCCTATAACAATGGTCGTGAGAGCTTTAACACGCTACTCAAAGATCTTCAAAAAACAGTGTCAGATAACCCTGCCCAAGTCTCTCTGCTCAATGATATCTCGGAAACGATAGGTGAATGGCAGACCCAAGTTACCGACCCTGTGATCGCCTTGAGAGGTGAGATTGGTGATTCCAAAACCATGAATGATATGGCCGATGAGATAAAGCTTGCTAAAGGAAAGCAGTATTTCGATAGGTTTAGAGATCAGCTCGCCACGTTTATTGAGCGTGAACGTGTGTTGATGGTTGAGCGGCAAGCAAGAGCCAGCAGGACTCAAGATATATATGAGTTGAGGCAGTTAACCCAGTGGGTCGAACATACCTATAAGGTTATCGCGAGCGCGCAATCTATCGTGGCCTCTGCTGTCGATATGGAGACGGGGATGAGGGGATATTTACTCGCCGGTAGAGAGGAGTTTTTAGAGCCATATATAAATGGTAAGTCTCAGTTTTATAAATTGGTCGATGAGTTGTCACAGACTGTTTCAGACAACCCTGCTCAAGTCACGCTTCTGCAAGAGAGTAAAGAGACGATAGATACTTGGATTAGCGAGGTTGTTGATAAGCAAATCGCCCTGCGACATGAGATTGGTGATGGTAAGAATATGGATGATATGGCTGATCTCGTTGGCCAAGCAAAAGGTAAGGTCTATTT
The DNA here is from genome assembly GCF_019457885.1 of Shewanella nanhaiensis. GTDB lineage: Bacteria > Pseudomonadota > Gammaproteobacteria > Enterobacterales > Shewanellaceae > Shewanella > Shewanella nanhaiensis. The sequence goes on from NZ_JAHZST010000018.1 coordinate 19,772, forward strand.
CGATAAGTTTAGAGAGCAGATAAAGACCTTTAAGGGGAGAGAGAGTGGCTTGATGGGAGAGCGAATGGACTCCTTGACCAGTACTGAGTCCTTAGTCATTAACTTAACGATTTTTGGCACCCTGTTCGCGATTGTAATCGGCATAGGTATCGCCTTGTGGTTAACAAGACATGTGATGGAGCTTCTTGGGGGCGAGCCAACCTACATTGCTCATATTGCCAAGAAAGTTGCTGAGGGTGACTTGTCTATGAATCTACAAAGTAGCGGGGAGGATAGAGGCATTTTTGCTGAGATGAAGCGCATGATGGCCTCACTAAATGAAAAGGTTGGATTAGCGGAGCGAATTGCTAAAGGAGAGTTAGATCAGAGTATAAGCCTTGCATCAGAGCGAGATTCCTTAGGTATTGCACTTAGAGATATGACAGAGAACCTCAATGAAGTTTTAGGTCAAACACAAACCGCGAGCGATGAGATATCCCAAGGCAGCACAAGTGTGTCGAGTAGCAGTTCAGCGCTTTCAGATGGTGCTTCTAGGCAGTCAGGCAGTCTAGATAACATTGCAAGCTCCTTAAATGAGTTAAGCACTCAGATCAACACCAATGCACAAAATGCTAATCAAGCAAGTGTGCTTGCGGGTCAGGCTCAGACTGCAGCTCAAGAGGGAAGCAAGAAGATGGAAGGCATGGTGGTCGCCATGTCGGAGATGTCCGAAGCGAGCAAAAGCATCTCAGGGTTTATCAGTACCATTGATGAGATCGCGGCTCAAACGAATCTGTTGGCCCTCAATGCCGCGATTGAGGCTGCGCGAGCAGGTGAGCAAGGCCGTGGTTTTGCTGTGGTAGCCGATGAGGTTCGTAGCTTGGCAGCTAGGAGTACTAGTGCAGCCGAAGAGACATCGAAATTGATAGCAGGCTCTGTGGTTAAAACTGAAAACGGCAGTGCCATAGCGAATGAAACTGCAGAGAGCTTAAAGAGTATCTTCGAAACCGTGAGTAAGACATCGGAACTTGTTGCTGAGATTGCGACGGCAAGTAATGAGCAAGCAATCGGTGCAGAAACGATAAACCAAGGAGTGGTAGAGATAGATGGCGTAACTCAACAGAACAATGATACGGCGCAGCAAAGTGCTGCAGCTGCGGTGCAATTATCACAACAAGCTGAACAGCTGCAAAGCATGTTGTCACGTTTCAAGCTGCGTAATGCATAAAGTCTCTACACATAATAAATAATGGAAATTGAATGATGAATAGACAAATAACACTCTTAGCTGCCAGTATCACTTGTTTGTGTTTACCGACACAGGCGATCGAACTTAACATCTACGGTCAAGGTCACCTCTCCGTCGACAGTGTCGATGATGGGCAAGATAGCAGTATTTATGTTGCAAGCAACTCTTCCCGCTTAGGGTTTAATGGCGATCATCAGATTAACTCAGATCTGAAAATTATTTTTCAATATGAGACTGGTGTCGATCTCACTGCTCAAGGGGGGAATGATGGTAACGGTGGTGCCGAGTCATCTGGGCAGATATTTACTAAAGGACGTCCCTCATTTATAGGGTTAGAAGGGACGTTTGGTACTGTTTTAGCAGGTCATATGCCATTTTTGGATCAGTATGCTAATGATTACAACCTGTTTGCCGATCAAATTGGCGATCTGGGAAACCTGTGGGAAGCCAATGGCATTCCAGGGCGCTCCGATAATGTGATCTATTATAAAACTCCCGATTTTTCGGGGTTTGATGCTGCAGCGACTTATGTTCCCGAGGAGGGAGTCGATGACTCTGATTATTATCTCTTGAAAGGTAACTATAAGAGGAAAAACCTAAAGTTAGGGGTGATGTATACCAGTATTGGTCAAGGTGAGATGGTTGATAAAAACCATACTGCTGCAGCGGTAACTTTAGGCTATCATTTTGGACGCTTTAGCGTCGGCGGTGGCTATCAAAATGAGATGGATATCGGTGGTTTGTCGGGAAATGACAGGGATAGCTTCTCCCTCGGTGGTAGCATGGAGGTTGGAGACAAGGGCAAAATAAAAGCTCAATTTGCCGTTAGTTCTGGTGAAGGGGATGCAAGTGATGCGACTCAGATCGCCGTTGGTTACGACTATCAACTTGATGCTCAAACAACACTCTATATAGCCTATGCAAATATGGATAATGACAATAACGTTAACTTTAGTGTGAATGGTAAAGGTCATGGGGATAAGGTAGTGCCTTTGATGGGCGATGACCCCCACGCTATCTCACTCGGTATTGTTTACTCATTCTCTCATGCGGTCGTTAAATAATTGAGTGTTATGACAGGTGGAAACACCTAGTGAGAAAGCTTGTCTATTAACAGAGGGAGCACTTTATCGAAAGTGAGTGGAATGCCAGCATTGATTGCTGGCATTTTTATTTGTTCCTCTTGTGTTCTGTAGATATCAAAATGAACTGGTATTTTGAATATGTTAAAAAGTAAATTAGCATAAATTTGCCCTGTGATGGGATTGGTATTCAGCTTAATTTAGCCCATAATTATCGACTGTAATATGAAACACATTTTGGAGCACAGATTGTGAAAGGACAGATTTTACGTGAAATGAAAGTGCAGCCTGCAATTGAGGCAAGTTATGAAGTTGAGAGACGCATTGCATTTATAAAGTTAAAGTTAAAAGAGTCACATACACAAACATTAGTGCTTGGGATCAGTGGAGGGGTTGACTCATCACTTGCCGGAAAGTTATGTCAACTTGCTGTTGATGAGCTTAATCAAGAGACAAGCTCTGAGCTTTACCAGTTCATTGCTGTTCGTCTACCTTATCATGTTCAAAAAGATGAAGATGAAGCTCAACTTGCATGCCAGTTTATTACTCCCTCAAAACTGGTCACTGTGAATATTCATGATGGTGTTAGCGCAGTACATAAAGAGACATTATCAGGCTTAACCTCGGCGGGAATTGAAATCTGTGACAGTGCGAAACTCGATTTTGTGAAGGGCAATGTCAAAGCGAGAATGCGTATGATAGCTCAGTATGAAATTGCAGGTCTGACAGGTGGGTTGGTGGTCGGTACGGATCATAGTTCCGAGAATATTACCGGCTTTTATACTAAATGGGGGGATGGAGCTTGTGATCTTGCTCCTCTTTTTGGCTTAAATAAGCGACAGGTTCGCCAGCTAGCAGCGTATTTAGGCGCTCCGGCTGTGCTTGTTGAAAAAGCTCCTACCGCAGATCTGGAAGAGGATAAGCCTCAATTGGAAGATGAGGTTGCACTTGGGTTAACCTATGAACAGATTGATGACTTTCTGGAGGGGAAAGCTGTCGACTCCTATGTTGAAGATAGATTGGTTGGGATCTACAAAGCGACTCAGCATAAACGCGAAGCGATACCGACAATATATGATTAAATATTTTTTAATTGTATACCCAAACAACTTCAAGATGCAGGATTCAGCATTTTGAGGTGGCTTGGGTATATAAGGCGCGAAAGCGCCTTTTTAATAGCTGCTTTTTAATCACTTCGTATACTGATTGGTATTAGCTATTGCTTGCTATCAGCGCCCTTGTTTCTGCAATTAGTTGATTTGGGTATTGCCGATAATCTAAGTAGGGAGTGATGAGTAATGACTGATTATCATAAAACTGTATTGAGCTGTGGTTTATGTCAATAAATGAGAGGTCTTGAGTTTCCATTGAAAGCTGCTGTGAAACCACCTTACCAACAAGGAAGTGCCATCGTTTTTGGTGAGGGGTAGTCGTTTGTAGTAGTGTATCAGCACCAATCAATATCATTTCATTGTGCTTGAGTAGATGTGTATCTCGGTAGTGTTTCCACTCTTCGTTAGGGGCGCAAATTTTTGCCATGATAGTCAATATTTTTCGCCAATGATTTCCATTGTGTTCAATTAACACAGAAACCGCATCATCCTGAGCTATGTTCCACCCTTGAGGTAATACTGGGGGAGTTGGGAGGTAGAAGCAAAATGTCGGGCTGTGAGCCCCTAAACTGATAACTTTAGTATCTATTGTACCTGATAAGTGCATTTTATAACCGGAGTCGTGACTAAAGAAGCTGATAGCTAGATTTTACTCGGTTAAAACGTGTAAGTTAATGCTCATTAAAGATTCCCTATGTTGATGGCCTCTGGAGAGTGATGAAAACCTTAGTTATTGGTTCAACTAAACACCTATTTATGGCGCTGTTTTATGCATCATTAGGGGTTGTCATTGCGTTGCTATGCGCCAGCATTTGGTACTTGACATCTAGGCCTGAGCTAGATGTTTGGCATAAAACTGAATTGAAATCTGCCTATAAGCGATCATTGGGCTTTAAAGATTTTTCGCAGTTGATGGCATTAGAACAGGCCATTTTTGATGAAGTTGAAGAGAGAATTTATGGACGTACTCCTCACGACTTTGACTCTGTGATTAACCGTTATGTTCGTGGAAGCTTATCAGATCCTAAAAAATGGCGTACGGACTGGAACAGAAGTTATGAATGGCCACAAGCTGATGGAGATTTTGGGGTGCTGCTTCTTCATGGTATGTCGGACTCCCCCTATGCAACTTCCCACCTCGCTAAACACTTTAAAGGTAATGCGCATGTATTAGCGCTCAGGCTACCAGGTCACGGAACGATACCTTCAGGCCTTATCGATATCGAGTGGCAAGATATGGCATCGGCGGTGTCGTTAGCGACAGAGCATATGCAGAAGGTGTTAAAGGGGAAACCCTTGTACTTGGTTGGTTTTTCAACAGGAGCTGCACTTGGATTAAATCACGAACTGGAGCGACTTGTGAAAGGGCTATCTACAGATTATGCGGGTATGGTTTTTCTCTCTCCTGCTATAGGCTTACCCCCAGTGGCTGCAGGCGCTAAGTGGCAAGCTAGGCTTGGTGAGTTGTTGGGTTTGGAAAAATTAAGCTGGAATAGCCTTCAAGCTGAGTATGACCCGTTTAAATATAACTCCTTTGCCGTGAATGCCGGTGATGTGGTTTACCAGCTAGCGGAGCGTAACCAGTTGCTGCTAAACCAATTATCCTCCGAGGGGAAACTCAACATCGGACCGATACTGACGTTTCAATCATTAGTGGATGATACTGTCTCTACCGCATCGGTTGTGGAGGAACTCTATCAAAAATTACCTGAGAGTAACCATGAACTGGTGATATTTGATATTAATCGAACGGAAGTGAATATGGGCTTAGTACTTAATGACCCATTAGATGAATTTAATTACCTTATAGATCGAGTACCACTCAATTTTAATTATACGCTTGTGGAAAACCGTACTGGTGAGGCTGAGCTAAGACGGCAAGTTCAGGCGACAACGAACTATGCTAAGGGTGAGAGTTCTATTGAACCCATAGCTCAAAAATGGCCAGTTAATGTTTACTCCCTGTCACATGTCGCTCTCCCGTTCCCGATTGAAGATAGTTTATATGGACCAGAAGGAGTTCACTATATCGATCGAGTTCAAATTGGTGCTGCATCTTCAAGAGGTGAGAGAGGTGTACTCGGTGTACAGGCAGATGAGATGTTGAGACAAAAATGGAATCCGTTTTTTCCCTATTTATTGGATAAAATGGATCGATTTATTGATAAGCAAAATCTAGATTAAATATCAAAGTCAGGAGCTACACGAGGTTTGGTGACTATGACTTTATCTCTGCCTTGGTTTTTAGCTTGATATAGGTTCAAATCGGCTTGTCTAAACCAATCCTCGAGTGATTTACTGTAATTGGCATTCGCAACGATAGCGCCAATACTGACTGTCATCATGATTTCGGTTGTTTGATGGGGTGGCTGTATAACGAGTCTTTTGAGCTGTAATCTGAATTCATTCAGGTGATCTTCAACCATATCTGGATTGGTCATCGGTAAGATAAGTAGAAACTCTTCACCGCCATAGCGGGAGATCACATCACTATCACGTTTAAAAAAGAGCTTCATGCTGTTGGCTATGGCTCTAAGGCATTGATCACCACCTTGGTGGCCGAAGGTATCATTGATACCTTTAAAGTTATCGATATCGAGTATGGCAATGACCATCACCTCGTCACTTCTTAGGCATAGGTTATGTGTGGTTTTAAATCGACTTTCGGCGCTTCTACGATTAAATAAACCAGTTAAGTCATCTTTCTCCGCTAGCGATTGCAGCTTCTTATTGGCTTTTTCCAGCTCGAATGTCCGGATAGCCACTTTCTCCTCTAGCTCTAATTGATAACTTATCAACTCCTGCTTACTTTTCTTAATGCTTTGATATAAGGTTAAAAACTCTTGAGGTGACTCCTCATCAATATGGTAGGCAGCCGCATTTTTGTGCCCTTTATCACCAAACTTGTTGGCAATCATGGTTAAGGGTTCCGTTAACCTAGTGCTTATTACTCGCGTCACAATCACGGTAATAATCAAGGAGAGGATTAACACAGTAAAAGTGGTTAAGTACTGTGTTTCTAGCAGCTTTAGAAGCGGGGAGAAGGGTTTGACTATATACAACTTCCAGCCGTTATTGAGTTGGTAATGAGTGTAAACGAACTCAGGATTTGGGTTATTAAGGTCAAATAAATTGATTAGCTTTAAGCTGGTTTTGTAGTTCTTCCCACTTTCCACTGATTTAAACTTAGATAAAACGGGGAGTTTTAATGTTTTTGATGCGTAGATAACACGTTCATTTTCATCTATTAAAATCATAGATTGCATCTCATAAACAAGGTTTTTCTGCTCAATGTCAACGAAGCTTGTTAAGTTGAGAGAGCCCTCAATAATTCCGGCTGGTTGATCTGAGTTTTCGCCACTGTAGATGGGAGCGCTGATGGCGACAATAGGATCAGTCCCAAAACCTCTGCCCCAAAAGGCTGGAGAGACGAAGGTTTGTTGTTTATAGAAGGCTTCTTGGAAATAGTGTCTGTCTTTAACTGAAAAGCTTCTATTTTTCACCTTTTCTGAGCCTAAGAGCTCTATAGGCGTTGCAGCAATGATGCGAGCATCACTGTCGGTGACTATCATGGTGATAAAATCAGAATAGCTTTGATGCAGTTTAGTTAGGCTCTTTTGCCAACCAGGAATGTCTGTTTGGGAAAGGCTAAGCCATTGTGAGGCATTACTGATGGCTTTTTTGTGGGTCTCTAGAAAAACTTCGGTCGCTTGGCCTAAGTGGACAGCTGAGTCATGTAGGTTTTGATTAAGGCTGTTTTGTTGTTTTAGAATAACTTGATGATTGAAAAGTAACGCTGAGCTAAGTAGAGATATGGTTAATATCAATGTAAAGCTGTATGTTAATTGAGCGTGAAAGGTGCGTCTTTTTTTGTCTCTTACTTTATTTTTAAGGTACCAAAATCCAGAAAAAACAGTGACAGCCAGTGAGCCTAGAGCTGCACAGATAAAGCCATTAATCCCCTGTTTAAGAGTGATAAAAGAGAGGTGACTTTGTGGAAGCTCAGAGAAGTTGGTGGCATAAAAATAAAAGAGCGGCATCCCAATAGCGATCCAGAAGCCTATATCGGCATAGAGAGCGTAGATATCTTTTCTTCTGGCAAAACCAAGCCAAAGAGCCTCTAAACAGAAAAACAGGAAAACGTGAGGGCTTGTCCAAGAGACAATTAACCCAATAGAGGAGATTGCTGCACAAAGAAGGGCGTACCAAGGTCCTAATAATATTGCGACAATGACAAAAAATAGGTTTCCCAACACCAATTGAACATTGCCAAACAGGGGAATAGGATAAAGGTTAACAATTAATCCTATTAAACCGAGTAAGACTGAGAGTTTTAAGTGTTGTTGGGTTATTTTGAGCATATAGCCTTTTTATTTTTACTTGTTATGCTAACTATAGATGCTAACGGTTAAGAATGAGATCATTCAAAATGAAGCTCTGCCTAATGTAAGCAGATGATTTATTACATTGTTTGTCTGATGCTAGTTATCAGGCCTGCCTATCGAAATGCCTGTTGCAACTTTGTAAACATCTTCTTCTTTATTGTTATACCTTGCTTGGATGAAAAACTTAAGTGATTCGTTAGCTTTTTTACATAAACGTCAGTAAGAAAAGTAATAAGAGTTATTTTTTGAAGCGTTATCCTTGATACTTTGGCCCTGCTCTACAGGAGAGACAATCTACTTTAAAACAGTAGAAAACTTATAGCAAAAAGCCGCTAATCTTTCGATTAGCGGCTTTTCAATATTTGGTCGGGATAGCAGGATTTGAACCTGCGATCTCTTGTCCCCCAGACAAGCGCCTTACCGGACTAGGCCATATCCCGATGTTTGTTCCTGAAGCTAAGCCCCATCGAACGAAGCAGAACTTTATCAACTCACTGCTGCTTGTGCAAGCTCTTAGTTGTCCCTTTGTATCAACTGCTTAGTTTGTAAGCTTTATACACTTAGCGGGTTTACAGCAGGGGAGTTTTCCGCCCGGATCTATTCAGGGCGGAGTATCAATTAATGATTATAGAGGCGACGTCCTTCGCGCATCACTTCAATCAACTCAGGTGCGCTCATCTTTTTACGCAATCTGCGTTCATAATTTTCATCATAAATTCGATATTTTCCATGGCGGTCAATCACTGTTATCTCCGAGTTCTGGTAGATCCCGAAAATAAGATTATCGCCCACATAGACCCAAGACTCGCTATCAGGTTGTAATAAGCTACGACCGGCACTGTAATCAGTAGGTGCATTTGTGCAACCAAGTACTTGGCTTAACAGTGTTGGTGCAATCCCATAATGGCTAGTTCGATACTTGATATCCTTTGGGGGAACTTTGCCTGGCCAATGTATGATCAAAGGCACATGAACATTGTCAGGAGACATATTACTACGTGCTTCGTTAGGGTTACTTGTAAATAACTTACCGCTGACGCCAGTGATTATGACTAAGGTCTCTTGAGGCAGAGCTTGGATCACCTTTTTCAGTTCGTTATCAATAAAGTTCAGTGATTGACGATACTGGTTAAATAGTACTCGCTCAGCGGATGTGAGTGTTTTTTTAGGGCGGACAGTTTCTATGCCTAAGAAGCCAATCGGTGTGTCATAGCTCTCTGGAGAGCGCAGGTTGACAAGACCAAACCAAGGTGAACTTGTCTGAGTACGCCACTTTTCAAAACTCGCTAGTGAACCTTTATCTGCCATTGCATGGCTATTGTCTACTGGAGTGATGTGCTGCTGTAACCCTTTGAAGATAGCGCTAGGTTTAAAAACCAGATCGTCAGTGGCAAAAACAGCGGTTTGATAACCTTGTCGATTAAGCTCTTGGGTCAAAAGTGGCTCAGTGTGATCTAAGGTACCATCATTCATGTAACTTCCCTGTAGGCCATACATAATAGAGAACATGCCACTGGAAAATTGAGTGCCGCCACTTAGGTGTTGGTGAAAATCTTGATTCTCTTTGGCGTACTGGCTAAGGAAGGGCATAGTGCTTTCATCAAGCATATCGGCCCTTAAACTATCTACTGTAATTAAGAGAATATTGCTCTTTGGCTCCTCATTCACACATTGCATGGGCGTGATGGGGTAGCTGATATTACTTCTTAGATCAGAATGACGTTTATTATTTTTATCCCCATCGATGCCATGGCTCTCCATAAATGAGCGAGCGGTAGCAGGATAAGAGAGAGGGTAAGCATCGTCTAAGCGAGTGATGTCTGTCACTGACGCAGCGTCAGCCCAGATATGAATGAGATGGCTACTGACAAAACAGAGCCCAACAAAAGCAACGACTTTATTGCCACATTTAACCTTATGTATCTTCTCAATGCGTTTCCATAGGAAGTTAGCTGCCGTGAGCTCAAGCACTATGATACCTATAGGCGTCACAATGTAGGAGGTTCCACGTAGAAGAGCGTTAAGATCAGCCCAGGCTAAATCAAAAACAAAGGGGCTAAGGTGAAGGCCATAGTCATCATAGATAATGGTGTCATATAGCAAGATACACAGACTTAATGTCGCAATAGATGCAGCGTAGCCCCGTAATATCTTTGAATAGGGCAGAAGTAAGGTAACGGGGAAAACCAGCACCAGATAGACGATAAAGGATAAAAAGCTGAAGTGGCCGATAGTGCTGATAGCCAGATAGCCCCAGCCCAACCATGACTCAGGGTAACCTACGGTATCTAGATAGCGAAAACCCACGATCATGGCAAGAAAGCCGTTGAAGAAGGCAAACCAGTGCCCCCAACTTATTAAGCGCGATACGCGATCGCGGCCCATCTCTTTTTTACGCTCGACCATGTGGCTCCGCTTACTGATTAGCTACTGATGTGTCTTAAGTTTGTTTGTGGTTCAGTCTCTCTTACGCAATCTAAGTTGAAGGTATTAACCTTTCACCGATTGTGCAAGTGCTTTCGAGAATTGTTCTGCAACGCTCGCACGTGCTTCGGCCGGAACCTTACGTGCTAAAAGATCGGTAACGCAGTTGCCTAGCACCATTAATCTGAGGTCAGTAGGGGCTTGATGCTTATCTAGCACAGCGCTTAGCTCTGCGATAATGGATTCAACTTGTGTATTTGAGTATTTGGATTGGATTGCCATATTAAAAAGTATTTCACTCTAAACTTGATTAACTGCATATGATAACCGAAATTCATTGGGAGCACGATATACTTACTTGGTTAAAGTGTCGTGATTTACCTCTTTTGTGGGCATAAGTTAACCGTATTAGAGTAAAGCTAAAACTTGCCTTAACTATTTGTCACTTCAGTTAAGCTCAGTGGCTTAGATCTTTGTGCTTTCCTCACTGTTCAAAATGACCTATTTAATCCCTAAAGGAGACGTTTCTCACTTGCCGCATCGTGATGATTGGGGCAATATACCCTAATTATTCAGGTTAGATTTAATCTCCTAACCATCCCACTTAAATTAGCAGTGAAAGCATCATCGCTGCTAAATGTTATTATCGATATCGAGGCTTATGAGTATTAACGTTGAGCAAGCAATTATCCACGCCATCTCTCAGGATCGTGAAGGTCAGCTTAGTTGCCGATTGCGTCCACAACCCCTGTTAAATAGTGAAGCTGTCGAAGCCATGTTAGAGGAGCTTCACCAGACTTATACCACTAAGGCGGGTAAAGGTTTTGGTCACTTCGGTACTCATGGTGAAGATGGCGAAGCAAACCCTAAGTTTGAACAGGCGTTAAGCGAGTATCGAAACGGCGAACTGGGATTTGTTGAGTTTTCAGGCTTGGCGGGTAAATTGCTGCAAGAGGAGCTCTCTAAATATGATTTTAGTCAAGGCGGATTCTTGCTGCTTTCATGTTATACCCATATGACCAGTGATTATCTCTATGTCTCTTTGTTAAATGCTAAGTCATCGATGACAGTTTTGGATGATATGGAGCTGTCGCAAAATACTCACTTAGATTTGAAAGATGTGCAGCTTGCTGCAAGAATCGATTTGACAGAGTGGCAAGCAGATAGTGATTCGCGTAAATATATCTCCTTTATTCGTGGTCGCGCTGGACGTAAAGTCGCGGATTTTTTCCTCGACTTTATGGGGTGTGTTGAAGGCGTTAATACTAAGGCACAAAACAAGCAGCTGATGAATGCCGTTGAGGATTTCGTCTCAAGCAGTGAATTGACTAAAGATGAGCGTCAGCAATGCCGTGAAAAAGTGTTCGATTACTGTACCGAACGCTGTGAAGTCGGGGCTGATATTGAGATTAAAGATCTTGCCGATGAGCTAGCCGATTCTGGTATGGAGTCCTTCTATGACTTTGCCCGTGGTGGTGAGTATGAACTCGAAGATGAGTTTCCGGGTGACAAGCCAACCTTGAGACAACTGAAAAAGTTCTCCGGTACAGGTGGTGGGGTGACCTTAAGCTTTGATGGTGCACACTTAGGTGAGCGAGTGATGTATGACCCTATCTCTGACACCATTATGATTAAAGGTGTTCCAGCTAACTTGAAAGATCAATTGGATCGTCGATTAAAGGGTGGCCAGTAGTCTCTGAACTCAGGCAATCTTAGGCCATCATAGTGATGTACGATATTATATGTCTCCGACACCATTATGATTAAAGGTGTTCCAGCTAACTTGAAAGATCAATTAGATCGTCGATTAAAAGGCGGGCAGTAGTCTCTGATTCAGGCCATCATAGTGATGTACGATACGATATGTCTCCGACACCATCATGATTAAAGGTGTGCCTGCGAAGCTGAAAGACCAGTTGGATTGTCGATTAAAAGGCGGCCAGTAAATTGATGCTGAATTGAAACTAAAAGCGCCGTTTGGCGCTTTTTTTGTGCTAAGAAAATGACTTTTTGCTGGATATCTCTGCAAGGGCGATAATTACCTAAGTAAACGACTCGAAAAACGGCTTGACCCCATGTAAACTTGCACCAAATGAGTCGATGATTTTCTCTTTATCAACTTAGTATATTTTAGTTCTTTGGCCATCGCCGATTGGACGTATTAACAGGTAGACTGTTTTTCTGCCTAGGAGAGTAAATGCAACTTTTTGTTAGAGATTTAACCGTGATAGACTTTTCTTACCTGTGTCCCATTCGTGGCATGGTGGGAGAGAGTTGGATAGTCGATGTATTGCTCGATGGCGGTTTAGATGAGCAAAATATGGTGCTCGACTTCTCAAAAGTGAAGCGCACGATTAAAGATACCATTGATAATGTCGCCGATCATCGATTGTTGATCCCGACAGCTTGCAGTGAAGTTCGCTGGCAACAGCAGGGCGACAGGGTATGGATGGACTTTAATAGTCTTAAAGGGGATATACATCTGGCTTGTCCAGAGCAAGCTTTTGCGCTTATCCCTAGTGAGCTTATCGATTTTGAAAGTGTAAACACCTTCCTGCAAAAAGCCTTAAAAGAGGTGTTACCCGATAACGTTGATGGCATTGCGTTAACTCTCAGAAATGAGCTTCATGAGACGCCTTTTTATCATTACTCCCATGGTTTGAAGAAGCATGATGGAAACTGCCAGCGTATCGCCCATGGTCACCGTAGCCCGATAAATATTTTTGAGAATGGGATCTCGGCACCAAAATGGGATGAATATTGGGCTGAACGTTGGAAAGATATCTATCTTGGCACTGTAGAAGATGTGGTTAAGATTGATGAGTTAACGCTTTCACCTCAGGCGAAGGTAAATGATGACACTCACTTTGGCTTTCATTATCAAGCTCCACAAGGTGATTTTCAACTGGCGATGCCTAAAGCTATGTGTGAGATTATTCCCCATGATACAACTGTCGAGCTGTTGGCTGAGTTTGTAGCCAATACCTTAGTTGAAAAGTCACCGCACAGCCAGTTTAAAGTCATCGCCTACGAAGGTGTAGGCAAAGGCGCGATATCGGTTAAAGGCGCTCAAGAGTAACTCTTGATGTGAGTAGAATCTAATACTGATTGATACAAATAACGGAGATGAGTTTGAAATATATTAACACCCCATCTGTTTTGTCTTCTGCAATTATCTGTTGCATGGCGATAAGTAGTTTACTGATATCAAGCCATGCATCAGCCCAAGTTGAGTTGGTGGGTAAGATGGAGCAGGGGGCGTTAATTCGTGCTCAGGTTGAACCGGGAACGCAAGTTTCACTCAATGGTGAAGCGGTTAAGGTGACCCCAAAAGGTCACTTTGCTTTCGGTTTTGGCCGTGAAGCTGAAGTCAATCAAGAGCTAAAACTGGTTTATCCTGATGGTTTAACCCAAATAATGCCACTTACTATCAGTGAAAAAGAGTACAAGATCGATAGGGTAAATGGGATCAGTAAAAAGATCATGAAACCAGATCCTAAAGCGGTGGAGCGTTCTAGAAAAGACAGTAAGCAGGTCAAAGCGGCTCGTGCACAATTTTCAGAGCAAAACGCCTTTACTCAAGATTTTATCTGGCCTCTCACTGGTAGAATTTCTGGTGTATATGGTAGTCAACGTGTCTATAACGGCAAACCTGGAAACCCTCATTATGGTGTAGATGTTGCCGCTAAAACTGGCACTGTTGTGGTCGCTCCCGCTGATGGGATTATCAGTTTATCGGTAGCGGATATGTTCTACTCAGGTGGTACGATTATTCTTGACCATGGCTATGGCGTTAGCTCTAGTTTTCTTCACTTAAGCAAACTATATGTCAAAGAGGGCGAGGCGATAAAGCAGGGGCAGCCCATCGCAGAAGTCGGTGCTACAGGACGAGTAACCGGTCCTCATCTTGATTGGCGGGTAAACTGGTATCAGATGCGATTAGATCCCGTAACCATAGTGCCATCCATGTCGAGTGTGCTTAAGAAAAAGTAAATACTAAGAGCTCAACTTCAAAACAGAGGCTAGCTATTTTAGATTTATAAGGCTAGCTTTCCTGCTTCAACTCGTTGAATTATTTTGGAACTTAATCTGTTAGTTGAGCTAATTGTTTTTGAGACTAATTAGTGTTGTAAATGTCTCTATAAGTATTTGGCCTAGAGATAAGCAGGTGGTTTAGCGAAAGTATTTGTTAGCCAGATAATCATCTCTGGTTGATGGGGGCACAAAACAACCATTTTACTTGCGGCATCACTCTGACTTAACTCGCCTATCTCTAATCTTCCTAATAAAGTCGCAAATTCATTATATATTTTCTTGTTTTCATGGAAACAGGGAGAAGTGTAATGGGAGGGAAGATCTAAACTATCAAGATTTGTATTGTACGTATCATTATTTGTTTTAACGCTATTGGCACTGCAACCAATAACAAATAGAAGACAGCAGACTAATGATAGCTTTTTCATATTGAGCTCAATGAATATAAATTTAGTCTAATATTTTCTCAGTTTATAAAAAATAAAAAAGAGCGGGTTACAAAGTGATACAGGTGTTGTGAGGTAAGTCATTTTTTTTGGTGAAAGAGTTTCTCCTTTTTATCTAATAAGGCTCCGTTTTCATATTGGGTGAAAATAAAAAGATACAAGCTAGTTGTCGTTAATAAAAAAATTAAAAGAATATTAGTTACTTAGATTTGTCTGGAAGTGAATGTTTAGGGGCTAATGAAACTAAACATCACTTCCAACTTAAACAGAGTATTATATCGACAGTCTATTCATTACTAGTGTTATATGTTGTTTTTGTGTGCTGCAATGTAACGATTTAATTACGTCTTTGATTGTTAGTTAGCATCCACGGGAGCTATCACCTGTATCAGTAACGTCAATTTATCTAGGTGAAGTTATTTGTGCTTCTTGTTAATGAGTACTCTAAATTTTTCATGGCTCAACCTGCTCTGAAGCAATCACCTCTTTAATGCCGTGGGGATGAACCTTGATGCAGATATTGCCCTTTTTAAAGGCGATGGTTGGATTCGCAAGGCGCTCATGTTCTCCTGATGGTGAGCTTAACTTAACCTTTATCTCCGTTTTATTATCAATCACATCGGCTAAATGGGGCACTCTTTCAACTAATGCTTGGGTTAATTGCTCGCAGTTATTCGCCTGACATGGCAAAACTAATTCGATATGTTCCCAACCTTCGATTGGGTACTGCTTACTCCCAGGGTAGGGGAGTTCGATACAATCAATGGTGAGGTTAGTTAATTGCAGTGGCGTATTGAGCTCGATAATGAGTATTGGCCGCCCATTAATCATATTGTTTGAGATCACCACCCCATCGCTGCAGAGTGCATTACTGAGCTCATCGGCAACTGAAGCGCTATTTACCCTGAGTGCTGCATGATCGCATTCAAGCCCTAACTGAGCTAAGCCTAACTCCTCTAAGAAGAGATTAATCTTGCGAGTAAAGTCTGGCCAACTGCTGTGTAAATCAGCAAGAGTAAGAGAGTTATTCATTGATAAGTTCTTTTATTTCCAGTGTATTGATTGGTTTTTCTGAGGGCTTGTATATACCGCTCTTGACTAGGGCCAGATCTCAATGGGAGTACCAGGTTCAATTGAGCCCCATAACTCATCCATCTGTCGATTGGTGATGGCGATACAACCATCGGTCCAGTTAAATTTTTGTGCCTCTTCAGGTGCTAGAGATGAGTTGGGGTTTTGTCCATGGATCATGATCTGTCCACCAGGACTAATACCCAGCGCTTTGGCTCTGAGCTTATCTTCATCATTGGGGTATGAGATATGGATCGCGCGGTAATAAGCACTATCGGATTTTTTGTAATCTAAGATATAGCGACCTTCAGGGGTGCGTTGATCCCCCTCTTTAAGCTTATGACCTATGGGTCTGTCTCCCATGGCGATTCGGTATTGACGCATCACTTTTCCGTTACGCATTAACACCATTTTTGCCTTTGACTTTGTAACCACGACAAGATCTATCTTACCTAAGTTGGAGGCTGGTGAGCTATCAGGGGAGTGCTGTTTTGAGCTGGCAGCCAAGCTTGGTTGTTGAGCACAGAGTAAAAATAGAGAGGTGAGCAGTAAAAGAGTTCTGTACATGTATTGTGAAGCTCAATAATCGATTTAACGTATTTTAGTATAGTACCCTAAGTGTACTGCTTAAATCGAATTTTACGTCGCAGGCGTTCCCATTGGTATTATGGGCTAATAGTGGCAAAATACTTGATTCCAATGGTGGGGAATAGGTTTCATGGAACAAGATACGCAAATAAATAATGAAGACACGATAAAGCTTAAGTTAAGAAGAGTGATATTTGGTACAGATACGAGACTCGGCCGCTATTTCGATATCAGTTTAATTATCTGTATTATTTTGAGTGTGACCTTAGTGTTTCTCGATACAGTTGCCTCGATAAATAGCCAATATGGTCAATTAATCAGTATATTAGAGTGGTTTTTTACCATTGTTTTTACTATCGAGTACTTGCTGAGACTCTACTGCTCTGCTCAACCAGTGCAATATGTGAGGAGCTTCTATGGAGTTGTCGATCTGCTCTCTATCTTGCCAAGTTATCTGGCACTGCTTTTCCCTGGAGCGAACTTTACGCTAGTTATCCGTATTCTGAGGTTGTTCAGGATCTTCCGTGTGCTGAAATTGTTACGATATCTTAGTGAAGGCAATGTATTGCTTAGAGCTATGTTACAGTCTGGTCGTAAGGTGTTTATTTTCTTCTTCTCTGTCAGTCTGATTGTGATGGTGCTCAGTGCAATTATGTATGTAGTTGAAGGGCCTGGAAATGGTTTCACTTCGATCCCCAAGTCTATCTATTGGACCATAGTGACCATCACGACGGTCGGCTATGGCGATATCACTCCTGGCACTAACTTAGGTCAAGCCATCGCAGCATTTACCATGTTGCTTGGTTACTCGATTATTGCGATCCCGACAGGTATTTTAACGGCAGAGATCTCCCAAGAGATGGGAAAAAGTAAAGATCTCCGTCGCTGTAGTAACTGCCTTAAAACCGGTCATGAGAATGATGCCAGCTACTGCGATCATTGCGGTAGTGAGTTGGAAGCGGAAATATAGCACTAAATATTAATAATATAAGTTCAAGGATAGAGATGACTACAGCTAAATTTGTTCAAGGTTCGATTATGCGTCACATCTTAGTGATGAGTTCGACTGCGGCGGTGGGGATATCAGCGCTATTTGTGGTCGATTTAATCGATATCTTCTTCTTGAGCTTGCTCGGTGAGCAGGAGCTTGCCGCTGCGGTCGGTTATGCGGGAACTATCTCTTTCTTTACCACTTCCATCGGTATCGGTTTATCCATAGCACTAGGTGCGCTGGTATCCCGTGCTATCGGTGCCAAACAGATGGAAGCGGCTAAGCGTTTACTACTAAATTGCGCCGTTGTGACTCTGTTGATGTCATTGCTTGTTTCGGCTGTGGTGACCTATTTTATCCCTGAGCTACTCTCACTAGTCGGTGCGACAGGGCACACCGCGGAGCTTGCTGCTGGATACCTTTATATCTTAGTTCCTTCACTGCCACTTATCTGTCTTGCGATGGCACTGGGCGCTGCACTTCGGGCAGTGGGAGATGCAAAGCTCTCTATGATGTCAACCCTTGCTGGTGGGGGGATCAACTTGGTGTTTGATCCCATCTTTATCTTTGCATTGGGGATGGGCATTGAGGGGGCGGCGGTTGCTTCTGTATTGGCTAGGGCTGGGGTGTTGTTTATTGCTGCACGGGGTGTGATCGTTAAGCATAAACTGTTTGGACAGTTTGAATTTGAGAGCTTTAAGACAGATCTTAGTGCTATTTTCGCAATTGCAGCGCCGGCCATGCTAACCAATATCGCCACACCAATAGGAAATGCTGTGGTGACTCGCGCAATTGCGGATTTTGGTGATGGCTATGTTGCTGGTTGGGCGGTATTAGGGCGTTTAGTCCCTGTCTGCTTTGGAATGATCTTCGCTTTATCGGGAGCCGTTGGCCCTATTGTAGGGCAGAATTATGGCGCTCATGAATTTGACAGAGTGAAAGAG
The DNA here is from genome assembly GCF_019457885.1 of Shewanella nanhaiensis. GTDB lineage: Bacteria > Pseudomonadota > Gammaproteobacteria > Enterobacterales > Shewanellaceae > Shewanella > Shewanella nanhaiensis. The sequence continues at coordinate 38,078 of NZ_JAHZST010000018.1, forward strand.
AGCTTAACCAAAGCCCTGCAGTTTTGTGCCATGTATGTTATTGGCGTCTCGTTGATCTTGATGTTGTTACAGGATCAGATCATCTCTGTGTTTGATATGAAGGGAGACAGTGCGGAAATTATTCGGTTCTTCTGTACCTATATTGCCGTTTTCTTTGTTTTCTCCGGCGCGTTATTTGTGGCCAATGCCTCTTTTAATAATTTAGGTAAAGCAAAGTACTCAACCTTTTTCAATGTGGGTAAAGCGACCATAGGCACTATCCCATTTGTCTATTTTGGCGCTCAGTGGGGTGGGGTTTTTGGTGTGTTGGTGGGCCAAGTTATCGGGGCGATAATTTTTGCAATATTAGGTGTTTATACCGCATTTAGATTAGTGGACAAGGTTAGGGCTGATGCATCGAATGAGCTAGCTTCTTCTGTGAATGATGAACAAGATGAGTTTGATACCGAGTTAAGTCCGAGTAGTACTAATGCATTATCCTCCTCCTGTGCACTGATGGCGCAGATAACAGAGGAGCAAGATGCGGAGGCTGGGAGCGAAGTGAGAGAGTTTATAAAACCAACAGGTGATAAAGCCAGCTGATACCTCAATGGCACAAATAAAGAAGGGAGCTACTAATACCAATTACATTAAGTATCTGTTCATTCAGCGGGAATTCAAAGTGCTGTAGGCTAGGCGGATGATTGAAGCTAATAGTTATTCTATATCTAAATCATTCAATACAGCATCCAGGGCTTTGAAACCCGCCCTGCGGGAGGCTCTCAAACATTCCACTTCCGCTTTGCATTGACTTACAAGGGAGTAACCATTCTTTCATCAATGCGCCTTGAATTGAAAAGTTTGAGCGCCTCTGAATTGATAACATATTTAATGTAATTGGTATAAGCTCCCTTTTTATTTGGAATATGGCCTAATTTGTTTCAGTCGTATCAGTTTGCTGCTCTTGCTCTGCTTCTGCTGTAGTTTGCACCTCTTCAGCAGTTTGCTTACCAGATAATGCTGCTTCTGCCTGCTCCTGAGCTAGGGCTTTTGCACGATCACCTTTAGAGACATATTTTTTGATTGTAGGAGCTGTATGCTTATTTTTACGGGCCTTGGCACGTTTAGCCGTAAGTTTGATCATTTTCTGTTTTTTGTTCATAGCTCTCTACCAATATGCTGCTATTTCTCCAGCCAGCTTAGTTTCTGTGGCTGGATTGTAAATCCGGGAGCGGATTTTAACTTAATCTGCTCCATCAAGCCACAAATATGCACGGCTACATTATTATGAGGAGAATTTTTGCTTATCAGCTTCTGTTGCCCCTTCATTACACTCACCACGGATCTCAGCTCTGCCTACCTCAATAATACGGCTGAGCTCCATAAACCCTTCTCGACAGTAACCTGTCATGGCTAAGGTTTTAGAGAGGCCTAGCTCTATCTGTTGAGTCCAATCGCTGAGATCGGGTTGCTTATAACGTTTACCAGATTGTGCGCGACTCTTTCTCTTTACCTGCTCAATTCGTTCATTATGAGGCAAAGGAAAATCAGGCTCTGCAAAGGTGGCAAGCTGGGCCTTGTAGGTAAATAGCTTAATACCATCTCCCTTTATATTGGTACTAAACCTGTCTTTGACGCTGAGCTTAAAATCCTCAGGATCGGTTTTTTTACTCGCGCAGGCTGTGAGCAGAGTAAGTGAAAGCATAAGGGCAATTTTATTATTAAGCATATCTGTTCTTATTATTTTAGTGTCGACATCTGTTTGACTGAGATTGCTATTGCAGGGAATGGAGAGTCCGTGTCCCACTATATTTATTGTTCAGCCTCAATTTACTTTATGCAGCATAACTCAATTCTCAACAAGTTTGCATCATACTGACAATCTTTTACCTTTAGTTCCCCTAACTTGAATTGAAATGGATAAACTTGATTTCGCTCAAGTAATAGCCAGATCGTACTGGTTAATTCTTGCTATTTAGGACTCAAATGGCACACTGAAATGAGTCATATTTTGAGGGAGGTAGAACCTGATATAGAGGCTTTAACGCCATATTTATCTTAGGTTTTACTCGATGACTTTTAGCTTAATTTAGATTGTCTACTTATGATTTTATCTAAGTTAAACAGCCGCATGGAGTGTTAATGGCCGCTATTTTTAAACTACTGCAATCTTTGCTGTCGAGTTTTAAGGATCTTGTTCCCATCATTTTGGTGGTGAGCTTCTTTGAAATTTTTATTCTGCAACAAGCCCCCGCAGATCTGTTCTCTATCATGGTAGGCCTTGTGTTTATCGTCTTTGGATTGACCTTTTTTGTTTTTGGACTGGAGATGGGGCTGTTTCCCATTGGTGAGTCCTTGGCGCAAGCTCTTGCCCGTAAGGGGAGCGTTTTCTGGTTAGTCCTGTTTTCATTTTCCTTGGGGTTTGGCACCACACTGGCAGAACCTGCCTTGACTGCTGTTGCAAATGAAGCGGCCCAGGTGGCGGCCGAAGCGGGGGCAATTAATACAGATGAAGCGTCGATGGAGAGTTATGCCATGGGGTTGAGGCTCACAGTCGCTATCTCAGTTGGCTTAGCTATTTTGCTCGGAGTGGTGCGAATCTTAAAAGGTTGGCCAATTCATTACCTCATTATAGGAGGCTACGTTACCGTCATGGTACTGACGGGATTTGCACCTGAAAGTATTATTGGAGTCGCCTATGACTCAGGAGGGGTGACCACCTCAACCATTACCGTCCCTTTAGTGACCGCTTTAGGGGTGGGGTTAGCGAGCGTGATTAAGGGAAGAAATCCGATGCTCGATGGGTTTGGTTTGATCGCGTTTGCGAGTTTGACGCCAATGATCTTTGTACTTATCTACGGCATGGTGGTGTTTTGATGGAGATGCTTAGAGGCTTACTGGACACCTTGCTATTGACCGCCAGAGATGTGATCCCGATTGCGGTTATTCTGTTTGGTTTTCAGCTTGGTGTATTAAAACGTCCGATTGCAAACTGGCATAAAGTGGTGCTGGGTTTTTTCTATGTGATTGTCGGTTTAACCCTATTTCTAGTGGGACTTGAGTTAGCGCTTTTTCCCATTGGCGAAACCATGGCTGAGCAGTTAACTAGTGTCGAGTTTATCCACCCAAATTTAGGACCGGGTGAAGTGATAATTTGGCAAGATTATCTGTGGGTATACCTATTTGCAGCTGCGATAGGCTTTAGTACTACGATAGCAGAGCCGTCATTAATTGCTGTGGCGATAAAGGCCAATGAGGTCTCAGCGGGTGCTATTGGTGTTCAAGGGCTGAGGATCTCTGTCGCGATAGGGGTCTCCTTTGGGATAGCTCTGGGGTGCTTTAGGATTGTGGTTGGCGATCCTATTCACTACTACATTATGGCGGGTTATATCATAGTGGTTATCCAGACCTTCTATGCCCCCAAAATGATCATTCCATTGGCCTATGATTCTGGTGGCGTGACAACATCAACAGTCACAGTGCCTCTTGTGGCAGCGCTGGGCTTAGGTTTAGCGACAAATGTTGAGGGGCGTAATCCGTTAATCGATGGGTTTGGTTTGATTGCATTTGCGAGCCTCTTTCCTATGATAAGTGTGATGGGCTATGCACAAATTGTTGAACTCTTAGATAAAAGACGCTCAGTGAAGGAGCAAAACAATACGCCTTAGTCTGGTTGGGAGCCGTATTTAAGCTGCGTTTATTTGCAAACAACTGAATAGTTAATAGAAGAGATTATTGGGAGTTAAAGATGCGTTTTAAACTCATTATTGCTTTTATCGATGATAGTACCACCAACCGTATTCTTGATGCGGCGAGAGAGGCGGGGGCGACAGGGGCAACCGTTATCAATCACGCCAGAGGTGAAGGTTTGGAAAAGAAGAAAACATTTATGGGGCTCACGTTAGATGTTCAACGAGATGTGGTGCTCTTCTTGGTGGAGGAGCATAAGAGCCGTGTGATACTTGAAACGATTAATCGTGTCGGTGAGTTTGACACTAATCCTGGGCAGGGGATTGCGATACAGATAGACGTTGAAGATGCTGTGGGCGTTGCCCATCAAGTGAGAGAGATAAGCAAAGATATTGAGGACCAGATATGAATCAGGGTAAAGTCGTTCGAAACTCAGATGTGATGACAAACAAGTATGTCATGGTCGATGGTCTTCATACCGTCGCCGATGCAGTCAAGCATGCGATTGAACAGGATGTAAAGGTGCTGTTTGTTAATAAGCGCCATGATAATGATGAGTTTGGTATTGTGTTGATGAGTGATATTGCTAAGCAAGTTTTGGCAAAAGATAAGGCACCAGAGCGGGTCAATATCTATGAGATCATGCTAAAACCTGTTTTTTCTGTGAATGCTGAAATGGATGTGCGGTATTGTGCCCGTTTGTTTGAGCGCTTTGGGATCTCTAAGGCACCAGTGGTTGAGAATGGCGAGATTTTAGGCTTAGTGAGTTACCAAGATCTGGTACTAAAAGGTATGATGGCGGGGCTGTAAAACTATTAGCTTAAAAACAAAAAGCGACCTGTGCGGGTCGCTTTTGAGCTTTGTTATTTATGCGAATCGTTTATCTAGATAGTTGATGATATCTGATGACTCATACATCCAACGTATCTCTCCATCCTCTTCAATACGAAGACAGGGGACTTTTGCTTGTCCACCCTCGGTGACTAAGGTGCTTTTATGAGGATCTTGTTTTGCATCTAAGGTTGCAATGTTTAAGCCTTGTCTGCGCATTGCACGACGTACTTTTACGCAAAAGGGACAGGCTTTATATTGATATAGGGCCAACTGCTCAGTCGCTGCATCTATCATGGTTTGCTCATCCTGAGGACGTTTACGCTTCTTCGGTGTGAAGATAAAGTTGAGCAGTAAGATAATGCGACCTAAAAACCAACGAACAATAAACATGGGTTACCTCTGATAGAATCGAAATCGGCCAGAGTGTAACCCATGCAAGCTTAAGATTAAATACTCATGTTGTTGGGATCACTCCGCCCCTAAGGTTAATATCGCTTCTTGGGCGCCTTGATTAATATCAATGCGGCTATCGAGTAGGAAGATCCGTGATGGTTCCAATTTATTGATATCCACTAAATGTGCCTTGACGGCAAGGGCACGTTCGGTGGCTAGATCCCCTAACATAAGCTCATCGACCTTCTGATGATTCAAGACTAAATTATACAGGGCGATATGCCATTGGATATTGAGCTCTTCATCATCTAATAGGGTTTGCTCTTGTTCATTTTTTGCCATTATTTGCACTTTTATCTCATTGGCCTTACCGCTAATTTCACTCTCATAGAGGGAGATAAGTGCATCTGATAGGGGGCCTTGAGTTGGAAACTGGCTTGCTGACAGTTTACGGGGCATGACATCGGGAGCAATTTTGCCGATTTGAGCCAACTTTTGAGTGAGCATACGCATTTTAAGCTCTTGGCTATCTGCAATTGGGTCAATGGCACCTTCTACACTTAAAGTCAGCTTTGGACGTTCAATGAGTGCTTTGGTTAAGGTTTCAAGCTTGTCGGCTTCGCTGTCGCTTATCTCGGCTAAACCGGAGCCAAAGGCGATGCTATCTAGTGCATCACTGTCGCCAAAAATCCCTGAAAGTAGGCTAAAGGGAGCGGTTACGGCTTTAGTGATCACATTGGTAAAGGCGGTCAAAATAATGCCACCGAAACTGAACTCTGGTGAGTTTAGATCGCCTGAAACATCAAGACCAAGATCGATAACACCGTGTCTGTCTTGTAGCAGTGCAATCGCAAGGGTGACAGGTAGGCTAGTGGCTAAACTACTGTCACTTCGCTCCCCTAAGGTCAGTTGGTCGACCACCATATGGTTGCTGCCTTGCAGTTTGTTCTCCTCTAACTGGTAGTTGAGATCTAAGGAGAGCTGACCTTTATCGATATAGTAACCTGCATAGGTACCTGAGTAGGGATTGACAGAGGTTAACTCCACATTTGCAAATTTTAGGGCAAGATCGAGATAGGGCATCTCCAGTAGCGGGTTTATATCTCCTTTGAGTGTAACAGGCGCATACTTATCAATTTTTCCCTTGATATCAACCTTAGCAGGTGATGTAGATGTTGAAGATAACTGACTCACTTGCCCCTCAAGTTGCTCAATGCTGGCTGCAAAGTTGGGGGTGAGTGAATTATCGGCGAAGAAGGTTGAGCCTTGAGTAAACCCAAGTTTTCCAATCACTATTTGCAGCTTATCTTGCTCTGAATTAGCTCGCTTCTCTTGATTTGCTTCATCATTCGCCTGCTCAATCACCAATCCGCCAATATTAGTGGTTTTATCCTCTGCAATGATGAGTCGACTGTAAGGTTTGACAAAATCTATCGCATCGATGGATAAGAGGTGTTTACTTTGATCTAAGCTCAGCTGGCTGAGGGTCATAGACTGCCATTTTAGTAGCGTTTTGTTCTGTATCGTATCTTTGACGAATAGATCATTAATAGCCGCATCACCACTGAAGATTAGATCATCGACAGAGCTGGCTTTAACAACGCCATGTGCATCTAATCTGCCTTGCTCTAATAGTATGTTGAGGTAAGGAGAGAGGTAAGCCTGAAGCTGTGGAAGTGAGAAATCTTCAAGAGATATTTTACTCTCTATACGTTGCTGTTTGAGATCTAACTCCCCACTGGCATTGAACTGTCCTGCGTTATTGATGGCCAAATCTAGCTGATATTGCACTGGAGATCTAAGGTCGGAATAGATCTTACCTGTCGTTAGATTTAAGGGGGAAACCTGCCATTGAGTGTTATCTGACGCTAGGTTTTCAGTGACCTTGATATCGAACTCTTTGAGTTCGACCTTGTCAATTATCGCCAACCAAATAGGCGCTGTTTTCACACTAGGCTCATCGATGACGGCTAACTTAGCTACAGCTGTAGATGTAGATGTAGATGTAGATGTAGATGTAGATGTTTCTGTCTCGGTAGCTTGTGTGCTGGCTGCCTCTTTTGTCTCAGTTGAGATAAAATTAGGTATAAACAGTGGCACAAGGTCTAACCCGTCAGCTGATACATGACCATCTAAAGTCAATTTCTCACTAAAGAGATGTGAGATCAGCAGCTGTTGTTGACTTAGATCTAATGCGATATTTTGAGCGGTAAAAAGTGGCAGAGAGATAAGTGGACGATCTTCATGAGTAAACAGAATATCTTTCAGTGCAAACTGTCCCTGACTTGTTGTCAGGGTGATCGGGTGCTCAACTGACGCTTCATTCATTGATAGGGCAAAGTCTGTGCTGAAGTCAAACTTACCAGTGTCTAGATGAGCCTGAAACTCTTCTGAGATAAATGACCAAAACTCAGGTAAAGCTATCTCTGTAAGCTGTAATGAACCTGCGATATTCAGGGGAGAGAGTTGAAGTTGACCTTGAGTGGCTATCTCACCACCGTTTTTACCCTGTAAACGAATTGAAAATCTATTGGCGGCATTTTGTTGGTTATCTATCTCTGTTAATGTATCGAACCCCTTGATATCAAGATTAATATCTGGGTAGCTTAACTGGCTATCTGTAAGGGTATCGATAAAGTTGAGGTCTCCACTGACAATAGCCAACCTCTCCACCATGATATGGGGAAGTGTTGCGGGGGTCTCCTCGCTGGGTGCGCTTGCTGAGGTGTTGGTCAGCTCTGTGATGATGTCTGAGAAGTTAAACTCAGCTCCTTCAGTCTGGCTTAAACGTTCAGCGACCAGGTAGGGGCCAGTTAATGTCACATCTTTGATGCTTATGGCGCCATTTATCAGTGAGTGCCAGAAGCTTAGTTCGAAATTGAGTGAAGCAAAGCCCGTAAACTTGGTGTTGTCCTCTTCTAAAATGTGTAGCTCTGTGAGCGACAGATGAAGATTAAAGGGGTTGATTGAAACATCTTCTAAGTTGACGGGGCGTTTTAATGTCTCGCTCAGTTGAATTGGAAGCTGCTGCTCGACTATCGAGGGAAGGAGTAAGCCAAGCAAGGTAACGAATGACAAGTAGAGCGCTAATACCAGAACTAAAAATTTTTGATAACGGGGCAGTTGACGATAGATTTGTTTTAAATTTATCGCTTTTTTGGGTTTAGCAGACATACTTACCTTTATCGTATAGAGATATTTAAAGAGAGAGTATTTTACCTAACTTGATAGAATATAAACACTCATTATCAACTAGATAGACTCGCCTTTTTCTCTGTTTCTGCAAATATATGTAACAAATCATTTGGTTGGGTGAATTGAAAATGACTCGATTTTATTTTGATGAACAAAGTGTTGAATCTATAGAGGGCGAAACCGTTCTCGATGCACTGATCCGCCAAGGTCATTCGTTGAACTACTCATGCAGAAAGGGGGCCTGTAAAACCTGTTTGGTGCAGCATATCGGTGGAGATATTCCCTCTGGGGCCCAGAGAGGGCTAACCAGTGAGCTTAAATCCGATGCGTATCTCTGCGCATGTCAGTGTAAGCCGACACAGGACCTTAAACTCAAATCCATTTTAGTGCAAAACTTGTTTATTGCGGCTCATATACATGAGAAGCAGTACCTTTCAGATTCTGTGGTTAAGATCCTAGTGGAACCCAGCGAGGAGATGAGCCACAGTGCGGGTCAATATATTAACCTGCGCCGTTTTGATGGATTAACCCGTAGTTATTCAATCACCAACGATCCTGACTCCAAATTGATAGAGCTGCATATACGCAGAAAGTACAATGGACAGTTCAGCGATTGGTTATTTAATCATGCCAGTGTCGGTGAAAGTGTGCTTATTCAAGGTCCTTGGGGGGATTGTTGCTATAGGAGTGAGTACAAAAATGACACCTTGATATTAATTGGTACCGGAACAGGACTTGGCCCTGTATATGGAATAATTAGGGATGCGCTTTCCCAAGGGCACAAAGGAGAGATCTACCTCTATCATGGGGCTAAGAATGAAGCGGATCTTTATCACCATAGCAAGTTATTAAAGCTAATGTTAGAGCACCGAAACATGACCTATCTGGCTTGTGTGGAGCAGATGGGAAGCGGCAAAAGTTCGACAAGAGTACAGACAGGGGATCCATTTGAGGTGGCGATGAGTTTTCATCAATTTGATAGCCAGACACTGTCTGACTCTCCACAACGTGTATTTCTCTGTGGAGAGCCTAGCTTTGTTAATAAAGGACAGGAGCTTGTTTTCTTAAATGGAACGCCACTAGATAGGATACATTCGCTCTCTTATGAATATAAAGATCTGAGAAAGGTTCCCCGTGACGGCAGCTAGTACGCATTGTCAGTCATCTGTTTTTTCATAGGTAATTGCTGCAATGATGGCGCCCTGGGGGTCTTTTATCCAGCATAGCCTACCCACTTCAGGAATATCTTCAGGTCCATAGAGTAACTCTCCACCTAAAGACTTTGCTTTTATCGCAACCTCATCAACATCATCGACCGTAATATATCCTGTCCAATGACTCTCCTGCTCAGGACAGGGGTTTGGCGCGATCCCGCCAATGCCGACACCTTCATTCTCAATGATATGGTAGGGGCCATGAGACATCTGCATGGTTTTAAATGTCCAGCCAAAAACCTTGCCATAGAAGCCAAATGCATCCTCACAAGAGTTAGAGGTTAATTCATGCCAGCCTAAAGCTCCTGGGGTACTATATGGTGACTGCATATCTATCTCCTTAACGACAAATAGTATGAATGGGCTATAGCGTTACGGTAAATGCTTTTATTACAGCTCAGTGGAGTTGTGATTTCAATCTGTGCTCTTAAGCCTTTCATTGACTCCAATCTAATATAGGGTTGTTTTTAGACTTAAGTTCGATGTTGATGGCCCCTATCTGAGTTAAAGTGTAGACCAGCTTTGAAAAATTAAAATAGTGTCCTTGATAGATTTATTTTGATGATAGTAAAAATAAATCTAAGTTAAGGTTTTGTAACTCATAGAAAAGTTGTTACTATCCCTTCTATAACTGTTTGAACTTTATAATCGTTGCTAAAACGGAAAATTGATTTCAAGGAATGAAAATGTACATAAGAATAGCAATAGATGATGACCTGAATGCACTAGCCACTCTATTTGACGAGTACCGCATGTGTTTGGGGAAGGAGAGCAATCTTAAGGATTGTAAAGCCTTCATTCAAGCTAGGCTTTTTGAGAACGATTCAGTGATCTTTTTAGCATTTAAATCCGATGTTCCTGTCGGTTTTATCCAGTTATTTCCTTCATATTCAACTATTTTGCTTAAGCCTCTATGGTATTTCGATGATCTTTTTGTGCTTGAAGATTACCGAGGAGGTGGGATCGCGACAGCTTTAGTTGCTAAAGCAAAAGAGTTGGCCGACGAAGCCCAGGTGGTTGCCGTAAGGCGTGATAACATCGAAGGCGAAGGCTTCCTGCTTATTTAATACCCTCTTTAATTATTGTATTTCTCCTCCTCCACTATTGATGAAAGATCAGATCCTTATGATATCATGCGCTGTTTTCAGTTTTTAATGTTGGAGTAAGAGATTGAATAAGAGCGTTACTACTAACCTTATAGCAGCGATTTTGGTTGTATCTGGGTACCTGTTGGCACAGCCCATCATTTTTAGCGTTGGCCTATTTGCCCTCTCTGGTGCAGTGACTAACTGGTTAGCAGTGCATATGCTATTTGAGAAGGTACCTGGCTTGTATGGTTCTGGTGTGATCCCGACACGTTTTGAAGAGTTTAAGACAGGGATCGCTAACTTAATGATGAAGCAGTTTTTCACCGATGAGAATATTGATCGTTTTTTATCGGCTGAAGGTGTTGAGTCGCATATTAACCTGCAACCTGTTATTGAAAAGATAGATCTCGCCCCCGCGTTTGATGCGCTGGTGACCACGGTTGAGCAATCCTCATTAGGCGGCATGTTGGCCATGTTTGGTGGCAGTGAGGCGATTACGCCATTAAGAGAGCCTTTTATTGAAAAGATGAAACTCTCTTTAGTTGACATATCACAGAGTGAAGAGTTTATTAACTTGGTTAAGAGTGAGCTTGAGCGTCCCGATGTCCTTGACGATATGCGTAATAAAGTCAATGAGATTGTCACACAAAGATTGGATGAGCTCACGCCTGAATTGGTGAAGGACATTATTCAAGAGATGATCCGTGAACATTTAGGTTGGCTAGTTGTGTGGGGCGGTGTATTTGGTGGTGTGATTGGTTTAATTGCTGCTATGTTGAATATTTAATTTTAATGTATAGAAAGGAGCCTCGGCTCCTTTTTGGGTTTATCTTGGTCAAAAATGAAACTTATTGGAGGCGTGGCTGGATAAAGTAAAGCATGGTTATGGACCTTGCCGCTGTCTCCCTTTACTTCAATTTACTCCTTATCTTATCTATTAAATCCACCTAGTTATCTAGGGGGATACGTAAACCTCGCTTTATCGTCACTTGCATATCTGAGCAAGCGCTCACCCACTTAGCGACTATACTTTTTATATATTGTACCTCTCTTACAACTTTTTCTCTGTTAAGGGCTAGATGTTGTTTGTATTTCTTGACTGCTGAAGAGAGGTTTTACTATGTAAAACAGGGGTTAAATTATGATGGGCATGGTTTTTACAGGCTTGATGGAGTTGATTGAAGATGAGTTCGGATATGAAACCTTAGACACCTTGCTGGAGTCATGTGATTTAGAGAGTGAGGGCATTTATACATCTGTTGGCAGTTATGATCATCAGGAGTTACTTCAATTGGTGGTTAAGCTGAGTGAGATCTCATCGGTACCTGTGACTGAGCTTGTTAAATTATTTGGCAAAAAACTGTTTGTAGAGTTGATAGAGGGCCACCCTGAAATAGCTAATGAGATGAGTGATTCTTTCGATCTACTTTCTAAAATAGACAGCTTTATTCATGTGGAGGTCTATAAACTTTATCCTCAAGCAGAGTTACCCAAATTTACCTGCAACCGATTAGGAGATAATGAAATTAGGCTGCATTATCAATCTAAAAGGCCGTTTGCATCGTTTGCTGAAGGCTTGCTGGATGGCTGTGCTGAGTATTTTAAAGAGGATTTTACTATCAGCCGGACGCCGGAGACTCAAGACTCTGAGACAGATGTTATTTTTAATATTACACGAGCACCCCGTTTGTCATGAGTGCACTTGAGGATCGAGAGCAAGTTTTTCTTCGAAGGATAGATAGAGAGAAACGTGCCCGTAAACAAGCGGAACAGATCCTTAGTGAAAAAAGTAAGGAGCTATGGAATACCAATCAGAAGCTACAGCAGATCAATGAGCAACTCGATCAGATGGTTAAAACCCGTACCAGTGAACTTGAGATTGCCAAGACCAATGCGGAGCTTGAGAGTTTAGCCCATAAGAACGCTAAGGAGAGGTTCCAGTTGGCTATGCGGGCAACCAGTGCTGGCGTATGGGAAAGAAATATTGTCGAGGACGTCTGGTATTTTAGTGAACGTTTAATTGCTCTATTTGGTTACAGCAGGGATGAGCTGTTGTTTGGTTTTAAAAACCTCTCTTTTATCCATAATGAAGACAAAAAGCCGCTACTTCATGTATTGAAAAATCACTTTAGAAAAGGCAAAGCTTTTGATTTTGAATGCCGAGTGCTGACCAGTGAAGGGCGCTATAAATGGTTCTGGGTTGTCGGTCAGGCAGTATGGAACGACAAAGGGGAGGTGATACGTATTGCTGGCTCTTTCAGTGATATAGATGAACGGGTTGAGAATTCAAAACTTGTTGAGAAGATGGCCCATTATGACCATCTGACTATGGTGCCGAACCGTGTTTTATATAATCAAGAACTGGATATTGCACTCTCCCTTGCTGAAAGTGAACGGAGTAATCTTGCGGTTATTTTGATTGATCTTAATGACTTTAAACAGGTTAACGATACCTTAGGTCACAGCGCAGGAGATCATCTGCTTCAGCACATTGCCAATCAATTTAAGTTGAATGTCAGAGAGAACGACATCGTTGCTAGGCTGGGGGGGGATGAGTTCTCCATTGTGTTAACCAATATTGAACATCGCCAAGCTGTGGTGACCAAGTGTGAGCAGTTGATCGAAATAATCTCCAAACCTTTCTATTATCAGGAAAGTTTAATTATTCCTAAAATAAGCATGGGGATCGCGCTCTACCCTGAGTATGGCGTGACTCGTGATGAGTTGATGATTAATGCTGATCTCGCTATGTATAAAGCTAAGGGGGAGAAGCATATGGGGAGTGTTTTTCAGTTTTGTGAGCAGGAACATATTAATAAAAATATGGAGCGAACAGAACTCAGCTCTGAGTTGTGTGAAGCGATCACTCAAAATGAGTTTTTTATGCTTTTTCAACCAATCATCGATCTTTCAAATGGTGAAATTACCTTTGCGGAAGCGTTGATCCGTTGGAAACATGCAAATAGAGGGGTACTACTTCCAGAAAAGTTTATCTCGATCGCAGAGGATAGCGGTTTAATAACTCGATTAGGGAAGCTCTCTATTGAGCTGGTGGCTAAGCAGATTGATCGAATGGTGGCTGCAAAGCGATTACAGAAATTGACACTAAACATCTCTCCTTCACATTTTCTATCACAAAGTTTCATTGAAAATCTAAAAGAGATCTTAAGTGTTTACCCCAATATGTCATCGTTTATCACGATTGAGATCACTGAAGTGGTATTTTTACTCAACATGGAGGTGGCGAAAAGAACAGTTATTGAACTGCATGAAATGGGGATCACGATAAGTTTAGATGATTTTGGCACTGGTTATTCAAGTTTTAAATATCTACAGCAACTTCCCATTGATGTGATTAAACTTGATTGCTCCTTTATCGCCGATTTAGACATTGACCCATCACACAGAAACATAGCATCGACCATTATTGATCTTGCCCACTCGCTTGAGATTAAGGTCATTGCGGAGGGGGTTGAAACGAATAGCCAATTGGTGTTTCTGCAAGATCACCATTGTGACTTTGCTCAGGGTCGCTATTTTTTCAAGCCTTTAAGTGTTATTGATTTTCTGCATATGCAGCGTTGTATCTCTTTACCCGCCAAATAGTCGCACACTCTAATACTCAACAAGCAGCGATAACCTAAAACTTTTGGGTAAAGATTATCACTGCTAATCCTATCGTTATTGTTTAATAAGCACTCTCATGAACGGATTGTACTGCACGGCCTGATGGGTCAATAATTCCCTGCAAGCTTTCATCCCAAGCGAGCGCTTCCGGTGTCGAACACGCTACCGATTTGCCGCCAGGAACAGTCTCTGCTGCACTGGCGAGTGGGAAGTGCTCTTCAAAAAAGCAGCGGTAATAGTAAGCTTCCTTTGTCTCAGGCGTGTTGTAGGGAAACCTGAACTTGGCATTGGCGAGTTTGAGGTCATCAACTTTCTCAGCAGCTAAGTCTTTCAAGCCATCTATCCAAGAGTAACCAACTCCATCGCTAAACTGCTCTTTCTGACGCCATGCAACCTCTTGAGGTAACTTATGCTCAAATGCTTGGCGCAGAATATGTTTCTCAATCTTACCATCTTTAGACATCTTAGCTTCAGGGTTAATGCGCATCGCCACGTCCATAAACTCTTTGTCGAGAAAAGGAACACGAGCTTCTAACCCCCAAGCAGCCATCGCCTTGTTGGCGCGAAGGCAGTCAAACAGATGCAACTTGTCGAGTTTTCGGACCAGCTCTTCGTGAAATGCTTGTGCATTTGGCGCTTTATGGAAATAGAGATAGCCGCCAAATAGCTCATCGGCTCCCTCTCCTGATAGCACCATTTTTATGCCCATGGCCTTAATCTTTCTTGCCATTAGATACATAGGTGTGGCTGCACGAATGGTAGTGACGTCATAGGTTTCAAGATGATAAATCACATCTTTGATGGCATCGATACCATCTTGGAAGGTAAAAGTGATCTCATGGTGGATCGTGCCTATTGCATCGGCTACCTTTTGTGCTGCGATAAGATCTGGTGCGCCTTCAAGGCCAACAGCAAAGGAGTGTAGTTGTGGCCACCATGCACTGCTTTCGTCATCATCTTCGATACGACGTTTTGCAAATGTCTGGGTGATCGCTGAGATAACTGAGGAGTCCAATCCACCAGAGAGTAGTACACCATAGGGGACATCAGACATTAGCTGACGTTTAACTGACGCTTCCAGTGCTTCTCTTAGCTCATCGACACTGGCAGGGTTATCTTTTACTGCGTCAAAATCTTTCCAATCACGTTGGTAATAGTGAGTGTAAGCACCAGTTTCACCTTCTCTGCTGCTAATGTAGTGACCAGGTTTGAACTCTTCAATGGTTTTACAAACAGGCATCAAGGCTTTCATCTCAGAAGCGATATAGAAGTTCCCCTCAGTATCCAGACCTGAGTAAAGCGGGATGATACCCATATGATCGCGACCAATCAGATAGCTATCTTTATTTTTGTCATAGAGGACGAATGCAAAAATACCGTTTAACTTGTCTAGAAACTCAGTACCGTACTCTTGGTACAAAGCTAGAATAACTTCACAATCAGAGTTGGTTTGATAGCTGTATTTATCGCCGAGTTCAGCCTTGAGATCTTTGTGGTTATAAATCTCACCATTGACCGCCAGTATGATGCTCTCATCTTCACTGAGTAGAGGCTGGGCACCATGCTCTATGTCTACGATGGCTAAACGTTCATGGGCAAGGATTGCTCTGTCGCAGCTGTAAATTCCAGACCAGTCTGGACCGCGATGGCGCATTAGCTTAGACATCTCCAGAGCAACTTGGCGCAGTGGGGTTGAGTCGGATTTAATATCTAAAATGGCGAAAATTGAACACATAGGCTTGCTCCGCAAAAAAGGGTGTAACGCTTAATTGAGTATTACTGTGCCACTAAATCGCGTGAATACCAAATCTGTTTTTATTGAAATATCCATTTTTAAGTGTTTTTTTAGTTGATAATTCATTTTTTTTGCGATTCTGTTTTTAATGTTTCTGTGTTTTATGTTTAATTATTGAATTATCCTTATTTTGATTGCGCGTTTTAGCCTATCCATTGCGATATCCGTAATCAGCTGTATTTTTTTGACCAAGTGTCCAAAAGGCAGTAACTAAGCCGTTGATAGTTACACAGTTCAAACTTTTATAGTAAAAAAATTGACCTGATAGAGATTCAGGATAAAGTGTGGCTTTATCTATGTTTAATATCAATTTTTCAAACTGAAACAAATGGTTATAACTGGTTAATAGTTGCATGAGATAAGGATTTTCTAATCTCTCATTTTTGAAGAAGTCATTTATGCATAATGGTAAATTAGTTGTATATCTTCTGATAATATGGGCTTGGCAAATGCCATTGATAGCTCAAAGTACGGAGTTTACTCCTCTTGTTAATATTGCCACACTGAGTAATGGTAAGAAAATACTACAACTCCTTGATAATAAAGATATCGACTCGAAAATAAAACGACAAAAACTCAATCAATATATCTCTGCAGATCAATTTCAAAAATCTCCCTATTACGCATTCGCATATTTTCGTATCTTACATGATATTGAGATATCCCGTGGACAACCTGAAAAGGCTAAGCAAGCGATAGAGAGTATGCTGTCGATCGGGAAAGAGCTTCAACAAACTTGGTTGGAAGCTGAAGCCTATATGTGGCTTGCAACGTTTGGGGCTAAAGAGGGCAATTTCGATGAGGGACTAAATCTAGTAGAGCGAGCAATTCACTTATCTAAATCGGTTCATTTTCATCATTTAACAGCAAGAGCATATAACACCAAAGCTGCCTTATACTATTTTCAGGATCAATATTATGTTGCACTTGAGCTCTACTTGAGTGCACTTGAGATCTTTATGGCTGAGCCCGAAGATCCGTACGTCAGCAAGGTGTTGTCTAACATTTCTATTATCTATTTAGATCTTGAGGAGTGGGATAAGGCATGGGAGTCAAACTTCGACGCACTGCAACATCTCGAAAAGTATGGTGGCAGTAATGAGCAGTATACGGCCTTCAATAATAATGCCGCGTTTATCTTAGAGCAGTTAGGTAGGGTAGAGGAGAGTGAACCCTACTTAATTAATGCACAGAAATACAGTGAGCTTACCGGAGATATACGGATAAAGCTCAACAGCTTTCTAGCTTGGGCTCACTACTATATTTCGATAAAACAATACTCGCGTGCTATCACGTTTGCCGAGCAATGCCTCAATAACCCAAAGGCTGAGAGTTATCCTGTAATTTATAGTGATTGTAATCGGTTACTGGCGAAGGCTTTGCATTACTTAGGGCAACATAAAGAAGCCGTAAAGATATTGAAGTTAAGTGACAGCTTGTATAAAGAGATGGAGAGTCATGCCAATTTGGCCGATGTTTATGCTCTATACTCCCTTGCTTTTGAAGC
The DNA here is from genome assembly GCF_019457885.1 of Shewanella nanhaiensis. Lineage (GTDB taxonomy): Bacteria > Pseudomonadota > Gammaproteobacteria > Enterobacterales > Shewanellaceae > Shewanella > Shewanella nanhaiensis. The sequence continues at coordinate 55,400 of NZ_JAHZST010000018.1, forward strand.
TCAAGGTGACTTTCAAGCAGCCTTAACCTATCAGCGTCAGGCAAATATAGAAGATAAAGCTTTGCTGTTTGATAGACGAGCAAAGATGATTTTCAATTTAAGTGAGCAGTATAAAGATAAGTATCGTCAACAGCAGTTAGCCTTGTTAGAGGCTGAGAATGCATTACAGACTGCTAGGTTAGCAGAGCAGGGAATTCGTGAAAAACTGATGTTTTTTCTAATCCTTGTGGGAGGATTGTTAATCTTTATTTTAGTTAAAAAACGCTATTGGCTTGAAAGCCATAACAAGAGTTTGCAGGATTCAAACGATGAGCTTTACAAGCAATCCCATATCGATAGTTTAACTGGCTTGTATAACCGAAGGTATTTTCTTGATTATTTAACGCAGCTTACGCAACTGTCGCAGACACAGGCATCTCAAGCTTGTATCGCCATTGTCGATATCGACCATTTTAAAGTCGTTAATGATACTTATGGCCATGATATGGGGGATGAAGTGTTAGTACAGATCAGCAAAGTATTGCATGCTAATATTCGAGATAGTGATCTCCTTGTGCGTTGGGGAGGCGAAGAGTTTGTTATCTTGCTCTGTTGGCCACAAAATTACACGCCTATCGGTGCTGAAGAGTTATTGGCTAAGTTTGAACGTATACGTTTTGCTGTATGTAAAAAACCTCTAGTGATAGATAAACTCACTATTCCTATTACCGTCTCTATTGGTATAAGCCAGCCTTTGGATGCCAAAGAGCTAACGCTTGAATGGCACAGTGCCTTGGAGCATGCTGATAAAGCCTTGTATCAAGCCAAAGGTCTTGGTCGTAACTGTGCCATTATGGCTAAAAATTAATATTTGAATGACTATTGTGGAGTGCCAAGAGAGTCTCTCTTGGCACTTTTATGGATAATAGCTGCTATCAATGATGATGGATAAAACAGCGCTTAAACATGGTTTAAACTTTATTCAGATTTTGCAGCGCGGAGTGAGTGGAACTCGGTGCCTTGATAATAACCGGGCCAATCTCTGCTGTTAGCCAGTGAATGTGCGGCATTGTAATAGACTGAGATATCCTCAAGTGCACCGCTGAGATCCCAATCTTCACGGTATTCATCACAGGTGTTGTGATAACACCCTTTCATCACCTGCTTCATCTTAGCTTTATATTGGCTGGTGGCCTCATCTACTGGTTGGCTTCCGCCGCCAGCGAATACCGCAGGGATCCCTTTTTGTGCAAAACTGAAGTGATCTGAGCGGAAAAAACCACCAGATTCAGGATGCTTTTCCGCTCTGGCGGTACGCTGTAGTGGCTCAAGGGCTTCGATAAGGTACTCTTCAAGCTCAGATTTGCCTTTACCTACGATAGTGTAATCACTGGTTCTGCCATAGATATTGGTGCTGTCTAGATTGAATACGGCAACGGACTTATCGATTGGATAGAGTGGGTTAGCTGCGTAGTAACGTGATCCCAGTAACCCTTGCTCCTCACCCGTTGTGGCGATAAAGGTGATTGAGCGTTCTGATGCTTGGCCATCTCTCGCTTGTTGAGCGAATTGACGTGCAATCTCTAAAATACCTGCGGTGCCAGATGCGTTGTCTAGGGCGCCATTATAGATTTGATCGCCATCTTTACTTGTATCGACACCGATATGATCCCAGTGAGCGGAGAAAAGGATATGCTCATCGGGTACTTTTTTGCCAGGTAGTGTGGCGACTACATTGTAACTATTAGCGTACTGGGCTTGGTTAGCAAATTGAATATCTGCGTGTTGCTCTAGAGGCAAATTGAGTGGGCCGTTAGCGGCTTGCTCCATTAGTTTAGGCAGGGATTTCCCCGATTTAGTAAAGAGTTCTGTTGCTGCATCTAAGGTTATCCACCCTTCAACTTGTACCCGTTTCGCTTGCTCCTCCTTGCTTTGAACTAAGTCTTGCTGGGCACCTGTCCAGCTATTTTCGACCACAGACCAAGGGTAGGAAGCTGGTGCAGTATCATGAATGATGATAGCGCCTAAAGCGCCGCGATCACTGGCCTCTTTAAACTTGTAATCCCAGCGACCATAGTAGGTCATGGCTTTACCGTTAAACAGTCCTGAATCAGGTTTTGCAAAACCTGGATCGTTAACTAAGATCACGGCAATCTTCCCCGTCATATCAATGCCTTGATAGTCATTCCAATTATACTCAGGCGCTGAGATCCCATAGCCGACAAAAACTAAGGGGGCATGTTTAATATTGACGCCACCGTTATCGTGGCGGCTGCCTAATACCACATCTTTACGGTGAATGAGCTTGGTACCTGCCAAGTTGATGTTTTGATTCTCTGCAGCTGTGTAACTCACCATAGGCACTGCTTGCAAAAAATCGCCCTTATTTGCTCCCTGTAACCCCATCTCTTTAAAAGCGGATGTTAGGTAATCCAAGGTAAGCTTTTCACCTTGGGTGGTAGGGGCTCGACCTTCAAACTTATCGGAAGAGAGTGTCTTTATATCCTCTCTAAAACGGGCTTCATTAAACTCTACTAGAGTGTGAGTTTGCTGTGATTGAGTTTGGGGTTGGTTTTGTGGGGTCTCTGGTGCTTGTTGGCTACAAGCACTAAGCAGTGCAATGGTCGACACTGAAAGCAGTGAACGCATGGGGGATCCTATTATTCTTGTTATTGGCTTACTTTTACCAAAGGTAAAGTTTGAATGTTTGGGTATATTGTTATAAGCAAAGTGCATAATGAATGCAAATGACCCACTTTGACAAGTGGGTCAGAAGGTTTAATTGAGATAAATATGTTTCTTAATATTGCAATGAGGGAGTGGCCTAGACAACATCAATGTCACCAGCGCAGGGGAAGATATGGTTCGGTCTGAAGGGTTCAAGCTCCACATCGCTAAGTTGACTCACACCGCTCGTGACCAATACTGTCTCTAGGCCCGCCTGAAACCCCGCTAAAATATCCGTTTTCATGTTATCACCGATAATAATGGTGTTATCTGAGTGTCCATCAATGTGATTTAGTGCTGAGCGTATGATCCAGGAGCTAGGCTTTCCAACATAAAATGGCAGTCGGCCACTAATGCGCTCAATTGGAGCACACAGTGCCCCACAGGCCGGGCTGTGAGAGGGGCCATGGGTATCAGGATTCGTGGCGATAAATCGGGCACCTTCGGCAACAAATTTAGCTGCTTTGTGGATCATCTCCCAGTTATAGGAGCGGGTCTCTCCGACGATAACAAAGTCGGGATTGATATCTGTGATGGTAAAGCCAGCTTTATAGAGCTCATGGGTGAGGGCGCCTTCACCAATGACATAGGCTTTATTTCCCGTTTGATGTTTTAGGAAGTCAGCGGTGGCCATGGCTGAGGTGTAGAAGCACTCTTCTGGGATCTTTATACCTGCAGCTCCTAGTCTATTTTGCAGGTCCTTTCCTGTTTGTACTGGATAATTGGTGAGTACAACCAAAGGGTTACCTTGTTCAAGCACACGGTGAATAAACTTGTCACTGCCGGGGATAAGCTGGTTGTTATGCAGTAAAACGCCGTCGATGTCGCAAATAATATTTTTCATTCATGGCTCTCGGTTTGAGGTTTTGTTTGGAAAATTGCGATATGAAGAGGATTTGTTAACTCAACTATCTAATACCTGCTTTATATAATGCCAATTTAGCGTCAATTACAATGACTTTAATGAGCGTTTGTGAATAATCTTATACCAACAAAAAAGGCTAAGAGTCTCCTCTTAGCCTTTTTTATTCAATAGATTTGAGCGTTAGATTGCACTGAAATTTAATCTATCGCGTAACCTGCTGCATCAAGCTCTACGCCGTCGAGTACTGCTTTACCGTTTGTCATTGCCAGCCTGTTTTGACTGAACCATTTGACGACAAGCGGGTAGATAGCATGCTCTTGCTCGTGGACACGAAGTGCAAGAGTATCTGCGGTATCCTCTTCATACACTGGCACTTTAGCTTGAAGAATAACAGGACCTGAATCGAGCTCTGGGGTGACAAAGTGAACACTGGCACCATGCTCTTCATCTTTTGCATCAATCGCACGCTGATGAGTATGCAGTCCTGTGTACTTAGGTAAGAGTGACGGGTGGATATTGATCATCTTGCCTTCAAAACCTTGTACAAACTCGTCGCTGAGAATGCGCATAAAGCCGGCCAATACGATAAGGTCTGGTTGATACCTATCGATGGCAACTTTTAACCTAGCATCATACTCGACACGAGTTTCACCTTTATGAGCAATCACACAACTGGTATCGATCTCACTTTGATGAGCACGGATCAAACCATAAGCGTCAGGTTTATTACTGATAACACCTATAACTTCGGCCTGAAGATTATCATCGCATCCATCGATAATAGCTTGTAGATTACTGCCATTACCTGAGATCAAGACTAATACGCGACAGCTAACAGACATTACAGGATCTCCACTTGCTCTTCGCTATCATCACGCTTAGCAATTTCACCGATTAACCAGGCTTTTTCGCCTTCAGCATTAAGTAGTGCAAGTGCGGCTTCAACTTTGTCGCTTGGTAAGGCAACAACCATACCTACGCCACAGTTAAATGTGCGGTACATCTCAAACTCTGCGATGTTGCCGTTTTCCATTAACCAGTTGAAGATTGATGGCCACTGCCATGAATCACCTTGGATAACCGCTTTACAATCATCAGGAAGGACTCGTGGGATATTCTCCCAAAATCCGCCGCCTGTGATGTGCGCCATAGCATGGACTTCGGTCTGTTCTAGTAGCTTAAGTAGCGACTTAACATAAATTTTTGTAGGCTCAAGTAGGTGGTCAATTAATGCCTTTCCTTCAAGCTCCTGCTCTGGGTTGGCGCCACTGATTTCCAGTACTTTACGGATCAAAGAGAAACCGTTTGAGTGTGGGCCGCTCGCCCCTAGTGCGATAAGAGAGTCACCAGCTACAACCTTAGTGCCATCGATAATCTCTTCTTTTTCAACGACGCCAACACAGAAACCAGCTAAGTCGTAGTCATCGCCTTCATACATGCCTGGCATCTCAGCAGTTTCACCACCGATCAATGCACAGCCAGATTGCACACAACCCTCGGCAATACCTTTAACGACAGCAGTCGCTGCATCGACATCTAACTTGCCAGTGGCATAGTAATCGAGGAAGAAAAGTGGCTCAGCACCAGAGACAATAAGATCGTTAGAACACATGGCAACAAGGTCGATACCTACAGTGTCATGTTTTTTATAGTCAATGGCCAATCTTAACTTAGTACCAACACCATCGGTGCCAGAAACCAGAACTGGGTGCTTGTACTTAGTTGGCAGCTCACATAGAGCACCAAATCCACCTAGGTTGCCCATAACTTCTGGACGGTGGGTACGTTTCACTGCAGTCTTAATATTATCAACAAGTGCATTTCCGGCGTCGATATCAACACCTGCATCTTTATAGCTCAGCTGGGTAGGAGTGCTCACGAAGATCCTCTCGGGTACAGAATAGTTATTGGATTTTATGCGGCGCCATTCTAACAGCTTGTGTCATCACTCGAAAGGGGGAGTTTGCAGATATAAGAGCTGACATAGGTCACGATTTATTGGGTTTTTAAAACTTTATGTTTTCCATTGCGGACAAATAAACTAAAATCTTCTGAATTTGCTTGTTGAAATGCCAAAAATCAGGAGAAGAAGATGAAAGTTGTCGAAGTTAAGCATCCTTTAGTTCGTCATAAAATCGGGTTAATGCGTGAAGGTGATATCAGCACTAAACGTTTTCGTGAACTAGCAGCAGAGGTGGGTAGTCTTTTAACTTATGAAGCAACCGCTGATTTTGAAACTGAAGCTGTGACCATTGAAGGTTGGAACGGTCCTGTTGAAGTGGAGCAGATCAAAGGTAAAAAAGTGACAGTTGTCCCAATTCTTCGTGCGGGTCTTGGCATGATGGATGGCGTACTTGAGCATATTCCAAGTGCACGTATCTCAGTTGTTGGTATGTACCGTGATGAAGAGACACTTGAGCCTGTTCCCTATTTCGAAAAGCTAGCCAGTGATATGCCTTCTCGTATCGCACTCGTCGTTGACCCTATGTTGGCAACAGGTGGCTCAATGATTTCAACTATCGATCTGTTAAAAGAGCGTGGTTGCACTTCAATTAAAGCACTCGTGCTAGTGGCTGCACCTGAAGGTGTTGCTGCCCTTGAGAAAGCCCATCCAGATATTGAGCTTTATACCGCTTCTATTGATGACTGTCTAAATGAGCAAGGTTATATTCTTCCTGGCCTTGGTGATGCAGGTGATAAGATTTTCGGTACTAAATAACCGTTATTTGTAGTGAAAACAAAAAGGAGCCAATTGGCTCCTTTTTTGTGTCATATTTTTAGGTTGGCCAATTAAAGTACCATAGCGGCAATCCAGCCAAACACTAATAACGGGATGTTGTAGTGGATAAAGGTCGGGATAACACTGTCTTTCATATGGTCATGCTGCCCATCGGCATTAAGACCTGCTGTTGGGCCTAAGGTTGACTCTGATGCTGGTGAGCCAGCATCTCCTAGCGCAGCTGCGGTTCCAACTAGAGCAATCGTTGCTTCAACTGAGAACCCGAAACTCATCGCCAAAGGAACATAAATAGCGGCAATAATGGGGATAGTCGAAAAGGATGAACCGATCCCCATGGTGATAAGTAAACCCACGAGTAACATTAAGAAGGCAGCTAAGGCCTTATTATCACCAATGGCTGTGTTCATTACCTCAACCAAGCTAGCAACATCGCCTGTTTCCTTGATCACCGCAGCAAAGCCTGCTGCCGAGATCATGATAAAACCGATATTGGCCATCATACGGACACCTTGGTTGAAAATATCTTGATCGGCTACATGCTTAAGTGCGCCGGAGAAGCTGAATACGATGAAGCCAACCAGTGCACCAAAAATCATTGAACCTGTATAGAGTTGTACCATTAAGGTCGCGATAACAGCGATAAGCGCAATGGCTATATTACGTGGCTTAACCCCCTCTTCAGGCTCCGCTGCCAAAATGAGCTCTTCTCTATATTCTCGAGGTTTTCGATAGCTGATAAATATAGCGACCAATAAGCCTGCAAACATACCTAAAGCGGGGATCATCATCGCGGGAGCAACTTGCTCTCTTATTGCGAGCAGGTTGTTGCTATTTAGGTTTGTGAGTAAAATATCGTAAAGAAATATGCCACCAAACCCAACGGGTAACACCATATAAGTGGTCACAAGTCCGAAGGTGAGAACACAGGCAACTAAACGACGATCCATTTTTAGCTTAGACATTACATGTAAAAGCGGAGGGATTAGAATAGGGATAAAAGCAATATGGATAGGTAAAATATTCTGTGAGGCAATAGCCATTGATAGGATCGCTAACAGTAATACCCAACGAACTCGTTTGTTATTAGTACTATTTTGTTCTTTACCTAATAAACTGATGACCTTAGTTGAAATGAGGGTCGTAAGGCCTGAATGCGACAATGCGACCGCAAAAGCGCCGAGCAGGGCATAACTTAAGGCTATCTGCGCACCTCCACCAAGGCCTGTGTTAAAGGCCTCAACCGTTTGATGAAGATCTAAGCCCCCAATAAGTCCTGCAACTAATGCAGAGATGGTGAGTGCGACGACGACATTTACCCTAGCTAAACTAAGGCCTAACATCAGGCATACTGCGATAACGACAGCGTTCATATCTATATTTTCTTTTGTACTCGTTAGATTGGCGGTTATTTTTGCTTAGCTAACCTAGGCTTGTCCAGTAAAGAGGCCTTTTTTCTTCCTAAATCCATTACTTGTTAACTGGCTGTGGGGATATGTAGGTGAAAAGTGTAAATAACAGCACTAAGTTAAAGGTTATTAAGGCTACAAAAGCACCGTAAACAGGAATATTCATGAAAAGGTGTGTTATTGACTTGTGCAGGAATAAACTGTGCCTATAATGCGATAAGATTTAAAACAAAAACGATTTTTCAATCCATAGATGGAGATATAAAATGAGCGTATTAGTAGGCCGTCCGGCACCTGACTTCACTGCTGCAGCTGTTCTGGGTAACGGCGAAATCGTTGATAGCTTTAACCTAGCTGAAGCGATTAAAGGTAAGCCAACGGTAGTTTTTTTCTATCCACTTGATTTTACTTTCGTATGCCCATCTGAGCTGATTGCTTTCGATCACCGTATCGAAGAGTTCAAGAAGCGTGGCGTTGAAGTGATTGGTGTTTCTATCGATTCACAGTTCACTCACAATGCATGGCGTAACACGCCTGTTGCTGAAGGCGGAATTGGTCCAGTTCAGTACACACTTGTTGCTGATGTTAAGCATGAGATCTGTAAAGCGTACGATGTTGAGCATCCAGAAGCTGGTGTTGCTTTCCGTGGTTCCTTCCTTATCGACAAAGAAGGCCAAGTTCGTCACCAAGTTGTGAACGATCTTCCACTAGGCCGTAACGTTGACGAGATGCTACGTATGATCGACGCACTTCAATTCCACGAAGAGCACGGTGATGTTTGCCCTGCAGGTTGGGAAAAAGGCGATAAAGGTATGGACGCAAGCCCAGAAGGTGTTGCTTCTTACCTAAATGATAATGCTGATACTCTATAAATTATAGATTTATTAGCTGTGGTCACTAAAAGCTGCGTTTATCGCAGCTTTTTTGTGTCTGTTTTTTGATTTACTATCATGGACGGACTCATTTGATATTGAACAAGGAACGAACATGAACCCAATGGAGTTTACTATCCCTGAAGAGGATAAACTTCCCTTTACTGAATATTATAAGAAATATATTGCGCCTAAGTGTCAAAGCTATGAGTTGGAGCGGATCTCTGCTGTGGCAAAGCAGACTAAACGGAGAAAGGTGAGTCAACCTTTGACCTATTTAGGCATGGCCATCTTTTTTGCTTCATTTGCATTTTGTTTTTATGCCTTAGCCATATTAGATGATGGGGGATTGTTTTTTATTGGTTTAGTGGCGGCTATTTTTGCCATGGTCTGCGTTGCGATTATTAATATATGGGCCAATGGTGAAGCCTCTAAATTAAGGGATAACATCTTCAGTGATATTTACCCTACTGTTATTGGATATTTTGGTAAGAGTTTCGAGTTAAACCCTTCACAGCTACCTGAGCTGGGTGAGTATCAAGAATACGGTATTTTACCCGATTATGACCGCGGCCATTTCGACGATAGCTTTAAAGGGAGATATAAAGATGTGCCCTTTGTGCTACGGGAAGTCGTGTTGGAAGAGTCTGACGGACACAAAGACAATAAAAAGCAATATAAAACCGTTTTTGATGGCATATTAGTTGAGTTCTCTATTCCTAAACGTTTCTCTGGAACGACGGTGATCAGTCAAGATAAAGGCTTTTTTGCTAATCGTTTAACAAGTTTTATGAGTAAACTTTCACGAGTCAAACTTGAAGACGTTGATTTTGAGCAACACTTTGAGGTTTACAGTAGTGACCAAGTGGAAGCGAGATACCTCTTAAATACAGCGGCCATGGAACGTTTTCTCTCTTTGGCTCGATTTTATCGAGCAGGGCTTGAGGCTTCCTTTAATGAGCAGAAGCTTCTTATTAAGCTGTCGAGTAAACATAACTATTTTGAGCCTCAGTTAGATATTAGTAAGCCATTAAGCTTTAGAGGGGATATTGAGCAGCTTTTTAAAGAGTTAACTGAAATATTTTCTTTGATCGATGCTCTGAATTTAGACGCAAACACAGGGCTGTAATATCATTTGGAGTGTGGCAAAAGAGTTTTTTGCCACATTAAGATTTTGTCTAAACTTGTTGATGTTTGTTTGATTAAGGCAGCTACTTCAACTCCTCTTTACTCTCCTCATCTATGGCTATTGGCCATCCACCTAATGCTTTCCAGCGGTTTACAATCAAACAGAATAGTTCAGCTGTACGCTCTGTGTCATAAAGTGCTGAATGTGCTTCGCTGTTATCAAAGGGGATCCCAGCAATAGCACAAGCTTTTGCTAGAACAGTATGACCTAACGCTAGCCCTGAGAGAGCAGCGGTATCAAAAGTGGCAAAAGGGTGGAAAGGGGTTCGCTTTAGCGCACAACGCTCAATGGCCTGAGAGACAAAACCATGATCGAAAGCGGCATTATGGGCAACAATGATACTTCGATGGCAACCGGCTGCCTTTTGAGACTTCTTGACCTCTTTAAAGATCTCAAGAAATGCTTCCTTTTCACCGACTGCGCCGCGTAAAGGGTTGGTTGGATCTATCCCTGTAAAAGCCAGAGCTTCCGGCTCTAGATTGGCTCCTTCGAAAGGCTCAATGTGAAAATGCAAAGTTTTGTCTAAACTTAGGATACCTTCATCATCCATTTTTAACATGGTGACTGCGATCTCTAGCAACGCATCTGTTTGGGCATTGAAGCCCGCTGTTTCAACATCTATGACAACGGGGAAGTAGCCTCGAAAACGGTGACTTAATTTATTGGCGTCGCAAATATCGCTCATTAACATGTCCAAATAGTTAGCAGGTCGCTATTATGCGATAAGAGGTTAGTGCTGTCATGTTTGAATGGTTACTTTATAAGCTAAAGGTATGTAAAAGTGTGCCGATAGTTTAAAGTAATAGAATAATTAAGAGTACTTTGTATGTGGCTAAGAGTATTACTGGCGTTAACGTTATTTCTGCCTCTGACTGGAAGCGCGGAATTACGTCACTATGTTGCCTCTTTGGATCAGTCCGAGTGGAAATTAAGTGGTAACACGCCGATTATGTGTCGTCTTGAACATGATATTCCTGCATACGGAAAAGCAGTATTCACCAGCACTGCGGGTAAAGATCATAATCTTAATTTCAGTTTAGATATGTGGGTGAAACCAGATCAAGTGACTCAAGCTAAATTGATGAGCCTCGCGCCAGCATGGAGACCCGGTGTTATCTCTAAAGAGATCACTGAGCTGACCTACCAAAAATATTTTAGCGGTGAAGTACCCCGTAATGCAGCCTGGTCCATGTTATCTGAGCTTGAACAGGGGATGCAGCCAACCTTCTACTATGCTGACTGGTATAACCAAAGTAATAAAGTTGCTGTGGGTTTATCGGCAGTTAATTTTAATCGTAAATACAGTGAGTTTAAGTCCTGTTTAGCCAGTCTGTTGCCATATAGCTTCGATGATATAGCCTTTACTGTCCTGACTTATGAGTTTGGAGGAAAAGAGCTGACGCGATACGCAAAAGCGCAGATAGCCAAGGTGCAGGAGTATCTCTCTTATGATCCTGAGGTTGAACTGGTACTTATTGATGCCTATACCGACAGTTATGGCGGACGCTCTATCAACCAGAAGATATCTGAAGAGCGAGCCGATTCGGTAAAAGAGTTCTTTATCTCAGCAGGCATTACTCAGGAGCGGATCCACACCGTTGGACATGGTGAGCGGCACCATGTGGCATCAAATGCGACTATCGATGAGAGAGCAAGAAACAGACGTGTTGTTATTCGGATAACTAAGCCTATGTGATCAGATTTATCTCTGTTTGCTAATTGTCGATGAGCCCTGCATTTATGTGGGGCTTTTTATTGGGAAAGAAAAAGGCTGATTAATTTAGACAAAAAAAAGCCCGCTTAATTCCTTAAGCGGGCCGCAAAAAATAAATTGCAATCAACAAATTGAAGGAAGGAAGTCAAGCTTAAGAACCAGGGATTAAATTCACGTGTTAGACACGGGAATTAAGAGTTCTTGTTTTCATATCTGCCTAGCAGACACTTCCTGAAAACGAGGCGAATTGTAGGCATAGCGGAGGCTGTCGGCAAGCGAGAAAAATTGCCCTTATTCATTAGTTTATCTAATCATTAATAGTGTGATCTAGGTTGGATAATTCACTTGTGGTGGCTCTTTGTGATTGAGTAAGCAGATTTTTTGCATAATGTGATGCTTTGTTATGTTACAGGTTTATTAATCTTAGCCTGCATCTCCTTGTTTGAACTTCTACTTCTTTTTATTGGTATGTTTTTATTTGATTGTATAGTAGCGGCGAAAAGATCAATTAAGTACAGGGCTTTACCCCTAAATAATAAATATAACTAAATGTTTACAATGGCAGTAGGGGGGAAGGATGGAATTGAAATCTATATTGGCTAAGCTGCATCTGTTTGCTGCTGTACTGGATATGTTGCGCTTCCAATAAGAACACTATCGGAGGGGGTGGGCCAGCGAATTCGGCAGTGCAGATGTGGCTGAGCAGTTCCCAGCACTTTTAGCATACTCTCCCTACCATAATGTCACTGCACGTGAATATCCCGCTACTATGGTGATGACAGCTGATCACGATGTTCGCGTTGTGCCACTGCATAGTTATAAATTTGGTGCCATGATGCAAGAGAAACTGCAGGGTGAAGAGCCCATTATCACGCGAATAGAGTTAAATGCTGGGCATGGAGCTGGTAAGCCTACTTCAATGAAGATTGATGAATTTGCCGATATTTATACTTTTTGGTTTGAAAGCTTTGGTTTAACTATTCCAGCAAAAATTAATTAATCTTAAAGTGAAAAGTTTAATTGATTATAGAGAGGCGCATTAGCGCCTCTTTTTTATGAACAAATATTTATGTTTAATAGTGTCCCCATGATGCTGAGAAGCATTCACAATTGCACTCTCTCTAGGTATAGTAGGCCTCTTTTATCTCAATGATTGGCACCTGAATTCTATGTTTCGTTGGCCCATTTCTGTCTATTACGAAGATACCGATGCTGGTGGCGTCGTTTATCATTCAAATTATCTTAATTTTTTTGAACGTGCCCGCACTGAGTGGTTAAAGGCGATTGGTGTTAAGCAGACTGTGTTATTGGCAGAAGATATTGCATTTGTTGTCAAACGGGCTGAGCTCGACTTTTGCCGTGCTGCTCGTTTTGAACAGGACCTTTTTGTAGAAACGCTTGTCATAGAGATGAAGAGGGCGTCGCTAACATTCCAGCAACGCTTAGTTGATCAACAAGGTGTCGTGTATTGTGAAGGCAAGATTAACGTGGCTTGCATTACCTTATCGCGTATGAAACCAAGAGCTATTCCCCAAAATATTGTTCAGGAGTTAAAAAGTGGAAGCTGATATTTCATTTATTGGATTATTTTTACAGGCCAGTTTATTAGTTAAGTTTGTCATGCTGACGTTGTTGGCTCTCTCTGTGGTTTCATGGGCTGTGATAATTCAGCGTCGCCGGTTATTGACCACCGCGAGACAGAGCTCGCTTAAATTCGAAGATAAGTTTTGGTCAGGTGTGGATCTGAATAAACTTTATAAAGAGCTATCGGCAAGACAAGATAGTAACGCGGGATTAGAAGCACTATTTCACTCAGGCTTTAAAGAGTATGCCAGACTCAGTAAGTTAAATAACAAGGTGCCTGAGGCCGTTATGGATGGCAGTTACCGAGCGATGCGCGTTTCACTCTCTAGGGAAATGGAAAAATTAGAAACCCATCTACCTCTGTTGGCCACAATCGGCTCAACAAGCCCCTATATTGGCCTGTTTGGGACGGTATGGGGGATCATGAACTCATTTATCGCTTTAGGTGCTGTAGAAAATGCAACGTTAGCTATGGTTGCCCCCGGTATTGCTGAGGCACTAATTGCGACTGCAATGGGTCTATTTGCCGCTATTCCTGCGGTTATCGCCTATAACCGCTTTTCGACGCAAGTGGATAAGATTGAGATGTCATATGCGAACTTTATGGAGGAGTTCTCAAGTATTTTACACCGCCAAGCCTACAGCGAAAAGGATGAAGCATAATGATGCAACAGGGTTATCAGCGTAAACGCCGGCGTCCGGTTGCTGAGATCAATGTTGTACCCTATATCGACGTTATGTTGGTACTGCTTATTATCTTTATGGTAACGGCACCCATTGTAACGCAAGGGGTCAAGGTTGATCTTCCACAAGCTTCATCAGAAGCATTAGCCGCAGACAGTAAACCACCAGTGGTGGCGTCTATTGATGCAGATGGTGATTACTTTCTTGATGTGGGCAGTTCAAGTTCACGTGAAACATTAGATCTTGAAGAGATCGCGATACGAGTTGGGGCCATTGTTCAGTTAGAACCTGAACGTCCTGTGGTTGTAAAAGCTGACAGAAGTATCGCCTATGAGAAAGTTATCCAGCTGATGGTGACATTGCAAGGCGCGGGTGTTCCTTCTGTTGGTTTGATGACTGATTCACCTGAGGAGTAATTGGTGGCGATGAGATCGGATATTACAATTCCTTTAATTATTTCAGCTGGCATTCATATTGGCGTGATAGTTATTGTCGCCATGGGTGCCGACTTTTCAGAAAAACCTAAGCCTCAGGTTCAAGCCAGTGCACCCGCTGTTCAGGCCGTTGTTGTCGATCAAAGCAAGGTTGCGCAACATGTTGAGCGTTTAAAAGCTGAAAAAAGAGAAGCTGAGCGTAAAGAGAAAGCCAGGCAAGATGAGGCAAATAGACAAGTACGTGAAGCACGAAAAGAGCGTGAGCGCGAACAAGCTCGAATTAAGCAACTTGAGCAAGAGCGTAAACAGAAAGAGATTGAAACTAAAAATGCCGCTGACGCTGCGAAGGCTGCACAGTTAAAGCAGAAGCAAGAGAAAGAGAAAGCGGCAAAAGCGGAAGCTGATCGCAAGCAGAAAGAGAAGGAGCGTAAAGCCTCTGAAGAAGCTGCAAGAAAAGCAGCAGAAAAACGCAAAGCTGAAGAAGCAGCAGCTAAAAAGGCTGAGGAGGAGCGTAAGCGCAAAGCAGAAGCTGAGCGTAAACGTAAGGCCGAAGAGGAGGCTCGCAGGCAGCAAGAGCAGATGATGCAAGATGCGTTGGCAGCTGAGCAAGCGTCACTCTCACAGACCCGAAATAAGCAAGTTATTTCGGAGGTGAGTCGCTATACCAGTATGATCCGCGCGACAATCCAACGTAACTTGGTTGTTGATGAGTCTATGCGCGGGAAGAGTTGTCGTATCTTTATACGATTAGCGAATGATGGTTTTGTGACGGCAAGCAAAATATTATCAGGTGATCCTGTGGTGTGTCGCGCGACAAAGACTGCTATTAATAAGGCTGGGCGTCTGCCAGTGTCAAATGAACCTGATGTTTACAATAAATTAAAAGAGATCAACTTAACCGTTCAACCGGAATTTAATTAAAAGGAGTCCTATGAAGACTTTGGGGAAATGGCTCTTGCTAGGGCTGGTTGTAATGAGTATGCCAGCTAGAGCTGCATTAGATATTGTGATCACTGAAGGGGTCGATGCTGCGCGTCCTATCGCTGTTATCCCTTTTGTTTGGCAGGGACAAGGACCTGCACCGCAGCAGATCTCCGATGTTGTTATGTCTGACTTGGCACGCAGTGGTACATTTAACCCGTTAGATGAGCTTGGTTTACCCCAGCGAAATATCGCTAAGGTGTCACAGTTTGTGGCTAAAGAGTGGTCCAATGTTGCAGCTGAGGCTGTGGTCATGGGTTCAGTTAAACCTATGGGACCGGATCAATTTTTAGTTAATTTTGAACTGGTGGATTTAGTTAAAGCTCAAATGCAATCGGGTAATGGCCCACAATCAAGCAGTGAATACCTTATTGATAGCAGTGAAGTGGTTATCAGCGCTGAACAGTTTCGTCAATATGGTCATAGGATCAGTGATATTGTTTATGAGAAGCTGACCGGTATTCGTGGTGCTTTCTTAACTCGTATTGCCTATGTCGTGGTTAAACATGGTGAGAAATCGCCTTATCATCTGATGATCTCTGATTATGATGGCCACAATGAAAAGATGTTGCTCCGCTCTCCTGAGCCATTAATGTCGCCCTCATGGTCTCCAGATGGAAGTAAATTGGCTTATGTCAGTTTTGAGAACAAAAAAGCGGAAGTTTTTGTGCAGAATATTTATACACAAGCTCGCGCTAAAATCACCAGCTATGATGGCATTAATGGGGCGCCTGTTTTTTCTCCGGATGGGAAAAAGTTGGCTCTGACTCTATCAAGAGACGGTCAGCCTGAGATCTATGTTGTCGATATTGATACCAAAGCATTGAAGCGTGTCACTAACCATTATGCTATTGATACTGAAGCGTCATGGTTTCCAGATGGCAAGTCGCTTATCTTTACCTCTGAGCGCGGGGGACGCCCACAAATTTATAAGGTGACATTAGCATCAGGAAAAGTTCAGAGAATGACATTTGAAGGGGAGTGGAACTTAGGTGGTTCAATTTCACCCGATGGCCGCAGTATGATATTTGTTAATCGTACTAATGGTAAGTTTAATATTGCCCGTATGGATCTCGAAACACGTTTTATGCAGGTATTAACATCTACCCGTCTCGATGAGTCGCCAAGTGTCGCGCCAAATGGCACTATGGTTATCTACGGGACGACTTATCAAGGAAAGCAGGTTTTAGCAGCAGTTTCAACGGATGGACGTTTTAAGGCCAGACTGCCAGCAGGTCAGGGGGAAGTTAAGTCTCCCTCTTGGTCACCATTTCTATAACTATTTTAACGATAAAGAAAATTAAGGACTTAATAATGGATCTCAATAAGCTGTTTAAAGCAATGTTGGTTGCAATTCCGATGATGGCCATCAGTGCTTGTAGCTCGACTTCTGACTCAGAAACTGATGCGACTAGCTCAAACTCAAGCTCTGGAAGCGAACTGACTACTGGCGGTGTAGAGACTGGTGGAGTTGCACCAGTGCTAACGCCTCAAGAACAGCAACGTTTAAAATACCAGGAGTTAAGAAAAGAGCATATTATCTATTTTGATTTTGACCGTAGCTCTGTATCAGCACAGTTTGCTGAAGTCTTACAAGCACATGGCGAGTACCTTATTGAACACCCAAATGTTCGAGTGATGATTGAAGGTCATGCCGATGAGCGTGGAACACCTGAGTATAACATCGCTCTTGGTGAGAGACGTGCCAAGGCTGTGGCTAAGTACCTACAGGGGATGGGCGTACTGCCTAGCCAGATGAGTATCGTGAGTTATGGTGAAGAGAAGCCATTGGATATGTCACGTACTGATGATGGTTTTGCAGTTAACCGTAGAGCCGTACTGGTTTACTAATCATTTTAAGTTAAGAGTGTAGGTAAAGATTGATGATGAAAAATGCCGTATTGAGTGCGGCAATTCTTCTCAGTATCGGTGCAGCAACTGCTGCACCTGCCCCGGTTGCAGATATTAGTGGTGGTTCAACCGATGAGAGAGTTGCACGTTTAGAAAGGATATTAAAAGCCAAGCAGCAATCTGAATTTCAGACGCAGCAACGCCTTGACACTTTACAACAAGAAGTTTTGGATCTTAGAGGTTTAACTGAGCAGCAAAACTATCAGATAGAGCAGATGTTGCAACGCCAACGTCAGCTTTATGATGATATTGCGAATTTGTCGACAAAGTCGGTGCAAACTCCGGCAGCATCCTCTACATCAGTTTCGAGTTCAGGCTCTTCATCGACCCTGAGTGAAACTGCAAGCTATGAGCAAGCACTTAATCTCGTTCTTAAACAAAAAAGATATGATGAGGCGATCCCTGCTTTTAGTGCATTTACTAAAAATTATCCAAATTCAACTTATTCGGCTAATGCAAACTATTGGTTAGGCCAGCTTTTATATAATAAAGGTGAGTTTACATCAGCTAAAGAAGCATTCAGCACAGTAGTGGATCGCTTCAAAGAGTCTAATAAGCGTGGAGACAGTTTAGTTAAATTAGGAATGATCGCTGAGAAGACTGGAGTTCCATCATCTGCGAAATCATATTATCAAAGAGTGCTAAAAGAGTACGCTAATAGTGCTGCTGCAAGGATTGCTCAGCAGCAGTTGAATGCTCTTTAATCTGATTTGAAACGAAAAACATACTCCTAGTCTGTTTTTCATTCAAACAGCAAGAAATAGATAAAATGCACTTGCATGAGAAGATGAAAAAGGTATTATAGGCGCCCTCAGAGCGGCACAGTCGCTTGAGGCGCTAGCTAAGCTTCTTAGGAAGCATGCTAGAGCATTGCTTTTAGAAGCAAAGATGGGTCGTTAGCTCAGTCGGTAGAGCAGTTGGCTTTTAACCAATTGGTCGAAGGTTCGAATCCTTCACGACCCACCACTTCCTTTAAGTGGTAAAAGATAAAGGAGGTAGTAATGAGCTCAGTCGATGCTTTTATTGTAAGAGTGCAGTTGGCTTAACTCTTAACTACCACATAGGTCAAAGGTTCGAATCCTTCACGACCCACCACTTTTCTGCCAGTGGTTAATCAAGTAGAAGGTAATACCAGATGGGTCGTTAGCTCAGTCGGTAGAGCAGTTGGCTTTTAACCAATTGGTCGAAGGTTCGAATCCTTCACGACCCACCACTTTTCTGCCAGTGGTTAAACAAGTAGAAAGCAATACTAGATGGGTCGTTAGCTCAGTCGGTAGAGCAGTTGGCTTTTAACCAATTGGTCGAAGGTTCGAATCCTTCACGACCCACCACTTCCTTTAAGTGGTAAAAGATAAAGGAGGTAATAATGAGCTCAGTCGATGCTTTATTGTAAGAGCGCAGTTGGCTTGACTCTTAACTACCACATTGGTCGAAGGTTCGAATCCTTCACGACCCACCACTTTTCTATCAGTGGTTAAATAAGTAGAAAGCAAAACCAGATGGGTCGTTAGCTCAGTCGGTAGAGCAGTTGGCTTTTAACCAATTGGTCGAAGGTTCGAATCCTTCACGACCCACCACTTCCTTTAAGTGGTGAAAGATAAAGGAGGTAGTAATAGCTCAGTCGATGCTTTTATTGTAAGAGCGCAGTTGGCTTGACTCTTAACTACCACATTGGTCGAAGGTTCGAATCCTTCACTACCCACCACTTTTCTGCCAGTGGCTAAACAAGTTGAAAGTAATACCAGATGGGTCGTTAGCTCAGTCGGTAGAGCAGTTGGCTTTTAACCAATTGGTCGAAGGTTCGAATCCTTCACGACCCACCACTTCCTTTAAGTGGTAAAAGATAAAGGAGGTAATAATGAGCTCAGTCGATGCTTTATTGTAAGAGCGCAGTTGGCTTGACTCTTAACTACCACATTGGTCGAAGGTTCGGATCCTTCACGACCCACCACTTTTCTGCCAGTGGTTAAACAAGTAGAAAGTAATACCAGATGGGTCGTTAGCTCAGTCGGTAGAGCAGTTGGCTTTTAACCAATTGGTCGAAGGTTCGAATCCTTCACGACCCACCACTTTTCAATCAGTGGCTAAACAAGTAGAAAGCAAAACCAGATGGGTCGTTAGCTCAGTCGGTAGAGCAGTTGGCTTTTAACCAATTGGTCGAAGGTTCGAATCCTTCACGACCCACCACTTTTCTATCAGTGGCTAAACAAGTAGAAAGCAAAGATGGGTCGTTAGCTCAGTCGGTAGAGCAGTTGGCTTTTAACCAATTGGTCGAAGGTTCGAATCCTTCACGACCCACCACTTTTCTATCAGTGGTTAAACAAGTAGAAAGCAAAACCAGATGGGTCGTTAGCTCAGTCGGTAGAGCAGTTGGCTTTTAACCAATTGGTCGAAGGTTCGAATCCTTCACGACCCACCACTTTTCTATCAGTGGTTAAACAAGTAGAAAGCAAAACCAGATGGGTCG
>NZ_JAHZST010000018.1:75051-120433 GCF_019457885.1 Shewanella nanhaiensis
GTTAGCTCAGTCGATTCTTTATGAAAGATAGGGCAGTTGGCTTTTAACCATCAGTCGAATGGTTAGAACCTTCACGAAACACCACTTCCTTTGAGTGGTAAAAGATAAAGGGGGTAATAATGAGCTCAGTCGATGCTTTATTGTAAGAGCGCAGTTGGCTTTACTCTTAACTACCACATTGGTCGAAGGTTCGAATCCTTCACGACCCACCACTTCTTTTTTAAGTCTTATATCCTCTCTTTTATTCCTTTAATTAGATAATGAATTCAAACTCTGCTCATCAATTAGGATGATAGTTTGTCACTTTTAAATCTCATACTTTTTCTATTCTCAAGTGTATTCGCAGCGGCCAAAACATGAGCTAGCCTAAGGCTTTATTAAAGTCTCTTCTATTTAATTAGTTACCGCTGTTATACTTTTGTCTGATAGACGTATTGCTAATGTTGTTCGCATGTTAACTCCTTCATATTTAATGGTGATATAAAAATAAATATTCGGGAGAGTGAGATGAAACAAGCAAAGTTAAGCCTTATAGCAATGGCGACGATGTTGGCTGCAAGTTCTGCCGCGGCTGGTGATACAGAGTTTAAATTTGGCGGTTATGTAAAAGCTGATGTTATGTTCAGCGATTATAGTAACGGAGCGCCTGATTCAGGTAGTTTATCCAGACAGTTTTATGTGCCTGGTACCATATACGGTGTAGAGGGAAATGGTGAGCAAGTTGTTGATTTTCATGCTCGTGAGTCTCGATTTAACTTTAAAACCTCAACAGATCTTGGTGGCCATAAGTTAAGCGGCTTTATTGAGCTGGATTTTATGACACATGCAGATGGTAATGAGCGTGTTTCAAACAGTTACTCCCCTCGTATTCGTCACGCTATTGTGAGTTTTGATAACTGGACAGTAGGTCAAACTTGGACAACTTTTCAAAACCCAGGTGCACTACCTGAAAATTTAGATTTTGTTGGTGCAGCAGAGGGAACACCTTTCGTTCGTCAAAGCATGGTGAGATACACCAATGGCGGGTTCCAGTTTGCAGTTGAGAACCCTGAAACCACCTTAACGCCAAATGGTGGCGGTGGAAGAATTACTAGTGGTAGCGGAATGGTGCCTGACTTCGTGGCACGCTACAATTTTAAAACTGAGGGAGGTGCTAAGTTTACCGTTGCAGGTTTAGCTCGGCAGCTTAATATTGAGAAAGATGGCTTGGATGCTCAAACCTTAGGTTACGGTGTGAGCTTTACTGGTGTTGTCCCTGTAGGTGATGATGATTTTAAAGTTTCTGCAACTGTGGGTGACGGCATGGGCCGTTATATGGCTCTGAACTATGCCAATGCAGGTGTGATTGATAACAATGGTGATATTGAAACCATTAGTTCATATGGTGGTTTTGCATCTTACCGTCACTGGTGGAATGATAAGTGGCGCTCAAGCTTTACTCTTTCAGGTTTTAAAGCTGATAATACCGAATCACTAACTGGGCTTGGCGTAAACAAGGAGTCCTATTCTGGATATGTGAACTTACTTTATTCTCCAGTTAAGCCTATGACTGTGGGTGTTGAGTATATGTACGCCGAGAATACTAAAGAGAGTGGTGATAAAGGTGAATTAAACAGGGTAATTTTCTCTGTTAAATATGTGCTTTAGTCGTTTAATGCACTCAAGACTTTGAATGAGTGTAAGATCAAAAAAGGAGGCGAGGCCTCCTTTTTCATTGCTAGCAGATTTAAAATACAATTTAATTCGTTAAACTGTGGCTGCTAGTAGTTGATTGTCTCTTACGTACTGTTCAAACTCAGTACATCCACCAACGTGTTCTTTATCAACAAAAATCTGAGGTACGGTTTCAACAGGCTTACCCACTGTCTTCTCTAAATCAGCCTTTGAGATCCCCTCTGCATGAATATCAACATATTTAAATTTAAAGTCACTGCGGGCTTCGGTAAGTTGCTCTGACAGTTGAACAGCTCTAACACAGTACGGACAGCCTGGACGGCCAAAAATTACAACAAACATAGTGACTCCTGAAAAATTGATTCGATACTTTATACCATAAGAGTGTTGAGCTTGCATATTCCCTATTGAATAAACTTATTCTCAGTTTGATAACGCCCACGGTAATCAAAAAAGGTTTCAACCAAATCCCAACCTTTTTTGTCTTTCTTTAATAACAGAAGATCCGGCATTCTAAACTTGTCTCTGGCCTGAATAACTTGCTCTACACTTTTGTATTTCTGATGTTTTAACCCTGGAGTTCGAGTGTGGGATATGACAAACACCACATAGAAGGCTCGTCGTTGGCCCTCTGTTCTAAAATTGAAGTAACGGCAATAGTCGTTACCATCTAGATCAATATATTGAATTTTTAGTCGTTCGCCATCTTTTACAAAGAGCATTGTCTGGCATTTAAACAGGTGGTGATGTTTCTGCTGTAATACCTCTTTAAGCCGCTTGTCGGGGTCAATTAACATTGAGTCGCAGTGATGACAAATTTTGGCAGCAATGTCATTTTCTTCGCCACAATTAGGGCAAGATTTAGAACGGAAACGAAAGTCACACTGGACTTTATCTCCATCTCGTTCAATCAATGCTTGGCATCGCCTACCAAAGTGTTCGATGATATCACCATCATTATCTACTAACCCCCAAAATATATTGGCAAAATTACACACAGGGCAGTGAACCTGAACTGGGACACTTTTACTATTGGGTTTATGTTGACCCACTTCAGGGAAGTAGAGATCGTAACCATTGGCGGCATAGTCGATAACTAGGCACTCACCTTTACCTTCACAAATTCTAAGTCCTCGGCCCACCATCTGCTGAAATAGGCTCACTGATGCTGTTGGCCTTAAAATGGCAATTAGATCTACGTGTGGCGCATCGAAGCCTGTGGTGAGTACGGCGACATTAACTAGATATTTGATCTCACGTGCCTTAAACGAAGTGATGATGTTATCTCTATCTTCCGTGCTGGTCTTTGCGGTGATAAGAGCTGCCTTCTCATCGCATAATTGCTTCATAATCTCTTCAGCGTGGCGTACTGTGGCTGCGAAGATGATGACACCTTGTCTGGTTGAGCCTATCTCAATAAGTTGCTTAATTATTGCCGTGGTTGCGCGTCCGCAGTGACTAAGTAGATCATTAACCTCTTTCTCTTGATAATCACCGTTTACAGATGGCTGTAACGCATTAAAGTCATATTGAACAGAGAGTCCATCAAACATCTTAGGCGGGCTTAGGTAGCCACGTTTAATGAGGGGCCGCATAGGGAGCTCAAATATACACTGTTGAAATACTGGTTTATCTGGGTTGCCCATTTTGCCGTGGTAGTGCTGGTGATAGATCCAGCCAAGATCTAATCGGTAGGGTGTTGCTGTGAGCCCGAGTAGCTTTATTTTTGAATTCTTTTGCTTAAGATAGCTTAATAGCTTCTGATATTGGCTTGTTTCCTCAGAGGTGACTCTGTGGCACTCATCGATGATCACTAAAGAGAAGGGCTCATTAAACTGCTCAGGAGCCCTAACTGCTGATTGAATACTTGCTACCACTGTTTTGTTTTTCGTTGATTTCTGTTTAAGCCCGGCTGAATAGATACTGGCTGCTGTGGTCAATATCCCGACTTTCTCTGCATTTTGAGCAACCAATTCTTTAACATGGGTGAGCACCAGCACGCGGCCGTTGGCGATTCGGGCAAGTTCGGCAATGACAATACTTTTACCTGCTCCCGTAGGAAGCACCAATACCGCGGAATCACTACTGGATCTGAAATGTTTTACTGCAGCATCGACAGCTTGCTGTTGGTAGTCTCTTAATTGCACAAAAATTTAATCACGTTAGTGTTTTAAAGTGAAGAATAACAAGTGAGGGGAGCTTGGTGAAGAAAAAAAGCCCCTCGTTAGAGGGGCTAGGGAGAGTCTTAATCAGTTTGTACGTGTTAATTACTCGCTACGGTTTAAGCGTGATTCAATTAGCGTATCGATAACAGCAGGATCTGCCAGTGTCGATGAATCGCCTAAGTTAGTTACTTCATTGGCTGCTATCTTACGTAGGAAGCGGCGCATGATTTTTCCTGAGCGAGTTTTTGGTAGACCACCCGCCCACTGGATAAGATCTGGCGTTGCTAAAGCGCCAATCTCTTTACGTACCCACTTTCTGAGATCTTGACGTAACTCCTCAGTCTCTGTCGTCCCCTTGGTTAAGGTGACATAGGCATAGATACCTTGCCCCTTAATATCATGGGGGTAGCCAACTACAGCCGCTTCAGCGACACTCTCATGAGATACTAATGCGCTTTCAACTTCAGCGGTTCCAAGTCTATGACCTGAAACGTTAATGACGTCATCAACACGACCCGTGATCCAGTAGTAGCCATCTTCATCACGCCTTGCACCATCACCGGTGAAGTACATGCCGCGGAATGTCTTGAAGTAAGTAAGTGCAAAACGCTCATGATCGCCAAATACGGTTCTCATCTGTCCAGGCCATGAATCGAGCATCACTAAGTTACCTTCGGTGGCGCCTTCGATGATGTTACCCATGTTATCGACCAGTGCAGGTTGCACGCCGAAGAAAGGACGTGTCGCTGAGCCAGGTTTTGTGTCAGTAGCACCAGGGAGTGGGCTAATTAAGATACCGCCTGTTTCTGTTTGCCACCAAGTATCGACAATAGGGCACTGCTCATGGCCGATGACTTCGTTATACCAGCGCCATGCCTCTGGGTTTATCGGCTCACCAACAGAGCCCATAATGCGCAGAGAACTGCCGTCAAAATCAGCAAACTGCTCCTTGCCTTCCGCCATAAGGGCACGGATTAATGTTGGTGCAGTGTAGAGGATGTTCACTTTGTGACGATCCACCATTTCACCAAGGCGAGATGGGCTAGGGTAGTTAGGTACTCCTTCATGAATAAGAATGGTTGCTCCATTTGCCAATGGACCATATACCATATAGGAGTGACCAGTGATCCAACCGACATCCGCGGTACACCAGTAAACCTCACCATCTTTGTAATCAAAGACATATTCATGGGTCATTGCAGCATAAACCATGTAACCGCCGGTAGTATGCAAAACGCCCTTTGGATTGCCTGTTGAGCCTGAGGTGTAGAGTAGGAAAAGCGGATCTTCCGCGCCCATCTCTTCAGCTTCACAGTGCTCAGAGGCGGTATCCATTAATGCATTCCACTTGATATCTCGACCTTCTACCCAGTTTACATCACCGCCAGTGCGCTCATAAACGATAACTTTTTCGACGCAATCAACATCAGGATGAGACAAGGCTTCATCGATATTAGCTTTAAGAGGAATGATTCGGCCTGCACGTACACCTTCATCGGCTGTAATAACGACTTTGGATTTACCGTCAATCACGCGAGAGGCGATCGAATCAGGAGAGAAACCACCAAATACCACTGAGTGGATAGCGCCGATGCGAGCACAGGCAAGCATCACCACGGCCGCTTCAGGGACCATAGGCATATAAACTGTAACAACATCACCACGTCTTACGCCTTGGCTACGCAGTGCATTGGCAAACTTACAAACATCTTTGTGAAGCTCACCATAAGTAATTGTTCGTTGATCTTTTGCATCATCACCTTCCCAGATGATAGCGACTTTATCAGCACTTTTTTCAAGGTGGCGATCTAAGCAGTTGGCTGACGCGTTTAATGTGCCGTCATAAAACCAGTTAATCGACAGATTATGATCGTCGAACGAGGTTTTTTTAATCTTGGTATATGGCTTGATCCAATCGATACGTTGACCGTGCTCTCTCCAGAAACCTTCAGGATTCACAATCGACTCTTGGTACATCTTTTTATACTGTTCTTCATTTACATGTGCGTTTTCAGCTATTTCGCTTGAAACTTTGTAGAGAGACTGCGTGCTCATTGGGCTTCCCTTAATCTAATAATGCGTGGCTCAAGTATGGAGTCATATCACCTTATAGCACTATTAGACCTTGGTCTAGTGTAATAATCTCCTTTGTTTTTAGTGCGTTGAGAGTTGTTGGTGAACTAGATTTAATCAGATAATTAACGCACAATAGAGGAAAAAACGAGAGCTTTATGAACTTAACCATTTTCGTTGGCGTGATTGCCGTCCTTTATGTCTTTTTATTGTTTCTCTTAGCTTGGGGGGCTGAACGCTGGTTCAGTCAATTTACTAAGCGAATTCAAGTGTGGGTGTACGGCCTCAGTTTGGCTGTTTACTGTTCATCATGGAGCTTTTTAGGGACAGTGGGACAATCGGCTCAAGATCTCTGGTCATTCCTGCCTATTTTTGTCGGGCCTATTCTTATTTTTACCTTTGGTTTTGGGTTACTGCGTAAGATGGTGATCGTATCTAAGGCCCATAACATCACCTCGGTTGCGGATTTTATCGCTGCACGATATGGCAAGTCACAGCTTCTTGCGGCTATCGTCACTCTTATTGCGCTGTTTGGTATCATGCCTTATATCGCTTTGCAGCTAAAAGCGATGGTATTTAGTCTTAACTTATTCCAGCCTGAGGACTCACCTTTCGATGGCGCTAAGGTCTCGCTTATTATCACTGCCATTTTGGCCATGTTTGCTATCTTGTTTGGTACTCGCAAGCTTGATGCTACAGAGCATAACCCTGGGATGATGCTGGCGATCGCGTTTGAATCTCTTGTCAAACTCGCTGCCTTTTTGATTGTGGGCATAGTAATAAGTTTTGGTTATTTCGATGGTTTTGGTGATATCTGGCAACAAGCTGAGCAAAAAAACCTTATTAGTGCCCCTGAGTTAAGTGTTGGCGCTTTGATGCCGCAACTCTTGGTTGGTATGGCGGCGTTTTTATGTATGCCGCGACAGTTTCACGTCATGATGGTTGAGTGCAGTAACGAAAACACCTTGCTTAAAGCGCGTTGGTTATTTCCTCTTTATCTGCTGCTCTTTGGGCTGTTTGTCGCCCCTTTGGCCTTGGCCGGGAAGCTAATTTTAGGCGATAGCGTTGCGGCAGATACCTATGTTATTAATATGCCTCTTGCGCTCGACCAGCCCATAATCGCGGTGATCGCTCTGCTTGGGACCTTGTCTGCAGCGACGGGAATGGTGATAGTCGCGGTGGTAACCATCAGTGTTATGGTCAGTAATGAGTGGCTGGTTCCTATGATGTTGAGAACTGGCAAGATCAGGCAGAAAAATTTCAGTCAGTTCTCTCTGTTTCTACTTAATGCACGACGACTCTCTATCATTATCATTTTAGGATTAGGTTACTTTAGTTACCTGTCATTTATTGACAGTGATTCACTGTCGGGTCTTGGTATGCTCTCCTTTGGTGCCTTTGCTCAGTTAGCACCAGCTTTGATTGGTGGTATGTATTGGAAGCATGGCAATCGCTCGGGAGTCTTAATGGGACTTATCGTTGGTTTTGGCCTCTGGTGTTACATCTTGTTGAAGGGCGCGAGCGATGTTTCAGGTGTCTTTAATAATGATTTTGGCTTATTGGATTCGATTAACCCTAATGTGCGCGATATTTTAACGGCATTGTTGGCAAATTGTGCCTGCTATATGTTGGGTTCAATCTGGTTTAGAGCCGGCGTTGTTGAGCGGATACAGGCCAGTGAGTTTGTTTCTCCTGGAAATCTGAAAAGCAATAGTACGCGTAAAGCTGCGGCCGTTTCTCAGCAAGATCTATTGATCTTAGCCAGTCGATTTGTCAGTCCAACGCGTGCCTATGAGAGTTTTTCTCGTTTCTCAGAGGAGGCGGTAAAAAGTGACAGTTGGCATAAATCTGCGCCTCCTGAATTGATCGCCCATACCGAGCATATGTTAGCGGGTGTCCTCGGTGGTTCTAGTGCTTCATTGGTTATGGATTCAGTGCAGCAGGGACGAGATCTCGCCCTCGATGAGGTGTTTAGTTTAGTCGATGAAGCGTCATCCAAAATTATTTTAAGTCAAGATATGCTTAGGGGGGCGATTGAGCACGCTTATGAGGGGATGAGTGTGGTCGATAAAGATCTTAATCTGGTGGCCTGGAACTATAAATATGCTGAGTTGTATCAATATCCAGCTTCGTTTTTGCAGGAGGGGATGCCGATAAGCGATGTGGTGCGTTTTAATGCTAGCAGAGGCTTTTGTGGTGAAGGCGACATTGAAGAGAAGGTCAATACACGGGTTCAGCATATGCGCGACGGTACTGCCCATGTCTCTGAGCGCAGACGCAAAGATGGCAAGGTGATCAAAATTCAGGGTAATCCTATGCCCGGTGGTGGTTTTGTGATGACCTTTACCGATATTACTCAATATCGAGAGCATGCTAAAGCGCTTCAAGAGATGAATGACACGCTAGAGGCAAGAGTAAAGGAGCGGACTTACGAGTTGGCGATGCTAAACAGTCAACTGCTTGAGGCCAAAGCTCAAGAGGAGATGGCAAACGCGTCTAAGAGTAAGTTTCTTGCCGCCGTGGGCCATGATTTGATGCAACCGTTAAATGCGGCGCGGCTGTTTACCGCTTCGTTGTCTCAATACCCTAATTTAGATCAAGAGGGCAGAACGACCCTGTCACATGTCAATAGCTCTCTTAAAATAGCGGGGGAGCTGCTTACCGATCTGCTTGATATCTCCAAACTAGACTCTGGCATGATTGAGGTCAATCGTCGTGACTTTTCTGTCTCTGAGTTGATCGATGGGTTGGGAGTCGAGTTCGCAGCCATGGCCAATGATAATCAGATTAAATTTAAAATGGTCTCCTCTAGTACCAGTATCAATTCAGATCTCAACCTATTGAGGCGGGTGTTACAGAACTTTCTCACTAATGCGTATCGATATGCCAGAGGAAGTAAGGTGCTGTTTGGTTGTAGGCATAGAGGGGATGAGCTCGAGATCCAAGTGCTTGATACAGGTTGTGGCATAGATGAAGCTGAGACCAAAGAGATCTTTAAAGAGTTTAAACGACTCGATAATCCTACCAGCAACAGTGTGAGTGGTTTAGGGCTAGGCTTAGCGATTGCTGACAGAATAAGCCGGGTCTTAAATCATAAAATAGATGTCTCATCTGTGTTAGGTCGGGGCTCAGTATTCTCGATTCGGGTGCCACTAGGTAAAGCAGTCAGTGAGCCTCAACCTAAGAAGATCCCAAGCCTGTTACAACCTTTAGCTGGCGTTAAAGTGCTCTGTATTGATAATGAAGAAGCTATTTTGGCCGGATTAGAGAGCCTACTTAGTCGCTGGAAGTGTGAGGTTATTAGCGCTAAAGATCTGGCTGATGCGCGTATTAAACTTGGTCTTAAAGGTGTTGCTCCCGATATTGTCTTAGCGGATTACCACCTTGACGATGGGCAAAATGGTGTCGATGCCCTCAACGGTATACGTGCTCTGTATGGCAGTCATCTTCCTGGCATATTGATCACAGCCAACACCAGTAAACGTTTGATTGATGATGTGCATAGCCAAGGGTATCACTATATGGCCAAGATGGTTAAGCCAGCAGCATTGAGGGCGTTGATTTCGAGTTTAGTTAAGTAGTGTCATTTAGATTTTTAGAAGCAGGAGTTGCTGTGAATACAGTGTGTGTCGATGGTAAAAATATTAGTCCTTCCAAAATTATCTGTGTTGGACGAAATTATGTGGAGCATATTCGTGAGTTAAATAATGACGTTCCCGATGAGCTTCTGCTATTTGTTAAACCAAACTCAGCCATTTCGACAGAGCTAGCGAGTTTTCACCAAGAAGTGTTGCACTATGAGGCTGAACTTAGCTTTTTATATGAGAAGGGCAGGTTTAGTGCTGTTGGGCTCGGATTGGACTTGACCAAACGAGCACTGCAGAGCGAGTTGAAAGCCAAAGGTTTACCTTGGGAGAGAGCAAAAGCGTTTGATGGCTCTGCGCTATTTTCATCTTTTGTTTATATCGAGAAGATAAGTAATGATCTCAATTTTAAACTAACCATCAATGGTAATTTAGCCCAGAGTGGTCATATTGAGTTGATGATGAACTCTCCTGAGCATATTTTGAATGAAATAACCTCATTTATGCGTTTAGAGGATGGCGATGTTGTGATGACAGGGACTCCAAAAGGTGTCGGCGAGATCCATCAGAGTGATCGCTTTGAGTTAACTCTATTTGACGCAGAGGTTGAACTGACTAAGGCATCTTGGAAAGCTAAGTAAGAGAGCGGGTCATGAGTCTGGCCCGCTTTCAGATCTCTTTTTAAGGCTACTTTGTAAAATATAAATTACTTATTACTCTACTTGTAAGATACACCTCGATTCTCTCACCCTGCACAATTTCTTATTTCAAATAACAGGGCAATAGGATTGACGAATATAATTCCTTCTATATACTCGGGCTAACAGTGTAAAAAATATAAAACGTAAAGTTTGTTTTAACAAACGGAGAGCTTGCATGCCAGAGCCAAGGTGTAACTCATATTATAATGCGACGATTAATGATGAGACTCAATATCCTAGATTGGAGGGAGAGCATCGAGTTGATGTGGTGATTGTTGGCGGAGGGTTTACTGGTGTTGCAACCGCAGTTGAGCTTGCTGAGCGAGGCTATAAGGTCGCTATTGTAGAAGCGAATAAAATTGGCTGGGGAGCAACGGGACGAAATGGCGGTCAGGTAACAGGCAGTTTGTCTGGTGATCAAGCTATGACCAAGCAATTAAACAACAAGTTAGGTTGTGAGGCTGAAAAGTTTGTTTGGGATCTGCGCTGGCGTGGTCATGAGATCATTAAATCTCGCGTTCATAAATACAACATTGAGTGTGACCTTAAGTTTGGTCATCTACATACCGCTTATAAACCTACCCATATGGCTGAGATGCAAGCAACTTATGATGAGGCGGTGAAACGTGGCATGGGGGATGAGGTCTCTTTGCTCTCTAAGAAAGATATTCCTCAATATCTGGAAACACCACTTTATCACGGTGGTTTGCTCAACAAGCGTAATATGCATCTGCATTCGGTGAATCTGTGTATTGGTGAAGCTAGAGCGGCTGAGCATCATGGAGCGCTTATTTTCGAAAACTCTCCTGTTATCGATATTACTGATGGCAACTTACCGGTCGTGACTACGGCTCATGGCTCGATAACGGCTAATAGCGTTCTGTTAGCGGGTAATGCCTACCATAAGCTGGCGAGAAAGCGTTTAGCTGGTATGTTATTTCCCGCATCACTGGGCAACTGCGCAACAGTGAAGCTGACTCCAGAGGTGGCTCAGGCGATTAACCCGCACGATATTGCGGTATATGACAGTCGCTTTGTGCTGGATTATTTTCGAATGACGGCCGATCATAGGCTTATGTTTGGCGGAGGAACTAACTATTCTGGTCGTGATTCGAAAGATCTGGCTAAAGAGTTACGCCCAGGAATTGAGCGTACTTTTCCTCGATTGAAAGGGGTGGAGATTGAGTTTGAATGGACAGGTATGGCTGGGATTGTGGTAAACAGAATTCCGCAGCTAGGCAAGGTATCCAAAAATGTTTTTTACTGCCAAGGTTATTCGGGACATGGAGTCGCAACGAGTCACATCATGGGAGAGATCATGGCCAATGCCATCATTGGGGAGCTGACAGAGTTTGATCTTTTTGCTGGTATGAAACATATACGCTTACCGGTTGGTGAGTGGTTAGGTAACCAAGGGATGGCATTAGGCATGCTCTATTATCGTATGATGGAAAACTTCCGTTAACTTGAAATAACTTTTGCTAACTTGAAATAAAAAGCCGATCAAATGATCGGCTTTTTAATGGAAACTGGTTTTGATATTTACAGTTCGACTTTTTCCATCTCAAGCTGCTGCAGTGATATCACGGCCTGAGTTCGATTTCGTACTCCGAGTTTACGAAATATTGCGGTGGCATGAGCCTTGATGGTGGCTTCTGACACACCTAAGTCATAAGCGATCTGTTTATTAAGCAGCCCTTCGGCAAACATCTGCAGCACCTTGTATTGCTGTGGAGTGAGATCCGATAACTTACTGGCGATCAGCGCCGTCGCATCCTCCTCAATATCTTGTAGCTCAACATCTTGTGGCAGCCAAATATCTCCATAGAGTACTGAAGTTAAGGCTTCTGCAAGAGAATCCATGGATGAAGATTTAGGAATAAAACCTGCACTGCCGTAGTGTACTGCTCGGCTTATGGTGATGTTGTCTTCGTGGGCCGAAATAACAACAACAGGCAGCTCAGGATAGTGGGTGCGTAGGTGAATTAACGTTGAGTAGCCGTGTGAGCCCGGCATCTGAAGATCCAGTAAGACAAGATCATATTCAACATCAGCTTTTTCAAGCAGAGTTTGAAGTGCTTCTGCGCTATCTGCCTCAAACCAATGAGTATCTGCAAAGGGGCCGCTCAGAGCCTGACGAAGTGCATTGCGAAATAACGGGTGATCATCTGCGATGATTATATTTAAATTTTCTAGCTTCATGGCTTTTATAGTTGTGTTAGTTGCTCGTGAAGATTAAGCCAATGTAACAGAAAAATGACATTCGATTCTATTGGTTTATTGGTTATTAGAGAAAAAATTGTGTTTAAATTCGGTTTGTTAGACTTAAGTCTAATGATTTGCGGCTAAAAAACAACCACCAGTAGTGTGGTGGTTGACCAGATAAAGACAAAGTATGCAGTCGCTTAACTGCAGTTTTATTATAAATTGTCAGTCCAGACTTTAGTGGCCTTTCGGTTTTCATCTACAGCAACAAAAGTGAATACACCTCTGATGGCGTGTTCACGCACATCTTGGTACATATCCTCAACAAAAATATTCACCTCAACCTTAAGGGAGGTGTTACCTACGTGTATGACGTTGGCGATGATCTCAGCCAAGCTTCCCGCTGGGATCGCTTTTTTAAAGTCGATTCTGTCTGAGCTGACAGTGACTAAAGGCTTACGACAGAATCGAGTCGCTGCGATAAACGCTGTTTCATCCATCCAAGACAGTGCTTCACCACCAAATAGTGTGTTGTGGTGGTTAGTAATAGAGGGAAAAATAGCTTTTATAACTCTTGCTTCAGAGTTTTGAATTCGTTTATTCATGGCATCTGAGCGAGTTTCAGGGGAGTGAGTCAATGGCATACGGCAACCTAAGGTTATGCGGTTTAAACAGCCCCAAATTATATCATTTTGTGGCTTTAAAGAAACATTAGATAAGGTGATTAATAATGCATTTTAAAATAGATTACTGCTAATTTAATATTATTATGTGTGCGAAAAAACAATAATCAGTAAGCTATATTTGATTTTAAAGTTAATATTTTTGAATAATTAACAAAATAAAATTTATTTCTTAGTTATTGATAGATAAGGTTAAATTTAAAAGTGTTATAAGCTAGGTCGGTATTAATATAATAAAATAATAACCAAACCCTTGTTTTATGTGTAGATTAATATAGCCGATGCTGTTGCCTCTGTGGTTATGTTGTGAGTGAGTTGTCTCTATATTTAGGTTGTTCGGTAAAACTAAATAATAATAGGAATAATACCATGAGTAACAAAACTGCATATTTGAGCAGGCGTCGCCGCTTAGCTCTGTTAATAAGCACGGCCTTGATGAGTCAAGGGGTGATTAATCAGGCTTACGCCGTCGATTGCCAAGGGGTCGCACCTTGGTCTGCTGATACCGTATACGCCACCACGACACAAGTCACGCAATCAAATAGCCTCTATCAAAATAAGTGGTGGACAACGAATGAGTCTCCATCTGAGGCTGGACAATGGGGAGTTTGGGAAACCTTAGGTCAATGTGATGGCATATCAAATCAACCCCCTGTGGTTAATATTCTCTCCCCTTTAGCCGATGCACGCGTGCTCTTAAATGACTCTGTTATTCTTGATGCTGAGGTGACTGACAGTGATGGTACCTTAACTTCTCAGGTGTGGACGGCTAATGGAGTTGTGGTTACTTCCCCTTGGGTTGCTCAGGAGAAAGGCGGTGTGGTTCTGACATTAACCGCTACCGACAATGATGGTGCCAGCACAGAGAAAAGCGTATCAGTTACAGTTATTAATGGGCAAAATCAATTTCCTGTCACTTCGATTGTTTCGCCCTCAAATGACAGCGTTGTCACCTCTGGCGATAATCTTATTATCTCTGCAACGGCTTCCGATCCAGATGCGGGTGATAGCATCGCTAAGCTTGAATTGCTTGTAGATGGCGTGGTTTCAGGCACTGATCTTACTTCTCCCTATGAGTTCAACTGGACAGCTTCAAGCCAAGGAGGTCATACACTGCAAACTCGTGCTTTTGATCTACAAAATAACAGCGCTGTCTCTGAGTTGGTAAATATCAATGTTAGCGCAGCTAATCAGCTACCCAGTGTTGTTCTATCAGCACCAAATGCCAACTTTTCTTTACCTATTAATGGTGAACTTACTATTAGTGCTGATGCGCAAGATGTTGATGGTGAGGTGGTAAGTGTGAGTTTCTATGCAAATGGTCTACTTATTGAAACCGATACTGTAGCGCCGTTTACGGCACTCTACACTGGAATAGAGGCTGGTGATCTCTCGATTACAGCGCAGGCGACAGATAACTTAGGTGCAAATACGTCCTCATCTGCCGTGATGGGCTATGTTGGTGATAGGCCAACTAGCCACGAAATTTGTCGTCCAGATGGTTTAGAGGGGGACTCAGTTTATTGTGATATTTATGATGAGCAGGGTCGCGAGAAGATGGGCGCCGATCATGCACGACGTGTGATTGGTTACTTTACCTCTTGGAGAAATGGTACCAATGGTCAACCTAGCTATCTGGTAAATGATATTCCATGGGATAAGATCACTCATATCAACTACGCCTTTGCTCATGTTAATAGTGACAATAAAGTCTCTGTCGGCAATCCAAACAGCGTCGATAATCCTGCTACTGGCATGACATGGTCGGGTGTTGCGGGCGCCGAGATGGATCCTGAATACAGTTATCAAGGCCACTTTAATCTACTCAATAAATACAAGAAGTTACACCCACAAGTGAAAACGCTCATCTCAATTGGTGGTTGGGCTGAGACGGGGGGCTATTTTGATGAGAATGGCGTGCGAGTCGCCAGTGGTGGCTTCTACGAGATGACCAAGACTCAGGCAGGGATAAACACCTTCGCAGATTCTGTGGTTGAGTTCTTACGTACCTATGGTTTCGATGGTGCAGATATCGATTATGAATACGCAACCTCTATGGCTAAGTCGGGTAACCCTGATGATTTTGCTGTGGCAGATCCCCTAAGGGCGACCTTGTTTGCCCAATATGATTTGCTAATGAAAACATTGCGAGAAAAGTTGGATATTGCCAGTAAGCAAGATGGTAAACATTACATGTTAACTGTTGCCGCGCCCGCTTCTGGTTACTTGTTGCGTGGTATGGAAGCATATCAAATGTCACGTTTTCTCGATTACGTCAATATCATGAGCTATGACCTTCATGGCGCTTGGAATGATTTTGTCGGTCACAATGCTGCACTTTTCGATACTGGTGAAGACGCTGAATTGGCATTTTGGGATGTGTATTCAACGGCGCAGTATGGCGGGATAGGTTACTTAAATACTGACTGGGCTTACCACTACTTCCGTGGCGCCATGCCTGCTGGGCGCATCAATATAGGTTTGCCTTACTATACTCGCGGTTGGCAGGGAGTCACAGGCGGTGTCAATGGTCTGTGGGGTAAAGCAGCACTGCCAGATCAAGCGACTTGCCCAGATGGAACGGGTGAAGGTGATAACAAATGTGGCTATGGTGCACAGGGAATAGACAACCTTTGGCATGATCTTGATAAAGCGGGTAATGAGATGTTTGCCGGCTCTAATCCTATGTGGCATGCGAAGAACTTAGAGCAGGGGATTGCTGGTAGTTATCTACCCGTTTATGGACTCGATCCTGTGAACGATCCTGCCGATCAACTGACAGGAACCTATGAGCGCCATTACGATAATGTGGCTCAATCATCATGGCTCTGGAACCCGGCTAAAAAAGTCTATTTGTCTACTGAAGATGAGCAAGCGATGAACGCTAAGGTTCAGTATGTGGTAGACAAAGGGATCGGCGGTGTGATGTTCTGGGAGCTTGCTGGTGACTTTGATTGGTATCCAGAGCGCAATGGTGGTCAAGGCGAGTACTTTATCGGTGAGACAATGACGACTATTGCCTACGATAAATTTGCTGCTGCAACGCCATATGGCAATAAGGTGAGTAACTCTCCAGCCTTGGCCAATACCATAGCAATGAGTGCGAGCTTATCTGGCTATAAAGTGGGTGATAGTAATTACCCAATTACGCCAACTTTGACTATCACCAACAACAGCCAAAGTACCATTCCTGGTGGCGCTGTATTTGAGTTTGATATATCAACCTCTACCTCATCTCAAATTAGTGACCAATCTGGTATGAATTTGACTGTTATATCTGATGGGTCAAATGTGGGAGCTGGTAACGTAGGGGGGTTAGAAAATGACTTCCATCGTGTGCAGTTTACTCTGCCAAGCTACAAATCCATTGCACCAGATGCCGACTTTGGTGGCACGATTAAGTATTACCTGCCTGTATCCATGCCGTCGAACTTCACTGTCACATTTGATGGAGTGACCTATGACTTTGGTCAAGTTGGTGACACTGTGCCAGACGAATGTGAGCTTGATCCAACAGCGCCAGGTTGTGGAGACACAACACCACCAACATCAGATCTGTGCAGTGCAGCCAATGTGAACCCTGCAACTATTCCAGCATATCCTAATTTTCCTCAAACTGACTGGGCTGGTAACCCAAGTCACGCTATTGGTGGAGATAGGATGAAAGATGAGGCTGCAGTATTTGTTGCACTTTGGTGGACGAATGCCAAACCCAGTGCCGCAAGTGGTGATTGGGATTTTGTCTGTAACATAGATTAATCCTACCAAGACATGAGAGCGGCATGTGCTGAATATACCGCTTTAAATGATTTTTGCCTCTTATTGCAAGAGGCATCTTCCTATCCAATGAGAGCTCATTTTCTGATGAGCTTCTCTCATTTTATTAACATCGAGAAATTTATGAAACAGATAACATGTTTATCCTCTCTACTTGGTGTCTTGCTTATTAGTAGCGTGTTAACTCAAGAGTTGCATGCCCACGGCTATATGGATTCACCAAAAGCTCGTCAACAGTTCTGTGTTGATGATGGCGGCTATTGGTGGCCAGATGATGGCTCCGCAATCCCTAACTTGGCTTGTAGGGCGGCCTTTTTAGAGACTGGAACTAAGCAGTTGGTTCAAAACAATGAATTTTCTGAAAATGTGGTTGATTATCATAATCTCGCAGCAGTAAAACAGGCGATTCCAAACGGTCAATTGTGCGCGGGTGGAGATAGTGAAAAGTCCGGTATGGATACACCGTCTATGCATTGGCAACGAACAGATGTGACTCCTGATATCAATGGACAAGTCTCCATTATATTTGATGCTCACACGCCCCATAACCCGAGTTTCTGGGAGTTTTATCTGTCTGATGAAACCTTTGATGTGGCAAATGAGGTGCTCAGCTGGGAGAAGCTGGATCTAATAACTCAGGTAGGCAATGTTGGAGTCAGTGAGGTCAATGGGAAAAAGGTATACCAAATCATGATCTCTCTTCCTTTGGATAGAGTAGGGCCTGCAACTTTGTATACCCGTTGGCAGCGTGAAGATGCTGCTGGTGAAGGTTTTTACAACTGCAGCGACATCAACATCATTAATGATTCTCAGCCTCAGGAGTGGGCCGCATTAGAGCAATATATTGCTAACGGGTTAACCGCTAATGAAGGGGATGAGGTCTGGTTTCGTCTCTTTAGTGCACAAGGTGATGAGCTAGTGTTTGATAAGTTGCAGGTGACTTCGGCA
This sequence comes from Shewanella nanhaiensis, assembly GCF_019457885.1. Taxonomy (GTDB): domain Bacteria; phylum Pseudomonadota; class Gammaproteobacteria; order Enterobacterales; family Shewanellaceae; genus Shewanella; species Shewanella nanhaiensis. The sequence goes on from NZ_JAHZST010000018.1 coordinate 92,862, forward strand.
AACTTGCAGACAGAGTTGTGGGCTCGTCAGCTAGCCGAGTCTGTGATGTCACAACATGGTGAATTAGTGCAGGTTGGAGTTAAGGGAGCCAGTGGTGAGCTGGTTTACTCTGATGACTTAGCGCTAAATAAAGTCTGGAGCAAACAGTTAGACATCACCTTTAGGCTCGATGTGAAAACCATCAGTGAGCCACCGAGTTGCCAGTTAACGCCATGGAATGTGGCTACTGTTTATAATACTGGTGGGGAGGTCGTCTATAACTCTATTCGTTATCAAGCACTGTGGTGGACGAAAGGGGATGTGCCATCAAGCTCAAGAGAATGGGGCGTGTGGAAAGATTTAGGCCCTTGCCTCTAGTTGGTTTTACATTCTAATGGTATAGAAAAAGGCTTCACAGTTGACACTGGGAAGCCTTTTTTAGAAATAGGAAACTATACCGATAGGAACTACTTGTTAAGCAAGTTAATCCTGTCTCTTGATGCTTTTGCCAGTGCACGAAGTAGTGTTTCAGAGTCTTCCCAATGCAGGCAGGCATCAGTGATGCTCTTACCATAGACAAGGGGCTCACCAGCAATGACTTTTTGGTTGCCCTCTTCGATAAAACTTTCAGCCATAATACCAGCGATAGCGGTTGAGCCTTGGCGCATCTGCTCCATGATACTATCGGCTACATTCAACTGCTGGGCGTGTTTCTTCTGACTATTACCGTGGCTGAAATCCACGACCATGCGATGAGAAACACCAACATCACTTAACTGCTCTGCTGCAGTATTGATATCTTCTGCATGGTAATTAGGTTGTTTACCGCCACGTAGAATGATGTGGCCATACGGATTACCGCTGGTGCGATACACTGCCATGGCACCATCTTTATCTGGTGAGTAGAAAATATGTGGCTCTTTAGCTGCGCGCACCGCATCGATAGCGATATTAATGTTGCCATCGGTACCATTTTTAAAACCGACAGGGCAGGAGAGTGCTGATGCCATTTCGCGGTGGATCTGGCTTTCAGTAGTACGGGCTCCGACAGCGCCCCAAGTGATGAGGTCAGCAATATATTGACCGTTCACCATATCGAGAAACTCAGTGGCGATAGGCAGTTTAAGCTCAGTGATCTCTTGTAATAATTGACGTGCTAAACGTAAGCCTTTGTTGGCATTAAAGCTGCCATCGAGATCTGGGTCTGAAATTAAGCCTTTCCAGCCGACAGTCGTTCTAGGCTTTTCAAAGTAGACACGCATTAAAATGCATAGATCATCCTTTAACTCTTGGTGCAGCGTAGCAAGACGCTTTGCATAATCTATTGCAGCTGTCGTGTCATGGATTGAGCATGGGCCGATGATCACTAATAGTCGTTGATCATCGCCTTTTAAAATGGCTTCTACTTCACGGCGTTGTTGTACTAAGTAATCGGCAGCATCTTGTGTTAACGGAAACTCAGAGGCTAACTTAGCTGGAGAGATAGCTTTACATAATAAAGTGGTGCGTAGTTCATCTGTTTTAATGGTCATTCATTATACCGAGCGTTCGTATGGGCATTTTGCCTGATTGCATCGGATTATAACGAATCATGACAGGATGCACAGTGCCTAACTCGGGAAAAATTGGAGTATTTATGGTGCACCGTGCATATTAATTGCCAAAAAGGGACTGTTCTGCCTATATAGGTCGAATGGCTGAGCCAATATTGCATCTTATATAGGCAGTCATGATTAGAACATATGGCGTTCGAGTCCTGTCATGGCTAAAATTTTCGTTGCGATCTCTTCAACAGAGTGGTTGGTCGTATTAACGAAAGGGATCCGCTCGCGTTTATACATCATTTCGACCTCTTTCACCTCGATTCGGCACTGCCTTAATGATGAGTATCGGCTGTTCTCCATGCGACTTTGACGTATCTCATGCAGACGCACGGGATCGATGGTTAGACCGAATAGTTTGCTCTTATTCTTTTTTAGTGCATCGGGTAGCTTAAGATTATCCATGTCATCTTCGACAAAAGGGTAGTTAGCGGCTTTTATACCAAACTGCATTGAAAGGTAGAGACTACTTGGTGTTTTGCCACAACGAGATACACCAAGCAGTACCAAATCGGCCTTATCGATATGTTTTAAAGTCTGTCCATCATCGTTATCCATCGCATAATTTATTGCATCGATACGCGCTTCATAGCTCTCGTTCATGTTTCCATGAGTACGATGAACGACGGGAGTCGCAGAAATACCTAATTGTTGCTCTAATGGGGCCACAAAAGTGTTCAAAAAGTCGTAATCAAGGCCTTCACTGCTATAGATGATGTCTCTGATCTCCGCTTTAACGATGGAGTGGAAGACTAAAGGGCGTTCACCTGTTGTAATAAAACAATCATTGATTTGAGCCTTTACTTCATTTGCTTTAGATTCTGTCTCAACAAATGGAATGGTAAGTGCTTCAAACTCAACAGGAAACTGAGACAAAACTGCATGCCCAAACACCTCTGCTGTGATCGCTGTCCCGTCTGAGATATAAAATACTTTACGTAACATTTTGACCTCTTGTAGTAATAAAATTACAAATAAAATTATAGATTTACGTGCGTTGTGCTGGAGTGTAAAATGCCGCTGCCCTCCTGTGAAGGGGCCACACTGAAATAAACTTGCGGAGATAGAACTGTGCAACAATATGTACTCTGGTATCAAGAATTAAGCATGGGTGACGTCAACAAGGTAGGCGGTAAAAACGCTTCTCTTGGAGAGATGATTAGCAATTTATCTAACGCAGGTGTTCAAGTGCCTGGCGGTTTTGCAACCACCTCTCACGCGTTCAATGAGTTTCTTGAACAAAGTGGACTTAACCAGAAGATATACGACACTCTAGATGTTTTAGATGTAGATGACGTGAACGCACTCGCTACAGCCGGTGCACAGATCAGACAATGGGTGATCGATACCCCATTCCATAGCGAATTTGAGCAAGTTGTTCGTGATTCATACGATAAGCTCTCCTCAGAAACTAAAGATGCCTCATTTGCGGTTCGCTCATCTGCGACTGCTGAAGATATGCCTGATGCATCATTCGCTGGCCAACAAGAAACATTCCTGAACGTTAAAGGTTATGATTCTGTTTTGGTCGCAATTAAGCATGTTTTTGCTTCTTTGTTTAACGACAGAGCTATTTCATACCGTGTTCACCAAGGTTATGACCATAAAGGTGTTGCCTTATCTGCCGGTGTTCAGCGTATGGTTCGCTCTGATACCGCCGCTTCTGGTGTTATGTTCACCATGGACACTGAGTCTGGTAACAATGATGTGGTATTTATTACCTCTTCATTTGGTCTAGGCGAAATGGTTGTTCAAGGTGCGGTTAACCCAGATGAATTTTATGTGCATAAGCCAAGCTTAACTGCAGGCAATAAAGCGGTTGTACGCCGTAATATTGGTAGCAAGTTGATACAGATGGTTTATTCAGATGATCTTGAACATGGTAAACAGGTTAAGATTGAAGATGTACCAGCCGATCTACGTCGCCAATTCTCAGTGAATGACGATGAAGTGATGGAGCTGGCTAAGCAGGCTATGATCATCGAGAAGCACTACGGTCGTCCAATGGATATCGAGTGGGCTAAAGATGGTAATGATGGCAAGCTTTATATCGTTCAAGCTCGTCCAGAGACAGTTCGTTCTCGTGAAGATGTGCAGTTAATTGAACGTTATCATCTACAGACTAAGAGCGATGTTATCTGTGAAGGCCGCGCAATCGGTCATAAGATAGGTAGCGGTGTTGCTAAAGTGCTGTCATCAATCGATGATATGGACCAGATCCAAGACGGTGATGTACTTGTTACTGACATGACAGATCCAGATTGGGAACCTATCATGAAACGCGCTAGCGCGATTGTCACCAACCGTGGCGGACGTACTTGTCATGCAGCGATTATCGCTCGTGAGCTTGGGGTTCCAGCCGTTGTAGGTTGTGGTGATGTGACTGAGCGTATTAAGAACGGTCAGGAAGTGACAGTTTCTTGTGCCGAAGGTGATACTGGCTTTATCTACGAAGGTGTTCAAGAGTTTGATGTTGTTCGCTCTCGTGTCGATTCAATGCCTGAGTTGCCGATGAAGATCATGATGAACGTAGGTAACCCTGACAGAGCATTCGATTTTGCTCGTCTTCCTAATGAAGGGGTTGGTCTAGCGCGTCTTGAGTTTATCATTAACCGCATGATAGGTATTCACCCTAAAGCTCTTCTTGAATTTAACCAACAAGATGCTGCGCTTCAGGCTGAAATACATGAGATGATTGCAGGTTACGATTCTCCTGTTGAGTACTATGTTGCGCGTTTGGTTGAAGGGATTGCGACGATAGCTTCAGCTTTCCATCCAAAGAAAGTGATTGTTCGTATGTCTGATTTTAAGTCAAACGAATACGCTAACTTGGTGGGTGGCGATAGGTATGAGCCAGAGGAAGAGAACCCAATGTTGGGCTTCCGTGGTGCTAGCCGTTATATCTCTGAATCCTTCCGTGATTGTTTTGCACTTGAGTGTGAAGCGATTAAACGCGTTCGTAATGAGATGGGCTTGAAGAACGTTGAGATCATGATCCCATTTGTTCGTACAGTCAGTGAAGCATCACAGGTGATAGAGCTACTGAAAGAGCAAGGTCTTGAGCGTGGTAAAGATGGACTTCGTGTCATCATGATGTGTGAGCTTCCATCTAACGCCCTGTTAGCTGATCAGTTCTTAGAGCATTTCGATGGCTTTTCTATCGGTTCAAACGATTTGACACAACTGACATTAGGTCTAGATCGTGACTCAGGTATCATCAGTCATCTATTTGATGAGCGTAACGATGCGGTTAAGGCATTGCTAGCAATGGCAATTAAAGCGGCTAAAGCTAAGGGCGCTTACGTTGGTATTTGTGGTCAAGGTCCTTCAGATCATGCCGATTTTGCGGCTTGGTTGGTTGAGCAGGGGATTGATACTGTATCACTAAACCCAGATACCGTTATCGATACTTGGTTGTACCTAGGTAAAGAGCACGCTTAATTATTCTTAAAATAGAATAAGCTAATCACAAAAGCCGCTACTTAGCGGCTTTTTTTTTGTTTATACTGTTTAGCCAACTAATAAAAAAATATAGATAGAAACTACTATGTCACCGAACGTGAGCTTGCCTAAATTATCCCATGAACAAACGCTTGAACCTGTATACCTCTCCTTTCTTGGTGCGTTAGCCCAGAGCGAGTTCAGTGGTGATATTGATAAACGTTATAGTGCTCGTTTAGCCCAAGCCACAGATAATTCGGTCTATCAGTTTTTACCACAAGCGGTTATCTATCCAAGAGATCAACAAGATGTCAGCATTGCTCTGACATTAGCGGCAAAAAGTGAGTTTGATAAAGTGGTGTTTAGTGCCAGAGGTGGCGGCACGGGAACCAATGGTCAATCACTTACCCACGGATTAATTTTAGACTTGTCGCGCTACCTTAACAAAGTGGTTGAAATCAATGCTGAGGAGGGCTGGGTAAAGGTGCAGGCTGGTGTGGTGAAAGATGCACTTAATGATGCGCTGCGCCCTCATGGTTTCTTTTTTAGTCCAGATCTCTCTACATCCAATCGAGCCACCATAGGCGGCATGGTTAATACCGATGCATCAGGTGCTGGCTCCTTAGTGTATGGGAAAACATCCGATCATGTGCTTGCGTTATCGAGTGTGCTTTATGATGGCAGCGTACTTGAGACCTGCGCTGTATCAAATGATGAACTGGCTCGTATAGACGACATTACGCAGAATGCTTTGGGGCAAAAGTTAACCGAAGAGGTAGCTTCAATTTGTCGTAATAACCGCGCTGAAATTGAAGCGCGTTTTCCTGAATTAAACCGCTTTCTGACAGGTTATGATCTGAAAAATGTGTGGAATGATGAGCTCAGTGAGTTCAATCTATCTCGGATCTTAACAGGATCTGAGGGAACCCTCGCGGTTATCACCGAAGCTAAACTTAATATCACACCACTGCCAAGTGTGCGCATGATGGTCAATATCAAGTATGACTCGTTTGAGTCGGCATTGAGGCACGCGCCAGACTTAGTCAAAGCTAAAGCGACGGTGGTTGAAACGGTCGACTCTAAAGTGCTCAACCTTGCCCAGCAAGACATTATCTGGCATTCGGTTTCAGACTTGATAAAAGAGGTGCCTGGTAGTGTTATCGATGGTCTTAATATGGTTGAGTTTGCTGGAGATAAAGAGGAGGTTGAAGCCAAAGTTGCAGCACTTGAATCTGTTCTTGAGCAGCAGATAAAAGCCTCTGCTGGTGGATTACTTGGCTATCAGGTTACCAGCGATAAACCCAGTATTAACATGATCTATGCTATGCGGAAAAAAGCGGTAGGTCTGCTTGGTGCAACAAAAGGAAGGCGTAAGCCACTGGCATTTGCTGAGGACACTGCCGTACCACCAGAAAAGCTCGCCGATTTCATTATGGAGTTCAGAGCGCTACTTGATAGCCATGAGTTGCAATATGGCATGTTTGGCCATGTCGATGCAGGTGTTTTGCACGTTAGGCCTGCACTGGATATGTGTGATGTTAATGATGAAAGGCTGCTTAAGACAGTGTCGGATCAGGTTGCTGACTTGACCCTCAAGTATGGCGGTTTAATGTGGGGAGAACACGGTAAAGGGGTACGTGGTGAATACGGCCCTGCAGTTTTTGGTGATGAGCTCTATAGTTTACTTGAGGAGGTAAAAGGCCTCTTCGATCCTCATAACAAGCTCAATCCAGGTAAGCTTGTTGCTCCTAAAGGGGCGGGGGCGCTTATCTACAATGTTGACAGTGCTAAGCGTGGTAGTTTTGACAGACAGATCCCAATTAAGACTCGTGATGCTTTCCCTGATGTGATGAACTGTAACGGCAATGGGTTATGTTTTAATTACAGCCATTATTCACCCATGTGTCCCTCATTTAAAGTGACCGGTGACAGAGTACAGTCACCGAAAGGCCGAGCGGGTTTAATGCGTGAATGGCTTCGCTTACTTGAAAGTGAAGGGGTGGATCTTGATGCTCTAGCTAAAGCCAAACCATTAGGGTTGCTTCAAAGAGCACAAAATAGTTTAAAGATAGAGAGTGAATACGACTACTCCCATGAAGTGATGGAATCGCTAAAGGGCTGCCTAGCCTGTAAGGCATGTTCATCTCAATGTCCGGTTAAGGTCGACGTGCCTAAGTTTAGGGCTCAGTTTTTTAATATCTATTATCAGAGGTATCTGCGCCCAACAAAGGATTACTTGGTTGCGGGCATAGAAGATGCGCTTCCTGTCATGGCCAGTATGCCAAAGCTAACGAACGCCGTTTCTCAGAACCCTGTTAGCCAGTGGGTGATAAAACGAGCACTAGGGTATGTGGATGCACCTGCATTATCAGTACCTACCCTTAAACAGCGTCTGGATGGCCATGGTAGCAGGGGATATGATCTTGAGACGTTAGCAGGTATTCCTGATGGCGAACGCTGTGAATATGTGTTGGTTGTGCAAGACCCATTTAACAGTTATTACGAGGCAGGCACGGTTTATCGTTTTATTAAACTGATTGAGAAAATGGGCTTAAAACCTGTTCTGCTTCCTTTTAAGCCAAATGGAAAGCCTATTCACATTAAAGGTTTCTTAGATAAATTTGCTAAAACGGCCAAGTCGTCGGCAGATTTTTTAGCTCAGGTGCATAAACTTAATATCCCTATGGTAGGCGTCGATCCCGCTATGGTGCTCTGTTATCGTGATGAATACCGAGAGGTACTCGGTGATGAGTGTGGTGATTTTGAAGTAAAGCTAGCAAACGAGTGGTTATTGGAGGCGATAAAGTCCCACACTGTCAACAGGCCAAGCTCTGGGTTAAAGCCCGAGTCGAAACCTGAGTTCACCTGGTTTAGCCACTGTACTGAGTCAACGGCTAAGCCCAATACCGCAAAAGAGTGGCAGTTGATATTTGCACACTTTGGTGCAGAGCTTAAAACGGCCAATATGGGGTGCTGCGGCATGGCGGGAACTTATGGCCATGAACTGGAGAACCAGCAACGTTCCCGCGAACTCTTTAGTATGTCTTGGGAGCAGGCATTAAAGGCGTTACCTCAGGAGCAGATATTAGTTTCAGGTTACTCCTGTCGCAGTCAGGTTAAACGTTTTGGTGGCTTTAAGCCTAAACACCCTCTTGAAGCGCTACTTAGCTTAATATAATTCAATCTCAATAGGCGATGAGGCGAGTTTGTTCTGGCCTCATGGAGGTGGTATGAGTGATAAGAGAATCTGCGTAGAGCAAACTCTGACTCAACTGACAAAAGAGACAGAGTTGTGTACTCAAGCGGTGTTGTTTAAGATAGATAGTAAAGGGGATTGGTTCTATCTTGAGGAGCCATTGCCCAGTAAATTTGCGCGCCTGTTCTCATCAATTCTTTATCAAATTGATGGCGAATATTTCCTCATTACTCCTGCTGAAAAACTCAAAGTAGAAGTCGTCGATCACCCCTTGGTTATTGTGGATTACCAGCGATGCAATGAGGTGGGGATTGATGTCGTGACCTCACTGGGCATCATGCATAAAACCTCAGGAATTCAAGATTTTGATATCAAGGATGAAGAGATCACGCTCACACTTGAAAGAGAGTGCACTGCAAAACTAGGTCGTGCATGCTACTACCGTTTTATTAATGAGTTTATCTTAGTAGATAATTAATCTATTTTAAAACAATACATTACACTTTAAATGTGAATTTGTTTCCGCTATTGCTAGTTTCTTGCCAACTAAGTGGTAATATTAAATCAGGTGCTCGTATTGTGGAGGTGCTGCTTGAAACAGTCAGAAAGTTTAGGCTATCTGGTTTCTCATTTGAATGTTGATCTGCAAAATGCATTGGATCAAAAGCTTAAACGTTACCAGTTGGATATTAAGTTGTGGCCGGTTCTTTTTGCCCTATGGCAAGAGGAGGGGATCACTCAGACTGAACTCTCCAAACGTTGTGATGTAGCCAACTATACAATGACACGTATTTTGGATCAGCTTCAGACTCAAGGGCTTGTTACTCGTCATCAAGAAGCCGATAATCGTCGTGCTTTTAAAATATTCCTCACAGACTCAGGCAAAGCGTTAGAGCAAGATCTTATTGTTGAAGCAGAGCGAGTCAACGAACACTTTTTAGAGAACTTATCAATGGATGAGCGTCTCGCGTTTGTAAGCCTACTTAATAAAATTAACCGCTTCCCCCCAGACCAAGCCTAACCGTTTTCAACCTCTTATATTGACTGGTATGAGGCTGGTAGTTTCTGTTTATCCCTTTATGACTTGTACAGTTGTGGTATTAGTCTAAAGAGAGGAGAGTATACCAATCAGTATAAAGATTTGATCGCTCAGCGAGAGTTTAGCGGTCCTGAGGCAAGGCAACGAGTGAAGAGCATAGTTATTCTACGGTCAAGCTCGTTAACACAGCATCAGAACTGCTAAAACTCGCCTGTAAGGAGTGTTTTTGGCTGCCTACTTCTGCGTTGAATGCATTCACAAGGGAACAACCATTATATCATCCATTCGCCTTGAATTAGTTTGCCAAAAGACACTCTGAGTAGATCAACTTCTTATACTGATTGGTATTATTTAATGGAAATGCCTGTGTGAGTCATTAGGCTAAAAAGGATAGGGCAGGCTTGGCAGCCTGCTCTTTTTTAATTTAACAGTAATAACAATAAGCTAGAGAGTGTGAAGAATATTGCCCAGTTTTGCAGTGATCTTCTGCTCTGACTCAAGTTCTCCTTACCCTGCTTTATACTGGCAACAAGATTGTTTTTCCTGTAGATCCTGCATACCATCTGCTCAGATGCAGGATCAATAAGCAGTTGAAATTTACAAGGATTCCCATCATGGAGTTTAACTTCATGCTCACTGTGCTGTCCAAAGTTTAACTTTCTCGAGACTCGTTTCCCGTTAATGTATACCTGTTCAAGCCCACACCAATTGCTTGCTTGAAGTTCAACAATATCTTGATTGAGATCATACTTGAAAGTAACCATATTGTTTTCCTAAGCGAGGTAACGAGCCTCTAAGTCAAGCAGACAAATATGACAATATCCAGTTCACAATGATTAATTTTCTGTGCTGTTTAACTATCTCTTTGGTAGGCTTGCGAAAATAAATTTTGGCATAAAAAAAAGGGATAGAATTGATATTCTACCCCTTGGTTGCTTTATGATCATTTGGTCGTATTTTTACAAAATTAAGCGACTATTTAGCGGCTTCAATGATGGCGCGAGCAAGGTCATCGGCAACCGATGCCGTGGTGCGATCTTGCTTATCTGCTTGTACAAAAATACGTGTTAGCGTGTTATAGATCTCTTCAACTTTTTGAGTTGCTAATGTCGCGTCGTAATCTTTCTCAAACGAGACATTAATGATCCCACCCGCATTAATAACGTAATCAGGAGCGTATAAGACACCAAGCTCTTTTAGTTTCTCACCGTGTCTGGCTTCTGCTAACTGGTTGTTTGCACATCCGGCAACGATAGTGGCCTTAAGCAGCGGAATCGTGGTGTCATTGATCGTTGCGCCCAGAGCACAAGGCGCATAAATATCGACATCCTGATGGTAGATATCTTGAGGAGCCACAACGGTCGCACCAAACTCTGTAGCAACCCTATCCAAAGAGGACTGGTTGATATCGGTAACGATTAGCTCAGCGCCTTCTTGATGCAGATGACGGCACAAGTAGTAACCCACATGACCAACACCTTGAACGGAAATCTTAAGCCCTTTAAGGCTATCGATACCACGTTGATGCTTGACAGCAGCCTTGATCCCTAAGTAGGTACCTAAAGCGGTAAAAGGTGAAGGATCGCCACTTTTTCCTTCAAGTCCAGCCATATAGGGAGTTTCTTCGTGAGCGATCATAATGTCGGCAGTCGACACACCCACATCTTCAGCTGAATAATACTTACCACCTAATCCATCAATACAGCGGCCAAAAGCGCGAAATAGGGCTTCTCTGTCTTGGGTCTTTGGATCGGCAATAATGACAGACTTTCCACCCCCCATCTCCAAGCCTGCAAGGGCATTTTTATACGTCATACCGCGTGATAAACGAAGCACATCGTTGAGTGCCTCATCGTCAGACTCGTAGTTCCACATTCTACAGCCGCCAACAGCTGGGCCTAAATTAGTATTATGGACAGCAACGATGGCTCTTAAGCCGCTCTCCTTATCTTGACAAAAAACGACCTGTTCATGTTCGTCAAAAGAGATATGATTGAATACAGCCACGTAACGGTTCTCCCCTAGGGATTTAAACACAAGCACTTAATAAAGAGTTTATTCGGTGCCTTATTAAAATTATTGCAGAACGATAGCATTTAGGGATACTCTCAACAAAGTAAAGGTTTGGATTAATTGTGATCTGTGTGGCAATTTTGCTTTCCACTTTACGTTAACGTCAATCTGAGTGGTGTTTATCACGAGTCGGTCACGTTATTTTTGGGAAAGCGGTTACAGGTTTACATATAACAATAAGATAGGATGCAGATATGACTGAACAAGTAGACACTCAGGCGCCAGAGTTAAATGCAGAGCAACAAGAGGCTTTGAGGCAGGAGTGGATTAGAGAGCACTTTCAAAAAGCGAATCGATTTCTAGCTGAAAAGGGCGTGATACCAAGTAAAGTGATTGCTGATGATAGCCGCTATTTAGCCCCTTATGTTGCGGTTTGGAAGATGGAGTCTAAGCAACCGACTAAGCAAACTTTTTGGGTTATGTCAGGTGATCTCCCCAGTGATTATGTCGATGTTAAAGTTGCAGAAACTGCTCGTGATGCACTGCGTCACTTTTCGATGATGTGGCAGATGAAGGCGGAGAATCTGATTAAATCAGGGGCAACTCAAGATCCCACTCAAGCTAAGTTTGCTCAACTTTTGGTTTCCCGTGCAGAGAGCCTTTATCAGATCCAAGGTGATGAAAAGCTCTGGGGCTAGTGATGTAAAATCTCTACTGTTTTAAACAAGCAGCAGATAAAAATGGCACCTAATATAGGTGCCATTTTAGTTTAATACTCTTAATAGAGGCTAAGGCCTAAGCTAAGTAATAGTAGCCTCGATTAAGTAACGCTAGAATGAGCTCTTTAATTTTACTTGATTGACACAGGGCGGTTGCTTGCTGGTTATCGAGAGCAAATGTGTCAGCTAACTTTGTAATATCACTCTGCTTGAGTTGCTCGCAGTTAAACACCTCTCCATTAATAAAGAGTCTATTGCTGTCACCTTCGAGTTGTAGCACCTTTAAACCACCCACTCTGTGGACTTCAGCACCTTCAGACAGGGCATGGTTCAAGTCGTCAAGATCGTATGGGGTATCGGGAGTTGATAAATCAAGCTCAAATCGATTTTGGCTTAGCAGTTGTCCTAACGCTGTTTGGTAAAATTCAGGCTGACTAAACAGTTCATTTATCTGGCTTAACATACCTTGTTGATGCTCGAGGGGGACTGTTGACGCCGATGTGGGTTCACTCGATGAAGTAAAGCGCTTTAAGCCAGTATTGGTATCGAGCAGGTGGTCGGCAATACTGCTAAATAGCTCCTGCTGGCTTGGGGCTCGAAATCCAATAGAGTAACTTAATGCGGTAGTGAGCGTTTCTGCGCAATGGGGATACCCTGGTGGTATGTAAAGCATATCCCCAGCTTCGAGAACCAGATCAATAATGGGCTCAAAATCGTCAATCAACGCGGTATTGGTATCGCCGCCCCTTGGCGTATAATCTCCTTTAGCACCAACTCGCCAGCGTCTAGTGCCTTCACCTTGGAGCAGAAAGACATCATAGTTGTCGATATGGGGACCCACTCCTCCACCTTGAGTGGCAAAGGAGACCATGAGATCATCAAAGCGCCAGTCGGGAATAAACCTGAAAGCATCAATAAGCGGAGCCGTATCTGGGTACCAGTGGTTTACGGCTTGAACCAGTAGTTGCCAGTTCTTTTCACCAAACTGATCATAATCTTCGATAGGGCCTTGAATGATCTCCCAGTCGCGCTCTTTTGTTAGCACGATTCGAGATGAAATCTCCTCTTCGCATGCAAGCCCTGCAAGCTCATCGGCACCAATTGGGTCGATAAAGTTAGTAAAGGCTCCTTTAATGACAAAGGGTTTCTTTTGCCAGTATTGAGTTAAAAACTCAGGCACATTCAGATTTAGTTTATACATATACTTAATTCGGTTATGTGTTTATCTATAAAAAAAGCGGTAAGTGTTAGCTTACCGCTTTCGTATCGATACTATTAGTGTTTAATCTAAATGCAGATCACTTCATCTCATCTACAAAAGCTTCCGCACGACCGATGTAGTTAGCCGGTGTCATCTTCTTAAGCTCAACTTTAACCTCTTGAGGTAGCGCTAAGCCGTCGATAAACAGAGCTAGCTGCTCACCATCGATACGCTTGCCACGCGTTAACTCTTTTAGTTTTTCATATGGCTTTTCGATGCCGTAGCGGCGCATCACGGTTTGTACAGGTTCAGCCAATACTTCCCAGTTTTTGTCTAATTCTGCACGAAGTTGCTCTTCATTTACTTCAAGCTTACTGATCCCTTTTAGGGTTGATTGGTATGCAATCAAAGCATGAGCCATACCAACACCTAAGTTACGTAGCACTGTAGAGTCAGTCAAATCACGCTGCCAGCGTGAAACAGGCAGTTTAGCCGCTAAGTGCTGCATTAGCGCGTTAGCGATGCCTAAGTTACCTTCTGAGTTTTCAAAGTCGATAGGGTTAACTTTATGAGGCATGGTTGAAGAACCAATCTCACCTGCAATGGTCTTCTGCTTGAAGTGACCCAATGCGATATAGCCCCAGATATCACGATCGAAATCGATCAAGATGGTGTTGAAACGCGCTATTGCATCAAATAGCTCAGCGATGTAATCGTGTGGCTCGATTTGAGTCGTATATGGATTCCAGTTAAGGCCTAGGCTAGTGACAAAACGCTCAGAAACTGCGTGCCAATCAACCTCAGGGTATGCTGATAGATGGGCGTTGTAGTTACCAACAGCACCATTGATTTTACCCATCACTTCAACGCTTTCGATCTGCTTAAGTTGACGCTCAAGACGAATAGCAACGTTCGCCATCTCTTTACCTAAAGTCGATGGAGAAGCTGGCTGCCCGTGAGTACGCGACATTAATGGCACAGAGCGGTGCTCTCTTGCTAGGCCTTTAATCGCATCGACAATCTGCTGACAGTATGGAACAAGTACCTGCTCACGGGCTTCAAGAAGCATTAAACCATGGGATAGGTTATTAATATCTTCTGAGGTACAGGCAAAGTGAACAAACTCATCGATGGCAACAAGCTCGGCATTATCTGCGATCTGCTCCTTGATGAAGTATTCAACTGCTTTAACATCATGGTTTGTTGTTGCTTCAATGGTTTTAATACGCAGGGCATCGGCTTCATTAAAGTTATCTTTGATGCTATCAAGTAGCGCCAAAGCGGTTTCGCTAAATGGAGGAACTTCCTCAATCTCTGGGCAGCTAGAGAGTAGCTTTAACCAGTTAATTTCGACTTGAACACGGTACTTGGTCAGGCCGTACTCGCTGAAGATCCCTCTCAATGAGGCGGTTTTACTACCATAACGACCGTCTACAGGAGAGATAGCAGTTAGTGCGGATAGTTCCATTATGAAGCTCCTTAATGAACTTAACTTATTATAGGGTAAGACTTTTATTAGCAATATCTAGGATGGACTTTCTGGCGAAGACCAGATGTCTACGCTTGCCACCTAGTTGACGCCACAAAACTGCACTGCGCATGGCCGATAACAGTAATGCTCGAATTTTTTCTTGAACCTGACTCTGTTTCAGAAACTCAGGATTACCTGATATCTGAATTTTAGGACCAAGTGTGCTGATCACATCACTGTAGATCCCTGCAAAGTTTGCGATCACTTGTTCATCAGTGATGCTAAAGTGATGCAGTTGGCGGTGAACCTGATTGATCCTTTCCGCTAAGAGCCCCATGGCGTTACCGCGAGATAACTTACGTTCAAGGGCTAAAATCCCAACTAAGTAGCGGGTGATCTCAACATCTTTATCTTTACTATCACCAAGTTGATTGACGATAAGCTGATAGCCTTTATTCAATGCCGTCTTATCAGCGTATACATCTGAGGTGGAGTCAGGATTGGTAACAAGTACAGTATTCAGACTCGCAGCTAGACTGTCGTTGTCTGAATTACCGTGTCTGGCAATATGCTGAACCTGGCCAATAGCCTGTAAGATCCCTGCAAATGCCATCGTGCGTTCATCTAAAAGCTCGCTCACATCTTATTCTCTGATTAGTGAATCGATGATACCGCCGCCTAAGCATACTTCGGCATCATAAAAAACGGCTGATTGGCCCGGTGTCACTGCTGCAACAGGCTCATCAAAGAGTACTTTTATCCTGTCTTCGCCATCGTAATGTAAGCTGCAGGCTACGTCTCTTTGACGGTAACGAGTTTTAACTGTAATTTTTGCGCCATTATCAGGCCCAATACGGTCAACCCAATGAAGTTGGTCTGCATAAAAGCCCGTTGACATAAGGCGAGGGTGGTTCCCACCTTGGCCCACAACTAACACATTGCGGTCCATCTCTTTATCTACCACATACCAAGGATCATCGTTACTGTTTTTCATTCCGCCGATCCCTAGGCCTTTACGTTGTCCAAGGGTGTGATACATCAAGCCTTGATGGGTTCCAATGACTTCACCTTCAGCAGTTTCAATATTACCAGGCTGTGCAGGCAGGAAAGTGCTGAGGAAGTCTGTAAACTTACGCTCACCGATAAAGCAGATCCCTGTGCTGTCTTTCTTATCATGGGTGATAAGTCCCATCTCTTTGGCAATCTCTCTGACTTCACTTTTTTCAAGCTCACCGACAGGAAAGAGTGAGCGGGAAACTTGCTCATGGCTCAGTGTATAGAGGAAATAGCTTTGATCTTTATTTCCGTCGATACCTCGTAGCATCTGACTTTGACCGCTGGCATCGCTACGGCGGACGTAGTGCCCCATGGCGATGTAGTCAGCGTCTAAAATATCATCTGCAAACTCAAGAAATGCTTTAAATTTTATCTCTTTATTACAGATAATATCTGGGTTTGGCGTTCTGCCAGCCTTGTACTCTGCCAGAAAGTATTCGAAAACGTTGTCCCAATATTCAGAGGCAAAGTTTACTGTGTGCAGTTTTATGCCCAGCTTATCGCATACCGCTTGCGCGTCTTTAAGGTCATCAGCCGCAGCACAATATTCATCGGTGTCATCTTCTTCCCAGTTTTTCATGAAAAGACCTTCGACTTGATAGCCCTGTTTAAGTAACAAGTAAGCCGAAACAGATGAGTCAACACCGCCGGACATGCCGACAATGACTTTTTTATTAGCAGTGGGTTCGATTAATGCCGCAGTTGGTTCGATTATCGCCATAGTTCCTAAAACCGTTGAATATACCTAGATAGCTTGAAAGAGAGATGAGCCGTGATATATAGCCTTGAGTTAAACCCATGTGAGGCTAGATAAGTCATCTAAAAAAGAAGCTATATTTTCGGGGGCGTATTCTATCACGCATTCTGGCTTGGAGCTAACCTGAGATACTGGCTATTGAGCAGTTCCAGCGGATAGTGTGTTTTATTTCTGGCGTCATCGAGACTGCTCAGTACTAGCGGACTTCTTAATTTAGGCTCTAGCGCCAGAATTTCATCAAAAGTTAACCAATGTGCAGCTTGAATATCAGTATCTTGAGGCGTTGCTTTTGCGAAGCTTGAAAGTTGAGCAAAAAAGGTAAACCTAAGAAAGGCTAGTGTGTCATCAGGGCTAAATTGATAGATCCCAACAAGCTCCTGAACTTTGAGCTTGATCCCTGTTTCCTCCAATACCTCTCGCTCGCAAGCTTGTGTGATTGATTCACCTTTCTCTAAGTGACCTGCGGGCTGGTTGTAACGAGTTTGCCCATCGATGAGCTCCTCAACCATAAGATACTTATCTTGGCACTGCACAATACAAGCTACAGTCACATTGGGTCTGTATCTTGGCTTCATGGTGTAACTCTGTAATTGGTTGAAAACATTAATTCGCTCTACACCGGTTTATTTTTCATATCAATACTCAGGTATTGACCTGGAGTGAGATCATCAAGACTCCATTGACCTATTTTATAGCGAATGAGTCTGAGGGTTGGAAAACCTATATGGGCAGTCATCCTTCTTACTTGACGGTTACGCCCTTCACAGATCTGGATCTCTAACCAAGTGGTTGGGATTGCTTTACGCTCTCGGATCGGTGGAACACGTTCCCAAACAGTGGGCTGCGATATGATGCTGATTTTTGCTGGTAGCGTAATGCCATCTTTTAGTTCGACGCCCTTACGTAACAGCTCTAATTGAGCTTCATCTGGTGCGCCTTCAACCTGAGCCCAATAGGTTTTAAATGTCTTTTTCTTAGGCTCAGTGAGTTTAGATTGAAGCTTACCGTCATTGGTAAGCAGTAGCAGTCCTTCACTGTCTCTGTCGAGCCTTCCTGCCGCATATACGCCGGGAATAGGGATAAAGTCTTTTAATGTTTGGCGTCCCTGCTCATCGGTAAACTGGCACAGCACGTCAAAGGGTTTATTAAAAAGAACGATAACAGGTTCAACAGCTTTACCTTTACCAGAGCGCATTTGAGGAGCTTTAGATTTTGGCTGGGCTTTATTCGGCCAAGAAGCTCGCTTCTGATCGACTCTTTTGGAGGTTGTGGTCGCTCTTTTGGATTGAGACTTTTGTTTAATTGTGTGACTCACGCTAACTTATCTTCTGTCAGAAAATGACTTAATGTTTACAGTGTACTTTGCATTCGCCATTAGTGGAATTTGAATATTGCCAAGAATGTTTTATGATGTGCGCGACAAAAGTGTGATCTAAGCCAAGTTGTCACAGTATTTTGAGAAGTTCAGCTTAAGCGGCATTACGTGATATGAAGGTTTAGACAGTGTCTATTTTGAAGGGAATAGTCCCACTCAATACGGCACCTTATCCTTTCTTCAATGCCTCTGATACCTAAATTGGGTATAACAAGATTATCGGGTCTGGGCATGACCAAGGCCTCAATAAAAGTGCTAATTAAAAGCACAGATTCAACTGCAGTTCATAAAATAAGCAGTGTAAAAATATAATATTTTAAATTCTCTATTTTACAATAATGTAGGACGAAAAATGACCGACAATTCAACCATTATCTATACTGAAACAGATGAAGCACCGGCACTCGCCACCCTATCTTTACTGCCTATCATTAAAACTTTTACTCAAGCGGCAGGCGTGAATGTAGAAACCCGTGATATCTCTCTTTCGGGTCGAGTTATTGCAAACTTTCCTGAAAAACTATCAGACAGTCAGAAAATAGGTGATGCCCTAGCTGAGCTAGGTGTTCTAGCTGGTAAGCCAGAAGCGAATATCATTAAGCTACCGAATATCAGTGCCTCTATCCCTCAACTTAAAGCCTGTATTTTAGAGCTACAAAACAAAGGCTACGATATTCCTTCATACCCAGATGAGCCTGCAAATGATGCAGAGCGTGAAATAAAAGCGCGTTTTGACAAGATCAAAGGAAGCGCAGTAAACCCTGTTCTTCGTGAAGGTAACTCAGATCGTCGTGCACCAGGTTCTGTAAAGAAATATGCACAGAAAAACCCTCATTCAATGGGCGCATGGAGCGCAGACTCTAAAAGCCACGTTGCACATATGAGTGAAGGCGATTTTTACGGTAGTGAGAAGTCATTAACCCTAGAGACAGATCAACAGGTCAACATAGTGCTGGCTAAAGCTGATGGCACTGAGCAGGTCTTGAAGTCGTCATTGGGGCTATTAGCTGGTGAGGTAGTAGATGCTGCTGTGATGAGTAAAAAAGCACTTATCAGCTACTTTGAGCGTGAGATCGATGAGGCTAAAAACCAAGGTGTACTGCTTTCACTTCACTTAAAAGCTACCATGATGAAGGTCTCTGATCCCATTTTGTTTGGTCATGCGGTTAAAGTTTATTATAAAGAGTTGTTTGTAAAGCATGGACAGTTATTTGAAGAACTAGGTGTCGATGTTAATAACGGTGTTGGCGATGTTTACGCCAAGATAGCTCAACTTCCAGCTGAGCAAAAAGCCGCGATTGAAGCAGACATTGCCGCTATATATGAAAGCCGTCCTGAGCTTGCGATGGTTGATTCAGATAAAGGGATCACCAACTTACATGTGCCAAGTGATGTGATTATCGATGCTTCAATGCCTGCTGCAATTCGTACATCAGGCATGATGTGGGGCGTGGATGGTCAACCAAAAGATACCAAAGCGATGATCCCAGATCGTTGTTATGCGGGTGTTTACCAAGAGACTATCTCTTTTTGTAAAGAGCATGGCGCATTTAATCCAACGACCATGGGCAGTGTACCAAACGTTGGTTTGATGGCTCAAAAGGCGGAAGAGTATGGTAGCCACGATAAAACATTTGAGATCCCAGCAGCAGGAACCGTCAAGGTGATTAATGGTCAAGGAGAAGTACTTCTTTCCCATGCCGTTGAAGCTGGTGATATCTGGAGAATGTGTCAGGTAAAAGATGCGCCTATCCGTGACTGGGTTAAACTTGCAGTTAAGCGTTCACGCCTATCTTCAACACCCGCAGTATTCTGGTTAGATGTAAACCGTAGTCATGATGCGGAGATCATTAAAAAGGTTAATCAATATCTACCTGAGCATGATACTGAAGGGCTAGATATCCGCATTATGTCTCCGGTTGAAGCGACACGTTTCACCTTGGCGCGTACTAAAGATGGGCTTGATACTATCTCTGTTACTGGTAACGTATTGCGTGATTACCTAACAGATCTGTTCCCAATTTTAGAGCTAGGCACGAGTGCTAAAATGCTCTCTATCGTACCGCTAATGAATGGCGGTGGATTATTTGAAACTGGTGCAGGTGGTAGTGCGCCTAAGCATGTTCAGCAAGTTGAAAAAGAGGGGCACTTGCGTTGGGATTCACTGGGTGAATTTTTGGCATTAGCTGCGTCTCTTGAGCACCTAAGTCAAACGAACAATAATCCTAAAGCTCAGGTACTAGCTGATACATTGGATGCCGCTATCGGTCAGTTCCTAGATCAAAATAAGTCGCCTTCACGTCGTGTCGGTCAACTCGATAACCGTGGCAGTCATTTTTATCTTGCTATGTACTGGGCTCAGGAAGTCGCTAAGCAGAGCCAAGATGCGGAGCTCAAAGCGCACTTTGCTTCACTGGCAGAATCTTTGACTAACAATGAATCTAAGATTGTTGATGAACTGAACTCTGCGCAAGGTGCAGCAGCAGATCTTGGTGGTTATTACCGTTTAGATGCCGATAAAGCGTCGACAGAGATGCGTCCAAGTGCGACATTGAATGGATTGTTTACTGCATAAGTTGGTTACTGCGAAGAGGGATCCCTCTTCGCATCAATTGTGAACTATTTTTGTGGAAAATAAAAAGGCAGGGAAAACCCTGCCTTTTTTACTTTTTACATCGCCAATACTAATTGGTTGGCGAAATAGCTGACGCGTGCATACCTTTAGGACCCGCTTCCACTTCGAATTGGACTGGTTGGCCTGCTTTTAGCGTTCGATAGCCTTCCATTTCAATGGTAGAATAGTGTGCAAAAACGTCTTCACCACCAGCTTCAGGGCAGATAAACCCGAATCCTTTGGCGTTGTTGAACCATTTAACAGTTCCGTTTGCCATACTTCCACTTCCTTCTGTTGTCTACTTGCCAGTAAGATAGTAAAACTAAATAAGCGGGGACAATTCACCGCCTGTTGAACAGAATGAAAGCAGTGAGTTTGTATGTCAAGAGTATTTTAACAAAAAGTCAACATTTGTGTGTAAAATTTGTATCAATTGATGAACTTGATAGAAGATTGTAGAGGAAGAGTTTTTACTGAATAATCTCTTTAATTGGTACAAGTGATGACTAGAGGCTAATATTGAACCATGGGTAAAGCAGGAAATATTGAGCACGTTGAAGAGCGTGTCGAATCGGAAGTCATGCCGCCTTCGATGTACAAGGTGATTTTAAACAATGATGATTATACTCCGATGGACTTTGTGATTGAGGTGTTACAGCTCTTTTTCAAAAAAACTGAGGAGCAAGCGACAGATATCATGCTTGCAATCCATCATCAGGGGAAAGGAATTTGTGGAATTTTCCCCTTTGGAATTGCAGAAACTAAGGTTGCACAAGTAAATCAATTTGCAAGACAAAACCAACATCCGTTACTGTGTTCATTAGAGAAAGCCTGAATTGGGTTATTTTAGTTGTAAATTTAGGGGGTGCTTATGCTAAATAAAGATCTTGAAGTCACCTTAAATCTGGCATTTCAGCAAGCCAGAGATGCACGTCATGAATATATGACGGTGGAACACCTGCTGCTCGCCTTAATAGATAATCCAGCTGCTCAAGAGGCCTTAGTGGCTTGCGGAGCAAATCTTGATAAATTGAGAGAGGATGTATCTAATTTTATTCAGCAAACAACACCAATTATTGCTGATCCAGAAGATGAGAGAGAAACTCAGCCAACATTAGGTTTTCAGCGAGTTTTGCAAAGAGCAGTTTTTCATGTTCAGTCTTCAGGTCGTAATGAAGTTACTGGGGCAAATGTTTTGGTCGCTATCTTTAGCGAGCAGGAGTCTCAAGCTGTATATCTGTTACGTAATGGTGAAGTTACCCGCTTAGATGTGGTGAATTTTATCTCTCATGGTGTGTCAAAAGATGAGATTGAGCACAGCTCTCAACAGGAGCGAATAGAAGATCAAACCGAGGGCGAAGAGGAGAAGAGTAAACTGTCTCAGTTTGCGTCTAACCTCAATGAACTAGCGGTGCAGGGAAGTATTGATCCCCTGATTGGTCGTAGTGATGAGATTGAGCGCTCGATTCAGATCTTATGTAGAAGAAGAAAGAATAATCCATTATTAGTCGGTGAAGCTGGGGTGGGTAAAACCGCGATTGCCGAGGGATTAGCGTACCGAATAGTTAAAAATGAAGTGCCAGAGGTGATGAGTACGGCGACGGTTTACTCACTTGATCTCGGTGCTTTGTTAGCTGGAACTAAGTATCGTGGTGATTTCGAAAAACGCTTTAAAAGTTTACTTAAAGAGCTTGAAAGCGATGAACATGCGATTTTATTTATTGATGAGATCCACACCATTATAGGCGCCGGTGCAGCTTCCGGCGGGGTGATGGATGCATCTAATCTGCTTAAACCGTTACTGTCTGGCGGTAAATTAAGGTGTATGGGCTCAACGACTTTTCAGGAATATCAAAGTATTTTTGAGAAAGATAGGGCGTTGGCTAGACGTTTTCAGAAAGTGGATATTAATGAACCCTCCGTTGCTGAGACAACCAAGATCCTACAGGGACTTAAGTCTAAGTATGAGGAGCACCATGGGGTAAGGTACACCATGGCGGCCTTGAGCATTGCAGCACGCCTATCAGACAAGCACATTAACGATCGTCACCTGCCCGATAAGGCGATCGATGTTATCGATGAAGCTGGCGCACGCATGGCGATGCAGCCAGCGAGTCGTAGGAAGAAGACCATTGGTCAGAATGAAATTGAAGCTATTATCGCTAAGATGGCCCGTATTCCTGAGAAGTCCGTATCGGCGACTGACAAGGATATGCTCAAAAACCTAGACCGTAACCTTAAGATGGTTGTGTTTGGGCAAGATAAAGCGATAGAGAGCCTTAGCTCTGCTATTCGCTTGTCTCGCAGTGGCTTAAGTGGTGAGCATAAACCTGTTGGTAGCTTCCTATTTGCAGGTCCAACTGGGGTTGGTAAAACTGAGGTCACCAGTCAATTAGCTAAATGCCTTGGCCTTAACTTAGTACGTTTTGATATGTCTGAGTATATGGAGAGTCATACGGTATCTCGTCTGATTGGTGCGCCACCTGGTTATGTTGGTTATGATCAAGGGGGCTTGTTAACTGACGCTGTGATTAAGAACCCTCATTGTGTTGTGTTATTGGATGAGATTGAGAAAGCACATCCAGATGTGTACAACTTACTGCTGCAGGTGATGGATCATGGTATCTTAACCGATAACAATGGACGCAAAGCCGATTTTAGGCATGTGACCTTGGTTATGACGACAAATGCTGGTGTGCAGGAGACGGTGAGAAAGTCTATCGGCTTTAAACAGCAAGATCATAGTCAAGACGCCTTGTCTGAAATTAATAAGGTATTTTCACCAGAATTTAGAAACCGTCTGGATGAGATCATCTGGTTTAATCATCTTGATCTTACCGTTATTGCTAAAGTGGTCGATAAGTTCCTCGTTGAACTGCAAGCTCAGCTTGATGAGAAAGGGGTTACTTTGGATGTCAGCGATGAGGCGAGAACTTTACTTGCTGAAAAAGGTTACGATAAAGCGATGGGCGCGAGACCGATGTCACGTGTGGTCACTGAGTTGATTAAACGTCCATTGGCCGATGAGATCTTGTTCGGTAAGCTTGAGAAAGGTGGTGTGGCTCATGTGGATATCAGCAAAGATGAGATCACCATCTCTGTTGAGTCGCTTGAGAAAGTGAGTCACTGATTCGTTTAGTTTTATACCGATTGATTAGATATAAAAAAAGGCTGCGATTGCAGCCTTTTTTAATTCGATACTTTATTAAAAAGTAAAAAAACCGGCACGGCCGGCTTTTAAAATCTGTACTAGCTAACTTAGCGTGAACGGAAGACGATGCGACCTTTGCTCAAATCGTAAGGGGTCAGCTGAACCGTAACTTTGTCACCGGTCAGAATTCGAATGTAGTTTTTACGCATTTTACCTGAGATGTGTGCGATCACGACGTGACCATTCTCTAGCTCTACACGAAACATTGTGTTCGGCAAGGTTTCAAGGATCGTGCCTTGCATCTCAATGTTGTCTTCTTTCGCCATTAATCAGTTATCCTGTTAGCCTTCAAGTATTAAATCGGGCATATCATGCCGTAAATTCCCCTTGCTGTAAAGGGAATGTAGTCGTAAGAGTGATATTTCGTTTTTGATTGAAAATTATCCATAAACTGAAATATCAGTTATTCATCAGCTATTTGCTGCCATCCGCTTTGCGTTAATATCTGATAAGGTAGATAGCTTCGTTTGTAGTTCATCTTTCTCGATTCATCGATTTGATAACCAAGGTAGACAAAATCTTTATTCATGAGTTTGGCAAGCCTACACTGAATGAGAATAAGCAGTGAGCCTAAGGAGCGTTTGTGTTCATCGGGACAGAAAAAACTGTAGATAGCGGAGAGGCTATTGGGCATTACGTCTGTGACCGCAACGCCAATCAGCCTCTGTTTGTGCCAAAGCTCGATAAAGCTAGGCTCAAGCCAGCCTGAATTAATAAAATGCTCATACTGCTCTCTAGAGGCGGGATACATAGGGCCATCTTGATGCCGCTCATTGATATAGCGCTCATAGAGTGCGTAATGATACTCCTGCTGTTTATCGATAACTTTCCAGACAATATCTTTATTGTTTTTTAATGTCCGTTTCTGACGTTTTGAGGGCATGAACTCTTTAGCTGGGATCCTGATCGGCATACAAGCGTTGCAGCTAGGGCATTGTGGCTTGTATATTGTGCCGCCACTGCGTCTAAAGCCCAGAGCTAATAACTGCTCAAACAGCTCCAAGTTAATGGTTTCCTCTTGAAGGACAAGGAGCTGTTCTAATTCATCTTCAAGGTAACTACAGGTAAAGGCTTGTGTTACGCCAACGGCGATAGGGTGTGATTTATAGCTCAAGTGATACCTCGGATCTGGCCCAAGCATCAGCTGCAACGGGTAAATCTCTAAAACGCTTCAGTAGATTTATGAAGTCTTTTCTTCTCAATGCTGTGGCTCCTAATGTCGCTAGATGTGGATTCATAACCTGAGCGTCGATTAGTTTAAAACCTTGTTTTAATAGGTGCTGGTGTAACAAAAGCATAGCAGCTTTAGAGGCGTTTGTTTGTGTATGGAACATGGACTCACCACAAAAAACCTGTCCAGTGGCTAAACCATACAAACCTCCTATTAGCTCATCTTGATGCCAGACTTCGATAGAGTGGGCCTTACCTAGTTCATGAAGTTTAAGATAGGCCTCTTGGATCTCTGGGGTTATCCAGGTTCCATCTTGTGAGCTTCTGGGGGCTGCACATCCTTCAATGACCTGAGAAAAAGCATGGTTGATGCTGTAACGCCAAGGTTGCTTTTTAAGATGTTTAAGCAGTGAACGGCTGGTCTTCATATTCCCTGGAACAAAAACCGCTCTTGGATCTGGGGACCACCAAAGAATAGGATCATCAATATTAAACCAAGGAAATATCCCTTCATAATAGGCATTCAGTAAGCGCTTGGGTTGCAAATCTCCGCCTACGGCAAGAAGACCGTTGGGATCGGTGAGCGCAAATTCCGGTGAGGGGAACTGCTCGAGTTCATGATTTAAATAAGACAGTGAGTTCACAATTGAGTAAGATTATCTTAATTCGACTTTATTATAAGTTAGCGGAAAAATGATTATGTTGAAACCTTGGATCACCAGCTTAGCTATCGTTTGCCTGTTTATTGGTGTAATTAGCCCGATTGAAGCTGGATATAAACGAAATCAAGCGGTCGCCGTTGAGCAAGTTCAGTATGGCAGTGTTGTATCGGTGAGGAATATCACCCAAAAGCAGCTCGTTGAAGATCGAAACCAAGGGTGGAAAACTTTTGGTGGGGCGCTAATTGGTGGTGTCGTTGGTCATCAATTGGGTGGCGGTAGTGGTCAAGATGTGGCGACTGTTCTTGGTGCATTAATTGGTGCGGGTGTTGGTAATCGATATGGTGACAACAGCTATTATCAGGAGCTGAGTTTGGTCGAATTGATGATCAAGCAAGAAGACGGTAAGCAGGTGATGATCATACAAGACTTAGATCCGGGTATGATCTTTAATGCCGGAGATGAGGTCAGGGTGGTTTATCTGCAAGGCAGTGTTAGAGTAGACATTGCGATGTAATAAAAAAGGAGCCGAAAGGCTCCTTTTAGTTTTCTAATGATTAATTAGAAACCGCGAGGCAGTTGACCTTTTCCGGCCAATTTTTCACGCCATAGCTCTTTAGGTGTCTTGCCACCTTTATTGCTGGCTGGAGCGGTTTTCTTAACTGCTGGTGATTTTTTAGAGGCAGCTTTAGGTTTAGCGACTGGTGCAGCTTTCTTTTCTACCGCTTTTGGAGCTGGCGCATCACCGGATAGTTCGGTAAGCATAACTTCCAGTTCGCTAAAGCGAAGTGACTTACCGCCATCGATTTTGTACCAGCTGCCTTTCTGCTCAATCGTTACAGCACTACCTTGTTTCGTTGCAAGGGCAGACTCTAACGCGCTGATCACCTCTTCTTTGGTCAGTTTTGACATAGTTATAACCTATTTTTTTTAATGTTTACTCGAAGGTTTGGGGGGATTTTATAGGTGAAACTGGTAAAAAGTCCAATTTTCACTGTAAATCTGCTGTTTTTATCGATTTTATGACCATATTGGGACTAATATCGTTAAATTGTGCAAGGCTTTGATTAGCACTACATTCAATCAGTATAGTTAAAAAATATCGCTTGATGGGTTACACTGCCAGCAAAATATTAAAGGGTCGCTTCATGACACGTTCAGAGTTAAGTCAGTATCTTAGTGAATTTTTACAGGTCGCCAAATATAAAGATTACGCACCAAATGGGTTACAGGTTGAAGGCCGAGAGGAGGTTGCAACAATAGTGACTGGTGTGAGCGCATGTCAGGCACTGATCGATAAAGCCATTGAGTTAAATGCCGATGCTATCTTAGTTCACCATGGCTTTTTCTGGAAAGGTGAGCCACAAGTGATAACAGGCATGAAGCAGAGAAGAATTAAGGCTCTACTAGGTCAAGATATTAATCTATACGGTTACCACCTTCCGTTAGATGGCCACCCTAAGTTAGGCAACAATGCAGAGCTTGCCCGTAGACTCGATATTACTGGTGCAGAAGCGCTTGAAGGGGTTGCACAAGGGTTAGTGTGGCAGGGGCGACTTGATAAGCCGATGAGTGCTAAAGCTTTCTCTTCGAGATTAGCGCAAGTATTAAATCGTGAAGCGCTGCATATTGGTGATGAAGAGGGAGAGATCCAAACATTAGCCTGGTGCAGTGGAGGGGCGCAAGATTACATCGATATTGCAGCTGACCTAGGTGTCGATGCCTTTATCAGCGGTGAAGTGTCCGAGCGTACCTATCACAGCGCTATTGAACTTGGTGTTCATTATTTTGCAGCAGGGCATCATGCGACTGAGCGTTATGGCATTCAGGCATTAGGTGAGCATTTGGCCGGTGAGTTTGGTTTAACTCACCACTTTGTTGATATCGATAATCCTGTGTAGGTTTTAGCTATTTTTCGGCAACAAAAAACGCCCAATTGGGCGTTTTTTATTTTCAGCCCTAAACCACCTACTTCAGTAGGTGGTTATCATCAATTAGGCTTTGCCTGAATATCTACTCATGTTAATTGAACTCTAACTTTTAGCGAAGTCATAGAGGATAAAAAACATG
>NZ_JAHZST010000019.1 GCF_019457885.1 Shewanella nanhaiensis
AGATGAAATGTGCTTTTACCTAAATCAATCCCTATAACGCGAAAGTTAGACATGATGACCACCTCTTCTTTGTTAACCAGACAAACTGGAGTTTAACACTAGGTTGGGGCGTACCATCTTATTAATGCGTTAGAGTTTAAGCTCTGAAAATGACCGCTGCCATTAAGGGAGCTATGGCAATTAGATAAGCGGTAACGCCGCGTTAAGCGGACTAAAATAATTGGTTACAATGTGGAGTAAATAGAAATCTAACCAACTGTTTTAGTTACGTTTTAACACCTTGTTATAACCGATTACAATAAACTTTGAAGCTTGGTTAATATCGAATCAGAATAGAGGCCTGCCAAAACGCCTATAATTAGCCCTCCAGTCAGATCTTCTACTGTAATGGCTTTCGTGGTTTCTGGCTTTCTAGAAACCAATAAACTGATTACCAATCCTAACCCGACACTGCCAGCCAAAACTCCCCAGTTA
Source organism: Shewanella nanhaiensis (assembly GCF_019457885.1). Lineage (GTDB taxonomy): Bacteria > Pseudomonadota > Gammaproteobacteria > Enterobacterales > Shewanellaceae > Shewanella > Shewanella nanhaiensis. The sequence goes on from NZ_JAHZST010000019.1 coordinate 475, forward strand.
ATTAGTGGGTCATTAGTCGTTGCTATTAGAGTATTTTTTATCATATACCCCACTGCGGCGCCTATCATTCCACCTGTAGGTACTGCAAAAGCAGAAGGAAGAATTGAAATCCGTGAAGTTATTGTGCGTGTATGCACCACATCATCATTTAACTTATATGAGGCTTTAAAAGAAGCATCCATTTTCTTTTGCTTTAAAAGATGAGGGGCTCTATATGAAAATGGAAAAGTAATTGTACTCCCGACAGGTAAAGAAACCCCCTTAGTAAAATCTTTTCCTTGGACTTTTTCAAGGCGATCCATAACTCTTTTTAATTTATCTTTATTTATAGAGTAAGCTTTAGGTAAGAAAGATTCTTCAGGCTCAAAGCTTATTACCTCTTTTTCAAGTCGCTCTACATCTTCCCATTCATCAATTTTTAATGCTTCTTCTGCCCAATAAGGAGTTGTTGGCTGTGTTTTCTTTTTAGAAAATATAGAAGCATATCCGTCAATTATTTCGATAATCGCTAAAGCAATAGCTTCCGTAAATGAAATCTTTCTTCTACGTTTCTTAGCATAGGCACTTTCCACACCTCTTTCTAATTCGCGAATTAGACGTCGCTTCTTATCTTCTAGCTCTGTTAAATTTGTTGCCTCAAGGTCATCATTTATTGATAGCTCTCGACCCGCAGAAAGAGTGTTAAAAACCTGCAAATCTAATATTGGTTGGCCAGAAATATTAGTAACATTTAAGCTAACTGAGTATTCTTGGCTTCCAGCAATATGCTCCTGAGATACCAAATTAATTGCTATATTTTCTGAATCTTTCACCAATCCTCCTTGAGGTTATAACGAGCCTGTAGAATTTCTCTTCTAGAAAAATAGGCTCAAAAATGATAAAAATTAAGCCCCAAAACGCGGAGCTACGTGAATTCTGAGGTGGTATACTTCTAAACAATTGCTTTTACGCGTTCTCCGAACGTAAATTTCATTCATCATTTCAGCTTGGGAATAATTCTACAGCCTCAACGCCCAAATAACAGGCTAAGTAATTGTTGGCTAAAATTGTGTAGCGAAGCGAAACGTAGCCAACTGTTACGTGTCCTTGTTGATTTTCTTGTTAGCCGTAAATTGGCAACATGCAAGTTTATATGCAGCAAGACCAAACCAGCCCATTGTTGGAATTGCCCATAACCTTTGGATTAAACCATTAATTTCTTGAGGGATAAACCCTGCATAAATAAGCCAAAACATAAAAACATGCAACACAGTTACAGCAACAGATAAACTCTCAAACATACTAGACTTAATCACGTTTTTGAATTCTAGGGCAAAAGCCATAGGAGCGAGAATCATAAAGATCGATAGGTTATACAAAAGGTGAAGGGGTGTTTCGAGTGTCCAAACCCCAGCACTAATCATACTTATACCAAATAAAGATGTTGCTAACATGGCAGTAGAAAATCGATTTGGTGAAAATGACTGCATAGCAAATGCAAAACCACACATAGATAATCCAATGACAATATCAGCTATGCGATGGGTATACGCATAAACTGGATCTTCTAATGCAACATAACTGATACTTTTCGCAACGAAATCAAAATCAGGAATGATAACTCCAAGCCCAATATTGACTATTGAAGCGATCCAAATGATATGAGCTTGTTTTAGTAACCTGTAGTTTAGATTATTCACCGTACTTCCTTTTTCGGCTAACATTTGTATATACGCCTTGCGCGTTTATCAAGTTAGACCAGTAAAAGTGTATGTGTTTAATCGTCTGATTTATATCATTTACAACGATCAGTCTAAACACACCTTCTGGAAAAACGAGAATGCACACTTTGTTTGCCTCGTATCTCCTGCAAACCGAGCAAGCGCGTTTTTAGTTACTTGAATTTACATCTATTTCTATTTCCACTCAATAACAAACCGTGAACTGATTGCGCAAAATTTAGAGGTTTACCGCACAAAACCGATACTACTGTACATAAGTGCAAACACTAATGAACTTAGAGGTTATCGTTAGACGGAGTCCTTACCTTTCCGACTGATGAAAGAAGTGCTGAAAAAGAGGTCTATGCTGCATAGGATGAATTGCTGTGAATAGCACATAAAGGGGCAAAAACCATTTGTAAAATTCTCCCAGTAAAGCCAAATCGAAGAGATTCATGAGCAGGTGTAGATGCGGCTACGAGCTTCGACTTCAGGGCGAAGTTTCACCCTGTGAAACTCTTTGAGCGCGAGGTAAGGATACCGAGCTGGCCGTTTAACAGGGAAGTTATTGGAAATAGCAGAGCGCCCAAGGATAACTCTTATGAAATCAAGAGCCAGTGTACCGAGAGATTACTTGCACATAAGCACGCTGCAAGCGATAGGTAACCATAAAGGTACGATCTTCAAACAGACCACCAAATAACAAAACACCTAAATATTAATCAAGAAATGTAATCAGCCTTCATTCGAAGGCTAACCAATTTTGGGGCATTTCCTACTATCCGTGTAGGTCAGACGTGCTTGCGGCGTCTCGCAGAAGTAATACACATAAGGTCGTTCTTTCAAATCCATGTGATCACGACATTGGTACATCTGACCCATAGGGATATGGGAAATGTCTTATGTATGTAGGGAACATCCAAGACCATGCACGGCACCTGCGGCAGGCAATAAACAGCAGTGAAGGCAAGACCTTCAATAATCAGCCCCAATTCCAACTTAGCCAAATGAACCAAACCAGAAAATGTGTTCTGCCTTCATTTGAAGGCAGATTAAACTCTTGGTATAGAGACCATCACACCAAGGCCTGGCTTACAATCATGTAAGGCAATAGTACCATGGTGCAAACCAGCAACCGCTTTTGCCAACGAAAGACCTAGCCCCAAGCCACCATCGGTACGGCTTTTATCGACACGATATAAACGCTCAAAAACACGCTCTCTTTCAGCTTCCGCAATACCCAAACCATTATCTTCAACCTTAAGCCAAACCAAGGAATGGTTATTATCCGCGCCGCAGCTGAGTCTGATCACACTCCCTGAAGCACAATATCGCAGCGCATTTTCAATCAAGTTGGCGGCTTGCTGGATCAACAGTTCCCGATCGCCCTGAATAAGTAACGGAGATTGCGCTTTATGCACCAGCAACTGCATTCCAGCATCTTCGGCAACATCAACATAGATCTCAGCAACCGTATCGACAATTTGAGTCAAATCAGTTTCAGTAAAGCGACTGCGCCTTGCACCAGACTCAATTTGAGTAATGCGTAACAGGGCATCAAAAATAGCAGCAAGACGTTGTGAATCAGACAAGGCATGGTCGAGTTCACTCATAAAATTCTGGCTGTGTGCTATCGGTGCAGTTTCGGCCTCGTCGCGTAAGGTCAGTAAATTGTGCCTTAAACGCGTAATAGGTGTCTTGAGTTCGTGAGCTATGTTGGCCGAAATATCGCTCATTGCAGCCACAGAACCCTCTAAACGAGACAGCATTTCATCCACTGATACCGATATTCTCGCCAGATCGTTATAGGTGTTTTTCTCACCCGTTCGTGCCGATAAATCTCCATCTGCCGCCGCATTTAATACCTGTTCAATACGAGATATCCGATGCTGACTCAAACGGCTCATCGCGACAACGATGGCAATAGTGAAGAGTGAGACCAAAACACCTGCCAGTATAAAACCACTGATAAGGACTGCAATAATGTCATCGTCTTCAATCGGATCGTCGTCGATATCGTGTTTATCACCTGTAGTCCGCTGCTTTGACTCTTTGACAATCTCACTGTTCTGCTTACCCAATTCATAGTCAACATAGGCAATGGTCACACTGGCCATCAGCACAAGACTAAACAACGACACCACAGCGAACATCACCCCTTGCTGAGTAGCAGAACTTTTCATCCAGAGAGGAAGGCAATTAATCATCTGCTGAGGTGAGATTTTGCTTTGTAATGCATCAAGAAACCTGCGTTTCATTTGGCTTCCTCATTAGATCGATGCTCTAACTTATAACCTGCGCCTCGTACGGTTTGGAGCAGTGTATCGCCAAAGGGCTTCTCTATTTTATTCCTAAGGCGACTAATGTGGGTTTCAACCACGCTAGTTTGGGGATCAAAATGAATATCCCACACATGCTCAAGCAACATAGTTCGGGTGATCACGCGACTAGGATGGCGCAAAAACAGCTCTAAGATACGAAACTCTTTAGGCTGCAGATCAAGCTGCTTTCCTTGGCGGGTCGCAGTATGTTCATACAGATTTAACACCAGATCGCCAAAAGTCAGTTGCGGTTTAGTGTCAGTCGATGTTAATGAACTGCGGCGAGAAAGCGCACTAACACGCGCAAGCAGTTCAGAGAAGGCAAATGGCTTAGTGAGGTAATCATCACCTCCAGCCTCTAACCCCTGTACACGATCATCCACCCCACCTAAGGAGGTCAAAAACAAGATAGGCGTTCCAACTTGCGCAGCACGAAGTGCCTTAACTAAAGACAGTCCGTCTAGACCCGGCAACATACGATCGACGATTGCGACATCAAAATGCTCCGTCATGCATAGGGTCAACGCATATTTGCCGTTTTCCGTCACCTCAACTTGGTGCCCAGCTTCACGCAGCCCTTTTTCAACAAAACTGCTCAGACTCACATCGTCTTCAACCAGCAACACTCGCATGACGCCTCTCTCTCAGAAATAAGGTTATAATGCCACAACAGGGACATTCTCTTGCTCCTCTGTCGCTGGTTCTGCCACATTATTTGGCGGAGTTTCCTCATTATGCTGCTGCCATTTCATCATAATCACCGCTGCGACACCAGCTAATAAGCTTACCCCCAATGTCACCAATCCCAGCATAAAAAACAGAGAGAAAGAGACCACGCCTACCAGTGCTTTGGGTCCATTTTCACAGACAGTTTTTAGCCCTAATCGTATTTTTGACGACCATAGCTTCGATTTATTAATACAGTCAGACCAAGATGTCGCTCTTTTGGTATCAGATTCAGTTTCTTGATTGGCATTTGACCCTGCTGATTCAGTCATTATATCTCCTTAAGGTGTCATCATAGATCACACCCTCTTAGTTATTCACAGTTAGTTATTCACAGCTCGTTTAAACTGTTCACAGAGAGAATTATTTCGCCGCTGATGATGTTAGTGCATTCACCTCAGTTTCAATTTGCTTACCATTGACTGTCATCAACTTGATTTCATAAGCAAGACTACCATGATCATCATCCAGTTCGACACTCCACGCTTTACCACTAAATTGCGTTTCAGCCTGCTTCACAACCTCTTCTAGCGATAAATACTGACCACTGTTCAAGCCCGATAGAAACAATGCATCTTCCAACTTATCGTCCTCATCGTCATGCTCGTCACGCTTGCGACGATTGTCAGTCAAAATAACATCTCCTGTTTGTATATTGATTGCGGTATATACTTTTTCGCCGTTTTTACCTAGCAACTCTATTTCATAGATAGCTTGGCCCATTTTGACTTCACGCTCTGCTTCAATAGTAATGCCACCTGTATTGGTTTCTGCCAATGCAACGGCCTGAAGGAGAGAGACTGAATCTTGATTCGGTAATATCGGTGCGTCATCTGCATTTGCAGAGCCTACTGCAGCTATAGCACTCAGCCCAAGAAGAGTAGAGATTGCCGCGGTTTTAAAAACTGATGAATTGTTCATGGTAAAGTCCTCATATTGTTTTGATACTGACAAGGTGAATTCCCTGTCGATGAGGTAACTTTACCTAAGTCATCTTTCCGCAAGTTTTCCTGAACTATACAATTTTGTAAGGTTTCAAAGCGGGACAATATTTCACAATAAAATAATCATGTTCGAGGTTTTAAAGCCTGATCAGTTATCGTTCCATCCCACCAAAATCATAACTCTCCCACAAAGAAGTCGTAGCGAATGATTAAATCAAAGAGATAACTATCTTGTTATTAGCACTGAGGTGCCGCAGTGAGCTTTCAAAACAAGGTGAAGTGTCAATAAGTAGTACGCTTCGAGTGAGGAATATAGAAGATCTCTTTAATACTTAAGACTCTAGAGGGTAGATGTAATTGGCCTTCATTCCAAGACCAGCCACTTTATTGGTTAAAAGCAAAGCTGATAACCCCTAATACACGGTATTGCCATTCTCAGACTTACCAGGGATCTCCTGCATGGAATCCCAATGTTCTATGATTTTCCCAGCATCATCGAAGCGGAAAAAATCCATGGTCACATACTCAACACCACCCGGCCAGGTTTGGTGTGTGTGAAGGGCGACTAAATCCTCCTCAGCCACGGCACGGACAAATTCGATGCTTTTATCTGGGTACTCAGTTGCCATTCTGTCGAAATAGGAAATAAAGGGTTCTTTTCCATCTCCCACTAGTGGGTTGTGCTGAATATAGTCTGCTCCAACATAAAGCTCGACCGCTTTACGAGGTTCGCCTTCATATGACATTTGATAAAAAGCAATTGCATGGGTTTTATTGAGCGCTAAGTTATGAGCCATATTCATCTCCAAGAATCTAGTCACTGACTAAGACGTTACCACACAGGAAAGTGTATGAATATCACAAAGTAAGTGCACACTTACCATTAAGTTGGCAACCTAATGAACCTCTACTATGAGCCTGTCTATCATAGAGAGTGCTGAGTCCATTCCAGAAAGATCACTATGGATATCTCCATCTTGGCCCGAGTGATGACCTCTGCCAGCTAACCCCATCAGATAAAGCCTTTCGGGGTTATCAAAATCAAGAGTTGTTTCATAGACCACGGAGGGCTGCGCAGAGAAACCGCTGCCTGAATAGATAGGATCTGAAGGGAAGCGGTCGCTCGAGTAGTACTGGTTAAAATCAAAGGACTGGTTCATCTCCAGCTTCAATCTAAATTTGCCACTAAGTACTCTTTCAAGCTTGGTTCGATAGACAAAATTATCACTCATGGTCGCGCCCGTGTAAGCGTCAGGTATCAGGTTTTCACCATGAGTAACAAACTGTCCCTCCTCATCCCGTATCCCTAATTGATGCAGAAAAACAGGTAAAGATTCCGGCCTTACTCTCTCTGATTTAGATTCAGGCTCTACCACTAAATTAAAGGCATCCTCCATCTTGAAACCTGCTGTATTAAAAGGGTTATCTTTAAAGACAGTGGACTCATCAAGCTGAGTGACCCTATTTTCAAAATTATTCTTTGCCAACTTACTAGTCACATATAAAGGTTGAACTAACTCTCCCTCCATGGTTTCTAACCAGATTGCATACTGAGGCCATAAAAAACTAGTTCCGGTTTTTAGCTCTATAGTCAGCTCTTGCCCTGGTAAAGATTTATCTGTTTTATCCACCACAATGTATTGGTAACTCGGCGCATCACCAAAGGTATCGGCGACTCTCAACTCCATTCCCCATTGATAGAAGCGTTTTATGGGCCCATAGCCATACCAGCTAAGGCCGATTAAACTTGCTCCTAAAAACAGCACTAAAGGGAAACTGGCCTTATATCTCGACGTTTTGCCCCAAAACTTTAATGACAGATAGCTCTTTAAGGGAGAGAAGTTATTTTTAAGGTGTAAGATTGCAAATAGCAGTAAGCTAAAACCAAGCACTGTGTGTAGCATCGCCACAGGCATATAGTGGTTTTTAGCGAACATCAGCACAGAGGTGACTAACATAACAATCAAGCAAAGCAGTATCGACAAGCTCACAAGGGCTCGTGGGTTTAACCATCTATTCAACATAACGACTCTTATAAGTGGAAAGTTGAATGACTTTGCTTTGCTAGATTAAACCTCACCACAAAAATTTTCTAAAATTTTATCAAAGCATTGATTTTAATTATTAAAATCAACTAGCGGGTGCTCTATTTTTAATTGATGTAGCTCAATCTGCTCCCTCGCCGCCATTAAAAACTCATCAGATAACGCCATATTTCCATTTTCACGGTAGAACTCAGCGAGTACTAATTTGGCAGTGCTGATCCCCATAGGGCAAAAAATAGCTCGGTGAAAATTAAGGGTATCTAAAAAAGCGGTTTCCGCCTTTTCCATCTTGCCAGACATCTGATAAAGCTTCCCTTTTGCCAGTGAAGCATAAGCCAAATACAAACTATCACTCTCTTTAAGGCTATAGGTTAACGACTTGTCTAACTCAAGCAGGGCTTTTTCGGCGGCGGTATCAAACAGGGTGATGGCTCGCCAATAATAGAGACGGCCAAGCCTAGCTTGCGACTTGTCCTCCCCTTGTTCTATCGCAACATCAAGAAGCTCTCTAGCTCTGCTTAACATCTCTTGCTCAACAAACCATTGAGCCAACAATAGTCGCACTCGATTGTTCTCAGGTTCTAGCTCCAGCACACTGATCAATAGCTGATTGGCAGCTATCAGTTGCTTCTCTTTTTGTAACCCTATGGCGCGATGAACCATCTCGTTTTTGAGCTCACTCTCAAACTTAACCTTGAGTTGCTCAACCTTGCCACCTTGGTAAACCAATATCATTTTAGCTAAAGATATTAAGGCTTCATCCACATTGTCACTAAACAGAACCCCGACTTTTACATCATGTTGAAAGTGCAGTTTATAACTCAACTTATACTCATGCACAGAGCCAGATAGCTCACTCTCAACAATCAAATTTGCACCGGTAGTGTTAAAAACACTAGCTACCTCATCCACACTGTATGCCGTTGTCCGCTTTATCTGTGATACCAGCGGCAATACATACTCAGTGCTCATCATCTTAGCCCCTCTGCTCAGTTTGCCAATCAACTGATCCATGGCTCCCAACGGTACCCAAAGATGATCTTGACCAACCACATTATTAACAACAGGCAATACAATCACAGTCCCCTCATTGAGAGCCGTAGGTTTGGAGGGGGAAAATAGAAAAATAAGCAAAAGTGATACGGTAAAAAAGTAGAGAGGCAAAGCTTGCTTACTCTTCCCCCAACGAAGTAGTAGACCCAGAGGGTTTTCAGAACTTAAATCATCACTTGGGGTTGTTTGTGAAGATGTATCGCTTACAGTCTCGCTACTAAGATCACAGTTAACAGTAGCAATCCAAGCATAACCTTTACGGGGGTAGGTTTGAATGACCTGAATAGGCCCAAATATTTTACGGATCTCACTGATGGTTTGAAACAGAACTTGTTCATCACAAACAACATCGTCCCAGACCTTAGCCAGTAAGCTCTCTTTATTCACGACATTATCTTGCTGCTTAATAAGTTCAATGATCAATGCCAAGGTTTTTGGGCGCACGGTAACTTGACGATCATTAAATTGGATCTGATGTGTACTACAACATATAGAGAATCCATCTCCATAGTAGACCTTTGCCACTTAACAACCTCAAAAGTGATGAATGCTTAGGCAAAGACAATAAAACAATACTGTAACAATTTGAAGTTAAAGAACTAAAAAGGCACTTAATATCGAGCAATATACAGCGCCTTCCATATGACGTTCATTTAAAAGCGATAACTCATGCCGAAATTGAAGCTGTGTACTTGTAACTCCTGCACTGGGACATATTGATACTCCAGATTTAAACCAAGACCCGATTGAAAACGAACCTCCCAGCCGACAGCGCCATAAAAATCGCTGCCACTACTTTCAATACTCTTAACCTCGTCACTACTGAAAACGCCTCTAAAATCATAATCTAGCTGATTGGCACTCATGCCAACTTTAGCATAGAGATGGTTACTCTCAGAGAGTGGAACTTGCCCATAAACGGCGCCTCTAAAACCTTTATAGCTAATATTATCAACACTAGTAAATACACCAGAAATTGCACTGACTATGCCACCAGTACCAGACATGACACCAGCTTCAAGACCAAAGTGCTCATTAAGCATGTATCGATAATAGATATCAGAACTAAAACTGTCCCCAGCGCTAAATTCCTTGCCATCATTGGACTCAAAATCTTGAGATCCATAGCCGACGCTCCCGCCAATAATATGATCTGATTCACCAGCATAGGCCACAGAACTCATTAGGCAGAAGGCCACCAACAGTACGTTTCTCATATTCATTCCCTTATTGTGAGTTTTAGTCACTCTATTTATGCACTACAACTCAAGTTACATCTGTTAGTAATATTGAGCATAAGTAGCTTACAACTCAAAACAGCAACATTATCAGCAATGCTGCCAAGAAAGCTGTACTGAAACTGAACACATCAAAAAATATCAGGTCACGGGACTATTTTTATTCTTAAGTCTCTGGTGGAGAGAAGAGTTTCCCCCACCTCTGCTTTAGCGTCAGCCCAGATGCAAACGCGTCACTGAACATATCCCGCCATTCGCTAAAAGTCACAACAAGGGGGTTATGGCTATTAATAGGTTTAGTGATCCCATACTCAACGCTCTCCTCCTCTTTAACATAAGTGCCAAATATCTTGTCCCAAACAATCAAGACTCCAGCATAATTTTTATCGATATATTGAGGGTTACGGCCGTGATGCACTCTGTGATGAGACGGTGTATTAAAGATAAGTTCCAAAGGGCCCAATGATTTAACCGCTTGGGTGTGGACAAAAAACTGTAGACCAAGATTAAGTAATACGACAAAGATAACCCAATTAGGGTCAAACCCAAGCACAACTAAAGGCAACCAAAAAAGCCACATCCCTGCAAAGGGGTACATCAATGATTGACGAAATGCAGTGCTAAAATTCATGGTTTCAGAGCTATGATGCGCCACATGAGCCGCCCACATCCAACGGAGCCGATGGCTGGCTCGATGAAACCAGTAGTAACAGAAATCCTGCAACACCATGAGTAATAAAAAGGTCAAAGGACCCATCTGGATATCAAAGAGACGCCAGCCGAAAAAGAGCAGGTAAAGCTTAGCAATAAGTAGGCCTGTGAGTATATCGGCCCCTTGATGCAGTCCTGCAAGAGAGAGGTTACATAACACTTCAGGCAACCGATACTTGGCATTTACTGGCAACTTATTGCGCCTATCCCCCAAGTACCACTCCAATAAGATGCAGATGAAGAAAAGAGGCGCTAGGCCAATGAGTAGCAACTCGGGGTGAGTAATGAGAGCATCAAAATCCATCTAACTTCCTATGTTGTTAGTTTATATCGGACAGGCGAGCTTATCGCTTACCAGCGAGCAAAGTGGTCTTCGGTGAGTCCCAACACATTATCCAAAACATGTTTAACGCCTGAGTTATCGATAATATGACCAGAATAGTACCCAATGTACTGCCTAAAATTACTCTTCAACAGGAGTAAATTGAGCTTCTCTTGCCTGCAATTTAGCGAGCTAAAGGTAAGATCCACCTGACCATTATCGGAATAAATTCGCCACGACTCACCCAGTGTCCCACCTTGGGTTTCACCTCTCAAACGGCCAAAATCAAAATGCACAGGACCTAGTAAGTGCCTCTCTCCATTCACCCAAAACACATTTTCATTACAGCCAGTTTCATTGACCCCCGCCGCCAGATTCAAGCCGATAACACCTTCATCACTATGGGCATTTATACAGGCCCAGCGCCAACTGGTTTCTCGGCGCATATAGCCAGCAGAGAAGTCATAACTTGCTAACGCTCGATTCAAAGGTTGAGGCTCGTCATTGACGGTAAGCTGCCCCTTGAGTGTTAACCCATTATGTTTCTGGGTGTAGGTCCAGCCGCTATATCCGGTTGGATTGCACATGGCCATGGGTAAACTCAATACTGGCGGTGACAGGGTTAACTCAGCATGAATGGTGGGAGTATTGATAGATAGAGACCAGATCCCCTCATGCAGATTAAATACGACAGCACCTTTACCTCCTGAGATCTTGGCCGTCCCCTCCATAGGCGAGGGCGTTAAACTGTAACCTAAGCCCAAAGGTTTTAGCCAACTGGTCTCCACTAGGGTGTTCTTCTTGATATCAAAGAGGTAGCAAAATGCACTGCCCACATAGCGAATATCGGCAATGGCAACACCAATGATAAAGTGGGGCGTGACTATGCTGACAAATTGAAACTGCTTGTAATGAAAATAGCGAGCTAAATTAGATACTTGCCTATCCATCTCATTGTTATAGTGAAACCGTTCAAGTCCCAGAGAGGCCACTGTGCCATCAAAATAACCAAAAATGGGCCTCCCCTTTTCTGAGATGAGCACCTGAGGAGCAGATTTCGTATTGACTCTCATAGGGTTAAACTCTTCCACACTCATCACCTTAAATTGTTCAATATCAAACACTGACTCTAACCTGATGTTAACAGAGTTGAAAGTCTCTTTATTGACCATAGATACACAGATTTGTAGCGAAAGGATAGGCGATGGAATATAGACGCATTTCTGGTATGCTGATGCCACTCAGTTTTGTTCATTTAATTAAAGATAAACACCACTATGAAATCTCTTTTTCTATCATTAATAGCGCTAGTTGCTCTATCGGGCTGTGCCTCTCAAATGCCAAGCCACATTGCACTCAACCCTCAAGTACCAGATATCCAAACTCAATCTCACTCCTTACAACCTCTGGCGCTGGAAACCATAGATACCCGCCCAGCTAACTTTATCGTTCGATTCAATAATGGCGATGAAGCAGCCAAGCTAGTGAGCCCATCTGAAGCACCAAGAAGGCAGATGGATGAGGTGTTTCGTGAGGGATTAGTTAAAGCTGGATATCAGGTTACTCCCAGCTCAATGAAACAGGTACAGTTTCAATTAGAGCAGTTGTTAACCGACGTTAACGACACCACTTTTGGCTATGAAGCTAACAGCAATATCGTGATCAATGTGATTGCTAAAAATGATCGCGATACACTCACCAAACGCTATACCGCCCGTAACACAGTAACAGGGCCATTTAGTGCTGACTTTGCCACCCTTGAGCTTGCCATTAATAAACTGCTTGATGAGCTAAGCAGTAAAATTTTAACCGATCCTGAACTGAATACTTTTATTCAGCAGTGATTGCCAACAAATTAATAATAACAAGGAAGCCCTATGTTCCGCTTATTCAACGCCTTCATTTTACTCTGTTTAAGCCAAAGTGCCCTAGCTGTCGATATTCAGCCCAACACCCTCTATCCCAAAGTGCAACTTGACACTAACATGGGCAAAATAGTGGTAGAGCTCGATAGAACCCGAGCACCAATCACAGTCGATAACTTTCTCACCTACGTGGTAAAAGGTCACTACGATAAGACACTGTTTCACCGCGTCATTGCCGAATTTGTGGTGCAAGGTGGCGGATTAGATCTTAAGCAGGAGGAGCGCCCAGTCGATACTCCTATTATCAATGAGTCTGGCAATGGCTTATCTAACGGCTTTGGCACAATTGCGATGGCGCGAGATCAAAATCCTCATTCAGCAACCAGTCAATTTTACTTCAACGTTGCTGAAAACCAGAGACTAGACCCATCATCAAGACGCTGGGGATACGCGGTATTTGGTGAGGTGATCGAAGGTGAGGAGGTACTCACTGCCATGTCAAATGTTGAGACAGGACACAACGCAAAACTTAAATGGCCTGATTTTCCTATAAAAGACATTATATTAGAAAAAGCAACACTTTTACCCAGAGAGTAATGTCTATCTGTATCATTCAATAATAGTCATTATTTTTCACAAATAATGGGCAAGCTGTTGCCATTTAGTTCTATACTGAATTGGCACAAATAATAAGGAGGCGAACGATGACACCTAATGAGTTCATCGACAATAAAGCGCCCCAGCTGGCCCAATATGGAAAAGCGTTTCTGAGTAATCAACTCGATTTTAATGAGGTACAGCTATATCTATGGGACACCCTAGAGGAGTGGCAACAGTTCAATCATCAGGGTGATGCGCAAACGGACATGGAGCGAGTTTTTTGGCACCTATTGCATGCTTTTGACAAATGGCCCGACTGGATGATCCGCGGCAATCAATATCTACGTAGACAGATAGATGAATGTTGTGATTTTCTCAGTATCGGTGGTCAAATACCCAAAGGATGCATAGGTATCAGACCTTAGCTTCAGGTTACAACACCATAAAAAGCAAAGCCCAGACAGATTGTCTGGGCTTTTTATATTCAGTCACTAACACGCTTTTTTACCTTGTATCAAACATCATCCCCCCTTAAGCTAACCCCAATGACAACTCAGAATTTTTTTTATGCCTCCAGTCGATAACTCACCGCTTTCCCAAATAAAAGAAGCGCTCTCCATCTACAGCCATAAAAGGGTACTGGTTTTACTCCTACTGGGTTTCTCAGCTGGCTTACCTTTGATGTTGGTATTCTCAACCCTCTCTTTTTGGTTAAGAGAAGCTGGCATTGATAGAACTGCAATTGGTTACTTTAGCTGGATTGCACTCGCCTACGGTTTCAAGTGGGCTTGGTCCCCCTTGGTCGATAGACTCTCGCTACCTATCTTCACCCGGCTATTAGGCCGCCGGCGAGGTTGGATGCTGTTTGCACAGATACTGTTAGTCACCGCAATCTTAGGCATGTCATTTAGCGATCCAGTTAAGGATTTGGAGCGCCTCGCCCTCTTCGCCTTAATGGTGGCGTTCGCCTCGGCAACTCAAGATATTGTGATCGATGCCTTTCGTATCGAATCGGCGCCAGAGAAGATGCAAGCCGCACTTGCAGCGGCCTATCAAGTTGGCTATCGCAGCGCCATGATTGTCGCGACAGCAGGGGCGCTCACCATTGCCGCTTGGGTAGAACCAAGCAGTGATGCCTATAATCTGTTGTCATGGCAAACTGCTTACTTAATCATGGCTGGGCTCATGTCTGTGGGTATTCTCACCACCCTGTTCAGTAAAGAGCCACAAGTTGAAACTAAGCTTGCCGATGAGAAAGAGTTAGCGATTAAAAGTGAGTTTAGTCAGCGCTATCCAAAAGCCATTGCAGGAACCCTATCTTGGTTTTACACCGCAAGCGTCTTGCCCTTTATAGATTTTTTTAAACGCTATGGGCATAACGCCATCCTCATTTTATTGCTTATTTCCTGCTACCGGATCTCTGACATAGTGATGGGGATTATGGCCAATGTTTTCTATGTGGATATGGGATTTGCTAAAGATGAGATAGCAGCGATAAGTAAAGTTTATGGTCTCATTATGACCTTAGTCGGAGCGGGGTTTGGTGGGGTACTACTCGCCCGTTATGGCACCATGAAGATCCTGTTTTTAGGTGCACTGCTTGTGGCCGTGACCAATTTACTCTTCGCTTATCAAGCCATGATTGGCTATAACGTGCCGTTTTTAACCTTGGCCATCTCAGTCGATAACTTCAGTGCAGGTATCGCAACCGCCGCCTTTATTGCGTATCTATCAAGCCTAACCAGTACCGGGTACAGTGCAACCCAATATGCCCTGCTCTCCTCGATTATGTTGCTCTTCCCTAAGTTTATTGCAGGCTTCTCCGGTGTCTATGTCGATACTTTTGGCTATATCAACTTCTTTATCGCCGCCAGCATCATAGGTCTCCCAGTACTTTGGTTAGTGCGTATCGTTGATAAGCGAACGAAACATGACAGTGGCATGATTGAGCAAACAGATAAACAAGTTTACGAACAGGAGCGATGACCGTAACTAGTGATTAATTTAACTATTATGTGGTTATTTTATCACTAATTGGTGTTTCCTTAGTGGCGCAAAGAAACTTAAAGCCATGTTTTAAAAAGACAATAAGCCTTGGCTCGCATATTGCTTAACTTTTTTCACCTAAAAAGCATCTTGCATCATTAAAGGAGTAATTGATGGATATTGAACAAATTATCATCGTAGCGCTAATATTTGGTTTTCCTTGGCTAAGTTATGACTACTTTAAATATAAAACCAAAATGAAACAGCTAGAAGCCAAGCTGCAGGACTCTGAAAAAGTAAAAGTCATCGATGAGTTAGACAGTGTGAAACACCGCTTGGTCGTGCTCGAAAAGCTAATAACAGATAAAGGCTACGAAGTGAATGAAGAGATCCGAAAGCTTTAATACCAATCAGTATAACTTACTGTCTTAAATAAAAAAGACGCTTTAAAGTGGTGTTCTTTAAGCGTCTTTTATCTTAATTTTTTCGCAGAAAAAATTAATCTCGGAAGTTATTAAACTGGAAAGGCTGATCTAAGCCTGACTCTCGAGCCAGTGTCATAACAGCTTGTAGATCATCACGCTTCTTACCTGTGACACGTACAGAATCGCCCTGAATTGAAGACTGTACTTTCAACTTGCTGTCTTTAATTATCTTCACCAGCTTCTTAGCTGTCAGAACCTCAATCCCCTCTTTAAAGCGAACCTTTAATGAGAATGTCTTGCCACTGTGTACCGATTTATCATCCACATCCATCGAAGCGGGATCGACATTACGCTTACTCAGCTGCATACGCAAAATATCAACCAGCTGCTGACACTGAAAATCATCTTCAGCAGAGAGTGTTACCACATGGTCTTTGTATTCAATGCTTGCATCTTTACCACGAAAATCGAAACGACTCTTAAGTTCACGAACCGAGTTGTCTACCGCATTTCTTAATTCAACTTCATCGACTTCTGAAACTATATCCATTGAAGGCATTTCATGGACCCTATTACTAGATTGATCGTGGCGCTAGTTTACCTCATACCAAGCGGGATCACACTAACCGCTATGGAAAAGTGGGTGACAAGGGGGCAGCATTTTCCTATTATGACCCAAATAACAAAAAGCTTCTGAACCAGTGATATCTAAACGAAATATATTCAAATTAGCCCTGATAGCCGCCTTAATCGCGATCAGTTATCTGGTCTTCTCCCGACCTAGCTATCCTCAGCTTATTCCTCATATGGACAAGGTTGGGCACTTAGTAAGTTTCTTCTGTCTATCCTATCTGACCTACTTGGCTTTCAAACCCAGATGGGGGGTTCTTGCCATAACACTTGCTTGTTATGCTATCTTCATCGAGTTAGTTCAGTATTGGCTCCCCTACCGAAGTGCATCACTGGCTGACTTTGCTGCCGATATGCTTGGCGTTCTGCTCTTCTATTTTTGCCATTGGAGCTACCTAAGGTATTTTCAAGCATCCCATCTATCAGAGCCAGAGTAGTTAGGGCAATAAACATGAATAAAGCAGAGCCTAAAGTGGCTATTCTAGGAGCTGGCGCCATTGGCCAGCTGCTGTATCATCAGCTATCCGCTGCCGGTATCTGTCCTTACTTTATTACTAGAAAAGAGACATTGAGTAAGCAAACACTTACTTTCACCTCCCTTGAAAACAAGGTTAGTGGCTCAGAAGCTCAACTCCTATCCAGTGATACTCAATCACACTCAGGTGATGAGCTTGCCAGCATATTAGCTGGCACAGAACTCATCATAGTGTGCGTTAAGGCTTATCAAGTCAGGAGCGCCATCGATGCTATCCTTTCACGGCTACCTAAACAGTGTCATATCCTACTGCTCCATAACGGAATGGGCCCACATCTTGAAGTAGCCAAACAGCTATCAACTCAAGGACTAAGTGTCGGCACCACCTCTCAAGGCGCGCTCAAACTCGCCCCTTGGCATATACAGCAAACTGGTTCAGGCAGCACTCAGCTCGGTCATGTATGCGGCTCAAAACTGCCAGACACACTCAAAGCGTTATTGCTTAATGCCATTACACACAGCCAATGGTGCGATCCCATATTACCGCTGCTTTGGCAAAAATTGGCCATCAATGCGGTGATTAACCCGCTTACCGCCATTGAGCAGTGTCGCAACGGCGACTTAGCAGCTCCTCGCTATCAAGCAATGCAGGCTGAAATCATCTCCGAGCTTGTTGAGGTCGCCCATGCAGATGGAGTGGAACTCGACGAGTTAGTGCTTACCAACCGGATAAATGAGGTGATAATGCTCACTGCTAATAACTTCTCCTCCATGCATCAAGATGTGACAAACAAGCGGCAAACAGAGATAGAGGCCATCAGCGGTTATATTATTAAACGAGCAGCTATACATGGGCTTGAATCAAAAGCCAATCAGCAACTTTTCGAACAGGTAAAAACTCTCGAGTCTCGCTACCTCTATTAATTCACATAGAGATAAATCTCAAACTTAAAATTCAGTATTTTTCTCAACGACTAGAAATAGCCATAATTAGCCTCGAGTAAATTAGCCCTAGACGCCATACTTCTTATCTGTCTACTATGATGGAATAATAAATAGACAGATATCATGGTAGAGTTTATGAAAAGAGAGCAATGGAACTCGCGAATAGGCTTTATACTCGCCGCCGTAGGCTCGGCAATAGGACTGGGGAATATTTGGCGCTTCCCCTATATGGCCTACGAGAATGGTGGTGGTGCCTTCTTTATCCCCTATCTTTTCGCCATGCTTTCAGCCGGGATCCCATTTATGATAATGGAGTTCAGCCTGGGACATAAACTTCGCGGCGCTTCACCTAAAATTTTTTCCAAATTAGGGGAAAATTACGGACTCAGACTCGAATGGTTAGGCTGGTTTCAGGTCTTTATCGCCGCCATTATTGCTATCTACTATGTAGCTGTTATCGGTTGGGCCATCTCCTTTTTCAGCTTCTCATTTGATCAAAGTTGGGGGGGCGACACCAACGCCTTCTTCTTCAGCGAATACCTTAAAATTGGCGACCACTCCCCCACCAGCCTAGGCGGTTTTCAACTGCATATCGCCATCCCTATGGCCATCGCTTGGTCAATCACCTTTATGGCCATATTTACAGGTGTCAAAGGCGGCATTGAGCGAGCTAGTAAGATAATGATGCCGCTGCTCTTTTTTATGGTGTTGATATTAATTGGACGAATAGTCTTTCTACCTGGCGCACTAGAGGGGCTTAACTACCTGTTTCAACCTGACTTTAGTAAAATCATGGATGCAAAAGTCTGGTCGGCGGCTTATGGTCAGATCTTCTTCACCCTAAGTGTTGGCTTTGCCATCATGTTGGCCTATTCGAGTTACCTTCCTGAAAAGTCAGATATTAATAACAACGCCTTTATGACGGTATTGATAAACTGTGGCTTCTCAATTCTGGCGGGGGTACTCATCTTTGCCATCTTAGGTTATATGGCGCAAGAACAAGCTAAACCTCTGACCGAAGTGGTCTCATCTGGGGTTGGTTTGGCTTTCGTGACTATCCCCGCCGCGATTAACTTACTTCCAGCCCCCTATATTTTTGGCCCCCTCTTCTTCTTTGCCTTAGTCGTTGCAGGACTAAGCTCACACATATCGATAATTGAAGCGGTCACCTCGGCCCTGATTGATAAACTCTGTATGCCACGAAAAAAAGCCGCCATCATAGTGTGTGGCAGCGGCTTTATTATCTCCATGGCATTTGCCACCAATGGCGGATTACTGCTACTCGATCTAGTTGATTACTTTATTAATAATGTCGCCCTACTCTTTAGCTGCTTTGCAGAGCTGATAATATTGGCTTGGTTGTTTAAGATTGCCGACATTCGAGAGTACGCGAATCGAATATCTGATTTCACAATTGGCAGCTGGATGGAGCTCTGTCTGCGCTTTATCAGCCCCGCCATGTTAGCGATTATCTTAGTTAAAAACCTGATCAACACAGTCAACAACGGTTATGGCGATTACCCCATTACCGATCAGCTGATCTTGGGCTGGGGGCTTATCGCCTTTATGTTGTTTGTCTCTCTTATCATCAACCTAGCATCCAATAAGGAGGAGCTATGAGTACTGGCGCCTTAATCATGATGACACTAGCACTACTGATCACTTGGGGCGGTGCGGGGATATGTATCGCTATTGCGATGAAAAAATCCAAGGCTTAACCCAGTAAAAAGCCCCTTTCGGGGCTTTTTTATTGCTCAAGCAAGCTGACTCGCTCGATATCATTATCACGATACCACTCATCCAGTAGTGCAAGTAGATGTGCCCGCCGCTTAGGCTCTAAATGCTCAAGATTGACCTGCTCAGCGATATCATTGCTTAGATTGTATAACTCCACCCTATTTTGTTCATAAAAGTGCAGCAGTTTCCAATCACCTACACGAATAGCGGCACTTGGTTTGTTACCGCTGCCATGATAATGCGGATGATGCCAGACTATGACTCGCTGCTTAGCAAGCTCTGGCGCTTCATCCAATAAAAAGATATCTGAGCCATCAATCCCAGCAGGGAGCTTAGCACCTGCCACATTAGCCAATGTTGGATAGAGATCTGCCGATGTCGTCAGGGTATCGTGCTGACTCTGAATTTGCTGACCGGGTTGATGAATAAGCAGAGGAATACGCACTCCTCCCTCATAGACCCAACCTTTACCAGAGCGCAGAGGCAAATTAGCAGTCGATGTCACCCTTTCATCCCCCTGAAGGCGTGTGGAAAAACCACCATTATCAGAGGTTAATACCACCAAAGTATTCTTATCTAGCCCCTGCTTTTCAAGTGACTCAAGTATACGGCCAACAGACTTGTCTACCGCCCAGATCATGGAGGCGTAGTTGGCATCGACTTGATTTATCTGAGTTCGACTTTGATGGCCTTTGTCGATTAAAAAAGCTTTCTCACCTGCCACAGTATTGGTTTTCTCCTTAAAGTACGCCAACTTATCAGGCCCCGCCTGCAGAGGAGTATGTACCCCATAATATGACAAGAGAGCAAAAAAAGGTTTCTCATGTTTTTGTGATAAAAAGTCTATGGTTTCATCAGTCAACCGCTTCGTCAGGTGCTCGCCTTTGTCACGATTTGGAAGATTGGGGTTTTTATAGGGATCGTAATATCCACCAGGTGGAGAGCCACGGTGCATTCCACCAATATTGATATCAAAACCTTGATCTGTCGGTAGGTAGCCCTCTCCTCCCATATGCCACTTTCCCGCAAAAAAAGTTGCGTAGCCTCGAGATTTAAAGGCTTCGGCTAAGGTAAATTCAGTTAAGGCCAAGTGGTCTGTTTTCCACGGCTCCTTCAACTTAGGAAACTTAGCTTTATAACCAGGGAAATGGGTCGTAATTTTGAGTTTACTGGGGTGCTTTCCCGTCATTAAGGCGGCCCGAGAGGGAGAGCAGACCGGAGATGAGGAGTAAGCTTGAGTATAGAGTCGACTCTGCGATGCTAATGCATCTATGTTTGGAGACTCATAATATTGACTGCCATAGGCACCCAAATCTGTCCATCCGAGATCATCTATCAGCAGGACAAGCACGTTTTGCTCAGCGCCATTAGGTGATTTCTCTAATTGCAGTTCAGGTTGAGGAGCAGCAAACACACTGAAGCTGACAAGGCTTGCTAATAACAGGGGATTGTATTTCTTCATCACAACAGATCCATATTATCAAATTAACATCATAGCTGGGCTCAATTAAGCCCAACTAAACACAGAAATTTACTTAACTTCTAACTGTTGCCAATAACGTTTCTCCCAGCCAGCTGGCTTTGCCAGCGTATCAAACCAGGCTTTGTAATCAGCAGTCAGTTGCTTCACAACTTGAGGATGCTTATTGGCAATATCCTGGTGCTCAGCATGATCTGTGCTCACATCAAACAGCTCCGTCTTCTTGCTATCGGCCCAATACCTGAGCATCCACTCACCACTTCTTACGGCCCAAGCAGGCTCTGCGGTGGACTTATCATCTATCTTCTTCCCCTTAGCATCACGAATAAATCCCCAGTGGTAAGAGAGCTGACTTGCCCAGAAAAGCTGACGGTTATCTTCTTCAGCCCTCTTCAGCTTAGGCAGTAAACTGTTTCCATCAAGATCCTCTGATAAATCCACACCAGCAGCAGCCAGAGCAGTCGGCATCAGATCCATTGAGGAGATAACAGCATCATCAACACGCCCACCATTAACTAAGGCTTTAGGCCCCCAAATAACGACGGGAACCCGAGTGCCACCTTGCCATACCTGTCCCTTGTAACCGGTAAAAGGGGCATTGGCAGGTAGAGGGAAAGGCTTACCACCCGGCGCACCATTGTCACTTAAAAACATGATGATGGTGTTATCTAGCTGACCATTACTGTCCAACTGCTTGATAATTTTGGCCACTCCTTGATCTAACGCGTAGAGGTAGGAGTAGAAATAATCCAGATATCGGTCACCACTGTTAAAAGGTGCCTGATACTCTTTAGGAGCTGCCTTATTTAAGGGGCCATGCACGGCGTTATAAGCCATATAGAGGAAGAAAGGCTTACTCTTGTCTTGATTAATGAAATCAATAGCATTATTAGTCAACTGATCGGTCAGGTAGCCTTCAGCCTTCACAGGTTTACGATTAAGTTCGAGAATTTTGGAATCATAATAGGGGGTGCCTGAACGATCAAAACCGAAAAAGAAATCGAACCCACGATCTAGCGGGTGTTGAGCTAACTTGTAGGAAGCTTTTTTCTCTCCCTTTGTCAGGTGCCATTTACCAACAGCGCCAGTACGGTAACCCGCTTTACGGAAGTTATTTGCCAGTACATTCTCCTCAACGGGTAAACCAGCGGCCTTAACATCTGCATTATTATATATACCAAATCGCTGTGGATAGCGGCCAGTCATCAAGGCTGCACGGCTAGGACCACACAGTGGGCTAGGAACATAAGCATTGGTAAAACGAACCCCTTCACTGGCTAATTGAGTCAAAGTTGGCGTCGCTTTTTTTGCATAAGAACGAGCAAGCTCAGGTTTATGACGCTGACTATCCCGTTTAAGGTTTTGAGGGTTATAGCTATCGGCTGTTGCCAAGTCCAGATTCATGGCCACATGACCAAATCCCATGTCATCAGCCAACACGATGACGACATTCGGCGGTGTCTGCTGCGCTGCAATAGCTGAGCTACCAAGCATCAGACCCATCAAGCTCCAGCGTAAGGAGGTTATTAAACTCATGACTTCTCTCTTTCCTTGCTATCATTATTATTTAGGTTTGAAAATCCACCTTAGCAATTAAATGCTATTTATAATACATAAAGGCTGGAGCTTTACCTTTTTTTACAAATCAGCCACATTTAGCTCTACCAGTGTAGTGTGGCACTAGACCCCTTATCACCTAAACAACTTAACCGACTAATTAATAAAAATAATAAATTAATAGCCGACTTATATTCCAGTCAAGATCTCCTTGGCGGTAGATTCCCTGTCAGGGTGATTTAAAGGCGGACAAGCAATGAAATATTTAACAAGTGTATGGTTCTTCCTCTATAAAATATATATGATAATTAGAAAATAATAACATCTTGGCAGTCGATCCTCTTCTAGATATTGGTTGCAAAAGGTTTGGAGTCATTGTGCTGCGTTTCTCTATTCTCATCATGCTAATCTTATCCCTTGAGCTCTCTGCTTCAGAGAAGGCACAGCCAAAAAGTAATACTAGCTGTATCAGCTGCCACCAACAGGAAGCTGGCCATTGGCAACAATCTGATCATGCTAAAGCGATGGCAATTGCAACGGAAGCCAATGTATTAGGTGACTTTTCCTCAGTCGATATCCAGCACTATGGCCAAAGAGCTCACTTTTACCACAAGAGTGGAAAATACTTTGCCGATATCAGCTATGACAAAACTGAAAAACAGCCGGGTAAAGCCAAGCAAAGCTTCGAAGTAAAATACAGCTTTGGCCACTACCCTCTGCAGCAGTATCTAGTCGAGACTGGCAAAGGAAAGCTACAGGTATTGCCATTTGCATGGGACAGTCGACCAAAAACTGAAGGTGGGCAGAGGTGGTACCACAACTACCAAAATGAAGCTATCGCTCCCAACGACAGACTACATTGGCGACAACCACTACAGAACTGGAATGGCATGTGCGCCGATTGTCACTCTGACGGACTCAAACGACACTTCTCTTTGAGTGAACAATCTTTCGATACCCAGTGGGATAATATCAATGTGGGCTGTCTATCCTGTCATGGAGATATGTCGGCCCATAGCCAAGCGCAAACAATCAAAAGTAATAACCCAAGTCAGTTATCACTCAACACTAACCCCATGCATAGGGACGATAAAGGAGTCTGGAAACGAAAGGTCGAGGAAAAGGTAGCCACTTGGCACGGAGAGCCCAGAGACAACCGCTTTATGGAAACCTGTTTCGCCTGTCACTCCCTAAGATCGCCACTAACCGACGGAATTGAAGCGCAAGAGCCGTTTCTGGATCAATTCTCCCCTAGATTTATCAATGCTCCAAGCTATTATCCTGACGGTCAAATTAAGGAGGAGGTCTATGTGTATGGCTCCTTTATGCAGAGCAAGATGCAAGCCGCTGGTGTCAACTGCCTAGATTGCCATGATAGCCATACTATGAAGCTTAAAGCTGAAGGTAATAATCTGTGTCTGCAGTGTCATAGTCCAGCGCACTTTAATACTAAGGAGCACCTTCACCACAAAGCGGGAACAGCCGGCAGTCTATGTGTTGATTGTCATATGCCACAAACCCGTTATATGGGCGTTGATGACAGGCGAGACCATAGCTTTAGTATTCCGCGCCCTACATTGAGCGAACAAACGGGCTCACCTAACGCCTGCAATCGTTGCCATCAAGATAAAGATCCTAACTGGGCAGCTGCACAATTAAAAGACTGGTTTGGCGGTGAAAAACAGCTAGCGTCAAACCAGCTCGCACTCATCTCCCTTAGAGCTGGGGAGGCGATCTCGCCAATCGCCCACAGAAAAATAATCGATGATGCAAGTATTGCAGCTATCAAGCGTGCCAGTGCAATCGAGCTACTACCTATGACCCATGAGACCGTCAACGTTAACTGGTATCAGAGCCAACTCACCTCATCAGAGCCACTTATTCGCTTAGCTGCTGCGGAGCAAGGCTACCTCTTACCAGATAATATTCGAGCACAGGCGCTTTCCCCTTTATTAAACGACCCACTACGCTCTGTTCGTATCGCAGCAGCAAGAACCTTGAGTGCAGATACAAAGCTAAAGGCAACCCAAGAGTTAACCTTTTCTAATGAAGTCAGCAGTTGGCGAGGAGAGGGAAGATTGAATCTGGCATTACAACATCTGGCACTAGGCCAATGGGAGAAAGCTGAAACCCAGCTTATCGCCAGCATTGCCACCGACCCCTATTTCGACCCAAGCTATATTAATCTGGCAGATATTTACCGAGCAAGCGGACAAACGAGCAAGGCCAGTAACACTTTTAAAGAGGGACTATTACACAACCCTAACTCTTCAGGTCTGCATTACGGATTAGGTTTACACCTCATAAGAGCTAAAGATTATTTAGCCGCTGAAAAATACCTAGAGAACGCTGCCACACTAGCCCCTCAAAATGTGCAATATCAATATGTCTATCTGGTGGCATTAGATCATAACGGCAAAACGACTGACGCCTTGGACTACCTTAAGCGATACCTATCAAATTATTCCGCGCATCCACAACTTATCGACACAGGCATCAGCTTTGCCCGAAAACAGGGCCACCTGAGCATGCTCAACTACCTGCAACAGCTGAAAAGATCCAAAGGATAAAGTAATTAACTATGAGAAAGAAAACCAGAAGTCATGACTTCTGGTTTTTTATTTGAAGAGACTTAGTTAACTGTTAGTTTTTAAATTTAATCTAGCACCTTGCATATCATCGCTTTGCAGATAAGTAGCACTAACCTTATTCAGCGTTATGGGTCATACAGCCGGAAACTGCAACTTCTCTAAGTAAAGGGGTGACTATCATATTTAGCAGCTAGCTTTGTTTGGAAGTTTGACCCTAGTGGGCGAAACTTTTTCGCTGACATATAGCCTTCTTTACCATCTTAAAATTGGGCAAAAAAAAACCGAATTCAGGGTTTAACAAACCCAGAATTCGGCAAACAAAAGGAAAACTACACATTAAACCTAGCAATAAGGCATCAACATAGTGATTAACAAATCTTCAGGAATGCCTGTCCAAGCGCCCTAAAGCAAAAGTGCAGCAGTGTCGCTTCAGCTCCACCAACTCATGGAGTGTTGATGAAACTGACTAATTCCTCCTATCAATCGCTGCACGAAATACTGATAGGAGAAACTCTTTAGTCCCTTAACATCAGAGCAGATCAGGTCGTTTAAGTATTGGGTTAACCCCCACATCCATCTGCCACTCTAATAGGGTTTGCTTTAACTGAGCTACACGCTCCGGTTGCTGCTTAGAGATATCCATGGTTTCAGCAGGATCGGTGAGCAGATCATAAAGTTCCGTTTTACCAGAGACAAAAGCAATCAACTTCCAACGTTTACCTATAACGGCAGCATACGCATCTTCATAGTTGCGATATAAGATCACATGTTCGCGACTCAATACCTCTCCCTTCAACATAGGCACTATGCTCTGACCATCCAACTCTTTAAAACTAGATGGATCTCCACCGGCAATATCGACAAATGTGGGTAAAATATCTGTTGATAGCACCAACTGCTCCGATATTTGCGAGTTAGGTGTGACCCCAGGCCAACGTACCATTAATGGCACTCTTGCACCGCCTTCATACAAGGCTCGGCCTCCAATTTTGCCTCCGCGAAGAGGGGCATTGGTGAAGTATCCACCTTGATCTGAGTAAAAAATAACAACGGTATTGTCCGCCTGTCCAGAATCTTCTAAGGCTTGTAGAATGCGACCGACTGAGGTGTCTAAAGACTCAACCATGCTACCGAAATTGGCATATCTCTTATCTAAACCTCGGTCTAAATATTTTTGAGTAGCCGCCTTTGGCCCTTGGTGTGGTGTATGCACTGAGTAGTAGAAGTTAGTCAACATAAAGGGCTGATCTTTATCGTAATCATTGATAAAGTTCACGACATCATCCGTTAAACGTTCAGTCAGATTCTTACCTTTGGGCGCATCGGGATAGGGGTTACGGTATGCCTCCCAAAATGGCGCGTGATAACTCTTTGGATGACCCGCTGTCGATACTCCAAACTGCTCATCAAAGCCCTGCTTTATTGGAAAATACTCCTCTGAACCCAGATGCCATTTACCGGAAAACGCCGTGTAATAACCTAAAGGCTTAACCGCTTCGGCGATGGATGTCACCTCCAGCGGTAGGTAGTTCCTAGAGGGTTCCTGAGCAGGATCTGTCGGCAACAGATGAAACTCTTTCGTCGCTCGATGAAATTTATCAAAACCTAGTTCAGTTTTGCCATCGGGAATATGCCGCGGCATCTTCAACCTCGCGGGGTGTTGCCCTGTGATAACAGAGGCGCGACTTGGGCTACAGGTGGGCGATGCAACATAAGCCCGAGTAAACTCAAGACTCTGCTGTTTCAAACTATCTATGTTTGGTGTATCCCAACGAGCCGTGCGGTAACCTAAGTCTGTCCAGCCCAAGTCATCAGCAAACAGCAATAAAATATTAGGTTGCTTCTGAGCCTCGGCGACTGACTCAGTCGCTATGGCACCAACCTCAGAGCTGACAGACTCGTTTGTTGGCGAACATGCTTGTAGTAATCCCATGAATATCGGTACTAATACGGTACAAAGTGCTGTTTTACGGGTATTCATTGTCATTTTACTCTCCGGCACTGTTATCTATCGTTTTGCTCTCATCCTTAAAACGCTTTGGATGGTCAAACATCATGGCTTTAAACGATTGGCGATGTTTGCTTCGTAATAGCTCGGAATTAAATAGATGCTCTGGCGGCGTTAATCCCTCTACATGGATTGGGGCTGGTTTATCCGCTTGCCAAGCGTGAATGCTTTGCTGCATCGATTTGACCTTAGCTTGATACTCGGGCATCTCAGCCAAATTATGATTCTCAAGGGGATCCTCGGCTAAATTGTATAACTCAAGCTTCCCTTTCTTGCCCGCTTTGGCTGGCATAATGAGCTTAAAATCCCCCTCTCTGAACATAAAGTCGGAGCGTTGGGAGAATGCCCTATTTTTCCAATTTTTAGCCTCTCCGGAAGTAAGCGAAAGTAGGGACTCTCCCTGCATTCCCATCGGTGCCTTGATATCAAGCATCTTCAATAGGGTCGGCATAACATCGATACTCTCCACCACCTGCTCAACCACCCTACCGCGATTCATTAACTTGGCATAACTTGTGTTTTTTCCTGCTCGAATAATCAATGGAATACGACTTGAACCTTCATGCATGACACCTTTAAACCACTTGCCATGATCCCCAAGCATATTGCCGTGATCGGCAGTAAACACCACAATAGTATTGTCAGCTAACCCTGAACTATCTAGGTAATCCAAGACTCGTCCAACATTGTCATCCACATTAGACACATGGCCGAGGTATTGAGCCGTTAAGTCCCGCATCATCTGCTCATCATCGATCAGATGACGAGACTTCCCTTTTATCTTCTTCTCCAAAGCAACTTTACGGTCAGCCTTAACGCTTGCAGGAATATTAGGTACTGACAAGGTTTTGGGGTCGTACATAGAAGCATAAGGCTCTGTCACCATGTAGGGGCTATGGGGCTCGTTATAACTCAAAAATAGGAAGAAAGGTTTCTTCTCCTTTCTGGCCAAGTAATCCAACGCTTTGTCCGTCAACCAATAGGTTTCAAAATCCTCTTTGCCGAATCTGTATCGCCCCAAATCATGGCCAAGAGGATCATCTGGATAGGTGACGCTGCCCTTAATAGGCTTAAATGCATCATTGCCATGTTTAGCCACCATATACTGACGATAAGTTTCCAAACGGTTTGGACCTTCACTGCTACGAGCCCAAAACTCATCGAAGCCCCAATCATGCCACTCAGGATAAAAGTGTAGCTTGCCCGATATCGCAGTACGGTAACCTTCATGTTTAAGTATCGTCTGTAGATCAACCTCACCATCATTGGCTAAAGCCTGTTTACTGTTATCTATAACCCCATGGACGTGGGTATAGCGTGAGGTAAAAAACGAGCGTCGTGACGGTGAACAGATGGGGGCTACTGTATAAGCAGTTTTATAGTAGGTCCCCTCTGATGCCAGCCTATCAAGATTAGGTGTTTTCACTACAGGGTGACCCGCCACCCCCATCACATTCCACTTCATCTCATCTGTCATGATAAACAGTAAGTTATCTTGGGCTTGTGAACTACTAAAGGGCAGTAAGCAAGCTAGGGCAGAAGCAAGTAATAAACGTCCCATTACCCCTCTCCTCGCAGCTTTTCCCAACCAGAAACGAACTGGCCATCGATAGAGAGGAGCTCACTGTGCCCAAAACCTGCAAACTCATTGCCTTGGTACACAAAATTACTGGAACGCTCTACATGAATAGGTGCAAAAGTACTCTTTCTTTCAGGATACTCATTGGTTTTCACGACCTTATTATTCACAAAGGAGACCCCTTGAGTTCGGCTGGTAGTGAGAACTCGCTCGTTATAAACCCGAAACTCATTTTGGTGAATCTTCACATTCTGATGATAAGGAGTGGTCGCTTTACTCTTTCTACCAGGAACAATATCGATAGCAGAGCTGTCTTTAGCGTAGTTACAGTTATCGAAGATGTTATTACGGATCTCGACCGATTCAACTGGCCCAGACTCATACCACTTTAGTCCGCCTGAGCCTATCTTTATCGCCATCATAGGCGTACTAAAATAGTTGTTCTCAACAATGATCTTCCCAGAGACGGTCAACAAGGCACCTCGTGCTCGGTTACCAGTAAATCTGCAACCGCTGATCATTACATGATCAGGTTGCCAGGTCATATTATCCAACACATCATCTATCTTGAGCGCTGTATCTAATGGCTCTTTAAAGCTCACAGTCCAATACTTAGCATCTTGACGCACGGCTTTATCGACCACATTGTCATGGAAAACATTCAAGACACTGTCACTGAAGTTCACTTGACTACCAGGTTTAAAGATATCTATCCCTAACTGCTGATAATGTACTAACTCAAACGTGATTGTGTTCGAGTCATGTATCTCAGCAACCCTCGCATACATTCCATGCACATTTGTGCCATCATCAATCTGTCCCTGAAACAGACAGTCTTTGAGGACGACATGCCCTTTACAGTTGATAAAATGTGTTGCATCGACGGTAGTTGAAACCGTACGCCCACTACCATCCCTTGGGTGAACATTCACCTTATCCAGCTTAATGCCGTCCGCAAGTTGAGCGATGACTCCCATGGCGCCAGAGTGGTGGATATCAATATTTTCCAGCCAAGTATTTTTGGTGTCTTGTACCGAGAAAGCGGGCCAATCTCGCCTCTCCTGCATAATGAGCAAGGTATTGCCCACCTTGGGCAAAGTGGGGTACTTACCTTGTAAACGCAACACGCCGGGACGGATCTCGGTCGTCACAGGTTGGATCTCTCGCTGAAAATTGTCTCGCGCCATATAAGCTTGCTTCTGTCGCTTAGTGTCAAACTCCAGCAAGTTTTTGATCACTGGGTTTTCAAAACCTTCCCCCACAAAAATAAAACGCCCATTCTCGACCTTGTAGCTAAAACCATCTTTAATCTTAAGATCGACATAGCTCTCTTTTTCATTTACCGCTTCAACAATACCCTCACAATGAAATGGCACATCCCAATCCACAGAGAAATTTTTCAAAGTAATGCCGCTAGACTCACGAACAATAACAGGCACCATGCCGCCATGAAAAACGAAACGGGAACCCCGACCATCGATGATCAAGTTTTTAAACTCTGTCAGTGGAAAAGCCACCGGCTTGATACCGTCATCGTTGTTAGAGATATAATAGAAATCACGATCTGCCTTGGTACTCCAAAAGTCATATCGTCCAAAAGGAAATATAAGGGAAGTACCAGGGTGCTTTTTACAATATGCCAGCGCCTTTTGCAGTGCAGGAATAGCATCATCACCTGAGTTAGGTTTAAGCCCAAAATCTGTGATTGATATATGTTTCTCAGTCGCCAAAGAGTTAGATACACAACCAAGCGTGGTCGATGTAGCCATCATGGCGGAGATCGATTTAATAAAAGTACGTCTTTGCATGATCACGCTCCTCTAATCACTCTTATTGCCACTTAGCTGATGGCGGGTACGATAGCTTTGGCACTCTGGGCTTTGGCATTTATCATGGTAAAAATCCAGCACCTCTCGGATCCCAACATCAGACTCAGGAAGTTGACCTTTATCACCCGTCTCAGCAACCCAGTTATTGAGAACTCCACGCATCTTAGTTAACTGGATTTTATAGGCAGCAATACCTGCTAAGTTATTAACTTCATGGGGATCATTATCCAAATCATATAGCTCCTCAGCAGGCTTACGCTCAGCCATTAACTGCGCCTCAATCTCATTAAACTCTCCAGCTGCGAAGGCTTTTTTATACTCCTTTACCAGAGGCCATTTATCACGATACTGTGCTTGCATATAGGGACGCTCGGGGAAGTAATTACGGATATATTTAAACCTGTCGGTGCGCACTGAACGCATCTTTTCAAAGGTATAATCACAGCGGTCTCGAGCTGAGATAACCCAAGGCTTAGCTTGATAATCTGCAGCGAAGAAGTTTTCAGTTGTCATATATGCTGGGATATCGATACCGGCAAGACCTAAGCTACTACCACCAATATCAAGACCGCGGATCAGCTCCTTACGTTCAGCCCCTAGCTC
The DNA here is from genome assembly GCF_019457885.1 of Shewanella nanhaiensis. Lineage (GTDB taxonomy): Bacteria > Pseudomonadota > Gammaproteobacteria > Enterobacterales > Shewanellaceae > Shewanella > Shewanella nanhaiensis. The sequence continues at coordinate 31,845 of NZ_JAHZST010000019.1, forward strand.
ACGTAACTTATCGTTACCATTCATCCAGCTGATCACTAAAGGAACTTGAAGACCACCGTCATACAGGAACTGTTTGTGTCGCAACAATCCCATGCCATGGTCGGTAAAGAAGAATACGATAGTGTTTTCCAGTAGGTTGTTATCTTTGAGTTCTTTAACTATCTCTCCCACATCAAGATCCGTCAGGTGGATATTCTCATAGTGGCGCGCCCAAGCGTCGCGAGTTAAAGGTTGATCATTATAGTAAGGCGGAAGCGTCACGCTGGCGCGATCGACTTTAACAGGGGGATTCTTGACTTTATATTTCCCGCCACGTAACTGGATCTGCCCAAAGAAAGGCTTGCCTGATTGAGCTAACGTTTTACCCCAATCAAAATCTGGACCATTTTTTGCGCCTTGATGACCTGCTACAGGCCCAGGATGAAGTGAGTATAATTGACTACGATCGTAGTGAAAGTTGTAATCATCCTTACCAATATTAAAGGTTTCGTAACCGTTATCGCGAAATAGCTCAGGTACCGTTTTATGACCTTGAGGTAAGGTAATAGGGTTATAATCGAAGCGGCCACTACGATGATTATGAAAGCCTAAAGTGGTTTGCATCTCACCAGAAATAATGGCGGAGCGAACAGCAGAACAAACTGCTGCAGGCATGATCACCTTATCAAAGCGCACACCTTGACTAGCCAGCTGATCAATATTTGGAGTCGGTACAGTCTTGTCACCATAAGCCCCCATCCAATCATTCATATCTTCCACATAGATCCACAGAATGTTGGGCTGCTTTGTTATCTCTTTTGAAACCTTATCTTCCTCTGTGGCCTGACAACCAGCCATAAATAACAACAGGATGATGACAATTCCGATACGCATATTTTATCTCCGATCACAGCTACTCTGTTTACTGTAGAACAGCTTTTAATTATAAGCTCGAACAATAATACTATTAATATTACAATTAACATTCAACCCATAATTACAACATTAATACAACTTTACAGAGTTTTACATTGATAGCTAACACTAACTGCCTGCAACCAATGGGAAAGTAAGAGGAAAATAAAAAAGGCTTCAATATATGAAGCCTTTTCAATTCAATCAAAATGTATGCTTAAAAGCGGTAGCTCAAGCCTAGGTGGAATCGACGACCATACACATAGTTCTCATACAAACGCTCATCAAACTCAGAGTACTGACGCTGCTCCGCCTCGGTTAAATTAATCGCATTAAAGCTAACAGTTAGATTTTTCAAAATATCGTAACTGACCGAGTAATCCAGTTGACCATATGCATCACCAAAGACCACGTCATCTTGACGGCCATCAGGATCTAACAGGTACTTACCACGGTAGTTGTAAGCAAGACGAGTGCTGAATGCATCTTTCTCATAAAAAACAACGGCGTTATAGCTGTTCTTAGAGAGACCCGGCATACCGAAACTATTACTCACTCCCTCTTGGCTAAAGTCTGCATCACTGTCTTGATAGGTGTAGTTGAGGTTAACACCAAAGCCATTAAGCAAACCTGGCAAGTAATCAAACATATGCTGGAAAGCAATTTCATACCCTTTAACTTTCGCACCCGCCCCGTTGACTGGCGTTATCAACTCAACATCCTGACCATCATCATTAACTGAATCGACTCGGGTATCAAAGATAAAAGAGTCCACATCTTTATAGAAACCCGCCACCGAAAAGAGTGACGCTTCATCAAAGTACCACTCTAATGACAGGTCGTATGCGGTAGCGCGGTAGGGGTCTAGCTCTGGGTTACCACCTCGAATCTTGATAACCCCATCAACCTCACTTATCGCGCGGTGAGCAGACAGATCAGACAGAGCCGGACGAGACATCACTTTGGCAACAGCGCCACGTAATACAAGGTCATCTGATAAACCCAGCGCAAAGTTCAAGCTAGGTAACAGATCGCTATAATCATTTTCAACAGTTCTATCTACGACAAGCGTGCTCTCATCAGTATCTAAGCCCATCCCTTTTGATTCGACATCGGTTTCAACATAGCGCGCGCCGAAATTACCTCTCAAGGGCATATCGCCAAACACTTGAGTAGCATAATCAAAACGAACATAGGCAGCCTGAGTCTGCTCAGTGACATCATAGGCAAAATCAGCAATAGGCTTAGTAGTTAAATCTTCACCGCTCTCAACGGCAGCATCACGCAGTGCAAATAGATCCGTTTTAGACCAAGCTAAACTAGATTGCTCTGCATCCGAGCCAGCAAACAGATCTGAGACTGAATCGTTGAAAAACTCATTCAAACTGCGTCCAGCAAACTTTTTCACTACAACTTCATTTTTGATTCTAGTTTTGTTCTGATCTTTAAACATGGCGCCAAACTGAACGCTACTGAGAAACTCAGAATCAAGTTCACCTTTAATATCAAATTTAAATGTATTTTTAGTATTTTCAATATTGAACAACTGCACTCGCAGGTTCGCAGGTTTATTCTGGTAGAGCTCACTGTCACCTGGATTTAAGGCCAGGCTATCAGGTCCAATAGCTTCTTTTTTCTTATCCTCGAAATAATTGATAACAGGAAATTGGCCATCAAGTGAATAATCCAGATCGAAGCGCTGATCAGCCTCAACGGTAGAGCGTATATTATTATCAGTATTGCGCTCTATGTGCGAATGGCCAATTTCAGATGAAAGCTCCCAATTATCATTAAGCATGTAGCTTCCACCTAATGTGGCCGTGATGGTTTCAGTTGTTTCCTCATTATACCAAGCACTGTTGAATACTTGAGCACCATCAATCTGGCCAGCAACTAAGGTACCATTCTCATTTATTACCGCAGAATCTGAGCCATCTAAAATCACTTGACCTGCCTTTTTACCGAAAGGAAATCGAGTCTCCAGATAGGTTTCATCACGGATCTGATTTAGTTGACTGTAAAGCACATCAAGGTACAACTCTGAATCATCTGATGGTAAAAGCTGAAAAGATGCTGTCGCACCAGTACGGGTCCGCTCTTTAGTGCCAGTTTGATGACGTAAACGGTTCAAGTATGAAAACTCATCGCCTACCTCTGCACCTTCAACTAAACCGTCCTTCTCTTCAACATTATACTCACGCCAACCCCAGCCACGTAATGCCTCCTCTTGTAAGGTACGTACAGAGTGGTTCGCAGACAGTAAAAAACCAAAGGTTTCATCTTCATTTTTACGGCTAATCATGCCTGACAAGCGAGGCTCAGTCTTACCCGTTAAGTCAGAGTAATCAGCAAATGCCGACAATTTTGCTTTATTATCCTTAAAATCCAGCGCTCTTCGAGTAACCAGATTTACCGTGGCACCAATCCCCCCCTCTTCCATATCGGCGGTAGGGCTTTTGATAACCTGAAGAGCGGACAGATGTTCAGAAGCAATCGTATCGAAAGAGAATTCACGTCCTTCACCAGAAGCACTTGCCTGACTTTGTCCATTGACAGTCACATTGGTCAATCCAGGATCAACACCACGTACACTGACTAATGCCCCTTCACCGGAATCACGGGTCACTGTAACGCCAGTAACACGTTGAAGCGCATCGGCAACATTCTCATCTGGTAATTTTCCGATATCTTCAGCAGATATCATATCCGCCACTTGATTGGCATATCGCTTATCGTTGAGGGCTTTTTTCAAGCTAGACTTGATCCCCCGCACCTCAATGACCTCCATCTCTTTATTGTTGTTTTTCTTCTGAGCATCATCGGCAGCAAGCGCTTGCCCGGATAAACCGGAAATAACACTGATACACGCCAAAGATACCGCACTCTTACGGAACCAAGCCATAAATCCCTCCCTTCAATCTATTAGTTATAGCAGTAAAAAACTTTATTCAGGCAGAGATAGGATCCTACGTTGCCAAGATAACGTTTCTATTTATTATGATTTATAGTATTAATAAACTGACAAGAATAAAAAATCAACAACAATTAGCGATAAATTAATAATTAATTAACAATCAAGAGAGAGGTGTAACAAGATTGAGTGCAATACAAAAAGTGACAGTGATTTTAAATTTAGATTAAAAACAAACAATTAAAAGTATTACTAATAGTAAATAACACCCCACTGATTGGAGAGTGACTTGAAAACCAACAAAACGCTTCTAACAGCACTTTTACTTGGACTAGTGATTAGCGCCAAGATAAACGCATCCTTTTCTCCCTTAAAAAAGGAGGGAGATAAGCTTAAACAGGCTAATGTTGTCATCATCTATATCGATGATCTTGGCATTATGGATACAGGCATCTACGGTTCAACCCAATATCCAACACCCAATATCAATAGGCTCGCCAACTCAGGAGTTCGATTTACTCAAGCTTATGCCAATGCCGCCAATTGCGCTCCCAGTCGAGCCAGCCTGATGACAGGTCTAACACCGGCAGAGCACGGTATCTTAACCGTAGGCAGCTCTGAGCGCGGAGAGAGCCGATACCGCAAATTAATTCCAGCCACCAATAAAACCGAACTCAATCCTAAACTCACCACTATTGCCGACCTATTTAAACAACAAGGTTACACCACTGCCGTCATCGGGAAGTGGCACCTTGGTAAGACTGCGCCCACAGAGTACGGCTTTGATACCGCTATTGCTGCCTCCCACTTAGGCCATCCCCCCAGTTATTTTTATCCCTACAGTAAAGGGAAACGCAAACTCATAGGGCTTGAAGAGGGGGGGAACAAAGACGAGTACCTCAGCGACCGAATAACTCGAGAGGCCGTTAACTACATCTCATCACAACGGCAACCTTTCTTTCTTTACCTCCCATTTTACGCTGTCCATACCCCGATAGAAGCTCCAAAAGAGTGGGTCAATCAGCACAAAGCCAGACAGCAAGCTGGAGAGATCAAGAGCGCGGCTTATGCGGCGATGATCGCCAACCTTGATAAAAATGTGGGTAAGCTTCTACAAGCCATAGAGAAAAGCGAACAGCGTGAAAATACCTTAGTGGTGTTTGCATCCGATAACGGCGCCTATGATCCCGCAACCTCATCTCTGCCTTATCGTGGCTACAAAAGTAGCTTATTCGAAGGGGGTCTTAAGATCCCACTTATTCTCTCGTGGCCCGCACAGATACCAGCAAATAGTCAAAATAGGACTCCAGTGCAGATGAGCGATCTATTTTTAGGTATAAAACACCTCCTGCAGCCTAAACTAGCGCTACACAACCAAGATATCATTTCACTAGCCGAACAAGACAAGGAGCAACCAGAGAGAGCACTTTACTGGCATGCTCCTGTCTATATCGATCAATTTGCTCCCTACCGTGGTCAAGCTAACCATCCTTACTGGAAACACACACCCGCAGCGGCGATACGATTAGGGCGCTATAAATTAATCCACAGCTATGAAACGGGTAAACAGCTACTATTCGATTTAGACAAAGACAGTGAAGAGAGAAATAACCTTGCTAATCAAAAACCTGAAATAAGGGAGAAACTGTTTAAAGCCTTAAATCAATGGCAAATCTCGGTGAATGCTCCCATGGTTTCTGAACTAAACCCTAACTATCAATCTCAAGCGACGAGTCACTATTAAAGTTGCAAAGGATTACTTAATGTATTATTAATATGACAATTTAAGTTATGGAATAGATATAATGACCTTTACCCGATCTGTGCTACTCACATTGATTACAGGAGCAGTTGTCAGCGGATGCTACAGTGCTGACCAGTCGATACAACCTGATGTAGATACTAGTTTAGCCTCCACCGAACTAGGTAAACCTAACTTAGTGATCATCTATGCCGATGATCTTGGTTATGGTGACATCAGCAGCTATGGAGGAACAGGAGTCAACACCCCCAATATTGATGCATTAGCAGCAAAAGGACTTAAACTAACAGATTCTCACGCCTCAGCTGCAACCTGCACACCGTCACGTTACTCGCTACTGACAGGAGAGCATGGCTTTCGCTCCGATGCGGCCATTTTACCTGGTGATGCACCGCTATTGATTAGCCCCAGACAAGCCACACTACCAAAACTGCTCAAACGTGCGGGTTATGCATCGGCTGTTATCGGTAAATGGCACCTAGGGTTAGGTTATGGTGACGTTGATTGGAACCAGGCTGTCAAACCAGGTCCTCTTGAGATTGGTTTTGACTACAGCTTTCTTTTACCTGCTACTGGTGACAGAGTGCCAACGGTATTTTTAGAAAACCACCATGTAGTGGATCTGCAAACAACAGATCCTCTCTCAGTAAACTATCAGGAAAATATTGGCACGCTCCCCACTGGTATCTCTCATCCTCAGCTGTTAAAGATGAAAGCCGATCCCCAGCACAGCAATACCATAGTCAATGGTGTCAGCCGCATTGGTAGCATGACAGGCGGTGAATCCGCTTATTGGATAGATGAAGACTTTCCTGACATCTTTACCGCCAAAGCCGTCGACTTTATTCGGGAACATAAGGAGCAACCCTTTTTCCTATTTCATTCAATGCATGATATCCATGTTCCCCGTTTGCCTCATAAGCGTTTCCAAGGGAAAAGTGGTATGGGTCCCAGAGGAGATGCAATCGTTCAGTTGGATTGGATGACTGGACAGATAGTTAAAGAATTAGAAAAACAAGGTATTGCTGAAAATACCATTGTCATTTTCACCAGTGATAATGGCCCAGTACTGGATGATGGATACGATGATAATGCCGTTGAGATGTTAGGTAATCACAAGCCTTCAGGGCCATTTCGTGGTGGAAAATACAGTGCATACGAAGCGGGTACCCGCGTACCTACCATCGTCTATTGGCCTGAGCATATTCAGCCTAAAGAGAGTGATGCATTAACCACACAAATTGATATCTACGCATCTATGGCTGAGTTACTGAGACTCGATTTAGTGGAAGATGAAGCCATAGACAGTATACCTCAGCTGGATACCTGGTTAGGCAGATCAGAGAGCGGGCGTGAATTTTTGGTAGAAGAGTCCCTTGGAACCATCTCTCTGCGACATGGAGAGTGGAAATACATCCGCCCAGCTCTCGACAACACACTACCTGATTGGAGCAAGAACAAAGATATAGAGCTAGGGGTACAAAATTCGGAGCAACTGTACAAGTTAACAGATGATATAGCTGAGCAAAATAACTTAGCAAACAGCCATAGTGACCGAGTCAATAACATGAAACAAAAGCTAGAGCAGATCATAGAATCAGGTTATCGATAAAAGCGTTAACCTTATCTTGAGGAGTTGCAGTAACCAGCCAAAAACAGAAAGGAGCCTTCAGGCTCCTTTCTGTTTTTGGCAACTTATAAAGGTGCTAGTTATTCGATTGAAAGTTCCATGGTAGATGAGACGAGCGTTGACGCTGGGCCATGATCATCTCCGCTTGCTTTACCAACTCAGGGTGTTTAGCGGCAAGATCTTCACTCTCAGTCGGATCCTCTTGCAAGTTGTACAGGGCGGTCGCACCGAGTTCTAATACACTGTTGCCACTCTCTTTACTGTAATGCCTGATCGCCTTCCAGTTTCCCATCACCACAGCTTGTGAGGGGTTACGACTAAAAAACTCCCAATATAGGCTCGCGTGCTGCTCATTTTGAGGTTTCCCTAACAAAGTTGGCAACATGGAGATCCCTTGAATATCTTCAGGCACACTCAGATCCAGCAGCTGTGCAAACGTTGGTAACATGTCCCAAAATGCCGATAAGTGATCACTCTCGCTCCCAGCAGAAATATTACCAGGCCAGCGAGCAATTAAGGGCGCGCGGATCCCACCTTCATACAAGGTGGCTTTTTCTCCTCTAGCGCCTGCTGTGCTATTAAAGAAGTTGATATCAGAGCCACCAGCGGTGGTAGCACCATTATCACTGGAAAATAGGACAAGTGTATTGTCATCCAGCCCAAGCTCTTTCAGCATAGCCATAATGTCACCAACATCCCTATCCATTCTCGATATCATCGCTGCGCGAGCCGCTCTAGGCTTAGGATGGGGCGTATAGGCACGAGCTCCACCAAGGCGGTGTGGAGTCTCATCAAATTGATAGCCCTCCAGCTCTTTATCCGGGATCTGAATTGCGGCATGGGGGACCACAAAAGGAACATAAAGGAAAAACGCTTCATCCCTATTTTGATGAATAAACTCCTTAGCTCTGGCTAAGATCTTATATGGCGCGTAATCTTTGCCGATATACTCCCTGTGATCGCTCTTATCACGGCCAAGCTTAGGATGAACATTAATAGCTGGGTTATCTAGCCTAACTACCTCATCACCTGCCCATAGGTATTGTGGAAAATAGTTATGGGCATGACGCTGATCAAGGTATCCATAAAACTGATCAAACCCCATCGCCTTTGGGTTGCCACTACTTTGTAATGAGCCTAGACCCCATTTACCAAAAGCCCCCGTTTGATAACCCGCTTGCTGAAACAGATGAGCCAGCGTGATGGTGCCTTGGGCTAATGGATATTGACCCTGATACTCAGGAATATCAGGTTGGTTCTTAAGTTGAGTATTGCCTCTGATATCTGTATGCCCCATATCCCGCCCAGTCATCAAGCTTGCCCGGGAGGGAGCGCACACGGAGCTGCCTGCATAATGACGGGAAAAACGCATCCCCTCAGCGGCAAGCTTATCAATGTTTGGAGTGCGAATATGTTGCTGTCCATAACTGCCCAAATCGCCAACCCCTAAGTCATCAGCTAGAAAGTAGATAACATTAGGTTGTCTGTTAACTTTAGGTGCTATATTGCTTTGACTACAGCTTGTGACCATGGTGCTACAAAGTACCGCCACGCTAAGCGTTATGCAGCAACACTTCATGGTAAGAACTCCTCGCTCACTAGAGCTGATCTATCTGTACCTAAGGTGGTCATTAAGCCACCAGCCGCATTAACAACATAGATAGTCTCCTGTAAGCCAAAATATTGATGGTACTGGCTTGAAACTGCCTCAACAATCTTAGGCACATCCCCATGGCGACAGATACAGATGACCGCACCGCCAAAACCACCACCTGTCATCCGAGTCGCACAGGCTGTTCCCAGTGCGCTATGGCAAATATCCACCAAGCCATCAGTAACGGCAACGGTGACCTCAAAGTTGTCCCGTAGTGAGATGTGTGACTCAGCCATCAGCTCGCTAAGTGCTTGCAGATTATTCTCTTGCAGGGCTTTAGCAGCTTGCAATACGCGACGGTTTTCAGTGATAACGTGGTGAGCACGCTTATACTCATTTAGCGTCATCAAGGCCCTACTCTCCTCAAGCAGATTCAAACTCGCTTGACGTAAGGTTGAAACTCCCATCTTTGCCGCCGCATTCATGCAGTCTCTGCGACGCTGGTTATATTCGCTTTCAACTAACTTACGCGGAAAATTAGAGTTAATAACGATTAATGCCAACTCTTCTGGAACAGAGAAGTGCTCAATAGCAAGGCTCATACAATCAATCATCAAGGCTTGGTTTTTAATGGCCTTCGCTGAAACCAGTTGATCCATGATCCCGCACTGGCAACCTAAAAAGTAATTTTCAGCCTGCTGACCTAAAAGCGCAATCTTCTCAAGGGTCAAGTCAAGTTCAAAAGCTTGATTTAAGGCGCCACCTAACGCCACCTCTAGCGCCGCAGATGATGATAAACCAGCCCCCTGTGGCACATTAGAGCTAATCAAAATGTCCATACCACTTAACTGATAACCTGCCATTTTATACACATAGGCAATCGCACGAACATAGTTTCCCCAGTGGCTCATCCCATGGGAGATCGCAGGAGCCAGCTCAAAGGCTTCGCACTCATCTGGATAATTTGTGGAATAAGCCATAATGATATTATCGCTACGCTTACGATAAGCCACATAAGTTCTGAATGGCAAAGCACAAGGCAGAACATACCCATCATTATAATCGGTAAATTCGCCAATTAAATTAACTCTCCCCGGCGCACTGCTAACACCCTCGACAGTTCTGGAAAAAAGTGACTCAAATTGTTCAAATAGTTTATTAAGATCCACGATAAATCCTTTCTGAATTATTTAGGCTTTGCTCTAAAAAGGAGCCCCAGTCACTGAAGCTGCTATTAAAATAGAAACCGGCAAGCCCTATATGCCCATTGGGTACTTTGACTGCCAACGCCAAACATCCGCCGTCATCTGGGTTAAATCTCGGCTGGCCTGCCAATCAAGTTCACGCTGAGCTAAGCTGGGATCGGCATATGAGCATGGAATATCGCCACTGCGGCGATCGGCGACTCTATAGGGAATAGCTTGTCCGCTCTCTTTGGAGAAACTATTAACCATCTCTAGCACTGAATACCCTTGACCCGTTCCAAGGTTGTAGGCATAGAATCCCTTTACTCCCCTCTTTCCTTGCAGCGCCTGCACATGGCCGGCAGCTAAATCCATCACATGGATATAATCTCTAACGCCTGTGCCATCATCTGTGGGGTAATCATCACCAAACACCTGTAAATACTCTCTCTTACCAACGGCAACCTGAGCGATAAATGGCATCAAATTATTGGGCATCCCCATAGGGTTTTCACCTAACAGACCTGAATCATGGGCACCAACAGGATTAAAATACCGTAAAGAGATTGCCTGCCAACTCGCTTTAGAGGCGCAGGTATCTCGCAGGATCTGCTCCACCATCACCTTGCTCCAGCCATAGGGATTTGTCGCACGAATGGGATGACGCTCATCGATAGGAATATAATCAGGATCGCCATAAACAGTGGCCGATGAACTAAACACTATGTTGCGTACAGCACTCTCCTCCATCGCTTTGAGTAAAGAGAGGGTACCGCCTACATTATTATCGTAATAACGATGGGGCTGCTCAGTGGACTCCCCCACGGCTTTTAATGCAGCAAAGTGGATAACAGCAACACATTGATGCTTAATCAACACCTGTTTCAGCAGAGCTGTATCGCGAATATCACCTTCAACAAACGAGAGGACTTGTCCACTGATTGTGTATATCTGCTGTAACACGCCAGCACTCGAGTTAGATAAATTATCAAAAATAACAGGTTCAAAACCCGATTCGAGCAGTGCTAAACAGGTATGACTGCCAATATACCCCATCCCGCCAGTAACCAAGATTTTGTCCATGTAGCCCCATTTCTATGATGATTATCTCGTCTAACTTTAATTTATACTATAAATACCATAAAAAACAAGACCATTAATCAACTTTATAAAAAGTAGCTAAAAATCAATTAAATATGATTTTGCCGAGATGATTTATTGCATCGAATTGATAAAGAAAAAGCGGTATTAAAGATAAAAAGAGAAAACACTAGGAATTGATAGCAGAGAAAGACGTAACGGCTCTATAAAGAAGTAGCAGAAAGGGAGTTGATGCTATTTTAAAGCTGACACTATAGTTGATAATGAGGGGTTGGCAGGCCTCGAACGCCTTTCAATTGATACACGAGCAGATCACCGGCTAACGCTTGTTGATCTAACTGTTTTGACGACAAGCCCTCACGAGCCGTTGTGACAAACAGCAAGTTCATCTGCTCCCCCCCAAAAGACACGCAACTAGGCTGACTCACGGGTAACTTGAGTATAAATTGGATATCACCATTAGCAGAGTAACGTACAACTCTTCCGCCTCCCCACTGTCCGCTCCATAAACCTCCTTTTGAGTCAACCGTCGCCCCGTCTGGATAAGTATGCTCCTGAGTCGTAGCAAAGGTCTCAGCAGGTCCTATAGAGGCTGTTTTATCATCAAATGAGTGCCGATAGATACGATTTTTAGCTGAATCAGCACAGTAGAGCCAACGGTTATCAGGGCTCCAGGCAAGACCATTAAATATTTGATAACCATCTCTCTGGAATTGGCACAGGCCTTTATCAATACAATAGAGACTTCCTGTATCCACTTGTGCAGTTTCATTCTCAACCATACTGCCACACCAAAAGCGTCCCTTGGCATCAACCCTGCCATCATTCATCCTATTTCCCTGTAGTGATAACTCAGGACGGGCTAACCACTCAATATCAGGCCCCTTACCTTCAAAACGGTAGAGCGCAAACCCCGAGGCGAAGGCTGCCAGTATCAACCCCTTAGTCTCAGTCAAAGCAAAACTGCAGAGCCGCTCTGGCATAAGCCATTGACTCAATTTGTGACTTTTAGGTTCAAAGGCGTATAACATCTCCCCTTCGATATCTGTCCACCACACCTTTTGACTTAGCGAATCCCAAATGACCCCCTCTCCCAACTGATTAGCCACCGGCACTGAATAGAGGAGCTCTGCCGTTACCTCATTGCTCGCATTATCAGGCTGCATACGTACCATCAAGAAACAGAGTTGAGTTAAGGCTCCCGCCCCCTTTCATCATAAAAGTCATGGATAGCGTCAATTGAATCCTCCTATTTTAACCTGTTTCTGCCATATTTCAGGCCACACTCTTAAACACTTTCTGATAGATGGCACAGAAACCTCTCAGGCAGGTCTCTTTCTCCTGTGTTGAGCGAACAGTAATACCTTTCATCTTCAAGGTTTGGCTAAATAACTCACATAGGGGGTGACTGCCGATCAAACTGATCGAGGTAAGCTCATCGATCCGCCACTGGGGCGCCATCAAAGCTGCGCGAACGTCGCTGCCAATTAACAGGCCTGATAGATAGGATTTGGCATGCTCAGCATCAAGCTTGCCTTGTACTTGCAAAGTGCGGACGCTGAATAGTCCATGAACAAACTGGCCCAACTCACTCTCAAGAGTTAACTTAGCGCCTTGCTCAAAAGCCCTAATATCAATTTCTGACCCTTGCTGTTGGATAAGCACACTGTGGTGGCAAAGTAGATCGAATAATTCACCTGTGATGGCAGTTTTAAATACCTTTATTTTTCCCTCTTCCACTAGCACCCATTTGGTGTGAGTACCAGGTAAACACAGTAGATGCTTACCACGCCGATGAGACTCATCCATTGTCAACCAGCCCAACACATGGGTCTCCTCACCACGCATCACATCAGCATGGCCGTCAGGCTCTTCACAACTAACCCCCGGAACCACAAATATTGAATGGCCGTTTGACTCAAACTCGAATAGCTCTTTGGTCACTTCAAGAGGGGAGACAGGACACGATACATAGGGGGTTTCATGCCAACCTAGACTGGAGCCGATATGACCAGACATCAGTACAGGTAAGGCGCCATATTGAGCACTCCAGCGACCAATGACGCTGTTTAATACCGCTTCAAACTGCTGACTAACTTTGGCTGCACCAGGGCCCGATACCTGCTCAATAATCTCAAGCTCACCACCATTATCAAAACAGAGATACGCTCTGAGAAAGCTGGCTCCCCAGTCAACCACAATCACATCAGCTTGATGGCGCACTTATACTCTACCGCCATCAATAACCATGCACTGGCCCGTAATCAACTCGCTATCTTCAGAGGTTAAAAACAGTGCTAGTTTAGCAATATCTTCAGGGGTGATCCGTTTCTGTATCGCCACCTTTTCCATCAACTGTTGTTCTTGCTCCGGTGATAACCACTGCTCTAGTTGCCTCTGTGTGGCCACCCAACCGGGCACGATGGCATTGACTCTTACTCGACTCTCACCATAATCTTTTGCCAGCGCCTTTGTCATGCCAGCAATACCCGCTTTCGCAGTGATATAACCCGCCATATTGCGCTCTCCGATATAAGCCATATTGGAGCTAAAATTGATAATGACCCCCTGTTTACGCGGCTTCATGACCAGATAAGCGGCCTGTGAGGCAAAAAAAGCAGAATCCAGATTGATAGCCATGCACCGTTTCCATTCATGTTCATCAACTCCATCAGCATCGTGTCGACTATCATTACCTACGTTATTAATTAATATATCTAACTGACCAAGCTTTTTATCTTGCTCGGTGATCATCTGTTGCAACTGTTTAGTGTCTGTGACATCCAGCAGATGGAAAGCAACCTGTTGGCCTTGATTAATATCCAAACCTTGTAGTAACGCTTCCCCGGCATCATGATTTGTATCTACAAAGGTGACATTTGCCCCCTGCTCCACAAATGCTCTGACTAATGCAGCTCCTATACCGCTGGCACCGCCGGTAATAAATACCCCGCGTCCTCCAAGACGATAATCTAGCTGTGAGATGGTCATAAATTTACTCCTGATAGACGGCCTATAACAAACAAGAACTCTATAGTTTACATTTACACAACATAGCCTATTAATCTATGTTGGATAAAACCATCTTTAACCTCTCCCACTAAAAACTTTCCACCTAAACGGTGTAAACCTCTGACATTCCCCCCTTATAAACCAAACCACTGTGGTTCTCAGCAAAGAAAAATTTACATTACAGCTTGCGTCAGATTAACGTTACCGCCTTAATTATCACATTAATACGATATTAAAACAGTGTCAACTGAATGATAAATCTGGCTGATTTAATGTTTAGAATGCGCTTTTTTGCCAATGAAATTGAATTTACTTGTTTTCCAGATAGCTGTATCTAAGGTAGGATGGGAGTATTACTATCTGGGTTGCAGAATATACTCCCTAGATAAAACAATTATTTAAATGATAAATAAGAAACCTTATGAATTTTCGTGAGAAACACAATTTAACCCATCAGCTGACTCATGATCTCGGAATGGAGGTTGTTAAGGGGAACTATGCTGTAGGCGGTGGCCTCCCTTCAGAAGCTGATATCTGCTCTTTATACAATGTCAGCCGCAGTGCTACACGTGAGGCTGTCAAAATGCTTTCCGCTAAAGGCCTTATCACCTCACGCCCTAAGCAAGGCATTCGGGTTATGCCTGAACACAACTGGAATCTATTTGATACTGATGTATTAAGCTGGATATTAAGTAGTAAACCATCGATTCAACTGCTCCATGAGTTCACTCAGATGCGAGTTGCTATTGAGCCACAGGCCTGTGCTTTAGCGGCAGTTCATGCCAATGCTGAACAATTAAGAAATATTGAAGATGCACTCAATCGTATGCGTGACGCCGATAATGGTTTAGATGATCCGCTAGAGGCCGACATCGCATTTCACACTTCGATTCTTGAAGCCAGCTGCAATCGATTTTTTTATCAGCTAACTAACTTTATTGCTACAGCGTTAAGAGTGAGTATTCGCTATACCAATAAGATTAAAGGTGTCCATGGAGCCGATGTTCTTAAGCATCAGCATATTCTTGATACCATTAAATCCAGAGACTCTGAGTCTGCTTATAAAGCATCAAAAGAGATCCTTGATGAAGCGATTGAGCTGATTGAAACTCAATTTGTTGAGCGAACCATTAGTGTGCCTGTTGTCAACGCAGACTAATCCTTAACAGACTCTACATCTTGCCTTAAGGCTACTAATGCTTAAAACCGGCGAACAAGCCGGTTTTCGTTCAAGTTGACCTATCTAGTTGATACTTTTCTTCATCAAATTCTCAATTTTTTCAATAGCATCAAGCAGTAAAGTATCTCGCCTGTAACTTAGATAAACGGGCCTATCCCACGGCTCAGCTCCCTTAACAAGATGCAACCTATTATCTTGCAAGTAAGGGGCTGAAATGGACGTTGGCAGATAGGCAGCTCCCCCCTTTTTAAGAATAAACTCTAGCGCAATGCGCCCCGTTGATGTTCTTAAGTAAGGCGCAGGCATCTGGCTGTGACGCTCAGTATGCTCAGATGAGAATCGAGTTCCCCAGTCAACATACACATAGCGCTGAGACAATGCTTCATCCACAGAGCAGTGAGAAGTAGATACTAACTCAAGCTTAATATCTGCCACTTTCTGGCTAACGAGTTCATCACTTTTTAGTGGCTCGAACGCAAACGCCATATCTAAAGTGCGTTCCAGTAACTGCCGATTTAGTTGCTCACGACTTAGGGCTTCGGCTTGAAAACCATAACCACTAAACACCTCTGTCACTTCATTCAAACACTCTTGCAGATACGCATCCCAAATGTTGGGGGTACCTGCCATGGTCAATTGCAGGCTTCGATTGTCCGCAAGGGATAACTCATTCTTAGCCTGGGCTAGCGTGGTCACCATCACTTCAGCGTAGGCGATTAACCTCTCTCCCGATGTCGTCAACTTGATGCTATTTCTATCTCGAATAAACAACACTTGATCGAAGAATGACTCAAGCTGCTTGATCCTAGCACTCACGGCTGCTTGAGTGATGTATAGGTTCTCAGCAGCCCGACCAAAATGGCGAGTTTTCGCCACCTCTAAGAAGGTTTTAAATACTTTAACGTCCATCGCTATCTCTAATATCGACTCCAGTTGGAGACGGCTTGAGAATAACAACAATCTGTTATGGTGACGACAAAAATATATTGTTTCTCTTTTAAGGGTAAACCCCCTAATTTCTTGAGTCATCTAACTTATGCAATCCAGTTAATTACCACTATTTTTTGGGGTTTAGAATGTCTGAAGATTCATTTCGTTTTGGTCAAAAATGTTTCATCGATAACATCAATTTTCCACGAGGTTTTAGAAAGTCTGGTGACTTTACGCTAGCCGAATCTGAACTGCTTAGTCTTTATGGTGACACCTTGCTTGGTCTAGAGTCAGGGCTACTCTCACCTGAAACGATTGAGGAGGAGCATTTTGTACGCACCTTGACTCAGCCCCATAAAGCAAAAACAAAAATAGAGCTGGTGTGGATTAAATACATGAAGCTGACTCGGGAACCTAGACGTTTTCACAGCTTAAACAGTACCCACTCCTACAAGGTTCCAAGTGAGATAATGCCAGCCGCAAGCATGAAATTTGAGGAGGCAGGCCAGCTAGATGCAAATATATAGCCTTGAAGAGGTTTTAACCTTTATCAAAAAAGGAGAGGTTTTCTCAGGAAAACTCTCCACCTCAGGCTGCTTAATCAAGATTGAGGAGTACCTCCCTGTTGTTTGTAGTGCTATCCATGCAGGTAACCATCTAAGAGATGAGCTACTAAAACACTGCCAGCTCACAGATGAGGAGCGTGCTCCACATGAAGCCAGACTCACAGATGATCTGATCGCTTCGCAACCCATCACTTTAGTCGCTCTAGACTCCAGACTTGAGTATGATCTCGATTGCCCTAAAGCCCTGTCGACATCCTATAAGTTAAGCATGAAACAGAAGCTTTGGGATAAGCCGATGAGCACTAAACAGCGCTCAATAAGCCATGCCAAACACGATGAGTTCTTTCAAATCTACAAAGCTCTTATTACCAAACTAGAGTCACAGTTCGGTAAAGTGATTGTGTTTGACTTAAAGGCCTATACGCCGAACGACTCCGATGCATCAAGCCCGCTATTTGATATTACAACGACTCAAATCGACCTAACTAGATGGCAGTCAGTCGTCAATAAATGCCGTAGTGAGCTAAAACAAGTCACAGTGCCGAATACGGAGTCGAGTGCGGATCTCGACCTAATTCACCGAGGAAGCGGCTACCTAACTACTTACACTAACTCACATTTTGATCGCACTTTAGTGCTGCCGATTCAGGTGAGAAAAGTCTATATCGATGATCAAAATGGTGATCAGTTCCCTCTGGTCCTTGATTCATTGAAGTTAGGGTTAAAACAAGCATTAAGTGAAACCAGCGCCTTCTTCCAGCGCAGAATAAACCTTAAGAACCGAGTACGCAGTGCCGATATGTTGAGCTCGGCCATTGAGCCCGCCGTGCTCAATGTCGATGCCGCTATCTATAAGTTGGCACAGAGAGTTGGCATTCTAAAATATGTAAACCCCGTGAATATCACAGCTGAGCGCCGTCGTTTTGAGCGTGCTCCGAGTCGATTTACACCAAACTTTCATTATCGTCAGCTACCTATCGATGCCAATGCGTTTAAGCAAAAGCTCTATCGCATCCCAATCGAAACCATCTCAGACCCTGCGATGAAACAGCTCTACTCAGATATGATCCACTCCTTGAGTGAGCAGGTCGATCTGCTATCTACCGTCGGCCAAGAGGCGTTTTTATATAACTCTCTACGCCACTACGGCAGGCCCGATGCACTGTCGATCAACAACGCTAAATTTCTTCTGTACGCAAAAGAGATAGCGGAGAACAGTGGCGAGCTCATGGACGCTAAAAGTGCCTGTGAGCTGATGAAAAAGCAGGCAAGTGATTGGGGGATGAAGTGTAAGGTCAACTTAAGTACGGCGATTCTGGCACGAGCTATGGTCAGCTCAGCCCCGCCTCAACTTAAAGTGAACACACACGCTCAATTTAGCTATGCGGAGGTTCAAAGGCTTAACCACCATGAACTGGGCGTTCATATGGCGACGACATTAAACTCTCGCCAGCAAGCACTAAAAGCAGTGAGATTAGGCTTACCTGGTGCAACCCAAACTCAGGAAGGCTTGGCGATAATGGCTGAGTACAATGCAGGTTACATGGCCCATGGCAGACTCAACACCCTCGCTTACCGCGTACTGGCCGTTGACTCCATGTTAAATGAGCAGAACTTCTATCACACTTATAGCTATTTAACCGATGAACTGGAGATGAATAGAGACGATGCCTTCGTGACCACAACTCGGGTCTATCGTGGCGGTGGTTTAACCAAAGATCACCTCTATCTCAGTGGCTTTGTTAACATCAAACAGTTATCTGCTGAACGTGATTTAACCAATCTTATGGTAGGAAAAACCAGTGCAGAGTATCTCGATCTTATCGATGAGTTAGTGCAAAGAGGTTGGCTCACCGCGCCTAAATTTGTTATCGACTCAGCTCAAGGCAGAGCCCTTGAAGCTAGCAGCGTAGAGAGCGAGCAATCAGCAAGCTTAAGCTACTTAATTGACAGTTTAAGGCGTTAAATTCAAGATAGCTGAAGGGTAGATGCATGCCGCACTTAGCATGCATTTATCCTTATAATGATTTTATATCCAAAAAAGGGTAGATTAGGCGCCACTAAATTTGTATTTCGAGTGATACTCATGCCTTCGACTCAAGCTCCCCACCCTCTGTTCTCTCTTAAAAACAATATCATCTTCTACGCAGTGATGCTTTGTATGACGCTACTGAGCATACTCTTTATCGATCGCCATCTGGCAGATTTTATCCATCAGCATGAGTTTGCGAACTCATTCACTAAGTTACTCAGTAATATTCCAGCTCTACTCGAAACATTAGCCGCCATCGCCTTACTAGGCTGCTTAGCCCCAAAACTTAGAACCAAACTATCAGCTTTAGTCATTCATCTGATTTTTACTCTGCTCTTAGCTACGCTAATACGTTTCGGCGCAAAGGCGCTGTTTGGTAGGACTTGGCCAGAGACTTGGGTTGATAATAATCCCTCCTGGATAAGTGATCGCATAGAGGCTTTTCACCCGTTTGCAGAGGGAATAGCCTATAACTCCTTTCCATCGGGACATGCCCTCTTCACTTTTGCACTAGCCAGCACGTTCTGGTTTCACCTTCCCCGTTACCGCCTATTTTGGGCAGTCTGTATGTTAGGGGTATTTATCGGTCAGTTATCTCAAAATTATCATTACTTAGGGGATCTATTAGCGGGTGCAAGCTTAGGGGTTGTTTGTACACAACTCGCCTTCGCCATCGCACAAAAGTGTCACCGATAATTTTCCAAGACTGTAACTATACCTAAGCCACCTCAAGATCAGCCACTAACTCCACATCACTAAAATGGCAGCGAGGGCAATCAAGATTAAAGCCAACATATCCTTAATTTTGACTCGCTCCTTAAGCCAAAACATGGCGATAAACAGAGTAAAGAACACCTCCACCTGACCTAATGTTTTAACATAGGGAACCGCCTGTAAAGACATGGCACTGAACCAGCCTACAGAGCCCAAGCAGCTAGTTGTGCTGATAAGTATCGTCTGCCTAGGACGCTGCCAAAGTGCCACTAATGTGGCCCTCTCTTTCACTATAATGTAGCCCAGTAGTATCAAGGTTTGAAGTGAGATAACTAAGAGTAATACCCAAGCCGCTCTATGGGGAAAAGGTAAGCTTAAACTCAAACTCGCCTCACGAACCCAGAGTGAAGTTAACGCAAATGTGCTGCCGCATGTCAGGCCTATCAGCGCCGTAGGTAAGGAGATATCCCTTAAGCCTTGGCGGCTGCTCATCATAAACACCGCCACGCCACCAATCGACACACCTATCCAGCCGAGCACAGAGAGTTGAGTTCCGAAAATACACAATCCAAGTACCGCAGCCACCAGAGCCTCACTCTTAGCCAAGCCTGCCCCCACAGCAAAGTTCTTCAACTTGAAAAGCTTAACCAACAGAGCTGTCGCTAAGATCTGCATCACTGACGCACCGAAAATGTAGAGAACAAACTCGACAGTGAAAGTCGGTAATGCCACTGACTGCCACAGGTATAGCCCAATGAGATAACCCCCTGCAATCGGCCAAGCCCAGATAAAGCGCGCTAAAGTCACGCCAGCAACACTCACCTCTTTGCTAAGTTGACTCTGAAATGCATTACGCCACGCCTGCATAAAGGCTGCTAACAAGGTAAAAAAGATCCACATATACTCAAACTACCTAGAAATGCTCGTTTCAGAGGCGTTGTGCGAGTTCACGTCTAGACGCATTTGCACAGAAAGGCCCCCTTTAAAGTCAATGCAACAACGAAGTTGGCTTGCACAAAGCCTTCGTTGATGGGTTTTAATGCTCTTTATTCTGCGTTATTGATTTTGCCAAGGGAATAACCATTCTGTCATTCATTCGCCTTGAATTAGTTTGCCAAAAAACTCTGAGTAGATCACTTTCTTATACTGATTGGTATTAAATACTCACTATCAATGATATGAATGCCAAGTCACAATAAAAAGCCCCAACATGATGTCGGGGCTTGAAATTAACAGGCGTCGCTATTTAAGGTTAATAGGTGTAGCTAGCACCTAAACCTAATGGGATCCCGAGTGACCAATACAGGAGCAACCAAGCACTCCAGATCGCTAATAGACAGAGGCTGAACGGTAACATCATGGAGATCAGAGTTCCAATGCCTATATTTTTCACATAGCGTTGACAGTAGACCACCACTAAGGGGAAATATGGCATCAGAGGCGTGATGATATTAGAGCTCGAATCCCCGACTCGATAAGCGGCCTGAGACAGATCTGGACTAATATTTAACTGCATCAGCATAGGCACTAGAACAGGTCCGATTAATGCCCATTTAGCCGATGAAGACCCCACGAACAAGTTCACGAACCCCACCAAGAAGATCATACCAATCACAGTCACTTCAGCCGACAGGTTCATCGCCTTAAGCGCTCCCGCGCCCTCAACTGCAATTAATGCCCCAAGGTTGGAGTGAGAAAACGCCGCCACAAACTGGGCACAAAAGAACGCCATCACTATGTAGTGAGACATGCCGCTCATGGACTTAGACATCGCCTGCACAACATCAGCAGAGCTTTTAAAGGCCCCAGTCATATAGCCGTATACTAAACCTGGAAGCATAAAGAAGATGAAGATCAGCGGTACAATTGACTGCATCAAAGGCGCTTTAAAGCTAGTTAAGGAACCATCAGCGTCACGTAGCGTTGAAGTTTCAGGCACAGTTAACGAGAAGAAAGCGACAATTGCCACTAGCATCACTAAGGTTGCCACACGGAACGCTTTAATCTCGAGTGGCTTCTCCTCTTCCATCGCGGGAAGATCCACCTCTTCACGATTAACCTTATGAGTACGATTTAGGCGTGGCTCTAGAACTTTATCTGTTAGATACCAGATAACCAGCGTAATAGGGATACAGGAGGATGCGGCGAAGAACCAGTTATTTAGAGGGTTAACTTCAATGTTAGGATCAACGATTTGCGCAGCAGCTTGTGTAAAACTCTGCAGTAATGGGTCAATACCTGAAGGAATAAAGTTGGCACAAAAACCACCAGAGACACCAGCAAACGCTGCTGCAATACCCGCTAATGGATGACGCCCTACGGTAAAGAAGATCACACCAGCAAGAGGAATAACCACCACGTAACCAGCATCGGTTGCAGTATGAGAGATAATTCCCACCAAAACCACGGCCGGAGTTAACAATTTAGCAGGGGTAATTCTTAACATACGTTTTAGCGCAGTGTTAATAAATCCGGAGTGCTCAGCGACCCCAACCCCCAACATAGCCACCAATACCACCCCTAGCGGCGCGAAGGCGGTAAAGGTTTTCACCATACTGGTTAAGAAGCCGGTTAAGGCTTCTGGGCTCAAAAGGTTATTCACCTCAATAGGCATCTGGGTTCTGGGATCGATAGCTTCAAAGCTAACCCCAGATAACAGAGCCGATAGCCCCCAAACTGCAAACAGTAAAATTAAAAATAACATGGCGGGATCGGGAAGCTTATTGCCTACCCTTTCAATGCCATCTAACGCTTTGCCTAATATACCTTGTGGCCCTTCATCAGGAAGCACCTGTTTGTCTGCTTTCATCATTCAACCTATTTATTATGCTCTTTCACTTTTAAAGTATGCCATCCACAGAGGACATCACTTAATGGTGAGTATTTTTTTATAACTTACTAGAATAAATGTCTAAACTGTATCGAAACTTAATTTACATAGCTCAAAACAATAAAACCCTGACATGATGCAGGGTTCTATTTTATTTAATAAGCCTAAAACGGCTTAACACACTCAGAAGTTACTTACTGGTATCAATCGCATCGAATGACTTAACTAGGTCATCGACAGCCTTCATCTGAGTTAAATACGCTTCTAACTGATGCAGAGGAAGTGCACATGGACCATCACACTTAGCGTTATCTGGATCTGGGTGCGCCTCAATAAATAGGCCTGCTAACCCTAGCGCCATACCACTACGAGCGAGCTCAGTGGCTTGTGCACGACGACCACCAGCACTATCGGCACGTCCACCTGGGCGTTGCAGTGCATGAGTCGCATCGAAGATAACTGGGTAACCAGTCTGTTTCATCTCATCCATACCCAGCATGTCGACCACTAGGTTGTTGTAACCAAAGCTTGAGCCACGCTCACACAAAATGATCTCATCATTGCCCGCTTCATTGAACTTAGTGATGATATGACGCATCTCATGAGGCGCTAAGAACTGTGGCTTCTTCACATTGATGATGGCCCCCGTTTTCGCCATAGCAACCACGAGATCGGTTTGACGTGCTAAAAATGCAGGTAACTGAATAATATCGACCACTTCAGCAACCGGTGCACATTGATGGATCTCATGGACATCGGTAATTAATGGTAAGTTAAAGGTAGATTTGATCTCCTCAAATATCTTTAACCCCTCCTCCATACCTGGGCCACGATAAGAGTTGACTGAAGAGCGATTAGCCTTATCGAAAGAGGCTTTAAACACATAAGGGATCCCCAGTTTCTGAGTGACTTCGGCATATGTTTCTGCAATCTTCATTGCCAAGTCACGGGACTCAAGCACGTTCATACCGCCAAACAGCACAAAAGGCTTATCGTTTGCGATCTCGATTGAACCTAAACCTATGGTTTTATTACTCATCAGTACTTCTCTCTAAAAGAGCCAAGGCTATACCTCGGCGTTAATCAATTCAATTTTTAGGCAGGAGTAACAGGCTAGCTTGCCACTATTTGCAAGATCTGGCCACATATCCACGCCATATAGGTGCCCACAGCATAGCCTAATACAGCCAGCAATACACCGACTGGTGCCAATGCAGGATGGAATGCTGCCGCAACCACAGGGGCAGATGCCGCGCCGCCCACATTTGCCTGACTTCCCACCGCCATATAAAACAGTGGTGCTTTTATCAATTTTGCCACAATCAGCATAAAACTTGCGTGCACCAGCATCCAGATAATACCGATAGCAAAATACCACAGATTCTCAGCATCAAATAACTTAGAGACATCCATATGTAAGCCGATGGTAGCGACCAAAATATAGAGGAAAGCTGAAGCCACTTTAGATGCACCAGCAGCCTCTAAGTGACGTACAGGGCTAAAGGACATCGCTAAGCCTATGGTCGTCACTGTCACGATCAACCAGAAAAACTTAGAGGTAAGGCTATAATCGCGAGTCCAAGGGTAGTTCGCTTCGAAAAATGGGCCTAAGAAGTCAGCAACCACATGGGCAAGGCCTGTGACACCAAAACCTACCGCCACTATCATCATCAGATCGTTAAGGCTAGGTATACGGGCATTTTCAGCATGGTACTTCTCAACTTTATCCTTTAGCGCCTCAAGTGCTGAAGTATCTGCACCAGTCTTAGCATCTATCTGCTTCGCCTTTGATGCCATAAACAGCAAGACCGCCATCCAGATATTGGCCACGATAACATCCACAGTGACCATAATAGAGAAGATATCACCGCCTGCTTCATAGATCTCTTTCATCGCCGCTTGGTTAGCGCCGCCACCGATCCAACTTCCAGCCAGTGTGGTCATCCCGCGCCAAACCGCTTCCGGTCCCTGCACCCCGAGAATTTCAGGATGAATAGCCGACACAATCAACAAGGCAATGGGGCCACCTATCACGATACCAACGGTTCCCGTCAGGAACATGATGATCGCCTTAGGCCCCAAAGACATAATCGCCTTTAGATCGACACTTAAGATCAATAAAACTAAACATGCAGGCAGCAGATAACGCGATGCCACAAAGTAGAGCTGTGAGGTGTGACCATCGATAATATTGAAAGTATTGAGCAGTGAAGGCAAGAAGTAGCACATTAGAAGTGCCGGAATAAAGGTATAAAATTTAGTCCAAAATGGATGCTTACTGTTGCTAGTATAAAATACAAAGCCCAATACAAGGGCCAATATTCCTAATCCAGTGGCATCGTTGGTCACTAATGCAGTGCTACTCATCCTAGTCTAATCTCCCATCCATAATTATTATTGTAATTTTTATTTGTTGATTTTATTTATATTTATTTTTATACGAACAAATCTAAGACGGCAGTCTCTGAACTACCGTCATCAAGCCCACTAATCTAGTGATAGATCTCCTGCTCCTCTCTTAACTCTTTGAGTTGCATCTTCACCAGTTCAATCACAGGATCATGGGGACTGTTATCGACGAAGTGCTTAAGATCGGCTGCGGCGACATTGATGCAACCTAACTGCTGAGCAATAAAAGCACGCTCACGATTAAGATTGAGATCGTCTGGGTGCCACTGCAGTAACAAGTTACAACACTCCAGCGCTGGTTCAAACTTATGAGAGACGATACAACCCGCTTTAAGCTCATGGATCATACGTGACACCAAACGTTTTAAACTCACCGGCTTAAGGTAACTTGCCTTGAATGGCACACCATTACCTAGCTCGCCTCGAACTAACACATGCAGTTGATGACGAGTTAACTCGCTACCGTTCATAGGATCGATATACTTGACCACACCATCGATTCGACTACACAGTACCGTTGTTCCTGGTAGCAACAAAGGTTCCAGCTTTAGATCTAACTGCTTGGCAAGTAGCATCAATACCGTAGCCAACGTGGTGCTATTTCCCTGACGACTGCTGATGCAGGTTCCAAGATCTGCCGCCTCAACACTAAAGTAGGGCTGGCGTATGCAAAATCCTAAATCTTGATAAAACCAACGCAGTAATCCCGCAAGACGTTCGTGCCTGTCAACCACATAGTGACTAAGCACAGATCCAGCTAACTCTAGCCAAGCCCAGTTAGCTGACTCCGCTTTTGAAAAGTTGAGATGAGCGCCGATCTCAAATGCCATTTCAGGCAGTGCAATCTCATTTTTAAGAGGCAAAGTGGTCATTATCCCAACAACATAGCTTGTTTAAACATGGCAAGCTTAGCGGCATAAACCACCCAAGCAATTGCACCTAAGGCCGCAAAGGTTTTGAACAACTTATTGCGATCTGCTTTTAACGCTATTGTTGCTAAAAGTATGTAAGCAACAACGGCACCGAGCTTTTCTGATAGCCAAGGATCCACAAACGGATACTGCTTGATGATGAAGCAAAGTGTTAGGCCTGAAAGCAGTAGAAAAGTATCGATAACATGAGGAGCTATTTTAACTAGCTTCTTCTGCATGATAGGTGAGTCACGAAGATGTAGCGCAAAACGCACGATAAAAAACAGCACACTTACCGCTATAAGCGTTAAATGAAGGTGCTTAATCGCCGGGTACAGGTTATTCAAAGTTTCCATTTTAATACTTACTTTGCTGACAAAGGCGGTAGTGTACCCGATCCCCTTAATCTAAACCAATATCATGGTCATAATCTCTGCAAGTGAATGGAATTTATTCAAGAGAACACAATAAGAATAGATATGGTCAACTAATTAGATACAAACAGAGAGAGTAACAACTCCCTCATCCAAATATTTTCCAGAGTATCTTCACTCGGTTTGTAAGTGAATAATTTCAGTTGATACTTCGGCATTCCAAATGGAGGCTCAAACAGTGTTATCGGTAGCATAGCTTGCATAGTTTGTGCTGCAAACTTAGGGAGAGTGAGTAACAGCTCTGATCCAGCAACCATAAATGGTCCGTTCAAAACATTAGGTATCTGCAAAGCAATATCTCGTTGCAAGCCTAACTTCTTAAGTTGCTCATCCACTACCCCACTCTTCTCCCCCCAGGGGGAGATTAAAATATGCCGATGGGATAGGAAAATTTGAAGATCCATCTTGTCAAACTTATCACTTGCGATGGTGCAGTAACTATCCTCCCACCATGTCCACTGATTGATTAATGGATGCAGAACATCATCAAAATGTGAAAAACCTAAAGCAAAATCCAGTTCACCACTCTCAAATGCCTCTAGGGGGAGTTTCTCTCCACGGGAAATTAAGTTTACTCTCACCATAGGGGCGTGCAACTTTAGATAAGGTAACAGACGAGAATTCATCAACTGCGCAGTAAAATCCGTCACCGCAAAATTAAACTCATGCCTGCTCTCTTCAGGAATAAATTTAGCTCGCGCCGCAAAACAGTCCTCCAAAATAGATAAGGCCTCTGTAACCTGAGGATAAATATTGTCGGCATAATGTGTCGGTACCATCTGAGTACTACCTCGAATAAATAACTCATCATCAAGTTGCACTCTTAACCTTGCCAGAGCGTGACTAAATGCAGATTGGCTAAGATTCATTGATTCTGCCGCCACTGAAACATTGCGCTCTCTATACAAAGCAGAAAACAACTTCAGCAGGTTTAGATCAAGACGGTTCAACTTATTATGCAATTTGTTCATCTCCTAATGATTAATATGCACTTATCGCATAGTCAAACCTAGTCTATGCTGTGCACAAGATAATTCAACATGGAAATACAGATGACCCAGATCTCTACACACCACTTTACACTCGATGACAGCAAGGAGTTTGCTAATGCAGTCGAACAAAGAATTGCTGACTTTAACTGGCAACAGTGGGAAGTTTCAGAGCGCTTACCTTTAGGGTTGAAGCTCGAAAGTGAAACAGGGGAACTATTAGCGGGTTTCTCAGCCCGAACCTTCGGTAACTGGTTGCAGATAGACAATCTCTGGGTATCTGAATCACTCAGGGGGCAAAACATTGGAGATCAATTATTAGCTGAGGCTGAGAAGATTGCTATCGAACGAGGTTGTATCTACGCAATCTTAGACACCCTAAACTTTCAAGCACGCCCCTTCTACGAAACCAGAGGGTATACCCTCCAATGGACTCAAAAAGCCTACCCGAAAACAGGCTGTAAATACTTTATGGTAAAGAACCTTAAAGAGTAAAAATTTACCTTCACCTTAAAACCAACAAAAAAAACAGCAACCTACAAGAAGAAAGCCCTAAATGAGTCAAACTAAACCTAGGGCTTTATCATTTACATAATAAGTAAAACCAAGTTAAAGACTACTCCTTTAACTTAGTACGCTTTTTCTGCATCGCACTGCTGCCAAGGTAAGCATCATCATACTTCTTAAACGCTTTTAAAGTAGGAAGCTCAATCATCTCTACATGGCTGTTTTTGATTCCCCAACCAATAATGTTATGAATCAATCCTGACCCCTGCTGTATCTTCACATCGGTTTGGAAATACAGCGGGGCCTTAGATCTGGTGCCGCGATACTTACTCGCTGCATAATAGATCGCATGTTGATCATTATTAAACGCGTTAGCATCTTTATCTTCCTGCTCCAGACTATTATTACCACTGACGCAATTTCCGGCTTTACGACAGGTCTCAACGGTTTCTTTCATCACACCGGTACTCAAGGGCCAGTCAGACTTTGAAGGCGATGAAGCCATCTTTTTGAACTGCCTAAAATGGGGACGCGCCACAGATACCCAAGTAGTGTCCCATTTCCCAGCAACCGCATTTATTTGCCAGTTTTGACAATCCTGATCTTTTTGCCAGGTTAATCCTGCATCAATCAAGATATTAATATTTTGATATTCGCTGCGAGCCCTGTGCATATCGGCATTTTTTATCATGCACCCTGATATTGCCACCTCTGTAATTAGTGGCTCGGAATCATATTTATTGGCCAGTAAACCATGAAACTGTTTATAGCGAGTCTTAAAAGCCGATTTCCAAAAATGCGGAAACTCTCCGTCAAAACTGCTGCCTTTAAAATCCAGTGTTGATGATCCAACCTCATCTTTAACCCATTGAGGTGTATAGATCCCCGCAAATACCCTCAGCTTTATCCCAAGCTTGTTGTTTCCCTGAACGGCGTTCCACTCTCTGACATCAGCCAGAGCATCTTCAATCAACTGAGTATTCAGTTTATCTTGCCCTGACGGTACTGTTTCAGGTTTTTGGGACTGCAATGCCGCCCACTCTAACTGCACAACAATACCGTCAACATTCTTGGCCCAATCCTTTGGTTTAGTTGGGTCGCTAGCTGAAGCGGTTGGATCGTCATAACCATTTCGTAAGCCAGGCGTTTTAGACACATCACCACGGGTATAAAACCCTGCCGCACGATCTTTAGCTTCCGCTTCGACGCTAATACCTGCGCCAATGAGTCCTACCGTTACTAGGGAAAGCATAAGTAAAACTGATTTTGACTTTTTCAGTTGGTACATAATTGCCTCTTTATTCTGTATATTCATGTTTTAATTATTAAATTAATATCTACAGCAATAAATACTACACTCACATCGACCAAATACTATTTATAGTATTTATAAGATACGAAGTAAAAGTTAACACCACTGACAACTGCCGTCAACAGATAAAATCACGATGGAATTGAATAATTATTCACAAACAGACTCTACGGATGATTTACTTCATTAACCCTATGCCACTATTTAACACCAAAAAGAGTGGGGATCATAAGAAGAACTGGAGAGCTAAACCCAACCAAGATAGTGATTTAGTAGGTAGAGATTTAACCTAGATAGTGAGATGTTTCTTCAATGCTAACTTGAACTCCTCTAGGGCGAGGTATAGCACCTTCTATTGAAGCAATAGCTAAAGCTTAGTTGGAGATAGGAATTTACGTAATGAACTATGCCTGTCCATAATTGTTTTTCGATTGAGGTTTTGGGCTGTAACTTATTTTTGGACATAAATGCACTAGTACTGTGCTGGCGATTTGCTCAGCAAATGGCATAACAGCCTTGGTGAATCTTAATTTAGAGGCTTGTTATATTCGATACCTGTTGTTTTACACTTGGATTTGGTATAAATGCGGTTCTTTCTCCATAAGTTTCTTTCCCCATAAAATAACCATGATTGGATCGAAAAAGTAAGATTCCACTTTTAGAATAAATCCGTTTCATAGTACGCTCACTTGCCCCAAACCCTCTAAATTTTGTAATCCAAACACCATCTTTAAAAGTTGTATTTACCTCAGATTTCCCTGTCGAATTTTCATACTGGCATTTCCCTAATTTAAATTCACACTCTTTGAAATGCGATACATGCGAACTAAAATCTCCAGACTTGGTATATTTTATAAATCTGGTGTAGTTAACGAGTTTTATTTCAGTATCAGACATAGAGAAATTCTCATCAAGATGCTTAAAGTAGTTAGCTGAACTATCGGTCTTGTAGAGTTTGTAATATTCTTTTTTGGTATCGATTTCACCTTTTGAATAATACTGTTTTACTAAATAGCCTACGGTAAAGTCCAAGCCTAGTTCAACTGGTTCTTCAGATAAATCATTAGGGTAAAGTAAATTACCAGAGTTTTTCTCCAGTACCCCCCTTATAGTATTTGCTTCATTGTAAGGACTCAACATACATCCATTAATGGAAAAGATAATTAAAGTTGCTATTGTAAGTTTAAATTTTTTCATTCAATTACCTAGAATATAACGCCCGTATAAAATGCGAATAATGCTTGGCTATAATTAGCGAAGAATGAGCGCCAGCCAAGCGTCTGACGTCATTTTTGATGCGTTTGTTATATGAATGTACCCTGTTTATAGAATTACTAAAAAAATATTACTCCAATGATAACCAATAATATTATTGCCCATAAAATTGAACAAAAAACATAATACTCAGTACCATAAGATTCATTTTTACATACTGGGCAAGTTTTTTTAATAATATGTCGAGATCCAGACAGTGAACTAAGATCTGGTATCATTTTACATTTACACTTTTTACAGAGCACGACAATTCCAATAATTCATATAATAGCTTATTGATTAGCAGCAGGATAATGTTCCAGTCTGCTTGGTTGTTTTTTGTCAACCTAACACTAGTAACTCACTGTTGTAAATGGGTTACTTTTAGTAGAAGTTAGAAAAAATACCATAAATCACCCGATAAAAAGATGCGTGGGAGTTTATGAGGTCCGCATAACACTTTTGGCACTTTCTCAATACTTTGATATTAAATAGAATAAAATATTTACTTGAGTTATCGATGCGTACCCCCTCCATTTCGTGCATCTTTTTTAGGCAAGTTATCTCGATATCAGTTATAACTGTATGTATGTATGTACAGTTCTTGTAAAAGAGGCGTTATGTCATCAAAAAATAGGACTGGCACAACTTATAGACAATTCAAAACCCTTTCATATTAGCTTTTATATAGCCAAAACTTTACGTGTTAGCAGTTTACTCAGATAAGCCAAAATCGAAAAGATACTCTTGCTTAAAATCAGCTGGTGTAGATGCAACTGCGAGTTTCGGTTTCAGGGTGAGGTATCGCGAAGTGATACTCTTCGAGCGAGAGGATGGGACGCCGAACTGGCTGTTTAACAGGGAAGTTATTGGAAACCGTAAAGCGACCATGGCAGAAAATGTTCCAGACATTTTTCTGCATTTCCTACTATCCCTGTAGGTCAGATGTGCTTCACAGCGTCTCGCAGAAGTATCTACACATACCTCGCCGGGCAGGCGTTAGATAAAGATGAAGGTATGACCTTCAAACAAACTATCCAATAGCATAAAGCTGGATCCTGAAACAAGTTCAGGATGACGGTAACAATACTTCAGCCAGAAATAAATCAGATAATGTAATCAGCCTTCATTTGAAGGCTGACAAGCTTTGTCGTTCTACAAACAAAAACGCCATTGGTATGAGAGCTACCAATGGCGTTCTAATTCACCTTATTCAAATACGCTCAGGGCTGTTAATTTAAAGCAGACTCAGGGCTGTTCAGCCTAACTCAAAAAAGCAGAACCAGTCGATGCCCCAGCGCCCACTATCTTGGCCAACGCCCCAAGGTACAGCGGTCATTACTACCAAAATCTCGCACAGTGGCGACATTCTCATAGCCAAGCTCGATCATCTTATCCCTAAGTTGTAGCGCCTGACCAAAGCCATGCTCCAGCAACAAGTAACCACCTGGTGCAAGATAATCGCGAGCACAATCGGCAATATGGTAGAGATCGGCAAAACCATGCTCAGGCGCAGTTAAGGCACTGTGAGGTTCAAACCTAACATCCCCCTCTTCAAGATGAGAGTCCTCTTCATCTATGTAGGGCGGATTGGAGACAATCAGATTGAAATCGTAACAGTTTACCGAATCAAACCAATCACTTTGAATAATATCGACTTGAGGCAACTTTAAATGAGAGCGGTTAGCTTTTGCTAAGGCTACAGCTTCGATTATCTTGTCGACTGCAGTGATCTGCCAGCTGGGCTTCTCATAAGCCAGAGACAGGGCTATTGCACCGGTTCCTGTGCCTAAGTCGAGTACTTTCGCTTTTTCAGCTAATGGCAGGTTAAGAGCAGTTTCCACTAAGATTTCAGTGTCGGGTC
Organism: Shewanella nanhaiensis; assembly: GCF_019457885.1. Classification (GTDB taxonomy): domain Bacteria; phylum Pseudomonadota; class Gammaproteobacteria; order Enterobacterales; family Shewanellaceae; genus Shewanella; species Shewanella nanhaiensis. Next base: position 63,865 of record NZ_JAHZST010000019.1, read on the forward strand.
TTGGGATTAAGGTGGTCGGATTAACCATAAATGGCAGTGACCAGAACTCACGTTCGCCAACAATGTGGGCTATCGGAGTGCCGATAACACGTCTACCAACCATCTTGGTATAGTCATCTATCTGCTCCGATGTTAAGCGCTCATCAGGCCATGTATAAAGGTAACCTCGCTGTTTATGTATGATATGCAGCAACATCACTTCAGCATCTAGCTTAGGTGTATCAGAAACATCAAGCAACTGAGGTGAGGCCCAGGCTAGGGCCTCAGAAAGTGTTTGGTACAAAGGCTGTCCTTAATTTGAAACCTTATTTAAATAGCTTTTAGCAAGACTCGTCGAGTTAGTCTTCAGCTAACGCCGCTAACAGATCAGCTTGGTTTTCTAATATTAATGGCTCAATAATCACATCTAGCACGCCTTCCATCACTTCGTTTAAGCGGTATAGAGTCAGGTTAATTCTGTGATCACTCATACGCCCTTGAGGGAAGTTGTAGGTACGTATACGTTCAGAACGATCGCCACTACTTACCAAGTTACGGCGAGTACTCTCCTCTTCACTGCGGCGCTTTTCATCTTCTACCGCTTGAATTCGAGCAGAAAGCACGCTCATGGCTTGAGCACGGTTTTTGTGCTGAGAGCGTTGATCCTGACATTCAACAACAATCCCCGTTGGGATATGGGTGATACGAATAGCAGAGTCGGTTTTGTTGACGTGCTGACCACCGGCACCTGATGCGCGGAAGGTATCAACTTTTAGGTCGGCCTTATTGATTTCGATCGCTTCTGCTTCTGGAATTTCAGGCAGAACAATCACAGTACAGGCTGAAGTATGAACGCGACCTTGAGATTCTGTTTCTGGCACACGTTGAACTCGGTGTCCACCGGACTCGAACTTAAGTTTACCGTAAACACCTTCACCACTAATTTTTGCGATGACCTCTTTAAATCCGCCATGCTCACCTTCGTTGGTGTTCATGACCTCTATCTGCCAACGATTGCTCTCTGAGTACTTGCTGTACATACGGAACAGATCGCCAGCAAAGATAGCCGCTTCATCGCCACCCGCACCAGCACGGATCTCGATAAAGGCATTATTATCATCGTTAGGGTCTTTAGGAAGCAGCAGGATCTGGAGCTCATCTTCTAGCGTTTCTAGTACAGACTTAGCTTCCTTCATCTCCTCTTGAGCCATCTCTTTTAGCTCAGGGTCATCCTCATTAAGCATCTCTTTTGCAGCTTCAAGATCTTCTGTCGCTTGTTGAAAAGCGGTGAAGCTCTTAACAACATCTTCAAGCTGAGAGTACTCTTTAGAAAGCGCACGAAAACGCTCCTGATCAGCGATAACACTCGGATCGCTAAGTAGAGCCAGCACTTCTTCATTACGCTCAAGCAAGCCTTCAAGCTTGCGAATCACACTGTCCTTCATTATAAAACGCTAACCTTAGTTTTTATCTAATCCGAGCGCACTTCTAAGCTGGCCAATGCTATTCAAATCGCCTTGGCGGCTCGCTGCTGTTAAGGCTTGTGTTGGCGCGTGGATCAGTTTATTGGTTAGCTTATTTGCCAGTTCAAGTAATAGTTGTTCACTATCACCGCCCTGGGCTAACTTATTGATCGCACGCTCCACTAGCTCATCTTTAATCGCCATACTTTGGGTACGGTACTCACGGATACTGTCGACCGACTCTAACGATCTGACCCACTCCATGAAAAGATGTGACTCATTTTCAGCAATTACTTCAGCTTGCTCGGCAGCCTCTCTACGTGAGGCCATATTCTGTTCAATGATGCTCTGCAGGTCATCCACTGTATAGAGGAAGGCATCGTCAAGGTCGGCAACCTCGGCTTCAATATCGCGAGGAACTGCTATATCTACCAACAACATAGGTTGATGACGACGCTGCTTAAGCGCTTTTTCTACCATGCCTTTACCGAGTATAGGTAATGGGCTGGCGGTGGATGATATCACGATATCAGCCTTAGGGAGAAAATCTGGTATCTGTTCAAGTGTAATTGCAGTGGCCCCGAACTCGTCGCACATGCCTTCGGCACGTGAAAGTGTACGGTTGGCAACCACCATAGAGTCCACACCATTATCTTTTAAGTGTCTGGCAACCAGCTCTATTGTCTCTCCGGCACCTATCAGCAACACCTTAGTTGAACTGATTGAGGAGAAAATATGCTTTGCCATACTCACAGCAGCAAAGGCAACAGATACGGCCGCAGCACCGATCTCGGTTTCTGTTCGTACTTTCTTTGCTACTGAAAATGTATTCTGAAACAGGCGATCCATGGTGATAGCAACTGAACCCGCCTCTCTCGCTTTAGCAAAAGACTGCTTCACTTGCCCCAAGATCTGAGGCTCACCTAAAATCAAGGAGTCCAAGCCCGAAGAGACTCGCATTAGATGCTTCACCACAGCTTGGCCCTCAAACTTATACAAGCAGGGCTCCACCTCTTCGTGACTGAGTTGGTGATACTCTTCGAACCAACGAATAACCTCAGCCTCATCACCAGTATTGGTGTACAGCTCTGTGCGGTTACAGGTTGATATGATCACAGCTTCGCCGGTCTTGGTACATTTCGCCAAACTCTTCATGGCATCATGAATTTTGTCTGGTGAAAAGGCTACCTTCTCGCGTAGGTCGACCGTGGCTGTTTTATGATTAATACCGATTGCTACAAGGCTCATCTGACTCGTTCTGGTCTCTAGGCATCTCATTTATTGTCGTTCATTCTACTGAATTGAATGAACTAAAAACAGAATATGCTTAACAAAACCGAATAATAATCTTAATTCTTATCCGTTTTTATAATTAAGGTCACCTTTTAAAAGAGCTGAAGCTAGATCTCTTAAAAAGCTTACAAGCTTGATAGCGCAAGGATTTCAGTAAATTTGCTGATTTCCATTGTATTCTCATCAGGCACTCGTATCATATGAAACCATCAATATCAGCAATAGATGAATAATTTGAGCTACTTCACAAAAACCAAGCTTGTCTGGGTGATATTAAGCCTCTCTTTACTGTCAGCTTGTGCCACTAAGACACCCGACAACCTGATCCCGGTTCAGGTGAATCATGTATCACAAGCTCAGGCTTGGGAGATGCAGGGAAAACTCGCGGTCAGAACTGCCGATGATAAATTTAGTACCAACCTCTACTGGCTTCATACTGCCGATATTAACGAGCTTAAGTTAACCACTATGCTCGGCACCACTTTGCTCTCTTTAACAACCGAGGAGGGGGTCGCTAAGTTAGAGGTAGATGGAAAAGTGTATCGGCATCATGACGCTCAGGAGCTGCTAACTGAGATCACAGGCTGGTCTATCCCCGTCGATGCTTTGCCACTATGGATAACAGGCCAAGCAGCCCAAGGTGATAAGATTATCAGTCGAGATCCAAAATCAAGACCCACAGTATTGCTTTCAGAAAAAGACTCACCACCTTGGAAGGTCGAGTTTAATAGCTGGCAAGAGCAAAGCGGCGCTGAGATACCAAGGTTGCTAGCACTCACCAGAGAGCAACTAAGACTCAAGATACAGATAAGCCAATGGCAGGCACTCTCAGCCACCACATTAGCGACAAATAATCAGAAGAAATGATAATGAGCAATCAACTATCCTTAGGCTGGCCCGCACCTGCAAAATTAAATCTTTTCCTACACGTTAACCACAGACGTGAGGATGGTTACCATGAACTGCAGACACTTTTTCAATTTATCAGTCATGGTGATCTACTAGATTTTAAGGTAACCGATGACGGCTCACTGAAGTTGCACTCAAATATCGGTAACGTTGTCGCAGATAGCGATAACTTAATTCTGCGTGCCGCAAAATTACTCCAAGAGAGAAGTGCAACAGAAAAAGGCGCCGAAATTTGGCTCGATAAACGCTTGCCTATGGGTGGGGGAATAGGCGGAGGTTCATCGGATGCAGCCACCTGTTTAATCGCACTAAACGCGCTATGGCAGACCCATTTAAATCGAACTGAACTGGCGGAGCTAGGACTCTCACTCGGTGCTGATGTTCCTGTTTTTATTAATGGTTTATCGGCTTTTGCCGAAGGTGTGGGGGAAAAATTAATTCAAGTTTCTCCCAAGGAGTTTTGGTACCTTGTTCTGGTTCCAGATGTGCATGTTTCCACAGCCGAAATATTCCAAGATCCAGATCTGCCACGAAATACCCCCAAGCTAGATCTAGACTCATTAATGAGCAGCCCATGGAAAAATGACTGCCAAGAACTTGTCGTAAAAAGATACCCTCAAGTTGCCAAAACCTTAGACTGGCTGATAGAATATGCGCCGTCCAGAATGACGGGAACCGGGGCTTGTGTTTTCGGAGAATTCGAACAGCAGCAGCAAGCACTGGATGCCTTGGCTCAGTTGCCAAGTAACATGACAGGTTTTGTTGCTAAAGGGACAAACATATCGCCTTTAGAGTTACGTTTAGCGCAACTTTAAAGAACACTTTCTGGGGCAACCTTTTTTATGCCCCAGCCATTTAATGAAGCATACGCCTGAGGTTGATACAGTGCCTGACATTAAACTTTTTGCTGGTAACGCAACACCTAGTCTCGCTAAGAAGATAGCCGACCGTCTATTTTGTAAACTTGGAGACGCGGATGTTGGCGTTTTCAGTGATGGCGAAATCAGTGTCCAGATAAACGAAAATGTACGTGGTGCGGATGTCTTCATCATTCAATCTACTTGTGCACCGACTAACGATAACTTAATGGAGCTTATCGTTATGGTTGACGCACTTCGTCGTGCTTCAGCTGGTCGTATTACCGCTGTGATCCCTTACTTCGGTTACGCTCGTCAAGACAGACGCGTACGTAGTGCTCGTGTACCTATTACCGCTAAGGTTGTTGCTGACTTCCTATCTAGTGTAGGTGTTGACCGAGTATTGACCTGTGATCTTCACGCCGAGCAGATCCAAGGATTCTTCGATGTTCCTGTTGATAACGTATTCGGTAGCCCTGTGCTGCTTGAAGATATGTTAGATAAGAAACTTGAAAACCCTGTCGTTGTCTCTCCAGATATTGGCGGTGTTGTACGTGCTCGTGCAGTCGCTAAGCTACTCGATGATTCAGACTTAGCAATTATCGATAAGCGTCGTCCTCAAGCAAACGTTGCTCAGGTTATGCATATCATAGGTGATGTTCAAGGCCGTGATTGTATTATCGTTGATGACATGATCGATACTGGTGGAACCCTATGCAAAGCGGCTGAAGCATTGAAAGAGCATGGTGCTAACCGTGTATTCGCTTACGCAACTCACCCAGTATTCTCTGGCAATGCAGCGAAGAACATCGCTGAATCTGTTATTGATGAAGTGATTGTGACTGACACTATTCCATTAAGCAAAGAGATCAAGGCACTGGATAAGGTTACTCAATTGACCATGTCAACGCTGATGGCTGAAGCTATCCGCCGAGTAAGCAACGAAGAGTCTATCTCTGCGATGTTTAAGCACTAATTAATTTTATTGCTGCATCAAAAAAACGCACTCAATGAGTGCGTTTTTTTATGGCTACTAATTTCGACAATATCACATAAAACTTTTTCTTAGCGCGTCATCTCTGACAGCTTTAGTCACATCTAGGGCTATCTGCTTGCGTAACCTAACTAACCAATCATCCACGGTATCGTCATCAACTTTACAGCTTCTCTTAGTGCAATTAGGTCGCTGCGCCGAGATAAGCTCAATGGCAAGGGTTTCATCTTGCACTAAAAACTTTGCTTGAACCTGATAATCTTTATAATCCAGATCGGCAAAGTAGCTGCCTGAGTCATCTTTAGATAGCTGCCAATGGTTACGCTTCATCACCTTTTCAAGCAGCGGGCCAATATCTTTCACATACCCTTTAAATGGCACAGGATCTTGATAGCTATGTATCGCCTGAGCATCAAACACAGCCATTGAGCTTAAACCTATTATTAAACTTGCGATTATTTTTTTCATCTCATCCCTCACTACAGGCGCATTAACTGTCTGGCGATACTCTTTCTAAGGTTTTTTATATAGTTATAGTAACCTCGACCATTTTTATAGCAGATATCATCAATCAAATTTTTACACTCATAGTCACCAAGTGCATCTTGGTATTTAAGCTGCACTAATGATTGGTTGTACTCTATCCTCATGATATTTGTGTCGCCGCGATAGGTAAATCTTGCCAAAATGTAACCTTCCCCCTCTCCGTCATAGAGCCAGGCAATGCCTTTGGTTGTCAGCATCCCCTCAAGTATCGCGTAACGGATTTTATTCAGATCATCAGTCCTAGTGACTATCTCTTTATGAACGGCGTTTATATAGCGATCTGAGGACTTAGGTTTGACTTTTTTAATCTCGAGCGGCACAGGCTCAGCCTGAAGTGATGAGGGGATTAACCCCCACACAAGAATAGCGAATATGATTATTTTAAAGCGATTCACAAGAACAACTCCCTTGGTAAAGTGAAGTATTAGAGTAAACCATATCGATACTCATGAGGAGGGCTGATTGACTTGAGGATAGGGAAAGAGATAATTTACTGAATTTTAGGCACAAAAAAGCCCGTCATAAGACGGGCTTTTTTGTATATGGCTGGGGTACCAGGATTTGAACCTGGGAATGCCGAGATCAAAACCCGGTGCCTTACCGCTTGGCGATACCCCAATCTAGCTTTTACAAACAACCTGCTAAAGCAAGTTATCTTTTAATAAATGGTACGGGAAGAGAGACTTGAACTCTCACACCTTACGGCACCAGAACCTAAATCTGGCGTGTCTACCCATCTCTGGATAAAAGTACCACTCCCGCACTGCATCAAGCCTTTCATCTTGATTAAGCTCACCAATATTAGGCAAGCTATCTTTTATAAATGGTACGGGAAGAGAGACTTGAACTCTCACACCTTACGGCACCAGAACCTAAATCTGGCGTGTCTACCAATTCCACCACTCCCGCACTACATCTAGTTTTACATCTTGACTAAGATGGCAGCTTATAGAATCTGGCGTGTCTAACATCAACACCACCACTCCCGCACTACATCAGTTTTACATCTTGATTAAGATGGCAGCATAAAGAATCTGGCGTGTCTAACATCAACACCACCACTCCCACACTGCATCTAGTTTTACATCTTGATTAGATGAAAAAACCTGTCATAGACAGGTCTAAATTGGCTGGGGTACCAGGATTTGAACCTGGGAATGCCGAGATCAAAACCCGGTGCCTTACCGCTTGGCGATACCCCAATCTAACTTTTAAAACAACCTGCTAAAGCAAGTTATCTTTTAATAAATGGTACGGGAAGAGAGACTTGAACTCTCACACCTTACGGCACCAGAACCTAAATCTGGCGTGTCTACCAATTCCACCACTCCCGCACTGCATCTAGTTTTACATCTAGATTAAGATGGCAGCATATAGAATCTGGCGTGTCTAATATCAACACCACTCCAGCATCGAACTTTACTGCAAGTTTCCCTACTTTATCTTCAATAGTATAAGAGAAAACCTCATTAACTATCGATGACAAGGTCAATAAATTAACCTTTTAAAATGGCTGGGGTACCAGGATTTGAACCTGGGAATGCCGAGATCAAAACCCGGTGCCTTACCGCTTGGCGATACCCCAATCAATCTTTTCAAACAACCCGCCAAAGCAAGTCATCTTTTAATAAATGGTACGGGAAGAGAGACTTGAACTCTCACACCTTACGGCACCAGAACCTAAATCTGGCGTGTCTACCAATTCCACCACTCCCGCACTGCATCTAGTTTTACATCTTGATTAAGATGGCAGCATTCACTGCAACTCTTCGTTTTTCATCTGAAGAAAAGATGGTAGCAATAGCGGGACTTGAACCTGCGACCCCAGCATTATGAATGCTGTGCTCTAACCAGCTGAGCTATATTGCCACATAAACCACTTTTAAAAATGGCTGGGGTACCAGGATTTGAACCTGGGAATGCCGAGATCAAAACCCGGTGCCTTACCGCTTGGCGATACCCCAATCTAACTTTTCAAACAACCCGCCAAAGCAAGTTAGCTTTTAATAAATGGTACGGGAAGAGAGACTTGAACTCTCACACCTTACGGCACCAGAACCTAAATCTGGCGTGTCTACCAATTCCACCACTCCCGCACTACATCTAGTTTTACATCTTGATTAAGATGACAGTTCTACACTGTGAACTCTCTATTTTACATCTTGAGAAAGATGGTAGCAATAGCGGGACTTGAACCTGCGACCCCAGCATTATGAATGCTGTGCTCTAACCAGCTGAGCTATATTGCCATCGTTTTGTTTCTTGTCCCTCTTGCTGAGGAACGGGGCGTATTATGCTTATTCAGCTCATCTAGGTCAACAGCTTTTTTCGCTATTTTTTACTATTGCAATCGTTCGGCTATAACTTCGTCAAAGTGATGACTAGATGCGCAATTTAAGCCTATTCCAATCAATTTTTGCCACCAAAAACTCACATCAAGTTAAAACAAAAAAACAAAAATGGCTCAATTCTTCAATTGAGCCATTTGCTTTAGCAATATTAAAAGCTAATAAGAGGCTTAAAATGCCTATACGTTAAATAGGAAATGCATAACATCGCCATCTTTAACGATGTAAGTTTTACCTTCAACTCTTAACTTACCCGCTTCCTTAGCGCCAGCTTCACCTTTATAGGTAATGAAGTCATCGTAAGCCATCACTTGAGCACGAATGAAGCCACGCTCAAAATCGGTATGGATAACACCAGCAGCTTTTGGTGCACTCGCGCCAACAGGAACAGTCCAAGCACGCACCTCTTTAACACCTGCTGTAAAGTAAGTTTGCAGCGTCAATAGGTCGTAACCGGCACGAATAACACGATCTAAGCCTGGCTCTTCCAAACCAAGATCAGCCATAAACTCTTCGCGATCCTCTGCATCCATCTCTGCAAGCTCTGACTCAATTGCAGCACAAACAGCAACAACAACAGCATTCTCTTTAGCAGCAATTTCACGAACGGTATCTAAATGTGGATTGTTTTCAAACCCATCTTCGGCAACGTTAGCAATATACATAGTAGGCTTAAGCGTCAGGAAGTTCAGATACGCAACGGCAGCTAACTCCTCTTTACTTAGCTCCATAGAGCGCAGCATGTCACCTTCATCAAGCACTGGGCGCATCTTTTCAAGTACAGAAACTTCAAACTTCGCATCGGCGTCGCCACCTTTAGCACGTTTGGCCTGACGAGTGATCGCACGCTCACAAGAGTCAAGATCCGCTAATGCAAGTTCAGTGTTAATCACTTCAATATCTGAAGCTGGTGAAACTTTATTGGCAACGTGAACGATATTGTCATCTTCGAAACAACGTACAACGTGACCAATGGCATCCGTTTCACGAATGTTAGCGAGGAACTTGTTTCCTAGACCTTCACCTTTAGAAGCACCAGCAACTAGACCTGCAATATCCACAAATTCCATGGTTGTTGGTAGTACACGTTCAGGGTTAACTATCTGAGCTAATGCATCCAAACGAGCATCAGGTACAGGCACAACACCAGTATTTGGTTCAATAGTACAAAACGGGAAGTTAGACGCTTCGATGCCCGCTTTAGTTAACGCATTGAATAATGTTGATTTACCTACGTTTGGCAAGCCTACAATGCCACATTTAAAACCCATATCGTTTACCTTTAATATCAATTACAAACTAACAGGGTCACTGCCAATTTGGGTATATACAAAGCCGCCATCGGCGACTTAATCAAATTCTTGCCGCCTTAATCTAATGATCAAGACGAGACTATTTTAAGCCTTATAAGCGTGCAACCGGTTCATGGCCTTGGCCATATCTTGGTTAAAGAGCACCTCAGTTGACCTAACTGCTTCATCAATCACATCTTCAATCGCTGTCTGCTCTGTCCCCGGTGCTTTACCTAAGACATAGTTGCTCACTTGACTTTTATCACCAGGGTGACCAATACCGATACGAAGTCGATAAAAGCCTTTATTGTTAGCGAGACTTGCGATGATATCTTTCAAACCATTATGGCCACCATGACCACCACCAAGTTTAAACTTGGCAACACCTGGCTCCATATCCAGCTCATCATGAGCCACTAATATTTCATCAGCCTCAATACGAAAGAAGTTAGCCATCGCCCCTACGGACTTACCACTAAGATTCATAAACGTACTTGGGATCAGCAGACGCACATCTTTTCCATGTAGCGTCACTCTTGCCGTCAGACCAAAATATTTACTATCTGCAACTAAGGTTGCGCCGCATACTCTCGCTAACTCTTGTACGTACCATGCGCCAGCATTATGTCTAGTCTGAGCGTATTTTTCGCCCGGATTTGCGAGCCCAACTATTAGTTTTATATTACTCATTCAGCCTATTCTTTGGTTCGATGTGACTTAGCACTGCCAGCCTTTTTTCATTAGCGGTTCCGCCAAATAAAAAGCACTATGCAGATAAAAACGCGGCATTTTAACACTCAATGACCCAGTCAACAAACTATTAGCAGTCACCTCAGTATCAGCAGAGGAATTAAAAGTAACAATGGGAGATGAATATAAGCTATAAAGAGGTAAAACTAGCGCTGGCTTTTGCCACAGCAGACAAAAGCCAAATACTAATGAGTATAAAAAGTCGCCCTATTAAAGCAGCGTTATTTAAGTCCCATCGCATACATAAGCACATGCTTTTTTATCGGAGAGTCGATGTTAGCGATTTTCAATGCAGTATTTCGCATCACTTTTAATGGCAGCAGCTCATTACTAAAGCCTGCATAGAAAAGATCCATTGCCGTCATCATCAACTGGTTATCTTGATAACGTAACTTCTCATAAGCCTTTAATGTTCCCTCTTCCCACCAAGCTTTACCTTGACTCAGACTTGAGGATACCGATGAGATAATCGCCTCTACATCTTTAAAGCCAATATTAACTCCCTGACCAGCAAGCGGGTTAATGGTATGGGCCGCATCTCCCAAAATCACCACATTGTCTGAATAGTAAGTTTGTGCATGACGTCTGGTGAGTTTAAAACTTCCCTTCTGCAGGACCTCGAAATCTCTATCTAGCCTTGCAGGAAAATGCCGCTTAATCTGTTCACCTAACGCCTTTTCACTCATCAAGGACAGTTGCGCGATCCGATTTGCATCATCATACCAAACTAAAGAGGCATGATTACCGGGCAGAGGCAGTAAAGACCTTGGACCATTTGGGGTAAACTGCTGCCAAGTAACATCTTGCTGGTCTTGCGCTGTTTTAATGTTAATCAACATCGCCGATTGCGCATAATCCCAACCAGTCAATCCAATACCAGCCCACTGCCTCACTTGCGAGTTAGCTCCGTCGGCGCCCACAAGCAACTTAGCCTCTATGCAAGTCGCATTATTAAGGTGCACCACCACAGCATCATGACGGCTAAAACGCTCAACTCTGACCGGCGACAAAAGCTCAATATTGTCATACTGCTTAAACTGCTCCCAAAGGGAAAGTTGAATAAGTCGGTTCTCTACAATATGGCCAAGATGTGTCACACCAACCTGATCTGCGTGAAACTGGGTGATAAATCCCTCCAGCTCCCAGGTCTCAAGCCCTAAATAAGCAGCCCTTCGCATTTGACTTAACCCAGCAAGGGCTCCTAAGCGCTCTAGCAAATTCTCAGATGCCACGCTCACTGCGGAAACACGAATATCTATCTCTTGCTTATCGTTATAGGGTTCTGGCTCAAAAGCCTCAATAACTGCGATATTAAGCCCCAACTGCGCTAAACCAATAGCCGTTGCAGCCCCCACCATACCACCACCAAGAATGACAACATCTTTGCTAATTGGCTTAACTTGTGACTCACTCACTATTGAATTCCCATTCCATTATCTCTTTTATCCAGATTTAAACGCTCAACTATGACTGGAACATTTAAATAAGTATGTAAATGTTGCTAACTCCACAAAAGCTCACACACGCTTACAAACAGACCCATTTGCACATAGGAGTTTGTCTTACACTCAATCCATCGAACAAACCTGAACTGATTATAAGTGAGCCAATTATGAAAATCATGACACCATTTGCCCTACTTGCAGCAAGCCTACTTCCACTGACTGCAAGCGCTGACTTAGCTAAACAACAAAACAGAGCCGAGCCAATGGAAACAATCACTGTAACCTATAGAGAACCATCAGATTATGCCCTATATCAATATACGACGGATATGTTAGTCAATTTTAGATTGCAGATCCAAGCCGATATCTATCAGCAAGCCCATACAAGCATCATGAAAATGGCCAATACAACCCCTTATATGTCAGCAATGAATCAAACTCCTGAGCAGGAACAAAGCAGCACTGAGTAGATAATTTTCAATTAAACAGTCCAAAAGCTGGTCAGTACCCTGCTCAAGGGGTAAAATGTTGCGCTATTTTTCCCGTGGTACCAAGAGTGACATAAACTGATGAGCAAGAAACTCCATATTAAAACCTGGGGCTGTCAGATGAATGAGTATGACTCATCTAAGATGGCTGATCTGATGGATGAGTATAAAGGGTACACCCTAACAGAAGAGGCTGAAGAGGCTGATGTACTTCTGCTAAATACCTGCTCTATCCGTGAAAAAGCTCAGGAAAAGGTGTTCCATCAACTTGGGCGCTGGAAAAAACTAAAAGATAAGAACCCCAACCTTATTATTGGTGTTGGTGGCTGTGTCGCATCACAAGAGGGCAAAGTGATTAAAGATCGCGCCCAGTGTGTCGATCTGATCTTCGGCCCTCAAACACTTCACCGCCTGCCAGAGATGATCGATCAGATCGAAGCAGGAGGTAAAGCCGTCATCGATGTGAGCTTCCCTGAAATAGAAAAGTTTGACCGTCTGCCAGAACCGCGCGCCGATGGCCCAAGTGCTTTCGTATCAATTATGGAAGGTTGCAGCAAGTATTGCTCTTTCTGCGTCGTGCCTTATACACGTGGTGAAGAGGTCAGTCGCCCCCTTGATGACGTTATTCTAGAGATAGCCCAGTTAGCTGAACAGGGTGTGCGTGAAGTAAACCTGTTAGGTCAAAACGTTAACGCATACCGCGGCGCAACTCATGATGATGAGATCTGTACCTTTGCAGAATTACTTCGTTATGTTGCGGCAATTGATGGCATAGATAGGCTGCGTTTTACCACCAGCCACCCAATTGAATTTACTCAAGATATTATCGATGTTTACGAAGATACCCCTGAACTGGTTAGCTTCCTTCATCTGCCTGTTCAATCGGGCTCAGATAGAATTTTGACCCAGATGAAACGTGGTCATATGGCAATCGAGTACAAGTCTATTATTCGTCGTCTACGCAAGGCTCGTCCAGATATTCAGGTCAGTTCAGATTTCATCATCGGCTTCCCGGGTGAGTCCAAGCAAGATTTTGAAGACACCATGAAGTTGATTGAAGATGTTCAATTTGATCATAGCTTTAGCTTTATCTACAGTGCACGTCCAGGCACCCCAGCCTCGGATCTGCCCGATGATGTAACCCTTGATGAGAAGAAAGAGCGTTTAGCTATCTTACAAGACAGAATAACCCAACAAGCGATGCGCTATAGTCGTCAGATGCTTGGTACGGTTCAGCGTATTCTAGTCGAAGGCCCTTCGGTTAAAAACCCGATGGAGTTAAGAGGCCGTACAGAGACAAGTCGTGTGGTTAATTTCGAGGCCGATCCTAAGCATATTGGCAGTTTCGTCGATGTAGAGATTGTAGATGTATATACAAACTCACTAAGAGGTAACTTCATTCGCGGAGAAGATGAGATGGATCTTAGACGTTCACTACGTCCATCAGATATTCTTGCTAAACATAAGAAAGATGACGAACTAGGTGTGACTCAGTATATCCCTTAAACTCACACCTTATCTGAAAGGGCGGCATAGTTTATGCTGCCTTTTTCGTCTCTATTGTGCCGGTAAATACCATTAGCAATTGTCCTGTTTCGCTCGTAAACTGTGAGTATATGTCTATGCTCATCTGGAGTAATTTTTGTCTAACAAGTTAACCACGCTTAACCTATATCTTGAGCCAGCCGATACTCGCCGTTTATTGTCTCTATGCGGTCCATTTGATGACAATATTAAGCAGTTAGAGCGCCGAATTGGTGTCGAGATCAGCTACCGTGATAACCATTTTCAAATTGTAGGCCAAGCAAAGAACTGTTTAAGTGTCAATAACCTGCTTAAGTCCCTCTATGTTGAGACACAATCTGTTAAGGGCAGTACACCTGATTTAGAGCCTGATACAGTGCACCTTGCCATTCAAGAAGCCGTGGCTCTGGAAGCTGAACTGCCAAGAGATGACAAAGAGCTCTATATAAAGACCAAGCGTGGCGTGATTAAGCCTCGCAATCCTAATCAAAGCGATTACGTCGCCAATATCGCGACCCACGACATCACATTTGGTATTGGTCCTGCGGGCACAGGTAAAACCTACCTTGCCGTCGCAGCAGCTGTTGATGCCTTAGAGCGTCAAGAGGTTCGCCGCATATTACTGACTCGCCCAGCCGTTGAGGCGGGAGAGAAACTTGGCTTCCTGCCCGGTGACTTAAGTCAGAAGGTCGATCCATACCTTCGACCTCTTTACGATGCACTGTTTGAGATGATGGGCTTTGAAAAAGTAGAGCGTTTGATTGAACGTAATGTGATTGAGGTCGCTCCACTGGCTTATATGCGTGGACGCACCCTTAATGATGCCTTTATCATCCTCGATGAGAGCCAAAACACTACCGTTGAGCAGATGAAGATGTTTCTCACCCGTATTGGCTTTAACTCTCGTGCCGTTATTACAGGGGATATTACTCAAATAGATCTGCCAAAACATCAAAAGTCTGGCTTACGCCATGCCATTGAAGTGCTCAGTGAAGTCGAAGAGATAAGCTTTAATTTTTTCCAAGCAAAAGATGTGGTTCGCCACCCTGTTGTGGCCAGAATCGTAGAAGCTTACGAAGAGCACGATCAAAAAGCTCAAATTGCCAAAGCTAAACGTGAAAACCATTACAAGCTTCAGGAAGCCACAGAAAATGAGCACTAGCCACACTAAGCTTGAATTGGCACTCGATCTTCAGATTGCGACAGATAATAAACAGCTACCGACGCAACAAGATTTTGAACTTTGGGTGCGCACCGCACTCAGAAGCACCATGGCAGAGGCTGAATTGACCATACGAGTTGTCGATACGGCAGAAAGTCAGGCGCTTAACTCGACCTATAGAGGAAAAGATAAGCCCACAAATGTACTATCATTCCCTTTTGAAGCACCCGCTGAAATTGAGATCCCTTTGCTAGGTGATTTAATCATCTGTGCATCGGTGGTTGAACACGAAGCAATACAGCAAAACAAGCCCTTACAAGCACATTGGGCTCACATGGTTGTACATGGTTGTCTTCATCTGCTAGGGTATGATCATATTAACGATATCGAAGCTGAAGAGATGGAGTCAATTGAGACTCAACTCATTGAAAGCTTAGGTTTTAACAATCCATACAAGGAACAATAATTGATCTGTGTTTGGCAATAGTTGCTAAATAGTTTAGATCAGGTAAACACTATGAGTGATGATATCCCACCGAGTACCAGCGCCCAAAAGAAGAGCTGGTTAGATAAAGTAAGTCAGTTGTTTCAGGGCGAGCCTCAAAGTCGCGATGATCTTGTTGAAGTAATACACGATGCCGAGCTTCGTGAAGTTATATCAGAAGATACGCGAGAGATGATTAAAGGTGTCTTAGAAGTATCCGATCTACGCGTAAGGGATATCATGATCCCAAGAGCGCAGATAGTCGCACTTCAAATAGATGATTCGGTAACAGAACTTCTCTCTACCGTCATAAGTTCTGCACACTCACGCTTTCCAGTGGTTAACGAAGATAAAGATCATATTGAAGGTATTTTGCTTGCAAAAGACCTACTCCAATATGGATTTAAGAACAGTGATGAGCCTTTCTCTTTAAGCCAAGTTATCCGCCCAGCTGTTGTTGTTCCCGAGAGTAAACGTGTTGATGTTCTTCTCAAAGAGTTCCGCTCCCAGCGATACCATATGGCGATAGTCGTCGATGAATATGGTGGAGTTTCAGGCTTAGTAACTATCGAAGATATTCTCGAAGAGATCGTTGGTGAAATTGAAGATGAGTTCGATCACGACTCAGCCGAAGAGACTGAGATCCGTAAAGTCAGTAAATTGGTCTATATGATCAAAGCACTGACTCCAATCGAAGACTTCAATGAAAGCTTTAATACCCAGTTCAGTGACGAAGAGTTCGACACCGTTGGAGGCTTAGTCTCTCACGCCTTTGGCCATCTGCCAGAGCGTAATGAAAAGGTCACCATCGATGGTATTGAATTTACCGTGATCAGTGCAGATACTCGCAGGTTACTGCAACTTAGGGTCAAACTCCCCGACCCTAGCATCGAAGAGAAAAGCGAATAACGCCTTTTTGAACTCGATAAACTTTTCTATGATGAGGCTGGAATGCTGAATAAACTTCGGGCATCCGCCCATCATTCAAAAATACGTCTGGTGCTGGCATACTTTGCCGGTGCCAGTACCGCACTCGCTTTTGCTCCCTACTCCATATGGCCAATCTACTTAGTCGCCATGGCATTTGCACTGCATTTAAGTCGCACGCTATCCCCCAAACAAAGCTTTAACTTTTGGCTCAGCTTTGGATTTGGTTGTTTTTCAGTTGGAATAAGCTGGGTCCATGTTAGCATGGATAAATTTGGCGGCCTGCCATTGATTGCCTCTATCGGACTCATGGCACTATTAGCCCTTTATCTGGCACTCTATCCCGCTCTAAGCGGCTACCTGCTGCAAAAACTGTCCCCTAAAAACCCGCTCACAAGAAACCTGCTGCTCTTCCCTGTCCTATGGACACTGACCGAGTGGGCCAGAGGCTGGGTGTTAACGGGATTTCCTTGGTTATGGGCCGGATACTCCCAAACCGAAGGACCAATAAAGGAGCTCGCCAGTGTCATTGGCGCACTGGGACTGAGCTACCTTATCGCCATGTTTGCAGGTTCTTTAGCCCTATGTCTGCAGAAACGCTGGCACAGCGCCGCAATCATCTTACCGCTACTTATCGCTGCAACTTACTTAAGCCCAATGCTCTCAAGCGTTGAAGCTAAAGGGGAGTCAGTTAAGGTAACACTGGTACAAGGCAATATTGCCCAAAGCATGAAGTGGGAACCCGAGGCGCTGTGGCCTACCATGCTAAAATACATGGATCTCTCACGACCTGAGCTTGCAGACACAGACATCTTTATCTGGCCAGAAGCTGCAATTCCAGCGCCTGAGTCCATGGTGGCCGATTTTCTAGATAACGCCAATAAGGTCGCAAATCTGAATAACAGCGCCATCATCACAGGCATCATCAGCCAGCAGCAAGACAGTTTTTATAATTCACTTATCGTGCTTGGAAACCATGATAAGCCAGAGCAAGAACAAGCCGACTACACCATAGGCGGAGGCAACGAGTTTAAGAAGCATCACCTGCTACCTATTGGTGAATTTGTTCCTTTTGAGTCGCTGCTCAGGCCAATCGCCCCATTCTTTAACCTGCCTATGTCTTCATTTGCCAGAGGCGAATATCAGCAAGCAAACTTAGATGCTGTCGGCCATCAGATAGCCCCAGCCATCTGTTATGAGATAGCTTTTCCTGAACAGTTAAGAGCCAACGTTAATGAAGATACTGAGTTACTGCTCACAGTCTCCAATGATGCCTGGTTTGGCAGCTCTAACGGTCCACTACAGCATATGGAGATAGCCCAGATGCGCTCCATTGAGCTTGGTCGTCCACTGGTCAGAGCCACCAACACTGGCGTCACGGCCGTCGTGGATGAGCACGGCAATATTACCCATAGGTTGCCACAATTTGAGGCAGGTGTACTAGTGGCTGATATCCCTTTGGTGAAAGGGAGCACAGCATTTTCTAAATGGGGAGAGTGGCCAATACTTCTCTGGTCATCATTGCTCCTTGCTCTCGTTGTTTTCAGAAAAATAAGCAGCAAAACTTAACGTCTCAGCTGCTTGCGCTTATATAAAGATGCCCGTAATTGCGGGCATCTACACAATAAACTGATTGAGCAAGGCTTCCTGCTCCTTCACATGCTCAAGCTGTGTTTTAGAGGAGATATTGGATTGCTCGGCATTATCAGCAACCTGCAAAGATAGATCTCTGATATTGGTCGTATTCTTGTTCATCTCTTCAGCCACATGACTCTGCTCTTCCGCTGCACTGGCTATCTGCAGGTTCATATCCGTGATCTCTTCGATACTGTTGCGAATATCGTTTAATGTCTCATTTGCGGTTTTCGCTTTTTCAACCGTAGTTGAGGTGGTACCTCGACTTTCTGCCATCACTTTAACAACGTCAGCAACCCCAGACTGTAACTTCTCTATCTTCCCCTTAATCTCTGAGGTCGACTCCTGTGTCCGCGCCGCTAAAGTACGTACCTCATCGGCGACAACCGCAAAGCCTCGTCCCGACTCTCCCGCCCTTGCCGCTTCAATAGCAGCATTAAGGGCTAACAGGTTAGTTTGTCCAGCGATCTCATTAATCACGCCTAAAATAGACTCTATGCTGACGGTATCAGATTCTAACTCTTTAACCGCAACCGCTGCTTGCTCTATCTGCTTAGCGAGCACCGCAATGGAGTCGGTAGTTTCCTGTACAGCTTGAGCACCGTCAGTAACCGCATTATCTGCGTGTTGCACTGCAGAGGCGGCCCCTTGAGCATTTTGAGCAACTTCTGCTGCTGTCATCGCCATCTCATGCATTGCTGTTGCTAGCTGTTCCACCTCTTGAGCCTGAAGCGTCATAGCTTTGGTTGCGGAGCTTGCGCCAATTGCAATTGTCTCGGAGCCTGAACTAACTTCACCACCAATTGATTTAACTTGCTGAATAAGTAGCTGAAGCTTCACCACAAAACGGTTAAAGTTATCCGCTAAAGTTGCAAACTCAACATCGGAATCAGTGCATAATCTTCGAGTCAGATCACCATCTCCTGTGGCCACATCAGCCATTGCATCATTTAAGGCCTCCAAAGGCTTCATAAGACGACTAAGAGTTCCACTCATGATCAAAATAGCAATAATCAATGAGAGTAAAGAGTAGAGAATCGCATCATTTCTAAGCTCATGGGCTGCAGCAAAAATAACCCCCTCATCAAGCATCACTCCTAAGGTCCAGTCGAGTCCAGATAACGGGCTAAAGCTGACCGAATGGGGCTGCCCATCAACCTCAATCTGATTTTCATTCACGCTAGTATCAAATTTCATCCCAAAAAAATCAGCCATAGATTTACCATTTTGAGCCGCATCAGGATGAGCAATAAAGTTGCCTTGTTTACCCACAATAAATGCGTAACCAGCCCCAAATAGATCAGCTTGATTGCTGATTTCGGCCAAACTTTCAAGACTCACATCGGTAAAGAGAGCCCCTTTAAACTGGCCATTTTCAAACAGTGGAACCGACACTGAGACTAATATATTTCCGCTAGATGCATCGGCGTAGGGTTCAGTAAATAGAGCTTTACCTTGACGCTTAGCCTCCTGATACCACATTCGCTTACGAGGATCATAATCAGAACCTGGATCCCAATTAGAATCGTTACCAACAAAGTGCCCCGTCTCGAGACCCATTCCGGCTAACAAGAAGTGTTTTTTTATCACAGGCTGACTTAACACCTCTAGAAAATGCCTATCCGACAGCTCGGTTTGCAATAGAGATACTGCATAAGCGGTTAAATCGGCTTTCTCAGCCATTACGGCCTCAATATTGCTCCCCATTGAACTAGCAAGTTCAGTCACACTGCTCGTCACTTGCTCCTCTAGCTGACGCTTAATCTTAAAGTACTGATAAGTCGATAAAGACCCTAAAGAAAGCGATAGAATCAAACTCACAGCAATAACAATCTTATGCAAAAATCGCATTTAAGCCCCCATAAATACAATTTAATCAGTCACTAATAAAACAGCAGTTGCCAGACATTTAACCTTGATACTACAAAATAACCATGGATAAAACTTACAACAAAGCAATTATCTAGAATAATTTTAAATATAGTAAACTTATTCATATATTGATGGGGCACACTAAAACATTTAAGAATAGTGAGAAGGTTGGGGGATTTACTCGCAAAGTAGAGGGGTACTGACTCACCCCCAATGCATTAGAAGAGAGGCAAACAGACAAGCTTTGGTACCCCAAAGAGGTACCAAATTAGAACAGAGAGAATGGTCTTAAATTAAGGTGCGAGCGCTTCTCTGGTAAACTCACTCTCATCACATTCGGGACAATCTGGGATCACACCGGGAAACTCAATCTTCATCTCATGGCCACAGTGAATACACACCATGTTTCCCTGCCCGACAATTTCACCACTTTGGTAGTGACCTTGATGCTTAAAGTCCTGTAACACCTCATGCCACTCAATCTGGCTTCGGTCGGTAATACCACTCAACCAATGCCAAACAGTGTTCTCCACAGTGATCATGGTAGGACTATGACTTAAATCTGTATCATTTTTCTCCTGAAGGTAGCTGGCGATATCACGTTTTAAAAATTGTTCAACTAAAGCTAACTCATCTTCTTTAGCTTGCTCTTTAAGGGAGAGAAACTCTTTACCGTTAGTAACAACTGCAAATAACTCCTTTACAGTCATCGAGTTATCATTAAGGTAATCAGCTTTGACTTTCGCCAAGAGAGCTTCATAAAGCGATAGTAACTCCGCACTTCTTGCACTCATATTCAATACTCCTTCATCCGAACCTTTTTAATGACTCACTTCTAGTTTATTCTATGCAGATCTAACTCGCGCGGAAAGTGCGCAAGATCAAATAATGGGCGGCATGGCCGGGAAATATTGATGCAAGAGCAATATCAACCTTCAGAAATTGAAGCTAAGGTGCAGCAGCACTGGCAAGACACGAAAACATTTGAAGTCACCGAAGATGAGAATAAGGAGAAGTTTTACTGCCTCTCTATGTTCCCATACCCGTCGGGCCGTCTACACATGGGTCATGTTCGTAACTACACCATAGGTGACGTTGTTGCCCGTTACCAGCGTTTGCAGGGAAAAAATGTCCTACAACCTATTGGTTGGGACTCTTTCGGCCTGCCAGCTGAGAATGCTGCAATTAAAAACAGCAGCGCACCAGCCCCCTGGACCTATGAAAATATCGATTACATGAAAAACCAGCTAAAAATGCTGGGCTTTGGTTATGACTGGAGCCGTGAAATCGCAACTTGTACGCCAGAGTACTACCGTTGGGAACAGTGGTTCTTCACTAAGCTTTATGAGAAAGGTTTAGTTTATAAGAAAACCGCCTCTGTAAACTGGTGCCCGAACGACGAAACAGTACTTGCCAACGAGCAGGTACAAGATGGCTGTTGCTGGCGCTGCGATACTGAAGTGGTCCAAAAAGAGATCCCTCAGTGGTTCATTAAGATCACCGACTACGCCGATGAGCTCCTCTCTGATATCGACCAGCTCGATGAGTGGCCAGAGCAAGTTAAGACCATGCAACGCAACTGGATTGGCCGCAGTGAAGGCATTGAGATGACTTTCCAAGTTGCCGATAGCGATGAGTCTTTCGATATCTACACTACCCGTCCTGATACTGTGATGGGTGTAACCTACGTTGCGATAGCAGCGGGTCATCCTTTGGCAGAAAAAGCTGCTGCAAACAGCCCTGAGCTAGCTGCATTTATCGAAGAGTGCAAAAACGCCGATACCACCGAAGCTGCAATGGCAGCAATGGAGAAAAAAGGTGTCGCAACGGGTCTTTATGCCATTCATCCACTAACAGGTAAGCAGGTACCTATCTGGGCTGCAAACTTCGTGTTGATGAACTATGGCACAGGCGCTGTGATGTCAGTACCAGCTCATGATCAACGTGATTATGAGTTTGCAACTAAATATGGTTTAGCCATCGAAGGCGTCATTAAGCCTGAAGATGCTGAGCTAGATATCAGTGAAGAAGCGTACACAGAAAAAGGCGTGCTATTTAACTCAGCTGAGTTTGATGGACTGGACTTCCAAGCAGCCTTCGACGCTATCGATGCTAAGCTTACCGCTGAAGGTAAAGGTAAACGTCAGGTCAACTTCCGTCTTCGTGACTGGGGTGTCTCTCGTCAACGTTACTGGGGTGCGCCAATCCCTATGGTAACACTTGCCGATGGCACTGTAGTGCCTACACCTGAAGATCAATTGCCAGTTATCTTGCCTGAAGATGTGGTGATGGATGGGATCCAAAGCCCAATCAAGGCCGACAAAGAGTGGGCAAAAACTCAGATCAATGGTGAAGATGCGCTAAGGGAAACTGATACCTTCGATACCTTTATGGAATCATCATGGTACTACGCACGCTACTGTAGCCCCCATGCTGATGAGATGCTAGATCCTGCTAAAGCCAATTACTGGTTACCCGTTGATCAATACATAGGTGGTATCGAGCATGCGTGTATGCACCTACTTTACTTCCGCTTCTTCCATAAGTTATTGCGTGATATCGGCTTAGTTAACTCAGATGAGCCAGCTAAACGTCTACTGACTCAAGGTATGGTATTGGCAGATGCTTATTACTACACCAATGAGAAAGGTGCACGTGTATGGGTCTCGCCAGCTGATGTCACTGTACAGGAAACTGACGACAAAGGTCGTACAGTTAAAGCGGTTGACAATCACGGTAATGAGCTTGTCTATACCGGTATGAGCAAGATGTCTAAGTCTAAGAACAACGGCATCGATCCTCAAGAGATGGTCGACAAGTACGGCGCTGATACTGTTCGCCTGTTTATGATGTTTGCTGCACCGCCAGAGCTAACACTTGAGTGGCAAGAATCGAGCGTAGAGGGAGCACACCGCTTCATTAAACGTTTGTGGAAAGTCGCCCACGATCATGTAGCGAAAGGGGCAACCGTATCATTAGACGTTAAATCTCTCGATGCTAAGCAGAAAGAGCTTCGTCGTGAGCTGCATAAGACTATCGCTAAAGTCGGTGATGATATTGAACGTCGTCAGATGTTCAACACTGCCATCGCTTCTGTCATGGAGCTGATGAACCGTCTGCAAAAAGCGCCTACTGAAATAGAGCAAGATAGAGCTCTGATGCAAGAAGCACTGTCAGCGGTTGTTCGCCTGCTCTACCCTATCATTCCTCACACTAGCTTTAGCCTGTGGAAAGAGCTTGGGAACGAAGAGAACATCGAAGATGTACGTTGGCCTGAAGCCGATGAGTCAGCCTTAGTTGAAGATAGCAAGCTGATCATCGTTCAGGTAAACGGTAAGCTTCGCGCTAAGATCACAGTGCCTGCTGATGCAACGAAAGAAGCTGTCGAAGAGCAAGGTTTTGCCGAGGAAGGTGTGATTAAGCACACCGAAGGTAAAACAGTACGTAAAGTGATCTATGTACCTGGTAAGCTACTTAATATCGTAGCCAACTAGTAAAACTTTGAAAGTAGATGCCAAGCCGATGCAATAAACTGCTAGGCTTGGCATTAATCAATGTGATATCAGCCAAAGGGATACCTGTCTCGCTTATGCTTATTAAACGCATATGTTTCGCCATCATGACACTGGCTATTTTGTTCAGTGCTGGTTGCGGCTTTAAACTTCAGGGAAGCTACTCCATCCCAGAACAGTTAAGAACTCTGCACTTGAGCAGTCAAGATCAGTACAGTGAGCTGACTCGTTTGGTGCGTGAGCGCTTACGCCTGCACAGCATTACACTGGCCGAGGATAGTGATAACGTTCCTACGCTACAGATATTGCACGACTCACTCGATAGGTCGACCCTCTCACTATACCCAACGGGCAATGTGGCCGAGTATGAACTGACCTATCATGTCACCTTTGCTGTTGCATTCCCCGATAAAGAGTCTCAACGATTCGATGTCGATATTCATCGTGATTATCTTGATGATCCCCGTACTGCTTTAGCAAAAAGCCGTGAGATGGAGATGTTACTCAAAGAGATGCGTATTCAAGCCGCAGATCAAATGATTCAAACACTTGCTTCCATTGAGGTTAAGTAATGTTCAGGCATCACACCTCTTAATTGGCCGCGCTAGCCATCACTTTTTAAAGGTAATTTGATGCGGGTTTACCCAGATCAACTTTCACGTCAGCTCAAGCCACTACAACAATGCTACCTTGTCTTTGGCGACGATCCATGGCTATGTGAAACCAGTCGAGAGCTGATCTTTGCCCAAGCAAAGAGAGAGGGATTCGAAGAGAAGATACAGCTGACTCAAGAAGCGGGATTTAGCTGGAATGATCTCGTCGATCAATGGCAGGCAATGAGCCTGTTTGCAAGTCGCCGGATCATCGAGCTCATCTTGCCACAGGCAAAACCAGGCAGTGAAGGTGGCGCTATCTTCCAAAGCCTGATGCAGATGCCAAATCCAGATGTGCTATTAATCATCTCGGGTCCTAAATTAGCTGCGGAGCAAACCAAGAGCAAGTGGTTTAAAACATTGGATGCGCAAGGCGTATATGTCCCCTGTGCAACGCCTGAAGGAAACCAGTTTCAACGCTGGCTCGATGAGCGGATAAATCATTTCAAACTCACACTCACCCGTGATGCTAAAGAGATGCTTTTTGGTCTGTATGAAGGCAACCTGCTGGCTGCTGATCAGTCACTGCAATTACTTCAGCTTTTAAGTCCTAATGAACGGGTCGATAGCAATCAGCTCAGCGCCTATTTTGAGGATCAATCTCGCTTTAGTGTCTTTCAGCTCACCGATGCCATGCTTAATAACCAGCAAGATAAAGCTCTGCATATTCTCTCCCAACTTAAAGCCGAGGGAGTTGCGATGCCGATCATTCTTTGGGGGGTATTTAAGGAGCTTGCTACTCTTCTGCAGCTCAGAACGGCGCTGGATAACAATGAATCACTGCAATCCTTGTGGGGTAAATTAAGGATTTGGGATAAACGTAAGTCTCTGTATCAAGCAGCCCTTAACAGACTCAGCTTAACCCATATTGAGACCTTACTAGCAGGTGCATCGGCAATTGAACTTAAACTAAAGCAACAAGGCATCGAAGATTGGACTGGTATGAGCCACCTTAGTCTGCTTTTCGATCCCAAAGCACACGCACAACTTGCTCATATCCAGTTAAACGAAGAGAGATAATAACTTATGCGTATCGGCATCCTAGGTGGCACATTCGATCCGATACACTTTGGTCATATTCGGCCTGCACAGGAAGTGAAACTGGCACTGAATTTAGACAAAGTCTGGTTGATGCCCAACCACATTCCTCCCCATAAAACCTCAACCTCAGTTAGCACAGAGCAGCGACTGGAGATGACACAGTTAGTCTGTGACGAATACTCAGAGTTTGAACTCTGCGCCATTGAAGCTAAAAGAGAAGCCCCCTCCTATTTAGTGACAACCCTCAAGCAGATAACCAAGAGCCAGCCCAATGATGAATTCTTTTTCATTATGGGAATGGACTCACTGCTATCTCTGGACACTTGGTTTGAGTGGCAATCTCTATTTAGCTTGTGTCATATCGTTGTTTGCCAACGTCCAGGCTGGAGCTTGTCTCCTGATAGCAGTATTTTTAGCCAGTACCAGAGCAGAGCATGTTCGCCAAACAAAATAACAGGAAAGCAATCAGGACTTATCATCCCTATTCCTGTCACGCCCCAGGCCATCTCATCGACCCATATTCGCGAGCAACTCTCCCAAGGCATCACGCCTACAGATGCCCTTCCAGACAAGATCATCCATTATATTAAAGATAAAAACCTGTACCGAACATAGGGTTAATCGATCACCTCGCCGCTTTAATCATCAAATTACATTTCTATACCAGCAATCACTTATGAGAATTGCCATAACCTGTTATACTACTGCGCTGTCAAAAAATTATTAAGGAATAACGCGTGGAAAGCGCCGAGTTAAAGCTGTTTGTAACCGACAAAGTCGAAGATTTAAAAGCAAAAGATATCGTAGTTTTAGATATTTCAGAACGTTCTAACCTAGCTGATTTTATGGTTGTTTGTTCAGGTACTTCAAAAACTCACGTAAAAGCGATCGCTGAAAACCTAGTGGTAGAAGCTAAGCGTGCTAACCTTCACATTAATGGTGTTGAAGGCCGTGAAAGCAGCGAGTGGGTACTCGTTGATCTTGGTGATGTGATCCTTCACGTTATGCAAGATAAGACTCGTGACTTCTACGAGCTTGAAAAGCTATGGACTGAAAAACCAGCTTAATGAAGATACAGCTAGTCGCAGTGGGCACACGTATGCCAGATTGGGTCACCACAGGTTTTAAGGAATATCAACGTCGATTTCCCAGAGACATGGCACTCGAACTGGTTGAGGTCCCAGCTGGCAAAAGAGGAAAAAATGCTGATATAGCTCGAATTCTACATAAAGAAGGTGAGCAGATGTTAGCAGCAATCCCGAAAGGAAATCACATTGTCAGCTTAGATCTTCCAGGTAAAACATGGACAACCCCACAACTAGCGACTCAACTGAGTCGTTGGCAGTTGGATGGACGAGACGTCAGTTTACTCATTGGTGGTCCTGAAGGTCTAGCTCCCTCCTGTAAGCAAGCAGCAAGCCAGAGCTGGTGTTTATCCGCTTTGACCTTACCTCATCCATTAGTAAGGGTCGTTGTTGCAGAAAGTCTCTATCGAGCATGGAGCGTAAATACTAATCACCCTTACCACAGAGAGTAGTAAGGGGATTAAGTTAAGGCCAGTCTCTCTATAGACTCTGGCAGTGTCTCGATACATATACCAATGACATAAAATCTAGGCTGGAGAAAGTGTAAGTGGCGCCAAAAAAGCGGATAACGATGCATGACCATGCAGCAGAAGCCTCACTTTTCAAACGAAGAGCTCTATTTACTTTTGTATGCGTCGTCATTCTATTAGGGATATTGCTGAGTAACTTATACCACCTACAGATCCTCTCATATACCGATTATGAAACTCGCTCTAATGACAACCGCATTAGGGTCGTCCCAGTCCCACCTAGTCGCGGCTTAATTTATGACAGACACGGTAAACTACTTGCTGAGAATCAGCCTTTCTTTGCGTTAGAGCTGATCCCGGAAAAAGTGAAACATATTCCGGAAACATTGACAAGACTGAGTCAAATTATCCCCCTAAGCGCCGAAGAGCAGGAGAAGTTTACTGAGTCGCTCAAATACCATAGGCGCTTTAAACCATTAACCCTAAAGACCCCGTTAACCGAGGAACAGGTCGCTCAGTTTAGTGTCAATCAACATGAGTTCCCAGGGATCTCTGTCGTTGCAGGCTTAAAACGCCACTATCCTCACCAAGGCTTATTAACACATGCACTTGGGTATGTCGGTCGGATTAATGACAGAGATAAACTAAGACTTCAGCAAGCTGGTGAATGGAAAGATTACGCTGGCACTAAATATATTGGTAAACAGGGCATAGAGAAATTCTATGAAACCTTACTTCATGGCAAGCCAGGTCACCTCGAAGAGGAGGTCAATAACCGTGGCAGGACTATTCGCACCCTGAAATCGGTACCACCCGATCCGGGTCAAGATATCTACCTCACATTAGATCTTGAGTTACAAAAAAAAGCTTTTGAACTACTCGATGGACGTCGTGGCTCAGTTGTCGCTATCGATCCCCGTGACGGTGGGATCTTAGCCATGCTTTCGAGTCCAACCTACGACCCGAACCAATTTGTACACGGCATAAGCAGTAAAGCCTATGGAGAGTTACTCAACTCACGTTCGCGGCCTCTCATTAACCGTGCAACCCAAGGACAATACGCGCCAGCATCAACCATTAAGCCACACCTTGCCCTATTGGGGTTAGATGAGAACACCATAACGGCTAAAACACGGATCTGGGATCCTGGCTTCTGGCAGATCCCTGGTGTTGAGAGAAAATACAGAGACTGGAAACGCTGGGGGCACGGTTGGGTCGACGTCAACACAGCTTTAATCGGCTCATGTGATACCTACTTTTACGATCTGGCCTATAAAACCGGAGTCGATAAGATAGCCAGCTTTATGCAACCATTTGGTTTTGGAGAGCGCACAGGTGTCGATATTTTCGAAGAGTCCGCTGGTATCATGCCCTCTAAAGATTGGAAACGGATGCGTTACAACCAGCCTTGGTACATCGGTGATACTATCTCAGTTGGGATCGGCCAAGGCTACTGGACAACCACCCCACTCCAGCTAGCAAATGCAGCCGCAATTATGGCAAACAAGGGCAAACGATTCGTCCCACACATGCTTAAGTCCATCAAGGACAACACCTCAAAAATTGACTCTCCGGTCGATGAAAAAGCACCTATTGTGCTTAACGACCAGAAAAATTGGGACATTATCAATGAATCTATGATGAATACGGCCCATAAATCACGCTTTAAAGATGCGGGTTACACTGCTGCGATGAAAACGGGTACCGCCCAAGTATTCAGTGTCGCAGAAGATGAAAAATATGATGCTGAGACCGTTGATGAATTTTTGAAAGATAACGCACTGATTATCGCTTATGCTCCCTATGAAAACCCAACAATTGTGTTAGCCGTTGTACTTGAAAATGCGGGTTGGGGCGGAGCAAATGCAGGCCCCGTTGCCAGAGCACTACTTGATGAATATATGTTACGGGACAGTCTGGAGTTTAATCAATGAGTCCGCAAAACCACCGGCCTAATATCTGGCAGAGAATGCATATCGACCTCCCTCTGCTGCTAGGGATTTTAGCGCTTATGAGCTTTGGGCTCTTTGTTATCTACTCTGCTGGCGGTGAAGATCTAGCCTTAATGGAGCGCCAACTGTTTCGCATGGGATTATCTCTATTTATCATGTTTGTGGTGGCACAGATAAATCCAGAGGTCCTAAGGCGCTGGGCATTCCCCATCTACATCGCCGGGGTCATACTGCTGCTTGGAGTGCACTTCTTTGGTGAGATCAACAAGGGCGCGCAACGCTGGTTAAACTTAGGCTTTATGGAGTTTCAACCATCTGAGCTGATAAAGTTAGCCTTCCCTATTACCATGGCTTGGTACATCAGTAAGTTTCCGCTACCGCCAAAGAAACGCTACCTCGCGGGCGCTGGTGTTATCTTACTGATCCCAACACTCTTGATAGCAAAACAGCCAGACTTAGGCACATCGATTTTGGTTGCAGCATCTGGGATTTTCGTGCTCTTTCTCTCGGGAATGAGTTGGCGCATTGTGGGTGGTTTTATCGGCAGTATCTTGGCCATGCTACCTGTACTCTGGTTTTTCCTAATGCACGACTACCAACGTACCCGTGTTCTTACCTTGCTCGATCCAGAGAAAGATCCACTCGGTGCTGGTTATCATATTATTCAATCGAAAATAGCCATCGGCTCCGGCGGTATGCTAGGCAAAGGTTGGCTTGATGGCACTCAGTCTCAACTGGAGTTCCTACCAGAGCGACATACCGACTTTATCTTTGCCGTAATAGGCGAAGAGTTCGGTCTTATAGGAAGCTTTCTGCTACTTGCCATCTACCTGTACGTCATTGGCCGTGGCTTAGTTATCGCCTCTCAGGCCCAAACCAGCTTTGCTCGTTTATTGGCAGGCAGTATTACCTTAACCTTCTTTGTCTATATTTTTGTCAACATAGGCATGGTATCGGGCTTGCTTCCTGTCGTCGGGGTTCCATTACCATTAATTAGTTATGGTGGTACATCCATGCTAACGTTGATGACTGGATTTGGTATTTTGATGAGTATCCACACCCATAGACGCTTTATCGATAGATAAGCTTAATGCCCATGAAGTGTAAAGCTTCATGGGCAATTAAGATAAGTCGGTTAGTATCGAATTTAACCTTTTGAGTCTCTTCTGGAGCGGTTTTACAGGCCGTCTACCGACTCAGTTAATTACATTTTATAGGGAACTGATAAGTGAAAATTATACCGACGCTTTTAGCAACACTCCTTATGGGCACGATCTGTATTACAGCGCCAGTTTCTGCTCAGTCTGACGAAACGATTGAACAAGCAGCAGCGCTATTAAAGTCTGAATTTCATGATACTCAGCGAGCTTTAGGCTTTAGCGATACCGAGATAAACAGCTTTCTCTCTTCCGGTCAGTTTAACCAAGGCGTGATAGATGCCATGACAAAGCCTTGGGAAGCTAAGCCTTGGCATCAGTATTACCCTATTTTTCTCACAGAAAAACGCCTTCAGGCTGGCCTAAAGTTTTGGAAAGAACATGAAGCGACAGTTGAGCGAGCAGCTAAAGAGTTTAATGTCGATCCACAAATCATCATCGCCATTATAGGTATTGAGACCTTTTATGGCGGTTATATGGGGAACTATCCAGTTGTCGATGCCCTCTATACACTCGGTTTCTACTATCCACCGCGCGCTACCTTTTTCAGAAAAGAGCTAGGAAACCTACAGAGCCTAGCCAAAGAGGAGGGGTTAAATATACAAGAGCTTAAAGGCTCTTACGCTGGCGCCATGGGCTATGGCCAATTTATCCCCTCTAGTTACCGCCACTACGCCGTTGATTTTGATAATGACGGTCAGCGAGATCTGCTTAATAATCCAGTCGATGCCATCGGCAGTGTCGCGAACTATTTTCATCAGCATGGCTGGGTAGCCAATGCACCTGTCGCCATTCCTTTAGCCGAAACAGATGGACTCCCAAAGCCGTTAAAAGTCTGGTCAGGTGAGCGTTTACATTACCAAGTCTCCGATATTCTATCCCCATCCCTCGCCCTAGCAGAATCGATTGATCTCGACGTCTCTCAACCTGCGCTAGTCATAGAGTTAGAGCAGGAAGCTAAGAGTGAATACTGGCTCGGTCTCAAGAACTTTTACGTGATCACCCGTTATAATCGAAGCCCGCTTTATGCTATGGCCGTTTACCAATTCAGCCAGCAATTAAAGAAGGCTCACGATGCACAATAAACTCTCTAAAGCCATAACAATAGCCTCGCTTGTATTGCTCGTATCAGCTTGTTCAAGCTCAAATAACAGTCGCTACCAGATGGCCAATGATAAGGCCCCGACTAGCGCCCCGGATATGACTAAGGTTGAAGACGCACACCCAAAATATGAGGCATATAGTCGTGGTGGAAATAAGAAAAACTACACTGTGCTAGGCAAGTCCTATCAGGTGATGGACACAGGAAAAGGTTACCGTAACAGTGGTACGGCATCTTGGTATGGAAGCAAGTTTCATGGCCATCTAACTTCAAATGGCGAGACCTATGATATGTACTCCATGTCGGCGGCCCATAAGACTCTGCCACTGCCTAGTTATGTCAGAGTGACTAATCAGGCAAATAATAAGCAGGTCATTGTTCGTGTTAATGACAGAGGCCCTTTTCATGAAGATAGGATAATCGATCTCTCCTACGCTGCCGCTCACAGATTAGACATGTTAAAGACTGGCACAGCAAAAGTGGATATTGAGGTGATATACATTGAGAACCCCGAATCAATTGCGCTCGCAGAGCTTAAAGAGACCAAGCTGCACTATATTCAGATTTTGGCATCTTCAGACAAAACCAAGGTCGACAAGCTCGCAAAGCAACTAGAAGATAAATATCAGGTTAAAACCCGATTGCAGCAGAGTAATAATCTCTATAAATTACAGCTAGGCCCAATTGGTCGCCAACAGTTGGCAACTCAGCTTAATCTGGAATTAAAGTCCGATGGTTACCCTCAAAGCTATTTGATCTCTGAATAGATTTGGATAACCGCTAATAGTTAAAGATTAATGAACCTTCACTGAATAAGCTTGTCGACTAATGATATACTCTCGCAAGCTTACGATTCTGAATATAACCAAATAAGACGTGCCTTAATTGATATGAATTTTTTAAATCGACCATTAAAATCACTTATTCTTGCAACTAGCCTTGCATCCTCTTTTGTTTTCGCCGCTCCCGTTGTGACGCCAAATGCGCCAACCGTGGCAGCTAAAGCCTTTGTCTTAATGGATTACAATACAGGACAGGTTATTGCAGAAGAGAACGCCTACGAAAGTTTAAATCCAGCCAGCTTGACTAAGATGATGACCAGTTATGTTATTGGCCATGAGATAAAAGTCGGTAATATCTCTCCCGATGATCAGGTGACCATCAGTAAAAAAGCATGGTCAAAGAACTTTCCTGATTCTTCTAAGATGTTTATTGAAGTCGGTAAGCAGGTCACTGTAGACGATCTTAACCACGGTATTATTATCCAGTCGGGTAACGATGCCTGTGTCGCTATGGCCGAGCATATTGCTGGTACCGAAGATGGCTTTGTTGATCTGATGAACTCATGGGCCAAGCAACTTGGAATGCAGGACAGTTACTTTGAGAACTCTCACGGACTGGATTCTGAAAACCATAAAACAACCGCTTATGATATGGCCATTTTAGGGGCTGCACTTATCCGCGACGTACCTGAAGAGTATGTTCTGTATAAGAAGAAATCGTTCACATACAACGGTATCAAGCAATATAACCGTAATGGGTTGCTCTGGGACAAGAGTATGCATGTTGACGGTATTAAGACAGGTCATACTTCTGGTGCAGGCTACAACTTAGTGACCTCAGCGACCAAAGATGGCATGCGCTTAGTTGCTGTTGTAATGGGCACGAAGAGCGAAGCGGCTCGTAAAGCTGAAAGCAAAAAGATCTTAAATTATGGCTTCCGTTTCTTTGAAACCATCACGCCATACAAGGCTGGTGACAGTTTCGTTACTCAGAAAATCTGGTACGGCGACAAAGAATCTGTTGATTTAGGGGTTACCACAGATACACCTATCACAATCAATCGTGGCCAAGCTAAAAACCTACAAGCCAACTTTGAGCTCACAAAAGAGCTTACTGCACCACTGGCAAAAGGAGAGACTGTCGGCCGTATCTACTTCCAACTAAACGGTAAAGATATCGCTCAATTCCCACTTGTTACCTTACAAGAGGTAAATGAAGGCAGTTGGTTCAGTAAGTTAATGGACTACTTCACCCAGATGTTCACAGGTTGGTTTAGCTAAACCTTACCTTATGTACAAAAAGCCACCTTAAGGTGGCTTTTTGCATTTTGCTCAACACACCTTGAATTAGGTATAATAGGCACCATATAGGGTCAATTGGTCCCTTTGAAATAGTGAGAGATGTGCGATGTTAGATACAAAATTTGATGAATTAATGGAGTTCCCCTGCTCTTTTCCGTACAAGGTTGTTGGTGATGCAAGCGAAACACTGGCTGACAGAGTTGTCGCCGTTGTGCAAAAGCATGTACCAGGTGATTACGTACCGAGCAGTAAGGTTTCAAGCAAGGGCACTTATAACTCCATCACGATCAGAGTGACAGTGCAAAGCAAAGAGCAGGTCGAATCCCTCTATATTGATCTTGCTGCTATCGAAGGCGTAAAGCGCGTTTTATAAGTTTATTTCTCTCTGATAACAGGTTTTAACAGCTCACGCTAACTTAATCAGTTACCTAAGCGCCATGTAAGTGTGATCTGGCTTACAATTATCAGTTAGAGGAGTATAATGCCGCCATTATTGTTTAGGGGAGAGGTTGCCCTTGTCTCAGAGCACATTGCACGTAAGGTATCTTGGTCAACAAGATTACGAGTCTGTATGGCACGCGATGCAGGAATACACAGATAATCGAGATAGTTCCAGCCCAGATCAGCTCTGGATAGTTGAACATCCTCCTGTGTTTACCCAAGGTCAGGCGGGGAAAAGTGAACATATCTTAAATCCCGGTGATATTCCTGTCATTCAGGTAGACCGAGGAGGTCAAGTCACGTATCACGGACCAGGCCAGCTTGTGGCTTATCCTCTTATCAATATTAAGCGGTTAAAAATCGGTGTACGCCAACTGGTGACCGATATCGAAAATAGCATAGTGCAGATGCTTGAAAACTATCAAGTCAAAGCCTATGCCAAAGCTGATGCTCCTGGCGTTTATGTCGATGAACGCAAAGTCGCATCATTAGGACTAAGGATCCGTAAGGGCTGCTCCTTTCATGGTTTAGCGCTTAATGTCGATATGGATATGAGCCCATTCCAGCGAATTAACCCATGTGGTTATGCCGGTTTAGAGATGGTGCAATGCAAACAATTAGGCGGACCTCAAACTGTCGAAGAGGCAGGTGAGCAGCTCGTTAAAACATTTAGCCACAACTTAGGCTATCAGAATCTAGTTCATCATCAAGGATTGTCACAGTCATATGAGTAGGCCAGAAAGATTACAACCAGGTGTTAAACTTAGAGATGCGGATAAAGTATCACGCATCCCAGTTAAAGTCGTGCCCTCCGAACGCGAAACCATGTTACGAAAGCCCGACTGGCTAAGGGTAAAACTTCCCTCTTCAAGCCAACGTATCGATGAGATTAAGCAGGCTTTAAGAAGCAATGGCCTACATTCAGTGTGTGAAGAGGCATCATGCCCTAACCTAGCAGAGTGTTTTAACCACGGCACAGCGACCTTTATGATCTTAGGTGCTATCTGTACCCGTCGCTGCCCCTTCTGCGATGTTGCCCATGGGCGACCATTAAAACCTGATGCGCAGGAGCCTAAAAAACTAGCGCAAACAATCAAAGATATGAAGCTAAAGTATGTCGTGATCACCTCTGTCGATCGTGACGACCTTCGTGATGGTGGTGCCCAGCACTTTGCCGATTGTATTCGTGAGATCCGCTTATTAAACCCTGAAATAAAGATTGAGACCTTAGTTCCAGATTTCCGTGGTCGCATCGATGCCGCACTCGACATCCTAGCCACTGAGCCACCAGATGTCTTTAACCACAACTTAGAAACAGCGCCAATGCACTATCGCAAGGCCCGTCCTGGTGCGAATTACCAATGGTCACTGGATCTGCTTAAGAAGTTTAAAGAGCGTCACCCAAATGTACCTACTAAGTCAGGTCTGATGATGGGATTAGGTGAAACCAACGAAGAGATAGCACAGGTATTAAAAGATCTGCGCGCTCATAACGTTGAGATGCTCACTTTAGGCCAGTACCTTCAGCCTTCTAAGTTCCACCTGCCAGTTGAGCGTTATGTACCGCCAGCAGAGTTTGATGAACTAAGAGTATTTGCAGAGGAGATTGGTTTTACCCATGCTGCATGCGGTCCTATGGTTCGCTCAAGCTACCATGCAGATCTTCAGGCTCAAGGTAAAGAAGTGAAATAACCACTTTATTCAAATAGATTAAATGGCGCTGCTAATTTAATTAGCTGACGCCATTTTTTACCTCTAAAGAGCTAGCTCCATCAAAATCGCATCTTCGTTGCCATCAGCTGTTTTATAATAGCCTTTACGATGTCCAGTCTCCTTAAAGCCCTCTCTTTTATACAAGCTTATTGCAGCAATCCCAGACTTTCTCACTTCCAAAAAAAGTGTCTCAGCGCCTTTCTCACCAACCGATGCAATAACACTCTCTAGTAGCAGGCGCCCAAAGCCTCCCCCTTGAGATTTAGGGCTAATGCAGATATCCATTAACGTCGCATCTTCAAAAATCTGATGCACTATAGCGAAGCCTTGAAGTTCATCTGCTAAGTAAA
Organism: Shewanella nanhaiensis; assembly: GCF_019457885.1. Classification (GTDB taxonomy): domain Bacteria; phylum Pseudomonadota; class Gammaproteobacteria; order Enterobacterales; family Shewanellaceae; genus Shewanella; species Shewanella nanhaiensis. The sequence continues at coordinate 99,393 of NZ_JAHZST010000019.1, forward strand.
CACCAAAGCTTTGATATAAGTGCCCAAAGCAAGACTCGATTGTCGACTGGCTCATCGGGTGTGAGTGTGCTTGAGAGGCGATATATGCCATTTCTGGAGCATTATCGACATTCAGAGTAACGATATAGGGCTTTGCACTAAAACTCACTGACTCTTCTCCTGTTGAGCCATAATCATATTCCATAAATCCCGCTTACTCTCCGCCGTTTTCTCCAGTTCACTCAAAGGCGCAGAAGTTAACACTGCATTCGACTTGGGTAGCTTCACTCTTCGCATATCCCAAATAACATTGGCTCCCTTAGCAAATGAACTAGAAAATGTGCAATGAGTAAAAGGGCAATCGATAAGAGATAATACCGTTGTGATAATAGGATGCGTCTCTAACTCGGGAGATAGGGTATCCACCAAAATAGTGTATGAGTCTATCGCCCCGTCTCCTTGGCTCCACCTTGAAATTCCCATTGCGTCTAAATATGCAGATTTTTCCACGCGACTATCACTTAAAATAAAGAGTTCGATAGCCGCTAGGATACCAGTTTATCCAACACTAATACTAATTGCGGGTTGGGGAGATAACATTCAAGTCATCTGGCAAAGAGAAGCTAGAAGTCCAAGCGACAAAAGCGAAAAGAAAGAGTGAATTTCAGATGTGAAAAAGCCGAGCTATTGCTCGGCTTTTTCTGTATTTGGCAGGGGTAGCAAGACTCGAACTCGCAACCATCGGTTTTGGAGACCGCTGTTCTACCAATTGGAACTATACCCCTGTTGACGAGACGCATTATGCTTAAACTCCCCTAAAAGGTAAAGTACTTTTTATCAAAAAACCGCTTAACTGCAGCATTTTCAATCAAGAAGTTCAGTTGTGATATAAAAACAGACGACTTGATTAAAAACTATCAGCACCAGCTTAAACTCATTAATAAAAAATGGGCTTTGATACCACCGACAGCCCCATACTTAATGGAATAGTCACACCTCCATATTAGCGTTATTCAGTATCATACAAATCAGTAATGAGTTGTAATACTAATCGGTATGAAGCTAGGATAGGCCAACAAAATACAGCGACACGTTTATGGGCAAGAGAGGAAGTCGTCCAAGAGTTGTTCGGCAGCAACAGTTTGAATATGCCTATGTTTTCGGTGCTGTATTTCCGGCAAATGGTAACACTGAGGCACTTATACCAATCGGTATAAGAAAGTGATCTACTCAGAGTTTTTTTGGCAAGCTAATTCAAGGCGAATGAATGACAGAATGGTTATTCCCTTGTGAGTTAATTCAACGCAGAAGTAGGCAGCCAAAAACACTCCTTACAGGCGAGTTTTAGCGGTTCTGATTCTGCGTTAACGAGCTTAAACGTAGAACAACTATGTTCCTCACTCGTTGCAAACTACATGGATGTGGTGAATGTCATTAATGCAGGAGCAATTAATGACCTTGCCTCAGAAGCGCTAAACTCTCGCTGAGCGATCACATCTTTATACCGATTGGTATCACTCTTTCGTTATTAGGCGCCTTCCAATGGCCCAGCTGCGAGCCAGCTCTCCGCGTTCAATAGGCACGAAGCTGCGCTTCGCCAACAACGCCTACTTCACCCTACTCCACATGGAAATGTGGCATGCTTCGCATGCGCTATCTATTTCCCCATGTTCAAGTGGTCATTTTTCCAGGCTAAAAACGAAAAAAGCCCGTTGCTAATGCAACGGGCCTTATCGTTTATTAGGCGCTTGGAAATGACCTACTCGTACCACGTAGTGGACACATGGGGGCGGAGAAGTAGTGTTTTGAATGCGCAGCATTTAGCTACTTTGTAGCGAGAAGCGACGCAGCCGCTGAACTGGAGGCAAGGTACACGGATGTTCCGAATGTCAGAAACGCATGGATGCAGTTCCTGACCAAGCTCAGCGGCGTGGCGACCGCCATGGATGGTGGAAGTGTCGATATTGAAGGAGCATTTATCGACCGACGTCGACTCTTTATAAACCAAAGTGGCATTGCACGTACGTGCTTAAGTGGATAAGCCACCTGACATCGTTTCAGGTCAGCTCGAGCTAATGGCTGTTATTTTAAAAAAGTCCAAACGTAAAAAAGCCACCTTAATAAGGTGGCTTCTTCACTTAAATAGGCGCCTGGAAATGACCTACTCTCACATGGGGAGACCCCACACTACCATCGGCGCGATTGCGTTTCACTTCTGAGTTCGAGATGGATTCAGGTGGGACCACAATGCTATTGTTTCCAGACTAATTCTTACTGGTTAATTATCCGTCTGACGGTATTGTTTCCTCACTCTAGTGCTCATGTACTGAAGTACACTCCGCGCTTCGCTCGTCACGGCTTTGTCAGCCAAACAATTACCTGCCTAATTAACCAAAATTATAAATTTGAAAAGCTTTCTAAATAACTAAGTCACACTAAATCAAGTACTTCATATTCTTTCAGTTAAGCAAAACCATGTTACTTGCATGACCTCCATGGACGGAGGAAATGCCGCGAAATGATTGGACTCATTCCAGGTAAAACCCATCTGGGTTGTATGGTTAAGCCTCACGAGTCATTAGTATCAGTTAGCTCAACGCCTCACAACGCTTACACACCTGACCTATCAACGTCCTAGTCTCGAACGGCTCTTTAGAGGGA